>CAMQVH010000024.1 GCA_947038155.1 uncultured Bacteroides sp. | reverse complement strand
AAGCATCTTTTCTTGGATGAGGTGCATAAATATCCGACCTGGAGCAAGGAGATAAGGTATATAGAGTTAATGGGAAATATACTTTGGGAGTTGGCGGTGAAGGTAAAACGTATGACCAGATAGCGGATGTGCCTGATTCCTATATTTTAGCTGATGGAATAGAAACACCTTACAGGTGTAAGTTGCCGATTTGGGTTGTTGGTTTCTTGTATTGATATATTCAAAGTCCATGTGTTATATCTTAATTTTATAATTCTTTCCCTGTATAAATTGCTGCAATATAGATATTTCTGTATATATTTGTGTTATGTAAACTAAATCCAATGAAATATGAGTAGCAAGATTTACCCTATCGGCATACAGAACTTTGAAAAAATTCGTAAAGGTGACTATTTTTATATTGATAAAACTGCGTTGGTTTATCAATTGGTGAAAACCGGAAGCTATTATTTTTTGAGTCGTCCGCGCCGTTTTGGCAAAAGTCTGCTTATTTCTACGCTTAAAGCTTACTTTCAAGGAAAGCGGGAGCTTTTTGAAGGGTTGGCTATGGAGAAACTGGAAAAAGATTGGGTAAAATATCCCGTTTTACATCTTGATCTTAATACGGAAAAATACGATACTCCGGAAAGTTTGGAGAACAAGCTCAACGGGGCATTGGTGGAATGGGAGAAGATATATGGTGCGGAGCCCTCAGAGAGATCCTTAGCAATGCGTTTTGAAGGGATTATTAAACGTGCCTGCCGACAGGAAGGACAGCGTGTGGCTATTCTTGTGGATGAGTATGACAAGCCGATGTTGCAGGCCATTGGTAATGATGCCTTGCAAAAGAGTTTCCGTAATATATTGAAAGCTTTCTATGGTGCATTGAAAAGTCAGGACGGCTGTATTAAGTTTGCTATGTTGACGGGAGTTACCAAGTTCGGTAAGGTTAGCGTGTTCAGTGATTTGAATAACCTGAATGACATTTCAATGTGGAATAAGTATGTGGATATTTGTGGCGTGAGCGAACAGGAATTATATGATAACCTAGGTGCTGAGCTCCATGAATTTGCAGATGCGCGGGGAATGACGTATGAAGAGGTATGTGCCCGGTTGAAAGAAATGTATGATGGTTATCATTTCACGCACAATTCCAAAGGAATGTACAACCCCTTCAGTCTGCTTTTGGCTTTTGATAGGAATGAGTTTAAAAGCTACTGGTTTGAAACGGGTACTCCTACCTATTTGGTGGAGTTGCTGAAGAAACATAATTATGATTTGCACCGGATGGCTCATGAAGAAACCGACACTCAAGTGCTAAACAGTATCGATTCAGAGTCTACCAATCCTATTCCGGTAATATACCAAAGCGGGTACCTTACTATTAAAGGGTATAATGAGGAGTTTGATATTTATCGTTTAGGTTTTCCCAATCGTGAGGTGGAGGAAGGTTTTGTTCGTTTTCTGCTCCCTTATTACGCGAATGTGGATAAAGTGGAAGCTCCTTTTGAGATTCGGAATTTTGTTCGTGAGGTACGTGCCGGCGATTACGAATCTTTTTTCCGTCGTCTACAAAGTTTCTTTTCCGATATTCCATACGAACTTGCACGCGAATTGGAGTTGCATTATCAGAATGTACTTTATATTGTATATAAGTTGTTAGGTTTTTATGTGAAAGCGGAATATCATACGAGTGAAGGGCGTGTGGATATGATATTACAGACCGACAAGTTCATCTACATCATGGAATTTAAATTGAATGGAACAGCGGAAGAAGCTCTGCAACAGATCAATGACAAACACTATGCCCGACCATTTGAAACGGATTCACGAAAACTTTTTAAGATTGGTATAAACTTTAGTACTGAAACGAGAAATATTGAGAAGTGGTTGGTGGAAAATTGACGCCTCTGACGCGTATTTCTTATTTTCATTTCTCATATTCTCATAGATTTCATACAAAATCAAGACAATCAAGCGGATAGGCTATGAGAAATACTTTTCTAGAATGGCATTTCTCATAGTTTTTCCGCAAAATGACGCTGATTTTGCTTATTTCTCATACTCGCCGGAGTTTATTTCTCATAGTATCCCGACCCCGCTACATAAATAGGCTGTGTCGGTTTCCCGATATTTTGCAACTTGCCTTCTGCTTTCAGTCTGCGTATTTGGCGGCTGGCCATGCTTTGGGTGAAGCAACAAAGTGACTGCATGTTGCTGCGGGTCAGTACGGGATGCGTTGCAAAATATTCCGTGAGTTTCCGGTCGATTTCTTCTTCTGTGAGAGAGGCGGAATGCGGTTTGTATTTCGAACGTCGCAGGTGTGTGGCCATGCATGAACTTTTTAAATCCCTGTCAGCCTGGAAACTGATGGATTTCAGTTTTACTTTGTCCGCGCGGGTGGTAAGCGAGTGTATGGGTTCGGTAGCTTGCAGTGTGATTTGAAAATAGCCGATTCCATCCAAGTGTACTCTTTCTCCTTCGCGCAGATGGTTGCTCATGCATCTGCTTAGTTCCATTAACATAGCTTCCACTTCTGATTTCCCGAAAGTAGTTGCCATGTGGATTTCTCTTGCCAGTCTCTGGGTGGTGACATGCTGGAAATTTACCACACGGGGGTGGTAACTTGGTTCTTCCCCTTCTTTTACCGGTTGGGGATTCTTATAAAACTCGAATTGTATTGCCATTGCTGTTCTAATTTAATGGTGGTTTATATGTTATGTTACTGATGTTGGCGTTTTATCTTGCCTTCATTATTTTATTTTCTTACCGACATCTCTATCGTTCCACTCCAGTAGATAGAACCTTGCACTCTAGTAGACAGAACTTTTTACTGTAGTGGACGGTTTTGTGCACTGGAGTGGAACGGTTGGGATGTTTCTTCAAAGATACGACAATATCAGGTGTAAAACAAGTAAATGCTTAATTGTTTTCATATAAATGATAGTTAGGCTTTATATAAGGTAAGGTTGGCTGGCAAATGAGAAAAGGATGATGGCAGGCTATGAGAAATGCATTGAAATACAATGAGAAATAGGTGGATATTGGGGAGTAAAGTGGAAAAAAGTATGAGAAATGCCATTCCGGAAAAGTATTTCTCATAATCTATCTGTTTGATAGACTATGCTTTATCTGAAATCTATGAGAATATGAGAAATGAAAACAAAAAAATCTTTTCTAGTAGCAAAGATGGAATAAGTGGTTTTGAATTTGTTTGTATGGAATAATTACAGTATATTTGTGTCATAATAACCGCCCTACACAAAAACATGCAGGACAAATTAAAATAAATAATGAGAATAACACAAATCAGAGACGACGGCAAGGTAAATACTCTGCGGACGTTAAAAATCGAACAGCTCGTAGAGCAGATGAAAGTGGAAACTAAAGCGCGACTCGTCTCCGCAATGCGGGAAGTCCTGCCTTATATACTTCCGGGTGACAAGAATGACTATGTACAGAAAGTGCCGAAGCTGCTTCCTGCAGCCGCCTTTATCCGCAAGAACGGGATAATGACAATGAGTGAGTACAACGGGATTGTGATGCTCCAGGTGAATAATCTGTCCGGGCTCATGGAAGCGGATGCGGTGAAAGAGCGTGTGAAGGAGTTGCCACAGACTTATCTTGCCTTTACCGGTTCTTCCGGAAAGTCGGTGAAGATATGGGTGCGGTTCACTTACCCCGACGACCTTCTGCCGGTTGGCCGTGAACAAGCGGAGCTTTTTCATGCACATGCTTACCGGCTTGCCGTGAAGTTCTACCAACCTCAGCTTCCTTTCGACATCGAACTGAAAGAGCCTTCACTGGAACAATATTGCCGTTTGACCTATGATCCGGACTTGTATTTCAATCCTGAAGCAATGCCTATTTATATGAAACAGCCGATGGCTATGCCGACAGAAATGACTTATCGCGAACAGGTGCAGACGGAGGCTTCACCCTTGCAACGGCTTGCGCCGGGATATGAGAGCCATCATGCGCTTTCCGTACTTTTTGAGGCTGCTTTTGCGCGTGCATTGGATGAACAACAGGACGGATATTCTCTAGGTGATGACATACATTCTTTGTTGGTTTGTCTGGCCGGGCATTGTTTTCGTGCCGGTATTCCCGAAGAGGATACGGTGCGGTGGACGCGTGCCCATTATCGCTTGCCGGAAGATGATTTCCTGATTCGCGAGACGGTGCGGAATGTGTATCGCACCAGCAAGGGATTTGCCGATAAGAGCAGTTTGCTGCCGGAACAGCTATTTGTGATGCAGATGGATGAGTTTATGAAGCGGCGTTATGAGTTCCGCTTCAACCAGTTGACTTCACAGGTGGAGTGCCGGCAACGGAATAGTTTTGATTTTTATTTTCGTCCGGTAGACAGACGGTTGATGGCAAGCATTACGATGAATGCGCAATACGAAGGGCTTAAACTGTGGGACAAAGATGTGGTACGTTATCTGAACTCGGATCGTGTGCCGCTCTATCAGCCTGTTGAGGAGTTTCTTTATGGACTTCCTCATTGGGATGGAAAGGATCATATCGGTGATCTGGCTAAACGGGTTCCTTGTGATAATCCTCATTGGGCGCAATTGTTTCGCCGTTGGTTTCTTAGCATGGTGGCTCATTGGTGCGGGATGGGTAAAAGTCATGCAAATAGCACTTCGCCTATATTGGTCGGTCCGCAGGCTTACAGGAAATCTACGTTTTGCCGTTTGATTCTTCCACCGTGTTTGCAGGCGTACTATACGGATAGTATTGATTTTAGCCGGAAACGGGATGCGGAGTTGTATTTGAACCGGTTTTTGCTGATTAATATGGATGAGTTTGACCAGATTGGTATTACTCAGCAGCCTTTTCTAAAACATATTCTGCAAAAGCCTGTTGTAAATACGAGGCGTCCGAATGCTTCGGCAGTGGAAGAGCTTCGCCGATATGCTTCTTTTATCGGAACAAGTAATCATAAGGATTTGCTGACGGATACTTCCGGTAGTCGTCGTTATCTTGGAGTTGAGGTGACGGGGGTGATTGATGTGGTCCGCCCTGTCGACTACGAACAACTTTATGCGCAGGCAATGGCGGCGCTATATCATAATGAACGTTATTGGTTTGATGAGAAGGAAGAAGCTATTATGATGGAAGCCAATCAGGAGTTCGAGCAATCACCGGTCATAGAGCAGTTGTTCCTTGTATATTATCGGGTTGCGGAAGATGACGAAGAAGGGGAATGGATGCTTGCAGCAGATATATTGCAACGGATACAAAAGGCGAGTAAAATGAAGTTCTCACCCGGGCAGGTTAATTACTTCGGGCGTATCCTGCAAAGATTGGGGGTAAAGTCGTACAGGAAGACGCGTGGGGTTTATTATCATGTGGTGGCTGTTGGGCAAGGGCGATGATGAAATAATGCATGAGATGTGTATTTTATTATTTTATAATAATTATCTTTGCGTAATAACGTGAGATATATGAAGGCTATGATAAGAAATCCTTTTTCGTTTGCCGGAAAAGCAAAAGGAGTTACTGTGACCCAGGAAAAGGGAGTGTATCAAATATATGACCGTTTCTTGGGTATTTGGTTGAAAGAGAATTATTGAGTCGTTTTTCATTTCTTGAAACGTGCTTTTCAATAAATCGCGTTAATAATTAACTGAAACTACTATCTGTTAATCAGTTTTATTGTATCTTTGCGGTCTTAACTTTTTAATGGTAAATAATGAAGGAATTTCTACAACTAATGCGACGTTTCGTGTCGCCTTATAAAAAGTATATCGGCTGGGCTATTTTGCTGAATATTTTGTCTGCCGTATTCAATGTGTTTTCGTTCACTTTCTTGATTCCGATTCTGAGTATTCTGTTTAAAACAGAAGGAGCGGATAAAGTATACCATTTTATGGAATGGGGCAGTGGTGATTTAGCGGAGGTTGCCAAAAATAATTTCTATTATTATATCAATCAGATGATTGTAGATAATGGACCGACTGTAGCCCTTATCTTTTTGGGATTGTTCCTGATGATAATGACATTATTCAAAACAGGTTGTTACTTCGCTTCTTCGGCAGTGATGATTCCGTTGCGTACGGGAGTTGTGCGGGATATCCGTATCATGGTGTATGCCAAGGTGATGCGTCTGCCGATGTCTTTCTTTTCGGAAGAGAGAAAGGGAGATATTATAGCTCGTATGAGTGGTGACGTGGGAGAGGTTGAAAACTCCATTACCAGTTCGTTGGACATGCTGATGAAGAGCCCGATTATGATTATCTTGTATTTCGCGACGTTGGTTGTGACCAGTTGGCAGTTGACTCTTTTTACTATTGTTGTATTGCCGGGAATGGGTTGGCTGATGGGAGTAGTCGGAAGAAAACTGAAACGCCAGTCATTGGAGGCACAGTCAAAATGGAGTGATACGATGTCGCAACTGGAAGAGACATTGGGAGGTTTGCGTATTATCAAAGCTTTCATCGCGGAAGATAAAATGATTAACCGCTTCACCAAATGCAGTAACGAGCTTCGTGATGCAACAAACAGAGTTGCTATACGTCAGGCTATGGCACATCCGATGAGCGAGTTCTTGGGAACCATTCTGATTGTAGCCGTACTGTGGTTTGGGGGTACATTGATTTTGGGACAGAATGCAACTATCGATGCTCCTACATTCATTTTCTATATGGTGATTCTGTATAGTGTAATCAATCCGTTGAAAGACTTTGCTAAAGCGGGATACAACATTCCGAAAGGTTTGGCTTCTATGGAACGTGTGGATAAAATCCTGAAAGCAGAAAATAAGATTAAGGAAATTCCGAATCCGAAACCGCTGAAAGGCTTGAACGATAGAATAGAATTTAAAGATATTTCTTTCAGCTATGATGGTAAGAGAGAGGTACTGAAACATGTAAATCTGACAGTTCCCAAAGGAAAAACGATTGCACTGGTTGGACAGTCAGGTTCCGGTAAATCTACCTTGGTCGATTTGTTGCCACGTTACCACGATGTACAGGAAGGAGATATTACCATTGACGGAACGAGCATCCGCGACGTGCGTATTGCCGATTTGCGCAGTCTGATTGGTAATGTAAACCAGGAAGCTATTCTGTTCAATGATACCTTCTTCAATAACATTGCTTTCGGTGTGGAGAATGCGACAATGGAACAAGTGATAGAAGCAGCGAAGATTGCCAATGCACATGATTTCATCATGGAGAAACCGGAAGGATATAATATGAATATCGGCGACCGTGGTAGTAAATTGTCCGGTGGTCAGCGCCAGCGTATCAGTATCGCCCGTGCCATTTTGAAGAATCCTCCGATTCTGATTCTCGATGAGGCTACTTCTGCATTGGATACCGAATCAGAACGCCTCGTGCAGGAAGCGTTGGAACGTTTGATGAAAACACGTACGACGATTGCTATTGCCCACCGTCTTTCTACTATCAAGAATGCAGATGAAATCTGCGTCCTGTATGAAGGAGAGATTGTAGAACGTGGCAAGCATGAGGACTTGATCGAACTGAACGGTTACTACAAACGCTTGCATGATATGCAGCAGTTGTAATGTGGAATTTAAAATCTGATGAAAAAAATCTCTATAAAACGATTTGGCTACTTCCTTTTGTATGTATTGTCAATACATGTAGTAGCATTGTTTTTCTTCTTTGCATTCCGGCTTACGCTGTTCTGCTCGGTTGATTATCAGTTTCCGGCAGATATAGAGGGCGACTTTGCTTTGAAAGCGGTCGCCTTTGTACGTGGATTATGGTTTGATAATGTGATAGCCTGCTACATCCTGTTGCTGCCTTTGGTAGTGATGTGGATAGCGGCTTTGTTCAATTATACGGCAAAGTGGTTGTTCCGGTCGGTGGCTGTCTATTTCATTTTGTTTTATTCTGTTTCTTTTATTATAGCTGCGGCTAATGTTCCATACTTTGAATATTTCTTTAAGACTATCAATTCTTCCATTTATAACTGGTTCGGGTACGGCGCCACGACAGCCGGCATGGTATTTGGTGAGTCTTCCTATTATTTCCCTATCTTTCTCGGACTGTTGTCTGTCATTTTATTTGGTTGGGGAGCGTTATGCCTGTCCGCCTATTTCTATCGCCGGAGCATGGCTACCGCACCTCGGATTTCATGGAAAAGCCGGTTGGCAATAGTGCCGTTGGGGGCAGTCTGTGTGGGACTTTGCCTGTTTGGAATCCGTGGGCGTACGGGATATAACCCGATTAAAGTAAGTCAGGCGTATTATTGTGAGGACCCGTTTCTGAACCAGTTGGGCGTGAATCCGGTGTTCAACTTGCTTACGAGTACATTGGACGATAACCGGAAAGAGAACCGGACGTTGCATCTGATGCCTGAGCAGGAAGCCTTGAAACAAGTACAGGGTTATCTGCAAAGAAAGGGAGTGGAGGGCATTTCTCCGATTGCCCGGAAAGTGGAGCGCGAAGGACTCCCCGACCGGAAGAATGTGGTTTTGGTATTTATGGAATCTATGTCTGCCAACCTGATGGGCAGTTTCGGCTCCGACAAAAGACTGACTCCTTATCTGGATAGCTTGTATCAGCAGTCATTGAGTTTCAGTCATTTTTATTCGTCCGGCATCCATACGAACCATGGTATTTATTCCACTCTTTTCTCCTTTCCCGCAATCATGAAGCGGAATGCGATGAAAGGTTCGGTGATTCCTGTCTACTCCGGACTGCCTACCGTGTTGAAGGAGAATGGATATTGCAATCTGTTCTTCATGACACATGAGTCCCAATATGATAATATGAACGCATTTCTCCGTACCAACGGGTTTGATGAAATCTATGCACAGGAGAATTATCCGGCGGAGAAAGTCGTGAACAGTTTTGGCGTGCAGGATGATTTTATGTATCAGTATGCGCTTCCGATATTGAATGAGAAGGCGAAGGTGGGTGAACCGTTTTTTACTGTATTGCTGTCTATCAGCAACCATCCGCCTTATGTCATTCCGCCATTCTTCCATCCCCATAGTGAAAAACCGGAAGAGCAGATTGTAGAATATGCCGACTGGTCCATTCGGCAGTTTATGGATGCGGCGGAGAAACAGCCGTGGTTTGACAACACGATTTTCGTATTTCTTGGTGACCACGGAAAAATGGTAGGTACACCGGAATGTGAAATGCCTCAATCCTATAACCATATCCCGCTGATGATTTATGGAAAAGATATCCGCCCGGCTGTATACGATGGGTTCGGGGGACAAATAGATGTGGCACCCACCTTGTTGGGAATGCTTAATATGAGTTATTTGCAGAACAATTTTGGTGTAAATCTTCTCGAAGAAGAGCGCCCATGTATGTTCTTCACGGCGGACAATCTTGTAGGAGCCAGGGACTCGGCCCGCCTGTTCATTTATTCTCCGGACAATCAGCAGGAATTCAAGTATAAACTGGATAATGGTAATTTGCACGCTGCTGCCGGTGACGAAGATTTCGGGTTGCTGAAAGACTATTGCTTTTCCATGTTGCAGTGTGCGGAATTTGTGGTGAAAGAACACAAAACCATTGACAGGCCTGCTGATAAGGCGGTAGAATAGGCGTTACTATATGGGAACAAAACTGGTGGTCAGAGAGTTTATACGTTTTGGTGTGGTTGGCGTGATAGCCACAGCGCTGCATTACGGGATTTATTATTTCCTGAAGTCGGTTGCCAATGTGAATGTAGCTTATGCAGTTGGATATATAATCAGCTTTATCGTAAACTTTTATCTGACTTCGTATTTTACTTTCGGAACAACACCTTCGTGGAAGAAACTGGCAGGAATGGGCGGAGCGCATCTGATAAATTTTCTGTTGCATATGATCTTGCTGAATATTTTCTTATATATGGGCTTTACCAAGGCATGGGCTCCTGTTCCGGTATTTGCGATAGTGATTCCCGTGAATTTCCTGTTGGTGCGGTTTGTATTTAAACATAAAAAGCTATGAATGGTGTGAGACTTGTGATTGTAGTTCCTTGTTATAACGAGGAAGAGGTATTGAAAGAGACTACTCGTCAACTGTCTAATGTCCTTGCCCGGATGGAGAAGGAAGAGAAGATAGCTGAAGGAAAGATATTGTATGTGGACGACGGGAGTAAGGACCTTACCTGGTCGTTGATAGAACAATTGTCCGAATCGGACAGATACGTGGGTGGTCTGAAATTGGCACACAACGTCGGGCATCAGCAGGCGCTTTGGGCGGGACTGGAGCTGGTGGCGGGCAGTGATTATGACGCTGCCGTATCTATTGATGCCGATTTGCAGGACGATGTGAATGCCATTATAGAGATGGTGGATTATTTTCTGCAGGGTGTCGATGTTGTATTCGGTGTGAGGCGGGAACGCAAGACGGACACTTTCTTCAAGAAACATACTGCGCAATTGTTTTATAAACTGATGAGTACGATGGGCGGGGAAATCGTTTATAACCATGCTGACTTTCGTCTGATGAGCAAACGGTCTTTGAAAGCATTGGTTGCTTTTCCGGAACGTAACCTTTTCCTGCGGGGGATGGTGTGCTTGTTGGGCTATACTACGGCGTCTGTTTATTATGACCGTAAAGAGCGTTTTGCCGGTGAATCCAAATATCCGTTCACAAAGATGCTGAACTTTGCGTTGGACGGTATCACTTCTTTCTCTGTCAAACCATTGCGTCTGATTACAACTTCGGGGCTTATCTTTATGATGGTTTCTTTCTTTGCCATCATTTATGCTTTGGTAGAGTTTATCAGTGGGAATGTTATCCGGGGATGGACTTCGTTGCTTATCTCCGTGTGGTTTATCGGCGGGGCTATTCTGACGGCTGTCGGTATTATCGGTGAGTATATCGGTAAAATATATAAGGAAGTAAAAAGACGTCCGCGTTATTTGATAGAAAAAGAAGTAAACCTGTAAGGGTTTACTTCTTTCCGATAGTATCATAGCTCTGATATTCTTATTTTCCAGTTTGCCTTTATTCTTTCTCTTTGAAGCGGTATAGGTAGATTATGTCGCGGATATCACATCCTCTTTTCGGACTTTGGTATACTTCCTCGAAGGAGTATCGCGACTCATATTTGGGCTTGATGCCCTCGAAATCATGCCGTCCTACCAATAGGTATCCCTCTGACGGCATCTCCTTTTCAAACAAGCCTATCCGGTCGTTGTGATAGAAGTTGACAGTGTAGAAGCGAAGCATATCTATGCCTACATAAGAGTATATCTTGCTGCCGGAAGCGATTTTCTGAATTTCTGTAGCCATTCCTTTGTCCGACTTGGTGTTCAGTATGGCAGGTTGGTAAGCACCGTCTAAAGACATGAAGATCGAGAATGTTACGAAAAGCGTGGCATATACCAGTTTCATGTCCGGTGCTTTCTTCCTGATTGCACGGAAAAAGTAGATGGCGCCGAGTAAAGGTAGGCATATCATTAGGATATGGGCGGCATTGAGCGGTATATTCTTCAGGGCATTTAAGAAAGCGATGTTTTCAGCGGCATGCCTGCCGTGGAAGATAGTATCAGGTACTAATCCCATGCGGATGGCAATGAATGTAGCCAAAAGAAGAATGCCGGCGACAGACAGGAAACTACCATATGCTTTGATGGCTTTTGAATGCCTGCTCGCCAAGTACATGATATATTCTGCCAGAAAATAGGCTATAAACGGATAGATGGGCAATAGATAGACGCTGCGTTTACTCTTCGGGATGCAGTAGAATACGAAGATAAGCACGATGCTTAATAAGGAAAAAAGGCGTGTGTTGTCCATTTCACGAATATAGGTCGTGAATTTGTTCCACCATTCGCGAGGTTTGGCTGTTACTTTGCTGTAAGTCAGTGTAAAGAGGGAAAGCAGAACCAGTAACGTATAGGGCGCATAGCCTGATACGACAGTGATAATGTTATAGTAAGCCGGATTCTCGTGGGATTCATAACTCATTTTTCCCATGAAACGCCCGAAGTTTTCTTCCATAACCAGCGCGATGAAGTTGTCTCCCCCTTGTTGGTAGGCGGCAATGTACCAGATGGCGGGCAGGATGCATGAGGTAATAGCGACCAATGTCATAGAGAAGAAGGCTTTGAAGAAACGGGTACCTCGCAGAAGCAAGTAGACTCCGGTCACCAGACAGGGAAGAAGGATTCCGACCGGGCCTTTGGTAAGTGTGGCGCAGCCCATCAATAAGGTGGCTATCCATGGAAAACCTCTTTGGCCTTTTTCGCACCATCGGTAAAGCTGGTATAATGCAAGGACTATGAAGGCAGTCAGTACCATGTCTACGCGGCAGTTCATTCCGGCACGATGTACTTCGAAGTTGCTGAGAGTGATGAGTCCCATAAGCAGGGCGATACCGGCTCCCCTACGTTTGGCATAGAATAAGAATCCTCCCAAGACCATGGCTATCAGGGCTAGGGCGGACGGCATACGGGAAGTATATTCGTTCACTTTACCTGTGACAGAAGAAATGGTAGCAATACACCAATGGAAGAATGGTGGCTTATAGGCAATGTCTCCACCATTATTGACAGGCAGAATCCAATTGCCACTTTCCAGCATTGAATACGAAACGATGGCTTCGCGTGGTTCTCCTTTTGTATGGAAATCGGTTAGTCCTAAAAAGGGGAGAAGGGTGATGACACAAACAATGGCCAGAAGGATAAATTGCTTATTTTTCATATGTTTATAATATGTGTTAGATATAAAAACTTTCAGTGCTCAAAGATAGGAATATATTTGAGTGAATTTGGTTTGATTTTCTTATTTTCTGCCGAAATCCGCCGGAATCTCTCCCCATTCTTTCGTTTCCCATTTCAGGATACGGGTGGTATAGGTATTCTCCCGAAGCCATTTTTCCGCCCGTTCTATTAAGATAAACAGTTGCTCCGTCTCTTCGGTGCGGGGAAGTTTGGTCTTGCACTTCTTTTGGTGTACCCAACTGATAGCGTTGACGCTGTCACTGTAAATAGGCATGTCGAATCCTTTTTGTTTTAGCAGGGCCAGTCCGTGCACGATGGCGAGGAACTCACCTATATTGTTCGTCCCTTTCATCGGGCCGAAGTGGAAGATTTGCTGCCGGCTGGCAACGTGTACGCCACGATATTCCATCGGTCCGGGATTGCCGCTGCAAGCGGCGTCAACTGCCAGGCTGTTATCAATCACGCAGGCCGGTAATGTATCCGAAGATACTTTTGCTCCGCTTGATTTGGCTTTCGCATTTTTGCCGATATAGGCGTAAGGAGACATGGAGAGTGCCCGTTCGGCTTCCTCACGGGTATCGAATGATTTGTATTTGGCGGCTTCGTATCCTTTGATTTGAAGCTGGCAATCCGTCCAGGAAGTGTAAATCCCGGGCGTGACGCCTTCCCATACTACATAATATTTCTGTTTTGCCATTTTTTTGACGATAAAATTAGGTAGTCAATGAATTGACGGTGCGAAGTTACAAATATATTCTCTAACCGAACAAGGAAGGTAGGGGTTACTTATTGTAAAAGAGAGAAATTCATAACTGATAACTAATAATTATCCGTCATCCATGTATCTGTTATCTATTAAATGACTAATTTTGCTCACAAAATTAGTCATTTATGGTTCGTATCTTCCTTACCGGCTATATGGGTGCCGGAAAAACGACATTGGGCAAGGCTTTTGCCCGTCAGATGAATATATCGTTCATTGATTTGGACTGGTATATAGAAGAGCGTTTTCACAAAACCATTGGGGAATTATTCACCGAACGAGGCGAAACTGGATTCAGGGAACTGGAGAGGAACATGCTCCATGAAGTAGCCGAGTTTGAGAATGTGGTTATCTCGACGGGAGGTGGAGCGCCTTGTTTTTTTGATAACATGGAATTTATGAACCGGGTGGGAAAGACGGTTTTCCTCGATGTGCATCCGGATGTACTGTTCAGACGCTTGCGTGTAGCCAAACAACAGCGTCCTATTCTTCAGGGAAAAGAGGATGACGAACTGAAAGCGTTCATTGTGCAGGCGTTGGAGAAACGCGCTCCTTTCTATACTCAGGCGCAATATATCTTTAATGCAGACGAGTTGGAAGACCGTTGGCAGATAGATGCTTCCGTCCGACGTTTGCAGCAACTTCTCGGATTCTAAAATTAGATTTTGTTGTCAGGGAATATTTTAGGGTTCTCTTGTTTGTTCATTCGGTCAATATTTGTACCTTGCCGCTCGTTACGAGATTTTTTATTCAAAAAACAAGGTAAAACTATATATGGAAACATTAAAAGAGAATTTTGAGAGATTATCTGCCAAGATTAAGACTTCGGGAAAACCTGCTGCGGCATGGTTTCCGCAATACACAACGACGTCATTACTAAATACTGAAAACTGGTGGGAAGCATTGGCTGTGTGCGAGTATGCTTTGGACACCTGCGAAGACGAGACACTGACAGAAGATTTCTTCGAACTGATATTCAGTGCGTTCGACTGTAATGTCGAGGTCGGTCTCAACGAAGAAGAGTATGAGTTTTGGTGGGAGAAGGTGATGCAGGTATGCGACCGTGTGGCTGTGTTCAGTGGTGCGGGATGGGCGCAGAAAGGTGCCAAATACTCCGAAGCCCGTTATGGAAAGCGCGATATGAGTTTTTTATTCCCTTACTACGAGAAAGCTGCCGATATGGGCTGGGCGGAAGCGGAAGCAACCGTTGCCTATTGGAAATTCATGGGATTTTATTGTGAACAGGATAAGGAAGAAGGTGAACGCCGCTTTGCGGCTCTATCTTCGCCCGAAGCTTTGCTATGGGGAAAGCATTATCGTGCGTTTGCTGAGGAATTCACAGGAAATAAGGAAAAAGCCTTGCAGATACGTAAGGAATTATTGGAAGAACTGCCTGAAGGACATCGTTTGCGTGCCCATACTTATGCTGCGCTGGGAGACGCGCTCGACCGGGAAGAAGGCGGTGTGGCAGAAGAAGCCGCTTATTATGAGAAATCTTTGGAGATAGTTCCGAATCTATATACTCTTAAAAATCTGGCTACGCTTTATTTCCGTTATCCGGAACTGGGCAAACCGAAAGAACTGGGCTTTGAACTTTGGGAAAAGGCTTGGCATGCCGGTGTATGGTCGGCTGCTAATTTCCTGGGATATAATTACCAGGAAGAAGAGTGGCAGGATATGCCTAAGGCGATTGAATGGCTGGAAAAGGGGATGCTCTATTGCGAACTGTATAGTGCGTATGAGTTGGCGTTGATTTACCTATACAGTGATGACTATAAGAATGTGGAGCGCGGACTGATGTGTCTCGACCGTTGTGTGGAAGGTGATTATGTCGCAGGTATTGAAGGATTGGCAATTGTTTACTTCAACGGTGACCTGGTGGAAGAAGACATGAACCGTGCGAAAGAGTTGCTGGAGAAAGCGGTCGAACTGGGTTCGGGAAATGCAGCCTATCGTATAGGATGGATGTATGAACGCGGTTTCTTATCCGAAAAACCGGATTATGTCAAGGCAATGGAGTGTTATGAGAAAGCGGCTTCGATGGAGAATGCCGATGGATACTGCCGTGCGGCGCTTTATCTGGCAAACGGGTATAGCGGTGTGACGGATGCCGTGAAATCAAGAGAATATTATGAAAAAGCGGCTGAGTTGGGGTCCTGCTTTGCTTTGATAGAGTTGTCGTTCTTGTATGAGAACGGTGACGGGGTAGAGAAGAGTTATGAAAAGGCTTTTGAACTCTGTAGCAAGGCTGCCGGTGAGGAGTATCCTTATGCGATGTTCCGTGTAGGGTTTTATTTGGAAAAAGGTGTCCTTGGTGAAGCGCGACTGGAAGAAGCTTTCGGGTGGTATGTAAAAGCTGCTGAAGCAGGTGATATGGATGCGGTTTTCGCATTGGGACGTTGCTATAAGCATGGTATCGGTACGGAAGAAGACTTCGATAAGGCGCTTGAGTGCTTCTCCAAAGGAGCGGAAAAGAATGAATCCCGTTGTCTGACTGAGTTGGGACTGGCTTATGAGAACGGCAACGGAGTGGAAGAGAATCCGCAAAAGGCTGTAGAGTACATGACGCAGGCGGCGGAGCAGAATTATGGCTATGCACAGTTCAAAATGGGAGAGTACAACTTTTTCGGTTACGGCTCCTGTCTGGAAGATAATAAGAAAGCTGTGGAATGGTACGAAAAGGCGGTTGCCAATGAGGTTCCTATGGCTATGATACGTATAGGCGAGTATTACCTGTATGATTATGACAGCTTGAATGAGTCGGAGAAGGCTTACTCGTATTTCAAGAAAGCGGCCGATGAATATGAATGGTACAGCGAAGGACTGGGTATCTGCTACGAGATGGGTATCGGGGTGGAAGATAACGAGACGGAAGCCTTTAAATATTACACACTGGCTGCGGATAGCGGAAATGTGACGAGTATGTATCGTACAGGGCTTTGCTATTATAACGGGGTAGGTGTGAAGGAGAATTACGCCGAAGCATACCGCTGGTTTACGGATGCGGCAGGGCACGAGAATGTCGGTGCTACTTATTACCTTGGCAAGATGCTGATGTACGGCGAGGGTTGCACGCCCGACCCGGAAACGGCGATACAATGGTTGATGAAAGCTGCCGAAAAGAATAATGATAAAGCGCAGTTTGAGCTTGGAAACGCCTATCTGATGGGAAATGGCGTTGAGGAAAATGACGAGATTGCTATGGAGTGGTTCGAAAAGGCTGCCGAGAACGGCAATGAGAAAGCGCTGAAAATCACAGGAAGAAGGAGAAAATAGAAAAGAAACATGGAGAAAGAAGGAAATAATTTGTTCCAGGTCAACCTGAAGGGGATGATTGCCCTGTTGTCGGAACATATTTATAGTAATCCGAATACTTTTGTCCGGGAATTATTACAGAATTGCGTAGATGCCATCACGGCACTGCGCAATATTGACGAGAACTATGCCGGGCGCATTGATGTCTTCTTGAATGATGATAAAACAGTGATATTCCGCGATAATGGAATCGGGTTGAAAGAAGAGGAAGTGCACCGCTTCCTTACTATTATCGGAGAAAGTTCGAAACGGGATACGCCCGATGCGGATGACTTTATAGGCAGGTTCGGTATCGGACTGTTATCTTGTTTTGTGGTGACCAATGAGATTCTGGTGGAAAGCCGCTCTGCAATGGGCGGACAGGCTGTCCGCTGGTGTGGAAGGGTGGACGGCACGTACGAGCTGACTTTGTCTGACGATGAGCAGTCAATCGGTTCGCAGGTGGTGTTGCATCCCAAAAGTGACTGGATGCATCTTTTTGAATATGAGATGTTTAAGAAGATACTGGTCAATTATGGAGAGGTGTTGCCTTATCCCATTTATCTGCATCATCAAGGTGAAGAGGAGCTGGTGAATACACCTTCACCTGTCTGGCTCGACCCGAAAGCGACCCGTAAGGAGTTGCTCGACTATGGAGTGAAGGCTTTCCAGTCGTCCGCCCTTGATGCTTTCAGGATACGTACCGAAAGCGGACGGGTGGAAGGAGTGCTTTACGTCTTGCCTTTCCGTACGCAGTTTTCCGTGCGCAATTCGCACAAGGTATATCTGAAACGTATGCTGCTGAGCGAGGACGATTGCAATCTGTTGCCACCGTGGGCATTCTTTATCCGCTGTCTGGTGAATGCGGACGGACTGTTGTCTACCGCTTCGCGGGAGTCTTTGGTGAGCAATGATTTGCTGAAGGACGCCCGTAAGGAGATTGGAGCGGCTATCAAGGATTATTTGCGGGGACTGGTGCAGAATAACCGCACCATGTTCAATAAGATAATGGATGTTCATCACTTCCATATCAAGGCGATTGCTTCGGAAGACAATGAGTTGCTCCGTTTGTTTATGGATTATCTTCCTTTTGAGACAAATAAGGGGATACGTAGCTTTGGAAGCATCCGTTCGGCGGGCAATGTGATATGCTTTACCCGGAATCTGGAAGATTTCCGGCAAGTGCGGCGTATCGCCGGCGCGCAAGGGTGGCTGGTAGTGAATGCAGCCTATACGTTTGATGAAACGTTGTTGAGAAAATATGTTCGCTTGAATCCGGAACTGACGCTGGATGAAATTTCTCCTTCGCGGCTGCTGGAACAGTTTGGAGAAGTGGAGCCCAGGATGGAGTTTCAGACTTTTGAGACGAAGGTGAATGAACTGTTGAAGCGTTTTGGCTGCGTCTGCCGTTTGAAGCATTTCACGCCGGTGGATATTCCGGTGATATTTGTAGCTGAGGAGAAGGAGAATACAACGAAGAGTGCTAATAATCCGCTGGCTGCCGTGCTGGGTTCGGTGAATGCCGCAAAGCAGATTCCGCCTACGTTGACGTTCAATGCCGACAATGAGATGGTGCGGACTTTGCTGCAAATACAAGGAGATAATAAGATGTTTCAGCACGTGGTGCATATATTGTATGTGCAGTCGCTCCTTCAAGGGAAATATCCGGTGAACAGCGAGGAAATGGAACTCTTCAACCATTCGCTCAGCGAACTGATGACTTCGAAAATGAATGATTTTATTAACTTCCTGAATTAATTGAAAGAGTATGAGATACACACTTGAGATACAAAAACTGCTGTTGCAGACTCAAAACGACAGTCTGCGTCCTCGGGAGAAAGCAAACCTGCTGAAAGAGGCGATTCGTATTGCGGACGAGAATGAAGATGTGGAATGGGCTACGGAGATGCGTCTCGACCTTATTTATGAACTGAATCTGCTTTCGGCAGATACGGAAGAGATTGCCGTATTCTCTAAAATTCTGGATGATTATGAGAATCACAAGGACATTATCAAAGAGGATGATTTGCTGTGGAAGTATAAGTGGATATGGGCCTGCACGTTCGATGTGCCGGATATTCCGATGGAACAGGTGAATGCAGTGGGCGAAGATTATAAGACCCGTATTTTGCGGAACGGGTATTCTTTGCGGACTTATTACCATCGCTGGTCGGTAGAATGTGTCAGGATGCGGCAGTATGACAAGGCGAAAGAATATATCGACAAGATGTTGGCAGAGAAGATAGACGACCAGTCGTGTGAAGCCTGTGAACTGAACTTTATGCTGGATTATTATCTGGAGACGGGACAGTTTGATGAGGCTTACAGTCGGGCGCAGCCGTTGATTAACAAGCAGGTGACCTGCTATGAAGCAAACTTGCGTGCCTATCTGAAACTTTCTTACTATGCACAGAAAGCCGGCAAGCCGGAGATTGCCGCCGATATGTGCGCGCGTGCCGAAGAAGGACTGGCGGGAAGAGAAAAGGATGAGTATCTATTGTCATACATGGGACTGTTTATCGCTTATAATATGATGACGAAACCGGAAAGAGGCTGGGAATATGTAGAACGTTGCACGGACTGGAGCTTGCGCAGCAATTTGCTGAAGAGGTATCGTTTCTCATGCGACATGGTGGAAACCTTGAAATATGCAGACTGCCAGGAAGTACAGCTCTCTTTGCCGGAAGAGTTTCCTCTTTATCGTGCGGACGGAGTTTATGTCGTTTCCGAGCTTCGCGATTATTTCTATCAGCAGGCGATGGAACTGGCACAGAGATATGATGCCCGTAACGGAAATAGCGGATATACAGACCGATTGAAAGAAATTGTGTCCGATTAATTGGCGACATGTAGATTAATCTGTATTTTTGCCGTCCTATTATTTACTAAAAACACCGAATTACAGAAAAATGAGAAAGTGGCGTATTGAAGATTCTGAGGAGCTCTACAACATCACAGGTTGGGGTACCTCGTACTTTGGTATTAATGACAAAGGTCATGTTGTTGTTACACCGCGTAAGGATGGAGTGGCTGTCGATTTGAAAGAACTGGTCGATGAGTTGCAACTGCGCGATGTGGCATCTCCCATGCTGGTGCGTTTTCCGGATATTCTGGACAACCGTATCGAAAAAATGTCGTCCTGTTTCAAGCAGGCGGCGGAAGAATATGGTTATAAGGCCCAAAACTTTATTATCTATCCGATTAAGGTCAATCAGATGCGCCCCGTGGTGGAAGAGATTATCAGCCACGGAAAGAAGTTCAACCTCGGACTGGAGGCCGGTTCCAAACCGGAACTTCATGCGGTGATTGCCATCAATACGGACTCCGACTCATTGATTGTCTGCAACGGTTATAAGGACGAAAGTTATATTGAATTGGCGTTGCTTGCTCAGAAGATGGGCAAGCGTATCTTCCTCGTCGTGGAGAAAATGAACGAGTTGAAGTTGATTGCCAAGATGGCGAAGCAGCTTAATGTACAGCCTAATATCGGTATCCGTATCAAACTGGCTTCTTCCGGTAGTGGCAAGTGGGAGGAATCGGGCGGTGATGCCAGCAAATTCGGTCTGACTTCCAGCGAGCTTCTCGAAGCACTCGATTTTCTTGAAAGCAAAGGAATGAAGGATTGTCTGAAACTGATTCACTTCCATATTGGTAGCCAGGTGACAAAGATTCGCCGTATCAAGACTGCTTTGCGTGAGGCTTCACAATTCTACGTGCAGCTTCATTCGATGGGATTCAATGTCGAATTTGTGGATATTGGCGGCGGACTGGGAGTCGATTATGACGGGACCCGTTCGTCCAATAGTGAAGGTAGCGTGAACTATTCTATCCAGGAATACGTAAACGACTCTATCTCTACTTTGGTGGATGTGAGTGACAAAAACGGTATCCCGCATCCGAATATTATTACTGAAAGCGGACGTGCGTTGACAGCACACCATTCGGTACTTATCTTTGAAGTGCTCGAAACGGCTACTTTGCCGGAATGGGATGACGAGGAGGAAATAGCTCCCGATGCGCACGAACTGGTACAGGAATTATACGGTATCTGGGATTCGCTGAATCAGAACAAGATGTTGGAAGCATGGCATGATGCTCAGCAGATTAGGGAAGAAGCATTGGATTTGTTCAGTCATGGAATTGTGGACTTGAAAACCCGTGCGCAAATCGAACGCCTGTATTGGTCTATTACACGTGAGATTAATCAGATTGCCGGCGGATTGAAACATGCGCCTGATGAATTCCGAGGACTGTCCAAACTGTTGGCGGACAAGTATTTCTGCAACTTCTCGCTGTTCCAGTCTCTTCCTGACTCTTGGGCGATTGACCAGATTTTCCCGATTATGCCTATTCAACGGCTGGATGAAAAGCCGGAACGCTCGGCTACCTTGCAAGATATTACCTGCGACTCGGACGGCAAAATTGCCAACTTTATCTCTACCCGTAACGTGGCTCATTATCTGCCTGTACATGCACTGAAGAAAACAGAACCTTATTATGTGGCTGTTTTCCTGGTGGGTGCTTATCAGGAAATCTTGGGAGATATGCACAACTTGTTTGGCGACACGAATGCCGTGCATGTTTCTGTGAACGAGAAAGGATATAATATCGAACAGATTATCGACGGAGAAACGGTAGCGGAGGTATTGGACTATGTACAGTATAATCCGAAGAAACTGGTACGTACGCTCGAAACTTGGGTTACGAAATCAGTGAAAGAAGGAAAGATTTCGTTGGAAGAAGGAAAAGAATTCCTTTCCAACTATCGTTCGGGACTTTACGGATATACTTATTTGGAATAACCGGCAAGGTGCCGGAACCGGATTCTCCATTCGGTGAACTTATTAGAAATCAAGTAATGAGAGAAAAACTAACAGTTATTAAGGTGGGTGGCAAAATCGTAGAAGAGGAAGCCACCCTTCTTCAGTTGTTAAACGACTTTGCCGCTATCGACGGACATAAAGTGTTGGTTCATGGCGGTGGTCGTTCGGCAACAAAAATTGCCGCACAGCTGGGTATTGAAAGCAAAATGGTAAATGGTCGTCGGATTACTGATGCCGAAACATTGAAAGTCGTAACGATGGTGTACGGCGGATTGGTGAATAAGAGCATTGTTGCCGGGCTACAGGCCCGCGGAGTCAATGCATTGGGACTGACCGGAGTGGATATGAATGTAATCCGTTCGGTGAAACGTCCGGTGAAAGATGTGGATTATGGTTTCGTTGGTGATGTGGAAAAGGTGGACGCTACTTTGTTGTCGGATTTGATACATAAAGGCGTTGTTCCGGTGATGGCGCCATTGACGCACGACGGTCATGGCAATATGCTGAATACGAATGCAGATACCATTGCCGGGGAAACAGCAAAGGCGTTGGCGGCTCTGTTTGATGTGACGTTGGTGTATTGCTTCGAGAAAAAAGGCGTGTTGCGTGACGAGAATGATGACGACAGTGTGATTCCTCAAATCACTCGTGCCGAATTTGAACAATACGTAGCTGATGGCGTTATTCAAGGTGGTATGATTCCCAAATTGGAGAATTCTTTTGAAGCAATAAATGCAGGAGTTTCTGAAGTGGTAATCACCTTAGCGTCAGCAATTAACGACTCTGGAGGAACGAGAATAAGAAAATAATTCAAAAAAAAGTAGTGGGCGACTGTAACTTTTCATGTCCTAGCCCGTCATTATTATAGAGATGCAAGAAATCAGCTTCCGAAACGATATTTTGCCATTGAAGGATAAACTCTTTCGACTGGCGCTCAGAATAACCCTGGATAGGGCAGAAGCCGAGGATGTCGTTCAGGACACCATGATAAGAGTGTGGAACAAGCGTGATGAGTGGTCTCAGTTTGAATCGGTTGAAGCCTATTGCCTGACAGTGGCAAAGAACTTGGCGATAGACCGGAGTCAGAAGAGAGAAGCCCAGAACGTGGAACTCACCCCCGAAATGGAGGAAGAACCTGATGCAAACAGTCCGTACGACCGGATGGTTCATGATGAAAGAATGAGTATCATCAATAGGTTGGTCAATGAACTTCCCGAAAAACAGCGGCTTATCATGCAACTGAGGGACATGGAAGGTGAAAGCTATAAAAAGATTGCGACCTTGCTGAATCTGACAGAGGAGCAAGTCAAAGTGAATCTCTTCAGAGCCAGGCAAAAGGTAAAACAAAGGTATTTAGAAATTGACGAATATGGATTATAAGGATATAGAACAGCTCCTCGAGCGATACTGGCAATGCGAAACTTCCATTGAGGAGGAAGCGGCATTGCGCAACTTCTTCTTGAAAGAAGATGTACCGGCTCATTTGCTCCGCTATAAGAACTTGTTTGTTTATCAGCAGGTTCAGCAGGAAGTAGGGCTGGGCGAAGACTTTGACGTACGTATTCTGGCAGAGGTGGAGCCTACGGTAGTAAAAGCGAAACGTTTGACACTGACCGGTCGTTTTATTCCTCTGTTCAAGGCCGCTGCCGTAATCGCAATCATCCTTTCTTTGGGGAATGTGGCACAACATTCTTTCTCTGGAGATGATGGAAGTGTATTGGCAATGGATACCATTGGTAAACAAGTAACAGCACCATCGGTTGCTATCTCGAATGATATGAAAGCCGAGCAGGTTCTCGCTGACAGTCTGGCGAGGATTAATCACAAGGTGCAGGTTATGAGCGAATAGACATTTTCATTTGCTTTAAACATATAATATAGTTAGTGTGCTTAATTAAAACAACAACGAAAGCGAAACTGTGAAGTTTTCAATTCTCTCAATTTTTTAGAATAAAACTAACTAAATAAATGGGCTACCGCGCGATGCAGTAGCCCTTTTATGTTTTCGAGATGATTGCTTATTTAATCTGCCGTATATTTTTTCGTGGAGCGTCTATTTCTTGAGGATTTCCCCGATAGGCTATATCTCCGCTTCCTGCTACGCGTACTTTCAGTTTTCCAGTGACGTGGCAACTGATGCTGCCGGAACCGGCTGTACTGGCTGATACATTTTCCGATTTCAGGTTGTCGGCTCCAATATTTCCCGACCCTGCAATCTTATATTCGGCATAGAGAGTTTTACCACTCAAACCGATATCTCCGGAACCGGCAATACTGGCAATGCATTCTTTGCTTTCTATTTGCTGAAGTTTTACGTCTCCCGAACCATTGATGGAAACGGTCATTCTCCGGCATTTGAACTTTTCGCCTTTAATGTCTCCCGAACCGTTGATGCTGAGTGATATATCTTCTTTGGTCTGTATGCCATTGGCTAAGCGTATGTCTCCTGAGCCGTTGATTGTTAATTTATTCAGTTCCGGTGAGAATACTTTGACTTCCAATTTACCTTTCCAGATAGTGACATTCTTTTTATACTTTATAATAAGTGTATTGCCATCGACATAAGTCTCTAAAAGTGGAATGATATTGTCGGAACCATAAATCTCTATGTAATTTTGAGAACCTTGATGATACGTGACATTTGCACTACTCGATAACTTAACTTCGTTGAACTGTCCGACTTCTACTTTTTTAGTGAGATAGTTTTTGCTGCCAGTCACGTGTTTTCCCTGTAAGCAGGAGCCTGCGGTTAGTATTAGGAACAATCCTGTTGTAAATAAGACTAATAAACTTGTTTTCATAATTTTGAATTTCTATGGTGTTATATGAGTTAGACGGTTGATGTTTAAAAAAAGTTGCATCTTGGATAAGATTTTTTAGGTACAATCTTCTTTTTATTACTTTTGTGGTGGTAGTTAGGATATTTAAGATGAAGGAAGCAATCATAGAAGATGAAGAATTAGGACGACTGGTGGTGCGTGTCAATCTGCGTGCTAAAAGTCTTGTCTTTCGTACCAAGAGCGATGCTATATATGTTTCGGTTCCATCCGGGACAACGATGAAAGAAGTAAAACGGGCTATTGAGAATCTACGTGATAAATTGCTGGTTGCCCGTCAACGATTGAATCGCCCGTTAATTGATTTGAATTATAAGATTGATGCGGAATATTTTAAATTATCCTTAGCGGCTGGGGAGAAAGACCAATTTCTGGCTAACTCTAAATTGGGCTTTATGCAAATCATCTGCCCGCCTACGGCGGACTTTTCCGATGAGAATCTGCAGAACTGGCTGCGTAAAGTTATTGAAGAGGCATTGAGACGGAATGCGAAGAGTATTCTTCCACCTCGTTTGGACCGTTTGTCAAGGCAATATGGATTATCCTATGCCAATGTGAAAATAAACTCCAGTCAGGGACGATGGGGGAGTTGTTCGGCAAAGAAGGATATAAATTTGTCTTATTATCTCGTCCTGCTCCCTTCTCGTTTGATAGACTATGTACTTTTACATGAATTATGCCATACCCGTGAAATGAATCATAGCGAACGCTTTTGGGCTCTGTTGAATCAATTTACGGAAGGAAAAGCGCTCGCTTTGCGGGAAGAACTGAAAAAATGTCGTACGGAAATATAAGCAATATAAGGAGTGACCGGTGCTGCCGGACCTTGTCTGTTACTTCGCCAATTGCTTAATCCCGTCCGCCTCTTTCTCGAAGTGATACGTTCCGCCTCTTTCGCTGAGGTCGAAAGTAGATACTAATTCAGTCTTATTATCCACAATCAGTAAGGCGCTTTGTTCGGCGAAACGCCCTACTTCTACAGTATAAGGCTCTTCCGGCATAACTTTATTAACTATAAGGCTGTCATTAACAAACAAAGAGACAGAATCCCCGGCGAATCCTTTCACCAGACTGATAGTATAAGTTTCGATAAAATGTCGTTCTTCCTGTTTCTCCCGTTGCAGGCGCATACTCATGTATACAAAAATAACCACTACGAATATGACTGCAAAAGCCAGGATTCCATTGCCTAGCATAAATTGTTTATTGGTGTTGAGACGGTGTGTCATAATGCCTGTTTTTTAAATTGCGGTGTAAAGATACGAAGATAAGACTGTTAATTCATACTTTTTTTCTTTAATGTTTTGTAGTCGAACAGATTATTTATATCTTTGCAACCGGAAACGGATGAAAGGTGGAGGGGCAATTAAGCTCCTTTTTTTGTTCTTATATAGTTAATAAATGATAGAAAAGAAAACTGTTTGTCAGATTGTAGAAGAGTGGCTGGAAGGAAAAGACTACTTTTTGGTAGAAGTAACCGTAAGCCCGGATGACAAGATTGTGGTCGAAATAGACCATGCGGAAGGCGTTTGGATTGAAGATTGTGTGGAGCTTAGCCGCTACATAGAGTCAAAACTGAATCGTGAAGAGGAAGATTATGAACTGGAAGTGGGTTCGGCCGGTATCGGACAGCCCTTTAAAGTACTGCAACAGTATTATATCCACATCGGACAAGAAGTGGAGGTATTGACTAAAGACGGACGCAAACTGGCCGGCATATTGAAAGATGCCGATGAAGAGAAGTTTACGGTAGGCGTAGAGAAGAAGGTAAAACTCGAAGGTTCCAAGCGTCCGAAGCTGATCGAAGAGGACGAAACCTTCACTTATGAGCAAATAAAATATACTAAATACTTAATTAGCTTTAAATAGTTATGGCCAAAAAAGAAGAAACAATCAGCTTGATTGATACATTTTCGGAATTTAAGGAACTGAAGAATATCGATAGAACGACGATGGTTAGCGTACTTGAAGAGTCGTTCCGTAGCGTAATCGCGAAAATGTTTGGCACCGATGAGAATTACGACGTGATCGTGAACCCGGACAAGGGTGACTTCGAGATATGGCGTAACCGTGAAGTTGTGGCCGATGAAGATTTGACGAACCCGAACATGCAGATTTCGTTGAGCGAAGCACAGAAAATCGATGCTTCCTATGAAGAGGGTGAAGAGGTGACTGACGAGGTTATCTTTGCAAAATTCGGTCGTCGCGCTATCCTGAATCTCCGCCAGACGCTGGCTTCCAAGATTCTGGAACTCGAAAAAGACAGTATTTATAATAAATATATAGATCAGGTAGGTACCATCATCAATGCGGAAGTTTATCAAATCTGGAAAAAGGAAATGTTGCTTCTCGACGATGAAGGAAACGAACTGCTGTTGCCTAAGACCGAACAAATCCCGAGCGACTTCTATCGTAAAGGTGAAACGGCGCGCGCAGTAGTTGCCCGCGTGGATAATAAGAACAATAATCCTAAGATTATCTTGTCACGTACTTCTCCCGTTTTCCTGCAACGTCTGTTTGAGATGGAAGTACCCGAAATCAATGATGGATTGATTACCATCAAGAAGATTGCCCGCATCCCCGGCGAACGTGCCAAGATTGCGGTAGAATCTTATGATGACAGAATCGACCCCGTAGGAGCTTGTGTAGGTGTCAAGGGAAGTCGTATTCATGGCATCGTTCGTGAACTTCGCAATGAGAATATCGATGTAATCAATTATACATCGAACATTTCATTGTTTATACAGCGCGCTTTGAGCCCGGCAAAAATTTCTTCTATCCGTCTGAATGAGGAAGAGAAAAAAGCAGAGGTATTCCTCAAACCGGAAGAAGTATCGTTGGCTATCGGTAAAGGCGGTTTGAATATCAAACTGGCCAGTATGTTAACTGAGTACACTATCGACGTGTTCCGTGAGTTGGATGAGAATTTGGCTGATGAGGATATTTATCTCGACGAATTCAGAGACGAAATCGACGGCTGGGTGGTTGATGCAATCAAGGCTATCGGTATTGATACGGCAAAAGCTGTGTTGAATGCTCCTCGTGAGATGTTGATTGAAAAGACGGACCTGGAAGAAGAGACAGTGGACGAAGTAATACGCATTTTGAAATCGGAGTTTGAAGAAGAATTGGAACCGGAACATAATCAGGAACACGATCAAGAACCGGAACAAGGACAAGAGTAATGGGTAATTACAATTGAAATTTTCTTCGCTCCATTTATTCATTAAATTTAAAATATGACGATAAGGTTAAACAAAGTTACAAGAGATTTGAACGTAGGAATCGCGACGGTAGTTGAGTTCCTGCAAAAGAAAGGGCATACCGTTGAGGCTAATCCTAATACCAAAATTAGTGAGGAGCAGTACGCTATACTCGTAAAAGAGTTTAGCACAGACAAGAACCTTAGACTTGAATCGGAGCGTTTCATTCAGGAACGTCAGAATAAGGATCGTAATAAGGCGTCGGTGTCGATTGAAGGCTTCGAAAAGCAGGCTGAAAAACCGAAGTCGGAAGATGTGATCAAGACAGTCGTACCTGAGGATTCACGTCCAAAGTTTAAACCTGTCGGAAAGATTGATTTAAATAACCTGAGCGGTCGTAAAACTGATAAAAAAGTAGAAAAAGAACCGGAGCAGAAAAAAGAAACTGTAGTAGAACGTCCTGGTGTTGAACAGGAGGTAAAGAAAGAACCGGAGGTAAAGAAAGAACCCGAAATGAAGAAGGAAGAGGTGGCAGTACCTGCTCCGGCTCCAGTTCAGGTTGAACCTATGGTGAAACAACCGGAACCTGTAGCACAACACAAACCGGCGGAGGTTGAAAAAGTGGAAGAAGTGATTAAAGAAGAGCCGAAGAAGGTAGAAGCACCTGTGAAGGCCGAAGAACATAAAAAAGAAGAAAAGCTTGTGGAAGCAGTAGCAACGGAAGCAGTAGTTTCGGAAGAAAAAAGCACTCCCAAGGAAGACGAGATTTTTAAGATCCGTCAGCCGGAATTGGGCGCAAAGATTAATGTTATCGGTCAGATTGACCTTGCAGCATTGAATCAGTCTACTCGTCCTAAGAAAAAATCGAAGGAAGAGAAACGTCGCGAACGCGAAGAAAAAGATAAAATCCGTCAGGATCAGAAGAAACAAATGAAAGAAGCCATCATCAAGGAAATCCGCAGGGATGATTCTAAACAGATGAAGGGCGGAGCAAAAGAGAGTGTGGATGCAGTTTCTAAGAAGAAGCGGAATCGTATCAACAAAGAGAAAGTGGACGTTAATAACGTGGCAACTTCCAACTTCGCGGCTCCGAGACCGAATGTGCAAGGTAAAGGTGGTGGCAACGCTAACGGTGGCCAGGGCGGTAATAATCGTGGTGGCAACAACCAGGGCGGAAACAATAACAATAGAAGAAATAACAACAACAATAACAGAGACCGCTTCAAGAAACCGGTCATCAAACAGGAAGTGAGCGAGGAAGACGTAGCTAAGCAGGTAAAGGAAACTCTTGCACGTCTGACAACCAAGGGTAAGAACAAGGCTTCCAAATATCGTAAGGAAAAACGTGAAATGGTTTCCAGCCGTATGCAGGAACTGGAAGACCAGGAAATGGCAGACAGCAAGGTATTGAAGCTGACCGAATTCGTAACGGCTAATGAGTTGGCTACGATGATGGACGTTTCTGTCAACCAGGTTATCGCTACTTGCATGAGCATTGGTATCATGGTTTCTATCAACCAGCGTCTGGATGCGGAAACAATCAATCTGGTAGCCGAAGAATTCGGGTTCAAGACCGAATATGTAAGTGCGGAAGTGGCACAGGCCATCGTTGAAGAGGAAGATGCTCCGGAAGATTTGCTGCCGCGCGCTCCGATTGTTACGGTGATGGGACATGTTGACCACGGTAAGACATCCTTGCTCGACTATATCCGTAAGGCGAATGTAATTGCCGGTGAGGCCGGAGGTATCACACAGCATATCGGTGCGTACAATGTGAAGTTGGAAGACGGACGCCGTATCACATTCCTCGATACTCCGGGTCATGAGGCGTTTACAGCTATGCGTGCCCGTGGTGCGAAAGTAACGGATATCGCCATCATTATTGTGGCTGCCGATGATAACGTGATGCCGCAGACGAAGGAAGCAATTAACCATGCGATGGCAGCAGGCGTACCTATTGTATTCGCTATCAATAAGGTAGATAAGCCGACTGCTAATCCGGATAAGATTAAAGAAGAACTGGCTGCGATGAATTACCTTGTTGAAGAATGGGGTGGTAAGTATCAGTCACAAGATATCTCAGCCAAGAAAGGTATCGGTGTAGAAGACCTGTTGGAGAAGGTATTGCTGGAAGCCGAAATGCTTGACTTGAAGGCAAACCCGAATCGTAATGCTTCAGGTTCCATCATCGAATCTTCACTGGACAAGGGACGTGGATATGTAGCTACCGTGCTGGTATCCAACGGTACTTTGAAGGTAGGGGACATCGTCTTGGCGGGAACAAGTTACGGACGTGTGAAGGCTATGTTCAACGAACGTAACCAACGCATCAAGGAAGCAGGTCCTTCCGAACCGGCATTGATTCTGGGACTGAACGGCGCTCCTGCTGCCGGTGACACGTTCCATGTAGTAGAAACAGACCAGGAGGCCCGTGAAATCACCAACAAACGTGAACAGTTGGCTCGTGAACAAGGCTTGCGTACACAGAAGATTCTTACTTTGGATGAGTTGGGACGTCGTATCGCTTTGGGTAACTTCCAGGAATTGAACATCATCGTTAAGGGTGACGTGGACGGTTCTGTTGAGGCATTGAGCGACTCGTTGATCAAATTGTCTACGGAACAAATCCAGGTAAATGTCATCCATAAGGGTGTAGGAGCAATTTCCGAATCGGATGTTTCTCTGGCTGCCGCTTCGGATGCGATTATCGTCGGATTCCAGGTACGCCCTTCGGGAGCTGCCGGTAAGATGGCTGATCAGGAAGGTGTCGATATCCGCAAGTACTCTGTCATCTACGATGCAATCGAAGAGGTGAAGGCTGCTATGGAAGGTATGTTGGCTCCGGAGTTGAAGGAACAGATTACCGCAACGATCGAAATCCGCGAGGTGTTCAACATCACGAAGGTGGGTCTTGTAGCCGGTGCAATGGTGAAGACAGGAAAGGTGAAACGCAGCGACAAGGCTCGTTTGATTCGCGATGGCATCGTTATCTTTACCGGAAACATCAATGCATTGAAACGTTTCAAGGACGACGTGAAGGAAGTAGGTACAAACTTCGAGTGCGGTATCAGTCTGGTGAACTGCAATGACATGAAGGTAGGCGACATGATTGAGACATTCGAAGAAATTGAAGTGAAACAGACATTGTAATAAAGCAGTGCTGAATCTATATCAGGCACGGGTTACGCGGATTTCACGGTTCTTAATAAATCCGTGAATTCCGTGAAATCCGTGCCTGAATTATATAATAGAGCAAAGAAATATGGCAACGATTGATATCATCATCCTTATTATAGTAGGTGCAGGGGCGATAGTGGGCTTTATGAAAGGCTTCATTCGCCAGTTGGCTTCCATTTTGGGGTTGATAGTCGGCCTGATGGCGGCGAAAGCTTTGTATGCTTCTTTGGCAGCAAAACTTTGCCCGGCAGTGACCGATTCGATGACAGTTGCGCAGGTGCTGGCTTTTATTATGATTTGGATTGCCGTACCGTTGATTTTTGTACTGGTTGCTTCATTGCTGACAAGGGCAATGAAAGCAATTTCGCTGAACTGGCTGAACCGTTGGTTGGGAAGCGGGCTTGGAGCACTCAAATTCCTCTTGTTAACAAGTGTGGTGATTGGTGCGATAGAGTTTATAGATGGCGATAATAAGTTAATTAGTGCAACAAAAAAGGAGGAATCTTTGTTATATTATCCGATGGAAACGTTTTCGGGGATATTTTTCCCTGTGGCGAAGAATATGACGCAACAATATATACTAGAGAATAAAGATGCAACAAGAAGAACCCAATAAATATGTAAAGGAACTGACGCAGGAGAAGTACAAATATGGCTTCACTACGGAGGTACATACAGACATCATTGAGCGTGGACTCAATGAAGATGTGATTCGTTTGATTTCATCGAAAAAGGACGAACCGGAATGGCTGCTGGAGTTCCGCCTGAAGGCGTACCGCTATTGGCTGACGCTGGAGATGCCTGCTTGGGCACATCTCCGTATTCCTGAGATTGATTATCAGGCAATTTCCTACTATGCTGACCCGACAAAGAAGAAAGAAGGGCCGAAGAGCATGGAAGAAGTAGACCCTGAGCTGATAAAAACATTTAATAAGCTGGGAATCCCTTTGGAAGAACAGATGGCCCTTAGCGGAATGGCGGTGGATGCCGTGATGGACTCCGTTTCCGTAAAGACCACCTTCAAGGAGACACTGATGGAGAAGGGGATTATTTTCTGCTCGTTCAGCGAAGCGGTGCGGGAGCATCCGGATCTGGTGAAGAAATACATGGGGTCGGTAGTAGGCTACCGTGACAATTTCTTTGCTGCGTTGAACTCCGCAGTGTTCTCGGACGGTTCTTTCGTATATATCCCGAAGGGTGTGCGCTGTCCGATGGAACTTTCTACCTATTTCCGTATCAATGCCCGCAATACGGGACAGTTTGAACGTACGTTGATTGTGGCGGATGATGACTCTTACGTTTCTTACCTGGAAGGTTGTACGGCACCGATGCGTGATGAAAACCAGTTGCATGCCGCTATTGTGGAGATTGTCGTGCACGACCGCGCCGAAGTGAAATACAGCACTGTCCAGAACTGGTATCCGGGTGATGCCGAGGGCAAGGGCGGTGTATATAACTTCGTGACGAAACGTGGCAACTGCAAAGGGGTAGACAGCAAACTGTCCTGGACACAGGTGGAAACCGGTTCGGCAATTACCTGGAAATATCCTTCCTGCATCCTGACAGGTGACAACTCGACAGCCGAATTCTATTCCGTAGCTGTGACAAACAACTACCAACAGGCGGATACCGGTACGAAGATGATTCACTTGGGCAAGAATACCCGCAGTACGATTGTAAGTAAGGGTATCTCTGCCGGACATAGCGAGAACTCCTATCGAGGGCTGGTACGTGTAGCGGAAAAAGCGGATAATGCCCGCAATTACAGTCAGTGTGACTCTTTGTTGTTGGGAGACAAGTGCGGTGCGCACACCTTCCCCTATATGGATATTCACAATGAAACGGCGGTAGTGGAGCACGAAGCTACAACGAGCAAGATCAACGAAGATCAGATTTTCTATTGCAACCAGCGAGGTATTCCCACAGAGGATGCTATCGGGCTGATTGTGAACGGATATGCAAAAGAAGTATTGAATAAACTTCCGATGGAATTTGCGGTAGAAGCACAGAAACTGCTTGCCATCTCATTGGAAGGAAGCGTGGGGTGATTTACTAGTTGGCAATTTACGATTTACTATTTGGCTGCGCGCTTGTAGGAGGTAAATTGTCGGTAGTATGGGGTTTTAATAGTAAATAGTAAATGGAAAAATAGTACATATATCATGTTAGAAATAAAAGACCTGCATGCCAGCATTAATGGCAAAGAGATATTGAAAGGCATCAACCTGACGGTGAAGCCCGGCGAAGTACATGCAATTATGGGGCCGAACGGTTCCGGCAAGAGTACGCTTTCTTCCGTTCTGGTGGGGAATCCTGCTTTTGAGGTAACGAAAGGCTCGGTCACTTTTTATGGAAAGAATCTGTTGGAATTGAGCCCCGAAGACCGTAGCCACGAAGGTATTTTCCTTAGTTTCCAGTATCCGGTAGAGATTCCGGGCGTAAGCATGGTCAACTTTATGCGTGCTGCCGTGAACGAGCAACGCAAATATAAAGGTCTGCCTGCGCTGACGGCCAGTGAGTTTCTGAAACTGATGCGTGAGAAACGTGCGGTGGTAGAGCTGGATAATAAGTTGGCTAACCGTTCGGTGAATGAAGGCTTTTCGGGTGGTGAAAAGAAACGGAACGAAATCTTTCAGATGGCTATGTTGGAACCGCGGTTGAGCATCCTCGATGAGACAGACTCCGGTCTGGATATTGACGCACTCCGCATCGTGGCGGAAGGGGTGAACAAACTGAAGACTCCCGATACAAGCACGATTGTCATCACTCACTACCAACGTCTGCTCGACTATATCAAACCGGATATCGTACATGTACTTTATAAAGGCCGTATCGTGAAAACTGCCGGCCCGGAACTTGCCCTGGAACTGGAAGAGAAAGGATATGATTGGATTAAGAAAGAAGTAGGAGAATAATCCGTGCCTATAAATAAAAATATGAACTATGATAGTTGAACAACAATATATCGAACTTTTCTCACAGACGGAAGCCATGATTTGCAAGCATAGTGCTGAAGTGCTGAACGCTCCTCGCGCTGCTGCCTTTGCCGATTTTGAGCGAATCGGATTCCCGACCCGTAAGATGGAAAAGTATAAATATACGGATGTGAGCAAGTATTTCGAGCCGGACTTCGGCTTGAACCTGAACCGCCTGCCCATTCCGGTCAACCCGTATGAAGTGTTTAAGTGTGACGTTCCGAATATGAGCACGGCTCTTTATTTTGTGGTCAACGATGCATTTTATAATAAGGCACTTCCTAAAGTCCATTTGCCTGAAGGCGTTATCTTCGGCAGTTTGAAAGAGGTGGCTGAACAGCACCCGGACTTGGTGAAGAAATATTATGGCAAACTGGCGGACACGTCCAAAGATGGCGTGACGGCTTTCAATACGACTTTTGCACAAGATGGCGTTATCTTCTATGTGCCGAAGAATGTAATCGTGGAGAAGCCCGTCCAATTAGTGAATATCCTGCGTGCGGACGTTAACTTTATGGTCAACCGCCGTGTGCTGATTATTCTGGAAGACGGAGCGCAAGCCCGTCTGCTGATTTGCGACCATGCGATGGATAATGTGAATTTCCTTGCCACACAAGTGATTGAAGTCTTTGCCGGAGAAAATACGGTATTCGATATGTATGAGTTGGAAGAAACACATACAAGCACCGTCCGCATCAGCAACCTGTATGTGAAGCAGGAAGCCGACAGCAACGTCCTTCTGAATGGCATGACTTTGCACAATGGTACCACCCGCAATACTACCGAAGTCCTGCTGGCAGGCGAGGGCGCTGAAATAAACCTTTGCGGTATGGCGATTGCTGACAAAAACCAGCATGTTGACAATCATACGAGCATCGACCATGCCGTTCCGAACTGCACCAGCAACGAGCTGTTCAAATACGTGCTCGATGACCAGTCGGTAGGCGCGTTTGCCGGACTGGTATTGGTGCGCCCTGACGCCCAGCATACAAACTCCCAACAGACCAACCGGAATCTTTGTGCCACGCGCGATGCCCGTATGTACACACAACCCCAGTTGGAAATCTATGCCGATGACGTGAAATGTTCGCACGGGGCAACGGTAGGGCAACTCGACGAGAATGCACTGTTTTATATGCGTTCGCGTGGAATCGATGAGAAAGAAGCACGTTTGCTTCTGATGTTTGCATTTGTCAATGAAGTGATTGATACGATTCGTATGGACGTGTTGAAAGACCGTCTGCACTTATTGGTTGAGAAACGTTTCCGTGGCGAGTTGAACAGATGCCAGGGGTGCGCGATTTGTAAATGATAGTCATTAAACTGCTAATAACTGATAAACGTGGATATTCAAAAGATACGTGAGGATTTTCCGATATTGAGCCGTACGGTTTATGGCAAGCCTTTGGTTTATTTCGACAACGGTGCGACGACGCAGAAACCTCGCCTGGTAGTCGATGCGTTGGTAGACGAGTATTATTCCGTGAATGCCAATGTGCATCGCGGTGTACATTACCTCTCCCAACAGGCAACGGAATTGCATGAAGCTTCCCGCGAAACGGTGCGCCGGTTTATCAATGCCGGTAGCACGAGTGAAGTGGTATTCACCCGGGGAACGACGGAGAGCATCAACCTGCTCGTCTCCAGCTTTGGCGACGAGTTTATGGAAGAGGGCGATGAAGTCATCCTCTCGGTGATGGAGCACCACAGCAATATCGTCCCTTGGCAACTGCTGGCAGCCCGCAAAGGAATTGCAATCAAAGTGGTTCCGATGAACGACAAAGGCGAACTGTTGTTGGACGAATACGAGAAACTCTTCTCGGAACGCACGAAGATTGTCAGCGTAGTCCAGGTTTCCAATGTCTTGGGTACAGTAAATCCCGTGAAGGAAATGATTGCGACAGCCCACGCCCACGGTGTACCTTGCCTGGTTGATGCCGCCCAGTCTATCCCTCACATGAAAGTGGACGTACAGGACTTGGATGCCGACTTCCTGGTATTCTCAGCTCATAAGGTATATGGACCGACCGGTGTCGGCGTACTTTATGGAAAGGAAGAGTGGCTGGATCGCCTGCCGCCTTATCAGGGTGGCGGTGAGATGATTCGACACGTCTCTTTTGAGAAAACGACCTTCAACGAACTGCCTTTCAAGTTTGAAGCCGGTACGCCCGATTATATAGGAACCACCGGATTGGCAAAAGCTCTCGACTACGTGAACGGTATCGGTATGGAGCAAATCGCGAAGCACGAACACGAACTGACCACCTATGCCCTGCAACGCCTGAGGGAAATACCTGATATGCGTATATTCGGTGAAGCTGCCGACAGGGGAGCGGTTATCTCTTTCCTGGTAGGCAATATCCATCACTTCGACTTGGGTACTCTGCTCGACCGTTTAGGAATTGCCGTCCGTACGGGGCATCATTGTGCGCAGCCCTTGATGCAACGGCTAGGCATTGAAGGAACCGTCAGGGCTTCGTTCGCCATGTATAATACGAAATCGGAAGTTGATGCATTAGTGTCGGGAATCGAACGCGTCAGCCGTATGTTTTAAGATATAAATCGCTGCTCCTGTGAGGAATGGCGATTTTTTTTTTTTCTTTAACTAAAAAAGATGCCTTCAAGTGCAGTGATTTGAAGTTTCAAGCGTCTAATAGTAGAAAAAGGAATATTCGGAGAGTCGTGAGACTATGCTTATATTATAAATTCTCTCTCTTTAACATTAATGGCAGCTATATCGTAAAAAGTTACGGTATAGCTGCAACTTTTTAGGGGTGTTCCCCGTCTTAATAGATAAGCGAATAAATTAAAAAAGAGAAAAAGGCCATGTTAGTAACGACAACTCCCATTATTGAGGGAAAACGAATAGTGAAGTATTATGGAATCGTTTCCGGCGAGACAATCATAGGTGCCAACGTATTCCGTGACTTGTTTGCAAGTATCCGTGACATTGTAGGCGGACGTTCCGGTTCTTATGAAGAAGTGCTGCGTACGGCGAAAGATACCGCTTTGAAAGAAATGCAGACACAGGCAGCCCAACTGGGAGCTAATGCCGTGATAGGTGTTGATTTGGACTACGAGACAGTAGGAGGTAGTGGCAGTATGCTGATGGTGACTGCCAACGGTACAGCCGTAAAGATTGAGGAGGATTAACTGATTATTATTGTGTGAAAAGAAAGGGGAAACGCCGTTAAACGGTGAATCCCCTTTTCTGTTTTCGTTTCTTTTATTCTGCAGTCAGCTCAATCACACGGCTGAAAGTCCGGTTGGCAGTGAAAGCATGGATACCTACCTTTATCAGATAGTCGCCAGAGTAAGTTTTCTCGTTGGCGTCCAAATCAGACTTCTTGTTCGGCATCAGATTGATCTCTTTCACCTTATACATCTTCTTTGCATCCAATCCCTGAAGTTTCACCGGAAGCAACTTTTCGCCGAAACGCGGATGAATGTCATACGTATAAAGCACAGCCTTATTCTTATCCGGTGTGGCATACATTACGGACATGTGGTTGCCGTCGTAAGGAGAAACCAGTCTGTATTGGTCGCCATCGAGAATCACTTTTTTCAGACGCGTCCAGTTGGCAACTGCCCCCTGACAGTAAGCCAGTTCGTCGGCATTCAGTTCTTTCAGTCCGAGGTCGAAGCCAAGTTTGCACATGCTGGCTACATCGGTACGGAATTTCATGCTTGTCTTTTTGTTCCAGCTAGTCACGTGTGCAGCCATTGCTTTGGCGGGGAAGATTTGTGAGAATCCCCATTGGATGAACAGACGTTCTATCGGGTCGGTATTATCACTGCACCAGAATTCTGTGAAATATTTCAGAGCCTCGTAGTCGCAACGCGCACCACCACCGGAGCAAAGCATCATCGGTGTATTGGGATATTTCTCTTTTACACGTTTCAGCACATTGTAAATGCCGCGTACGTGGTCAATGTAAAGCTGTCCCTGTTTGTTTTTCAGGTAGGGGGAGTAGATGTTCGTGATAGGTGAGTTACAGTCCCATTTGAAATAGGCGACTTCCGGGTTCTCAGTCAGGATGTTGTCTACCACGCTGAAAACAAAGTCTTGCACTTTCGGATTGCTGAGGTCGAGAACCAATTGATTACGGTAGTAATAAGTTTCACGGTTCGGTAGGGTGATAGCCCAGTCGGGATGCTTTTCAAAGAGTTCGCTTCTTGGGTTCACCATTTCGGGTTCAATCCAGATACCGAATTTCACTCCGGTTTCCTTGGCAGATTTCACGAGCGCGGGAATACCGCCGGGAAGTTTCGACTTCATAACTTCCCAGTCGCCCAGTCCGGCATTGTCGCTGTTGCGCGGGTGCTTGTTGCCGAACCAGCCATCGTCGAGCAAGAACATATCTACGCCGAGGTGTTTGGCTTCCTTCATTAGTTCGGAGAGTAATTCTTCATTGAACTTGAAGTAGGTGTTTTCCCAGTTGTTCAGCAGGGTGAGGCGGTCGCCTTGCCCGTCTTTCAGTTGGTAGTTGCGAGCCCAGGCATGAAAGTTACGGCTGGCTTCGCCCGTGCCGTTGTTACTGAAAGTGAACATAAATTCGGGAGTTGTAAATACTTCGTCCGCTTTCAGTTCATAATCAGAAGCATAAGGATTGATAGCCGGGATTACACGAAGATTGCCGATGTTGTCCACCTCAAAAGTAAACTGGAAATTTCCTGTCCATCCGATAGTGCCCAGCATCACACGTCCTTGTGTTTCTTGTGCCGGTTGCTCGATACCGAGTTCGAAGAACGGATGCGTGTGCATGGCAGCACGGCTTCCGAGCTTAGTGTCGATTACTTTCTTTCCGAATCGTAGTGGCTGTGTACTCATCTGTGCTTCTTTCGCCCAGTCACTGCTGAATTCAGTCAGATAATATTCATTTCCGGAGAAATAGAGCATGGTGGAAGCATAACGCCACAAAGTGACCGGTTTCTTTTCTTTATGTTTTATTTCACTCCATGTCTTGATAACGTTCTCTTTCGGATAAGCGATATAATGCAAAGCCACTTCTACCGGATATTGGTTGTCTTTCAGACGGATGATTGTTTCCGTTCCGCCTGCCACGGCTTTCTGTTCCGAAGATACATAGCGGAGGATAGTGCTCGGATTGCCGTCGCTGTGAGTGATAGCCACAGCCGGTTCAAAGTAATCCTCTGCACCGGAACCCGGATATACTTCCCAGCCGCGTGTGGATACACTTCCGTCACTGCCGCCTTTCACATAAGGGGAGAAATTGTCTATGTCGCGTTCGTTCAGTAACTTATCGCCGAGATAAGCCTGATAAAGGCGTCCGTTCGGAGCCACTTGAAGGATTAAGTCCGTGTTGTCCGTTGCGATGCGGATGACGTTCTTTGCCTGGGCATTCACTTGCGTCAGTGCAAACAAAGCCATTAGTAGTAGAAATAGTTTCTTCATGGTGTTTTGTAATTATTGGGTGTTAGTTGGTTTACGAGTATAAAACTGCCCAAAGATAATGATAATTTATAATGTACGGGTTAGAATTTAATGCTGGTGTTAAATATTACAGTAAGAGCCTGTTTAAATTTTCCTGAGATTATGTTAGATAGGCTTTACCGACCTG
>CAMQVH010000023.1 GCA_947038155.1 uncultured Bacteroides sp. | reverse complement strand
CTAATATTTTAGGTTATGCTACTTCCTTCAGTTCTTTGGGTATGATGATTGCTTCCATTGCCAATCTAATCAAGAAATAACGAATACACTTATCGTATCAAAAATGGAACAAGAATCTGAAAAAGAAATACAGCAGAAGCCGGATAATCGTAAAGATGAAGAAATCGATTTGATAGAGATACTTCGTAGAATTATAGCTGTTCGTAAGACAATATATAAAGCTGCTGGAGTAGGAATGGTAATGGGTATCATCATTGCAATTAGTATTCCCAAACAATATACAGTGAAAGTGACATTATCTCCTGAAATGGGTAATTCTAAGGGGAGTAGCGGTCTTGCTGGTCTTGCCGCTTCTTTTTTGGGAAGTGGATCTGTTATTGGTGGAGATGGTTCGGATGCTTTAAATGCCGCCCTTTCCTCTGATATTGTTTCTTCTACTCCATTTTTGCTGGAATTGCTGAATATGAAAGTCTTGATACCTAAAGAAAACATTAAAACTTTGGAAGCTTATTTAGATGAGCAGTCTTCTCCTTGGTGGAATTATATTATTGGTATCCCTGGTATAGTCATTGAAAGTATTAAATCATTGTTTGTAGACTATGATAATCCGATAATTGACAGAAGTTTACAAAAGGGTACCATTGAACTTACTCGAGAAGAAAGGGATAAAATAATTTTTTTACGGAAGAATATTGTTGCCACTATGGATAAGAAAACTGCTATTACTGGTATTTCTGTAACATTGCAAAATCCTAAGGTAGCAGCTATTGTAGCTGATTCTGTGGTTTGTAAATTGCAGGAATTTATTATTAGCTATCGTACTTCAAAATCGAAGGAAGATTGTGCTTACCTTGAAAAGCTGTTTAAGGAGCGTCAAGAAGAATATTATGCCATGCAGAAGAAATATGCTGATTATGTAGATACTCATGACAATTTGATTCTTCAAAGTGTTCGTACTGAGCAGGAACGTTTGCAAAATGATATGAATTTGGCTTATCAGGTATATAGTCAGGTGGCCAATCAATTACAGGTAGCCAGAGCGAAAGTACAGGAAGAAAAACCTGTTTTTGCTGTTGTGGAGCCAGCTGTAGTTCCATTATTTCCTTCGGGCATGGGTAAACTGTTATATATGTTACTGTTTGGTTTTGTAGCAGTGATTGTCACGATGGGATGGCTGTTGATAAAGAAAGAATTGCTGAATAATTTGCAGCAAAAACACGAAACAAAATCGAAGAATGCTTGAAATTACTTTTTGTTTATTTATATTGTCATAGGGTAGGTTTCTAATTATTAGATTTATGCAAGCTTCCATTAAGAAGAACTTTGTTTATAAAAGTGTTCTAACTATTTCAACCTATTTGATGAATTTTGTGACATTTCCCTATGTATCGAGGATTTTGGGAGTCGATGGAATAGGCTTGGTTAGCTTTGTGGATAATACAGTTAATTATTTCTTGTTGTTTGCTACTATGGGAATAAGTCTTATAGGTGTAAGGGAAATTGCAACAGTATTGAATGATAGAGGAAAATGTAATCAAATATTTTCTAATATATTGGGTTTAAATCTGTTGTTCACTATATTTACTTTGGTGATTTATATTTTCTGTGTTCTTTTTATTCCTCAGTTTAATCAATATGAAGAGTTGTTTTATATTGGAACAGCAAAGATAATATTTACCATCTTTTTAGTCGAATGGTTTTTTACAGGACTTGAGAATTTTCGTTATATAACTGTTCGTAGTTTATTAATAAAGTTATTGTACGTAGTAGCTGTGTTTTTAGGTGTACGATCACAAGAGGATTGTAAAATCTATTTTTTTTTAACAGTAGCTGTTGTAGTTGTAAACGCTTTTGTGAATATGATTTATATACGACGTTTTGTGAGTATCCAGTTTCGGGATATGCTCTCATTAAAGTATGTAAAGCAAAATGTTATTTTAGGTATATATTCCATAATGACGTCTATGTATTTGACTTTTAATGTAATGTTTTTAGGATTTGTATCGAACAATACAGAAGTGGGATATTATACCACAGCTTTTAAACTTTATTCTGTTATTCTTGGTTTTTTCACAGCTTTTACTAATGTCATGTTACCTCGAATGAGTTCATTGTTGGCTGAAGGTGATAAAGGAAGATTTCAGTCATTGATAACTAAATCTTTTTCAATGATGTCAGCTTTCAGCATTCCAATGATTGCCTGTAGTGTTTTACTTGCACCTAAAATAATTTATATGCTATCCGGAAGTGGTTATGAAGGAGCTATATTGCCTATGCGTATTATTATGCCGACTGTTTTGTTTGTGGGTGTTTCGCAGGTGTTGGCTGTACAAGTACTTTTACCGATGAAAAAAGATAAGGTGCTTTTTGTTGCTTCTATTTTGGGAGCTTGTGTCAGCGTGTTGATTAATTTTATTTTTGTTCCTCATACACAAAGTGTTGGAACTGCTATTGTATTATTTTGTTCTGAGGTAGTAGTGACAATTGTGTATGTTTTATATACACAGTGGAATAAATTATTTATAATACCTTGGAAAGTTATAAGCTTTAACATTGTTTGTTCATTACCATGTGTACCCATTTGTTATGTGTGTGAGAAGTGGATTACCAATAACTTTTTATCTATAGGTTTGGCAATTATTGTTTCTTTATTATATTTTTTGGGTGTTCAATTAAAATTCAATACTATGATTGGCGCTGCTATTTATAGATATTTCCACAAATGAGAAGTAGATGCTTTTGAATTGTTTGTTTTTATGGATAATTATCGAAAATAATGGTATATCTTATTCCTTTGTCTCTGACTGTGTTTGGGGCATATTATTTTGATATAAAAAAGAATAAAAGAGGAGAACGCATCCTTTACAATTTTTTGTTTATATATCTTGTTTTTCTTATAGGATTTAGATTCGAAGTAGGCGGAGATACGTTAATGTATATGCAGGATTATATATGGCGAGTAGATATAACAGAATGGCAATTTTCATGGACCGATTATTACGAACCATTATATACTTTACTTTGTGCTTTATCAAAAACAGTTGGTGATGATTTTGTATATTTCCAGTTATTGCATATAATAATATTGAATAGTTGTTTGTTTTATTTTATATCTAAGTCTACTGAGTATAGGTTTAGCGCTTTATTTTTCTGTTTTATATATTACTATTTGTACTTTTCTACAGAAATTTTACGTGAATCTTTGGCAATATTTGTGTTTGTACTTAATTATAAGAATTACGAAGAGGGTAATTGGTTTAAATATTATTGCGGAGTATGCATTGCTATTTTATTTCATATTTCAGCAGTTATTTTGATTGTATTTCCATTTGTTAAATGGCTGAGATTCAATTGGAAATATTGGATTATAATGATGCTAAGTATAGTTGTTTTTTCAAAGTTGAATACTGTATTTTCTCTATTTGCAGATATTGAGAAAATTAGTGAGAAAATGGCTATATATGAAGATAGTTCATTAGTAAGTGGAGGAATATTAGGTGCAATTTTAACACTTTTAGTTTGTTCTCGTTTTACATTACTTCCAATAGCTATTTATTTATGGGATAAAAAAATATTAAAAGAGTGCCCTAAATATGAAGGTTTGATTTGTTTTTATACTTTATTAGGAGTTGGGGCATGGTTTAATTCTGTAATATTTGAACGTTTTCCTAATTATATAACTCCTTTGTTTTTTATATCTTTAACTAATATAATTATCCCAAGTTTTTTTAAGACCGCGACCTTATCCAGAAAAATGATGGGAATATTCTTTTTATGTGTGACACTAATAGTATATGCGTCATTTCCTGCTAGAATATATATGAGATATATTCCCTACTATTCAGTGTTCAATCCTCATTCTGTAGTACGAATAAAATAGTTAATATAAATCAAATGGCAAAGATAAGAGCTATTGCTTTTTATTTACCTCAGTATCATCCGACTAAAGAAAATGATGAATGGTGGGGTAAAGGATTTACGGAATGGACTAATGTAGCTAAAGCACGTCCATTGTTTAAGGGGCATATCCAGCCTCATATTCCAGCAGATCTAGGATTTTATGATTTACGTTTATCTGAGTCAAGAGAAGCGCAAGCAGCACTGGCTCAAAAATATGGTATTGAAGGGTTTTGCTATTGGCATTATTGGTTTGGCAATGGTAAACGTTTATTGGAACGTCCTTTTAATGAAGTGCTAAAAAGCGGCAAACCTGATTTTCCATTTTGTCTGGCTTGGGCTAATCATTCTTGGATGAAAAAATTATGGGATCCTAATGCAACATTTAAGGATAAGCTTTTAATGGAACAAACTTATCCTGGTGATGACGATATTAAAGCACATTTCTATACAGTGTTACCTGCTTTTCAAGATAAACGATATATCACAGTAAATGGATGTCCTTTGTTTTTGATTTACGCACCACTGGATTATAAAGAAGTAAGTCGTTTTATAGAAATGTGGCGTAGTTTAGCTCTGCAGAATGGATTAAAAGGTATCTATTTCGTAGGACAAGGGGGAATGCCTTTCCGTAGCAAAATTTTATCTTTAGGTTTTGATGCATTTAATGATGCTACTGTGTTTGGAATAAAGGGAAAAGAAAATAAAATTGGGTTGACTCTACGTAAAATAATCGCTCGGTTATTGAAGTATCCTATTACCTATCGTTATAAGGATGCAATGAAGTATTGGATATATTCAGAAGCTAAAATGAGTGATACAATACCTACGATTATTCCTAATTGGGATCATAGTCCTCGGTCAGGTGCAAAAGGGTTTATTCTTACAGGAGCTACTCCCAAATTGTTTCAGAAACATGTAAAGGAGATTATAGAATTAATAAAAGATAAGAATGAAGAAGAACGCATTGTGTTTATAAAGTCATGGAACGAATGGGGAGAAGGTAATTATCTGGAGCCCGATTTACAGTATGGCTGTGAAAAATTGAAAATTTTAAATGAAATTATTTCAAAACGGGAGATTTAAATATAGATTATGAAGGTCCTTCATGTAATGACTCATTTCTCAGTTTCTTCCGGGGTCGCTCGTTTGGTGGCTTCATTAATCCCTTTTCAAATAGAACAAGGGCATAAAGTGGATGTAGCGGTACTTGCAGATTCTCCTTTAACTTATGCCGAAGAAATGAAAAAGTACGGATGTGGTTATATACTATTAAACGATGTGCAGTCGTCTAGGTATAACCCGAAGTTTATTGTTAGATTGATCCCCTATTTAAAGAGATATGATATTGTGCATGTGCATATGTTTCCTCCTATATATTGGGCCGTTATTGCTAAAATGTTATCAAAAGCACAATGTAGGCTGATAATGACAGAGCATTCGACACTGAATAATAGACAGGGGAAGTGGTTGTGGAAATGTCTTGACTATTTTATTTATAGACGTTATGATGCACTCATTGCTATTTCTGATGCAACCAAAGAGTCTTTACATAAATTTGTAGATAATTGTTTACCAGTAGAGGTTATAGCTAATGGTATTTCAGTGAGCCGTTTTCAGAATGCAGTTCCAATTTCCCGAATAAGATTAGGGATACCTGATAATGTAGTATTACTTATTCAAGTTGCAAGATTTCATGAGCAGAAGGATCAATTAACACTATTGAAAGCTATGCGGAAATTGTCTAAAAAATTTCATGTCATTTTTGTCGGTGCGGGTGATACTTTAGATATGCATAAACAGAAAGCGGAGGAGTATGGGATTTCTGAACGTGTGCATTTTATGGGGGTACGTCAAGATGTTCCAGCATTGATGAAAGCTTCTGATATTGTAGTAATGTCATCTCATTTTGAGGGATTTGGCTTGGTCGCCGTAGAGGGGATGGCAGCTGGTAAACCAGTGATTGCTTCTGGAGTTCCTGGATTGCAGGAAGTAATTCAGGGGGCAGGAGTAGTGTTTCCTGTACATGATGATACAGTTTTGGCCAACGAAATTCTTCATCTTTCGAAAGATAAATCTTATGCGAATGAAATAATAAATAAATGCCGTAAACGTGCTGATGAATATGATATACGTTTTATGGCAGAAAAGTATAATAAGATTTATAAACGAATAGTGGAAAAATCATTATATGATAATAATTTATGAATATTGAAAAAAAAAGCAATCCATTAGTTTCAATTATTATTCCAGCATATAATGTTGGACGCTATATTGAAGATTGTATACTCTCTATAGTTAGACAATCTTATAACAATATTGAGATATTGGTTATAAATGATGGATCTACTGATGAGACACATGATATTATTGATAAATTAGCAACTACAGATGAACGAATTGTTCCGATTCATCAACAGAATGTAGGTGTTAGTGCTGCAAGAAATATAGGTATTGAGATATCTAAAGGAGAATATTTGGTTTTTGTGGATGGGGATGATTATTTGTCCACTGATTATGTCGAATATATGTTGAAATTGGTGAGAAAGACAGGTGGAGAGTTATGTTTATCTTTGAATTGTTTTACAAAAGATAATGAAAGTCAAGTACAACATGAGTTTATTAAGGTTTTGCCCCCCGAAGATGCGACAGCTTTATTATTATCTCCACGAGTAATCGTTGGGAGTTGGAATAAAATATATAAAAAAAGTGTGCTTGTGGATAATAATCTTACATTCTCGACTAATTTTTTTTATGGAGAGGGGTTATACTTTTATACTACATTTTCACAACTTTGTAATAAAGTAGGCATTGGAAATCGGAAAATATATTATTACCGTCGTGATAATTATGATTCTGCAACTACTAAATTTAATATTAAGAGTCTTATTAATGGTGATTTAGCAATTGATGAAATACGTAAAAATTTGAGGTTGCAAGCTCCTATAATTTACACTATGCTGGATTTACATAAATGTTTGTTTAATATGGGGGCTGTAGTCAGAATTAAAGCAAATCATCAAGAGAAAATCTATAGCGCAGAGTATTGCAAATTTAAGACTTTTCTACGGAAAAATACATTGAAGTTTGTGTTCAATTGTGATGTGCCTCTTTATCGTAAGGGACTTTTGATAGGAACTTGTCTTTGTCCAACCTTGATGGCGTGGTTGGATTGTTTGAGACGCAAACGTATTGCGAGAATGAGTGTGAAATAGATAAAACAATAAAGAGATGAAAGTGGGAATTTTATCTATGCAGAGAGTAATGAATTATGGCTCCTTTCTGCAAGGATATGCATTAAAGAAGATAATAGAAAATCTAGGGCATCAGTGTGAGTTTATAGATATCGAACAGGGAAGAATTTTTCCAGAATTAAGGCGTTCTTATAGTTTTATTCTGAAAAAGGTTATTGATCGTTTTTGTAAATGGGATGCATTGACTCGTTTGATGTATATGTATAAATTTCAGCGTCGTTTTAAAAAAGAATTCTTTGAAATACTGGGCATTAATGTACACACTATAGGGTATTTTGATTTGGTAGTGATAGGCAGTGATGAAGTATTTAATTTTGCGCAAAAAATTCCTTGGGGATTTTGTACGCAATTGTATGGGAGAGTACATAATACGAATAAAGTGATTTCGTATGCAGGTTCTTTTGGACATACAACGATGGATGATATTCGTTATTTCGAAGTACAAGATGAAATCGCTTCAAGTTTATCTTCTATGGCTGCTATATCTGTACGTGATATTTACTCATTTGATATAATAAAAGAACTAACAGGCAAAGAAGCTATAATCAATATCGATCCAGTATTATTGTTTGATTTCACTTCGTATGTATGTCCTGTGAATAAGAAAGATTACATTATTGTTTATTCTTATCCGAATCGTATAAAGGCTAAGGAAGAGATATCTGTTATTAAATCTTTTGCTAAGAAGTATGGTAAGAAATTGATTTCTATAGGTTTTTATTTCCCTTGGTGTGACGAAACTATTATACCAAACCCATTTGAAGTTTTGGGGTATATTAAAGGGGCGGATTATATTATAACAGATACTTTTCATGGATCTGTAATGTCTATTAAATACAATCGACCTTTTGCTGCATTAGTACGTAGTAGTAATCAGCAGAAAATGATTTCATTGTTGTCTCAATTCAAGTTAGAAGATAGAATAGTTAGTAATATGGCTTTATTGGAGAAAAGTTTGTTACTGCCGATTCAATATCAAGAAATTAATGAGATAATAGATAAAGAGAAAATACGTTCATTAGAGTACCTTAAATTCAATCTATAGGTTCGTCTATAATATATATGTTTTCTGTTCTTTTATCTCTTTATGCAAAAGAGAAGCCTTCTTATTTAAATCAATGTTTGAATAGTATATTCACTCAAACATTATTCTCAGATGAAATAGTTTTAGTAAAAGATGGTCCGTTAACTGTAGAATTGGATGCTATTATATCTAAATATGAGATGCAATATCCTATTCTTAAAATAGTTTCTTTGCCTGTTAATCAAGGACTTGGTAAAGCACTGAATGAAGGCTTAAAGCATTGTTCCTACGATTTAGTTGCCCGAATGGATACAGATGATATTGCCAAACCAGATCGTTTTGAGAAACAAATAAGGGTTTTTCAAGAGCATCCGGAATTAGATGTAGTAGGAGCATGGATCGATGAGTTTGAAGAAACTACTTCAAATATTATTTCTACAAGAAAGTTACCTGAGGTTCATGATGATATTTGTCAATTTGCAAAGAAGCGTAATCCGGAAAATCATCCGGTAATTATGTTTCGTAAGCAAGCTGTATTAGCGGCTGGTGGATATCAGCATTTCCCTTTTTTTGAGGATTACTATCTGTGGATACGTATGCTACAGAACGGTGCTAAATTTTACAATATCCAAGAGAGCTTATTATATTTTCGCTTTTCACCGGCTATGTTTAAACGGAGAGGCGGTTTAAAATATGTGACAACGGAACTACGTTTTCAAAACCAACTAAGAAATTTAGGATTCATAACTTCCTCTGAATATCTCTATAATGTCTTTATACGGGTGATTACTAGGATGATGCCCAATACTTTACGAGCAGTCTTGTATAAAAAAGCTCTGAGAAAATAGTCTTTAACCAAACTATAATTAATAATTTATGGAACAACAAACAACTTTCATTCCTGACGGAATGAATGCTTTTGAGCGCAATGTCAAGCGAATTGGGGATTGCATTATTGCGGGCATATTACTGATTATTTTTTCTCCTTTATTTTTAATCTGTTATATAGCTGTGAAGCGTGAAGATGGTGGTCCGGCTATTTTCAAACAGGAACGTATCGGTCGTTTCGGCCGTCCGTTTTATATTTATAAGTTCCGCAGTATGCGTTTGGATGCGGAAAAAATGGGACCTGCGTTATATAAGGGTGGGAAAGATAAACGATTGACTAAAGTGGGTAAGTTTTTGCGTGAACATCATTTGGATGAATTGCCGCAACTTTGGAATGTCTTCTGCGGGCAGATGGCTTTTATTGGTCCTCGCCCCGAACGGAAATATTTCATTGATCAGATAATGGAACACGATGCTCGTTACGTATTTTTGTATCAGATACGACCGGGTGTTACTTCGTATGCTACGTTATATAATGGGTACACAGATACGATGGATAAAATGTTGCGTCGTCTTCGCTATGATTTGTTTTATTTGCAGCATCGCTCATGGTGGTTTGATTTTAAGATCTTGGTGAAGACATTTATAAATATTTGTTTTGGCAAGAAATTCTAGCAGGGAAAATTGCAATGTATTTGTAAAAATCAAAAGCACTCATCGCTATACAATGAGTGCTTATAGATACTAACCTACAATTCCCTGTATTCTTCTACGCAAGGGTAACACGGACATTCCTTTATCGGATTTAAATCATGATGCCCCACAATCAACGCTTTTTGGAAATTTTTCTTTAGCTCACGAAGCAAAGCTAACAACGATCCCCGTTGCGCCAGCGTACGTGTATCTTTCGCTTGTCCTTCCGGATCCAGTCCTCCTTCGTAACAGATTCCTATGGAATGTGTGTTATGATTCCGGCAATGTGCTCCCACCTTTTCCAACGGTCGTCCCAAATGTATTTCCCCATCACGTGTGATGTAGAAATGATACCCGATATCACGGAATCCCCGATGTCGGATATGATCCTGTCGGCAAGCCTCCGCCGAGAGGGATTTTCCCTCTGGCGTGGCACTGCAATGAATGATAATCAGTGTGATGGTCCGCATAAGTTTACATACAACTTTGTACTCCTATCAAACCACCTACGGCAGTAGCGACAGTGATGATTACTTTGATAATGAAACTCCAAACGGAACGGGATGATGAATTACTCATAGTTTTTGGTTTTAAATGAAAAAAATATTGATTTTTAATGAGTCTTTAGCTTATCCCGGCTAAAGACTTTGCCAGTGTTCAGGTTATGACTTAAACAGTTGGGTCCGGTGCTTCTTCGTCTCCTTCGTCCGGATTAGGTTTCGGATCGGGAGTGTTGCCTGACCCGGAACCTCCTCCGGGCGTTGTCGGTTTCTGATACTCCGCCTGCTGCTTCAATTGGCTGTCGAGCTTCAGATTGGTCGTTGATAAGTTTCCTGTGGCACGTGCTTTTAGCCGCATACCTGTGATGTTCTTCTCCAATGAGAACTCTTCCAGCGTTTCGGCAGCCTTGCTTCGGATTCCTACACCGAAGATGGCTAGATCATCAATTTTCACACTTTTGCCGTCGAGCAGCAGTTCCTTGATGCAGTCCACCATATCAGTGAGCACGCCTTTGATCACCCCACTGGAATACGGTGAATTGTGCTTCGACATGTGTTCGGCAAGTTTGGCAAGGTCGAAAGTCTCGTCGCTTACCGCCCGGGCGAACCATTTGCCCGCATTCAAGCCTTTCTTCTGTTGGTTCTGATAGATTTTGTAACGAATCATAAAATAATAATTTTAAAGAGTTAAACATACTTTCGTGAGGATTTCTCCCTTTCGATGACACAAATATAGTATGCTGTAACTCGGAAAAATCGGTTGTGTACAGTGGCAGTCGGTAATGTGCAATTGTTGTCAGTTATAGTCTGTTATTCCCTGATAAAACGTAGGTAATGTGAATATATTTTGTTACTTTTGTGACTGTAAAACAGAAACCTATTTGTCATGATAGAATTCAAAATACGTGCTTACGGTCGTATGGAACTGGCACAGCTTTATTCTCCCGAACTTACGGGCATTGCCGCTTACCGCAAAATGAATAAATGGATTGTCCGCTGTCCCGGTCTTCAGGAACGCCTGTCCGATTTGGGCTATCAGCCACAGCACCGTTCTTACACTCCGTTGGAGGTAAGGGCGATCGTGGATGCGCTGGGAGAACCCTAGCAAAAGCTATGCTTTACGACTTCTAAAGCGGTGGTTTATGGCCTCTAAAGCTTAGCTTTAGCTTCTACAAAACGCTATACTCTGATTTTCATAAAAAAACGATAAAAGACGATGTTATCAACAGGTACAGTAGGTACACTTTTACCAGCCCTTCCCTAACACACGCACACGCGTGCGTGCGCGTAAGTACCTTTGCCGTCAAGATTGACAATCAGTCCCTGTTTTACCAGTCGTTTCAGCCAGGTGAGGGCAGTGTTGGGCTTGATTTTCATAGTCGCAGCCTGCTCCAACAACTGTGCACGGGTAAATTGGACACCCAGTGCCTCAAAGAATGCGTCACGATCGGCATTGGCCCTATGGCTGACTTCTGAAGGAGGAAGGAAAGACAAGATATGCGTAGCATGCTGATAGAGTGGTTTTACAAGGTTCAATACAGCCTTAAAATCTTCGGGAGTGATCGTCATATCCCAACGGGTAATAATACCGTCCTTGATGTTATCGGAGGCGATTTCCTTATCCGGTGTAAGCAGGGGATGAGAAGATGTCTGATATTGATACGGCTGAGGATTTTCAAGAGCACGAAGCATGGCCACTACTGACATGATACGGCAGATGTTGACAGCCATTCGGGCGATGGAACTGCTCATTTCTCTGCCATTGGCGATCGTTGACCGGGTGAATAGCTTGGAAAAGAGGTCATTGAACTCCTGTTTCTGTTCATCCGTGAGCCGGAGTGTGTGGAGTCCATGTTCCTTGAGTAAGTTCAAGAGCTTTTTCCATTCCAGACCAATGGCGGTGAAGATGGCTTCCAAGTCCGTTTCGTTCTCGTCAAACTGATTGATCCATTGATAGATGCCGTGCATATAATAGAACAGCTGGCGCGAAAAAAGTCCGTTTTCTACTGAAGGAATGAGTGGTTTCACCTGTGCGGGTGTCCCCGAAAGCAGGAGAGAGAGGTAGCTTTTCTTGTTTTCCCGGTACTCCTGATTGGTACGTCGGTTGTATGCTAACCAGTCATGGTCGAATGCTCTGCGAAGCGTATCACTCCAGTGACCGTATTCCGAACCGATGGCGGTAGAGATAGTATCCGCTTCGGTTTCGCAGATGAAGCCTGTTCCGTTGTCATCCATAATATTTTGAAGGATACCGGTACCGGTATTGTTGCCGGAAATGAGGAACATTCTGTTTAAAGGCATTTCGGGGATTTCCGCTTTGGCACGCTCTTTGCCCATCATTTCGTAGGCGACTTTTGCCTTTTTGTAGGCATTCATCTCTTTTTCCACTTGTTGGCGGATATCATCGTGGATAGGCATAACGAGTAGGCGGATGAGTGATAGTACTCCCTTGCCCGAGGCTGCCGGAGCTACAATGAAGGATTGCATGCAGGGCGATTGGTATTTGCCGGCATAATGACATCTTACGTATCGTTCCATGGTGGCGCCCAGGGCAGTCAATGCTCCGAGCAAGAGTACGTCTTTTTGCGTGACGGTAGTGCCATAACTTATGATGCGCAGCAGTAGCTTCGGCCAGTCTTCTAAGGTGAAAGTGGGTAATGGGTGATGCGGGTCGCTGCCTTCCAGCAGTTCTTCTGATTCACTCTTTTCCTCTTCTTCTACCTTATTATATACGTGCGCGTGTGTGGAAAGATTGTGCGGTGAACTTTCTGTACCTACTGTACCCGTCCGGTTGTTCATAACTTCCTTCCGGGCTTCCCTGCAGATTTTTACTCCTGTCGATTCAGCGAGGTGAAAGGCCGTTCCGAGATGTATTGCTCCCTGCTGTTTCGTGAGTGCATTGGAAAACATTCGTTCGGCATGGGCGGATTGATACTTGGCGGAAATCCGGCACAGGCGATGAAAAAACTCCCGTCCTGCTTCACCACAGTCCGTTGCGATGGCGAATGCTAATTGTACATACTCAGCGTAAGTGGGTGCAATGTCGGCACCTGCTGTTTCAACTGCTTCGGTGAGGAGGCGTAAGGATTCAATATCGGTCATTTTTTTAATTGATAGTGGATAATTGATAATGGATAGTTCACCGTTGATTATTCAAGATGGATCGTTTAATATTCTCTGAATAGTGCTTGTGGGTCATGGCTGAGGAAGCAGGCTCTTACGATGTCTTTGCCGGAGGTGTCTACGGCTTTTTGAACTGTTTCGTTGGAGTTATTCATTTCTGATCCGTAGGTTATTTCTATGTATTGCATTGCCCAGTTTATGCTTTCTTTTACGTTCCGTGTCTGATCGTCTGCGTAGAGTTTGCTATAAGGTACGAATGCTTTCACGCCCCGGCCGCTGGGACTGATGAATGTAAGTATGGGACAGAGGAAAGGATCGTCGAACAGTGTTCTGCGCATTTCCACGGCTTTCTGATAGGAGTCGAGGTTATCTATATCTACCACTACGAGCCCGGAAGGCGATGCGAAGAATTTACTACTCCGGCGGATGAATGTGCCGCATGGGGTTACGTAGGGGAGTAAAGAGGCTTTTGCCATTCGCAGGTCTCCGGCACCGCGTACTTGTTCGGTCAGTGCTTTGAGGTTTTCGTTGCAGGTGATCATCTGATATACTTGCTCGACTGAGACTTCGCAGAAAGGAGTGAGAGTGGCGGGTGTAACGGTTTGTCCTTGTTCGTTCCTGATGGGAGCAATCGGGGGCATGAAATAAGACATTCTGAAAAAGTTTTGCATAGAATACTTCTATTAGGACGTTTAATAAATGACTTTGACTTTCAAAGCATGGTGCGAAAGTAAGACAAATAAAATAAGTCGAGTTCAGATATGTCTGAAGTAGTGTGAAAATGTTTAATATATAAGACGTGTTTTTAACTAATAATAAGAAAAATGGAAAATAAAATTGTGCATCCTAAACTCGGTGAGTTTATTGAAAAGGTGCTTAAAGTAGCACATGTGAATCTTTCAAAAATGTGTCAAGAGATACATATGGGACCTGCTACTTACCAAAAGGTAAAAAAGGGGAAGAAAAAGCTCTGATTCATTATGAGCGTATTCTTGAATATTATTATAGGACTCGCACCGAAGAAGAGTTTTTGGAGAAAGTGAATGAGTGGGCAAAACTGTATATTCGATATAAGAAGGAGAAGAATGACATTTGAATATTGGAATTTTTTAGTAGCTTTGTGAAAAAGAAAGTTGTTATGGAAGATTTGCAGAGATTATATCCTATAGGGATACAGACATTTTCTAAGATTCGTGAGGGAAATTTCCTCTATGTAGATAAGACAGAATACGTTTACCGGATGACGCATTCTGCTTCCAGTTATATGTTCCTGAGCCGTCCGCGTCGTTTTGGTAAATCATTGTTAACCTCTACGTTGCATAGCTATTTCTCCGGTCGTGAAGAACTGTTTCGTGGATTGGCGATGGAGAAGCTGGAGAAAGAATGGATACAGTATCCGGTTCTGCACTTCGATATGAGTATGGGCAAGCACGTGGACAAAGATAAACTGGTGAATCTTTTAGACTTCATGCTAACAGAACACGAACGTACACTAGGGATTGATGCAGCAGGTACAGACCCTAATTTGCGCCTGACTAATCTGATAAAACGTGCTTATGAACAGACTGGCAGAAAGGTCGTGGTCCTTATTGATGAATATGACGCTCCTTTGCTGGATGTGGTACACGAACGGGAGAACTTGGGGGTATTGCGTGACGTTATGCGTAACTTCTATAGTCCGTTGAAAGCCTGTGATCCTTATTTGCGCTATGTGTTTCTTACAGGTATCACTAAATTCTCACAGCTCAGCATTTTCAGTGAACTCAATAACATCAAAAATATCAGCATGGATGAACCTTATGCTGCCATTTGTGGCATAACGGAGAATGAGATACTTACCCAAATGAAAGAAGATGTGGATAGGATGGCTGTCAAATTGAATATTACTGCAGAGGAAGTACTGGCTAAGTTGAAAGAGAATTATGACGGCTATCATTTCACTTATCCATCGCCCGACATCTATAATCCATTCAGTCTGCTCAATGCTTTTGCAGATGGGAAATTTAATTCTTATTGGTTTGGTAGCGGCACTCCTACCTATCTGATAAAGATGCTGGATAAGTTTGGAGTAGAGCCTTCTGAAATAGGAAATAAATTGGCGGCGGTCGAAGAATTTGATGCTCCCACTGAAACGATGAGTAGCATTACTCCATTGCTGTATCAAAGCGGCTATGTCACTATCAAGGATTACGATAAGGAATTGGAACTATATACGTTGGATATTCCTAATAAAGAGGTGAGGGTGGGATTGATGCGAAGCTTGTTGCCTTATTATGTAACCAATGACACACGTGAGGCGACGAACATGGTGGCTTTTATTTCCCGTGATATCCGGAAAGGTGATATGGACGCGGCATTACGGCGTTTGCAAACCTTTCTGTCTACTATACCTCAATGCGATCATACAAAGTACGAAGGTCATTACCAGCAGGTATTCTATATCATATTCAGCTTGCTGGGATACTATGTGGATGTCGAAGTACGTACTTCCCGTGGTCGTGTGGATGTAGTGTTGCGTACTGAGGCCACATTATATGTGATGGAATTGAAACTGGATAAGAATGCGACAGTTGCTATGGAACAGATAAATTTAAAGAATTATCCGGAACGCTTTGCTCTATGTGGACTGCCAGTGGTGAAGGTGGCTGTTAATTTTGATAGTGAAAGTGGCACACTGGGGAATTGGATGATTGAAAAATAGAGATTGATAAGTGAATATAAAAAGTGTAAGGACGAAGGCCATTTTCTTTAATTATCAGATTAATAACATTTTAATAACTCCCTAAAATAAAAAGAGCCCCTCAAGGGGCTTTTCCTTTGTCTTTTTAATAGACATGCAAAGAATAATGTGTTTTTTCTTATTGTAACCTTACGATTTATACTTTTTTATTCCTCTCTTAATTTGTTTTATCACAAATATTTGGTATTTTCGGACGCTTTTTGGACAAACGACTTGAATTACTAATAGTTTATTATATGGAAAATATCGAAACAGCGATCCTGCTGATGGTGGTCGGCATGGCTACCGTATTTGTTATTCTGCTGATTGTGATTTATTTAGGTAAGTTACTGATTACTCTTGTCAACAAGTATGCTCCCGAAGAAGTGGTTCCTGCGAAGAAGGAAGCGCCACGAGGTCCTGCGCCTATTCCGGGTAATATAATGGCGGCTATCACAGCAGCTGTGAATGTGGTGACATTAGGAAAAGGAAAGATTACAAAAGTAGAAAAGTTATAAACCTATCAAAAGTATATCATAGAAAAACATGAAAAGAGAAGTTAAGTTTAGTCTGGTTTTCCGAGATATGTGGCAATCTGCCGGAAAATATGTACCTCGTGTAGACCAACTCGTAAAGGTAGCTCCTGCCATCATTGAAATGGGCTGTTTTGCCCGCGTAGAAACAAATGGCGGAGGTTTTGAACAAGTGAATTTATTGTTTGGTGAAAACCCGAATAGAGCCGTGCGCGAATGGACGAAGCCGTTCCACGAAGCCGGCATACAGACACACATGCTCGACCGTGCATTGAACGGACTCCGTATGAGCCCCGTTCCGGCAGACGTCCGCAAGTTGTTCTACAAAGTAAAGAAAGCACAAGGCACAGATATCACCCGTACATTCTGCGGATTGAACGACGTACGCAATATCGCTCCTTCCATCACGTATGCCAAAGAGGCAGGCATGATCTCACAGTGTTCACTCTGCATCACCCATTCGCCGATCCACACGGTAGAGTACTACACCAATATGGCGTTAGAACTTATCAAGCTGGGGGCGGACGAGATTTGCATCAAAGACATGGCAGGTATCGGTCGCCCCGTTTCATTGGGCAAGATCGTGGCCAATATCAAAGCGGCACATCCCGAAATTCCTATTCAGTATCATAGTCATGCCGGTCCCGGTTTCAACATGGCAAGCATCCTCGAAGTATGCGAAGCCGGTTGCGACTACATTGACGTAGGTATGGAACCGCTTTCATGGGGTACGGGACACGCCGATCTTCTCAGCGTACAGGCTATGCTGAAAGATGCCGGATATCAGGTACCGGAAATCAATATGGAAGCCTACATGAAAGTGCGTGCGCTGATTCAGGAATTTATGGATGACTTCCTTGGCTTGTATATCAGCCCGAAGAACCGTCTGATGAACTCGCTGCTGATCGGTCCGGGACTTCCGGGCGGTATGATGGGTAGTCTGATGGCTGACCTCGAATCGAATCTGGAATCTATCAACAAGTATAAAGCCAAACATAACCTGCCGTTTATGACACAGGATCAGCTGCTGATCAAGTTGTTCAACGAAGTGGCGTATGTATGGCCCCGCGTCGGTTATCCTCCATTGGTAACTCCGTTCAGTCAGTACGTGAAGAACCTTGCCATGATGAATGTGATGGCAATGGAAAAAGGCAAAGAGCGCTGGGGAATGATTGCCGACGATATCTGGGATATGCTGCTGGGTAAAGCAGGACGCCTGCCGGGTACACTGGCTCCCGAAATCATCGAGAAAGCCGAACGTGAAGGACGTAAATTCTTCGAAGGTAATCCGCAGGACAATTACCCCGACTCACTCGACAAGTATCGCAAGCTGATGAAGGAAAACAAATGGGAAGTGGGAGAGGACGACGAAGAACTCTTCGAATATGCCATGCATCCGGCTCAGTATGAGGCTTACAAGAGTGGAAAAGCGAAGGAAGACTTCCTGGCAGACGTGGCAAAACGCCGTGCCGAGAAAGATAAATCGCCGGAAGAAGATGCAAAACCAAAGACACTGACTGTACAGGTGGACGGACAGGCTTATCGTGTGACGGTAGCATACGGAGACGCCGAACTGCCTGCTGCGCCTGCAGCTGCGGCTCCGGCAGGAGAGGGCAAAGATGTTCTTTCTCCGCTGGAAGGTAAATTCTTCCTGGTGAAGAATGCGCAGGAATCTGCCTTGAAAGTAGGTGATGCGGTGAAAGAGGGCGATGTGCTTTGTTATGTGGAAGCAATGAAGACTTACAACGCTATCCGTGCCGAATTTAGCGGTACGATAACTGCTATCTGCGCCAATCCGGGAGACACTGTTTCAGAAGATGATGTATTAATGAAGATAGGATAATGAACGAGATATTTGAGAACTTATATGACATGACTGCGTTCAGCAATATCATTGCCGAACCGCAGTTCCTGATAATGTATGCCATCGCGTTCGTCCTGCTTTATCTGGGGATTAAGAAACAGTACGAACCGCTACTGCTTGTTCCGATTGCTTTCGGTGTGTTGCTTGCCAACTTCCCCGGAGGAGATATGGGAGTGATACAGGCAGACGAGAATGGTATGGTGATGATAAACGGTGTGATGAAGAATATCTGGGAAATGCCTTTGCATGACATTGCGCATGAACTGGGAATTATGAACTTCATCTATTATATGCTGATCAAGACCGGTTTCCTGCCTCCGATCATCTTTATGGGGGTCGGTGCGTTGACGGACTTCGGACCGATGTTGCGTAATCTGCATCTTTCCATCTTTGGAGCTGCCGCACAGTTGGGTATCTTTACTGTTCTGTTGGTAGCCATCCTGATGGGATTTACTCCGCAAGAGGCTGCTTCATTGGGTATTATAGGTGGTGCGGACGGACCGACAGCCATCTTTACAACGATCAAGCTGGCTCCGCATTTGCTGGGTCCGATCGCTATTGCCGCTTATTCTTATATGGCACTGGTGCCTGTGATCATTCCGTTGGTAGTGAAGCTGTTCTGTACTAAGAAAGAACTGAGCATCAACATGAAGGAACAGGAAAAGAAATATCCTTCGAAGACGGAAATCAAGAATCTGCGTGTACTGAAGATTATTTTCCCGATTGTAGTGACTACGATTGTAGCTCTCTTCGTCCCAAGTGCAGTACCTTTGATTGGTATGCTGATGTTCGGTAATCTGGTGAAAGAAATCGGAAGCAATACTTTCCGTCTGTTCGACGCTGCTTCCAACAGTATCATGAATGCTGCTACTATCTTCCTCGGACTTTCGGTAGGTGCAACCATGACGGCTGAAGCCTTCTTGAACTGGACGACAATCGGTATTGTCATCGGTGGTTTCCTTGCATTTGCTCTTTCTATTACCGGTGGTATCTTCTTTGTGAAGTTAGTGAATCTATTCTCCAAGAAGAAGATTAATCCGCTGATCGGAGCTACCGGACTGAGTGCCGTTCCGATGGCAAGCCGTGTGGCGAATGAGATTGCGTTGAAATACGATCCGAAGAATCATGTATTGCAGTATTGTATGGCAAGTAACATCTCAGGGGTAATCGGCTCGGCAGTAGCTGCGGGTGTACTGATCTCCTTCCTTGCATAATAAAAAGAACAACCAATAAAAATTAGGCACGGATTACGCGGATAAACACGGTTTTTAGTTACTCAACTCTTAAAACCGTGAAATCCGTGTCATCCGTGCCTAATTTTGTTTTTATCTATTCGCTGGTCACCTTCTTGTATTCAGCCACAGCCATCTTCTCTGCCAGATAAGCATTGATCAGATTGGTGTGTGCTTGCGTCCATGACAACTGGGCGGAAAGTACATCTACCATGCTCGCTTTTCCTTCATTGTAGGAGAAAGTGGCCAGATCCAGATTCTCATTTGCCAGACTCATGTTTTCTTTCGCTGTTTTCACCTGAGATTCTGTTTCCGTCAGTTTAGTGAGAGCTGCCGACAGTTCTTCGTTGATATTGTCCGTCATATAACTCTGTTGCAGCTTTTGTATTCCGATATATGCCTTCTGCTGCCGGTTCGTCTTGAAACGGGCTCCCCAGCGGAAAATGGGAATATTCAGATTGACTCCTACGATGGGATTGAAAGATACGTCATATCCCAAGTTGGGTGTGGCCGTTGCCCAGCCACCGCTGAAATACATGTTTAATTGGGGATTGAACTGGCTGAGAGCCGCTTTACGTTGTGCCTGGCTCTTCATGATGTTTACTTCCGTACTGGCATAATCGGCACGTCGTTGCAAAACATCTTCCAGAGGAAGTATCCGGACAGGAGCGGAGATCATTCCGATGTTGTACAGGCTGTCTACAGGAGTATTCGGCGCTTCTCCCATCAGAATATTCAGCTGTTGCAGCGCTAATGTATAATTCTGGCGGGCTTTGATATACTGCAGTTCCGCTTCTTTCAGCCGGGTGGAAATCATCAGAAGATCTGTACGGCTGATCATTCCGTCATCGAAACGGTCCTGAATAATGTCATATTGCTGTTTGACAATGCTCTGGTATTTGTCGGCCGCTTGTAGCATGGCTTTTGAAGCGGAGGCATTCCAGTAGACAGCATCACTTTGATAGTGAATCTGGTCTAATGTGAGTTCCTCGTTCAGCTGGTTCAGCTTTTCGTCTGCCTTCGCTATCTGATGTTGGGCATTGAGCGCACCGCCTGTGTAGAGTGGCTGTGATACGACAAATACTCCCTGGTAGGTATGGTTGCGGTATTCGCCCACCGGTTCGTTCCATGCGCTAAGGTCGCTCATGTTCAGGGTACCGTCTGCATTTACGTCGATTTTCGGCAGGAAACCTGTATGAGCTATCTTTCGTGCCTCCGAACTGGCGAATGTCCTTAGTTTTTGCTGTTTCAATATCTGGCTGTAAGCCTCCACTTTTTCGCGATAGGCTTCCTGACTCAGGCAGGGCTGTTGCGCCCTGGCTGTGGAGCCAAGGAGCAACAGTGAAAATAGTATGAGTTGAGTTTTCATTTCTTTCATGGATAATCTTTTCATGGATAATGGATAATTATTGTTCTCCTTTGATCCGGTGGATGGCGCAATAGGCTACGGGAAGGACGAATAGTGTCAATGCCGAGGCTACTAACAGCCCGCCCATGATGGTGGCGGCCATTCCGCCGAACATGGCGTCGAACAGTAGCGGTAACATGCCCAGAATCGTTGTTCCGGAGGCCATCGCTACTGGAATGATGCGGCTGGTCGTGGCACTGATGACTGCGTCCAGCGGTTTCTTGCCTGCTGCAGTTTCCAAATCGATTTGGTCTACCAGTACGATAGCGTTCTTGATGTTCATACCAATCAGACCTAGCAGACCCAATATGGAGAAGAAGTCGAACGACTTGCCGAGTACGAGCAGTCCCAGCACGATACCGATGAAGATCAGCGGCAGCATTAACAGGATGACGGTCGGCTTGCGATACGTCTTGAACAAGAAGAGCAGCGTCACAAACATCAGGAAGAATGTCAGCGGTAAGTTTTTGGCCAGCGCTTCATTCGATTCCACCTGACTTTCCTGTTCGCCGAAATACTTCATGGTATATCCTTCCGGTATTTTTATCTCTTGCTGTACCTGAGACCATACCTGGTTGAAGGCGGAAATCGCATTGGCCCCGCGACGCGGGTCGCATTGTGCCATCATCACCATCTGTCGGTTATAGTCTTTCACGTTCGAGAACCGGTACTGGAAGTCAAATTCAGATACTACCTGTTCCAGGCTGGTCGTTTCGTTGCCTGTCCCGAATACGGGCAGTGTGCGCAGATCATTGATCCGGAATGAATCCAGCTGGTTATTTTTCAATAGGATAGGAAGTACCTGATCTCCCTGCCGGTATTCTCCCAAAGTCATTCCCGTGGTACCGATCTGAATGCTCTGTGCCATTCCCTGTCGGGATACACCCAGCGGTTGTGCCCGTTCCGGGCTGTAAACCGGTTTCCAGACGGGTATCTTGTTTCCCCACGAATTGCGGATATTAATTAAATCCGGATTCTGGTGCATAATGGCTATTGCCTGATTGGTAAGTGATACAAGCGTATCCACATTCGGACCGATAAAGCCGATTTCGATAGCCGCATCCACTGCGGGAGACAGTTTGAACAAGCTGGTCCGTGTGATTGCACTCGGATAATTGGCTTTCATGTATCCGTCAAAATTCTCTTCGTATTCTTTCGTATATTTACTGTCTGTCAGTTCGACGAGTACATTGGCAAAATTCGGTTTCGGACCTACGGAAGTGGAGGCAAGGTAATACCTTAGCGGGGTGCTGCCGAATGTGATGGATACCTTTTTCACTTCCGGCTGCTTCGCCAGGTGCTCTTCTACCGATTTCATCTCTTTCACTACGTCATTGATGCTGTATCCGTCCGGATAGAATACATCCGCCCGGAAATAAGGCTTATCGAGCGACGGGAAGAAGTTTTGCGGCATCGTTCCCATAATAATGAGCGAGATGATGAAGAGGATCACCATGGATACCAGTGTCACTGCTTTCTTGCGGATCAGCACTCCGAGTACGGAAGCGAACTTATGATAGAACGGCTTGTCGTATGGATCTTTCGTGCTGTCGCCTGTTTTGGCTTTCAGAATGAAATTTCCGAATACGGTAGTCTGTGTCAGGGCAAGTACCCAGCTCAGTCCTAATGAAATGGCAAGTACCACAAACAGCGGCTTTACGATTTCCGCTACGGAAGAGGGGGCAAGGTAAAGCGGCAGGAAGGAGCAGATGGCAATGAAAGTTGCTCCGAGCAAGCCCCATTGTGGTCCGGTCGCTCCGTCTATCAGGGCTTTCCGTCGGTTTACACCACGGGCAATGGCTATTTGGGCGTTGTCCGTCACTACGATGGCGTTGTCCACCAGCATACCCATGGCGATGATAAATCCTGCCAGGGACGTTCGGTTGAGTCCGACGCCGAAGAAAGACATGATGAGCAGTGTACCTCCGATAGAGAAAATCAGCGAAGAGCCGATGAGCAGACCGGCACGGAGTCCCATCACCAGCATGATGATGACAATCACGATCAGGATGGATTCGATCAGGTTGATGATAAATCCGTTGTTGGCTTCGTTGGCGATCTCGTTTTCGAGGTAGAGGCTTTGCAGTTCCAGTCCCACAGGCATGAGGGGGAGGAGTTCGTTCAGTTTTACTTTCACGTTCTCACCTGTCTGCACTACATCTCTTTGCGGGTCGGTGGAAACACCGATGCCGATAGCCCGTTTCCCGTTCACGTGCATGATATTGGAAGGAGGGTCGAGATAACCTTTCTCGATCACGGCTATGTCGCCCAGTTTCACCTGTCCGGCTTTGGTGGTGATTACCTGGTTGCGGATATCGTCTATGTTGGTATACATTCCGTTGGCTGTCACCCGTAGCTGCTGTACGCCTGCACGGATTTCTCCGGTGTTGATAATCTGATTCTGCGATTGCAGCAGGTTGGCCAGCTGTTTGGGATCGATCCCCATCCCCACCAGTTTGTTGGTAGAAACGAAGATGTTGACTACTTCCGTCTGTACGCCGAACAGCGCTACTTTCATCACGCCGTCTGCTGTGACAACCTGCGTCTTGATCCGTTCCGCCCAGTTGCGCATTTCCTCATAGGTGAAGCCGTCATCTGCCGTCAGTCCATAATAAATGCCGAATACGTCGCCGAAATCATCGGAGACGGTCGGGGTGGAAGCACCGCTGGGCAGCTGCGGCTGAATATTGAGCACTTTGCGTCGCAGTTCGTCCCATTTCTGAGGGATGGAACTGGCGGAAAGTGAGGGTTGCAGTTCGAACGTGATTTTGGAGAGCCCGTACATGGACTCTGATTTTATCTTGTACACGCCGCTCATACTTTGTATCTCACGGGAGATAGGCTCTGTGATCAGCCGTTCTACTTCTGCCGGTTCGGCTCCCGGATAGCGTGTCATGATGACCGCTGATTTGATAACGAAGGGGGCATCTTCTTTCTTACCCAGCTTTCCGAAGGAGGTAATACCTCCAATCAGCAGTACGGCAAGGAAGAAATAGATGATCTTCGTGTTATCCAGTGAATATTTTGCTAAATTCATTTGTCTATTGATTTAATACTTTCTCCTTCTACCAACTGGTATACTCCTGCTATGACGATTTGTTCTCCGGGTTTCAGGCCTTCGGACACGAGTACTTGCGCCTCTCCTGTGGGGGCATTGACAACGATTTTACGTTTGTGTACCTTGTTGTCTTCGACTACCCAGACATACATGTTGTTTCCGTCACTTTCGCCGAAAACAGCACTGAGCGGTATGATTGTCCAGCTATCCTGCACCAACGGGCCTACATCGGCTGTGAAACGGATGCTGCAAGTGAAGCCGGGCTTCACGGCATATAAGTCCCGGTCGAATGAAGGGTCGTCGATAGTGATGCTGACCGGAATACCCGTTCCTTCGGTGGATATGTCCAGATATTCCTCCAGTCTTGCCTTGAACACATGGCCCTTGAAGGTATCAAACTCTACAAGGAAACGGGGATCTTTGGTACGGAGGAGATAAAGATAGGCATCCGGTATAGTGAACTTGATACGCAGGTTCTGCGTGTTGACCAGTTGTACGATCCCTTCTCCTGAATTGACACGCTGGTAGTTCTCCACCAGCCGCTTCTCGATAGAACCGTCGAAAGGAGCCGTCAGTTTGGTGTCACGCATGTTGTTGCTGGACAGTTCGTACTCCGATTTCGCTTTCTGATAATTGGAAAGGCTGATTTCATACTCCTGCACGGAGATCGCTTGCCGGGAGAGCAGGCGCTTGTTGCGTTCCACTTGTGCGGAAGCCGTTTCGTAGGCAGACTTGGTGGCAGCATACTGCAATGCGATATCTCTGGGATCGATAGCTGCAATCAGTTGCCCCTTTTTCACTTTCTCTCCTTCGATAACAGGCAGGCTGATGATCTGTCCGCTGACGCGGAATGCCAGTTTGACATACTCCACTGCTTCTACAATGCCGGAGAAGTCTTTTCTGATTACTGACCTTGATTCGACAATAGTTGTCTTAACAGGTCGGGTGGCGGGTGCCGTCATCTCTTTTTTTTGCCCGCAGCCCTGAAATAGGATGGCTGCGAGTGCAATCACATAGATATTTTTCATAAGTCGTTCATTGTTTGGGAAGTAAACAATTTGATACTTGACTATGTTCAGTAAAGACGGGTATATTAGAAATGTGAAATTAGTATCAACATTAAAGGAAAATGATTGTTTATAGATAAAAAATGCCTTTTCTGTTGATTTTATCAGAGATTATTCCCACTTTTGCACCGCACTAGTATTACAGTCGCGGAATGCGATATGAGAATTTAATTCTCGAATTTAAGCTACGAGCATGTGGGAATATGCTCGTGGCTTCCTTAGATATACGGTTCTGTCCCCCGTGTGGAGCGTTAATGCGCCCACTGTATCTCATCCCTCGTGGACTGTAATATGTAGTGCAACGGGTCAGCAGGACCGTCTTTTTTGCCTGCTGAATATTATTATATATAATAGGAAGTATTTCTCCTGAATAGTACTATTTAATAAACCATCATTTTTCAGGAGATCAGACAATATAATGGTATGGTATATTCCCTTAACTATACCATTTTTATATTATCTGGTAATAGTTCCCCTTAGCCAGTTAATATACGGACCGCACTACTCTGTGAAGAATGGTGCGGTCCTTTAGTTTATCTATGAAACGAAAAAGAGGAAATTTCCAACCGGAAATCTCCTCTTTTTTCATCTTAACGAAAGATTGAATTATTTCTTCTTACGGTCACCGTAACGGCTCATGAACTTATCAACGCGACCTGCAGTATCTACCAATGTAGATTTACCTGTATAGAACGGGTGAGAAGTGTTTGAGATTTCAATCTTCAGCAACGGATAAGTTTCACCTTCGAATTCGATGGTTTCTTTAGTTGCTACAGTTGATTTAGACAAAAACATATCACCATTTGACATATCTTTGAATACTACCGGACGGTATGATTCTGGATGAAGGCCTTTTTTCATTTCAGTATCTGCTTTTTTTAATTTATATTCTGTTACTATTTTGGTAAGAAATAGTGTAATGGTCATTTTCAGAGCGCAAAGATAGTACATTTCTCCGAAATAGAAAAAACTTTGCTGAAAAAACTTCTGTGAATTATGCTATTTCTATGAATTATATGATTGGCACGAAAAGAATGCCTTGTGCTTTTTATGGTATAATACCTGTTTTTAGATAGAAACTTTCAGCCGTTTATTTGCAAGGTGGACATTACAATCTAATGTCAGACCCGCTTGCGGATGAATATTTGCTGATCGATTTAAACCTTTTTCTATTATATTTTTCTTTCCGATGCTCGTTATTCGGTGGATAATGCTTACTTTTGCGTAGAATTTTAATTCACTAACAATAAACTTTAAACAAAATGGTTAATTACAAAGACTTAGGATTGGTAAACACAAGAGACATGTTTGCTAAGGCTATTAAGGGTGGATACGCTATCCCAGCATTCAACTTCAACAATATGGAACAGATGCAGGCTATCATCAAGGCTGCAGTAGAAACAAAATCTCCGGTGATTCTTCAGGTTTCTAAAGGTGCTCGTCAGTATGCTAACGCTACTTTGTTGCGTTACATGGCTCAGGGTGCTGTAGAGTACGCAAAAGAATTAGGTTGTGCACATCCTGAAATCGTTCTTCACCTTGACCACGGAGATACTTTTGAAACTTGCAAATCTTGCATCGATTCAGGTTTCTCTTCAGTCATGATCGACGGTTCTCATCTTCCTTACGAAGAAAACGTTGCTTTGACTAAGAAGGTGGTTGAATACGCTCATCAGTTCGACGTAACAGTTGAAGGTGAACTTGGTGTATTGGCAGGTGTAGAAGATGAAGTTTCTTCTGACCACCACACATATACTGACCCTGAAGAAGTAATCGATTTCGCTACTCGTACAGGTTGCGACTCATTGGCTATCTCTATCGGTACTTCTCACGGTGCTTATAAGTTTACTCCGGAACAGTGCCACATCGATCCGGCTACCGGTCGTATGGTTCCTCCTCCATTGGCTTTCGAAGTATTGGATGCTGTAATGGAAAAACTTCCGGGATTCCCTATCGTACTTCACGGATCATCTTCAGTTCCTGAAGAAGAAGTTGAAACTATCAACAAATTTGGTGGTGCTCTGAAAGCTGCTATCGGTATTCCTGAAGAAGAATTGCGTAAAGCTGCCAAGTCTGCTGTTTGCAAAATCAACATCGACTCAGACTCTCGTCTGGCTATGACTGCTGCTATCCGTAAGACTTTCGCTGAAAAACCAGCTGAATTCGACCCACGTAAGTATCTTGGTCCGGCTCGTGACAACATGGAAAAACTGTATAAGCACAAAATCCTTAATGTGCTGGGTTCAGACAACAAATTGGCTGAATAATCACAGATTATCCTATTATATAGAAAGGCTGCAATCGTTTGACGGTTGCAGCTTTTTTTACGTAATATCCTTTATCTGCTTATTCCGGTTTCTGAGCGGGCACATTTCCTCCCAAGAAGAAATCTTCTATCTTTTGCTTACTTTGAATGTCTTTCAGCCAGTTGGCTGCAGCATTATAATAATTCTTAGTGCCTAAAACGAGTTCGCCTCGTTCGTTTAGTTTCGCTTCTTCTTCCTTATCTTCTTTCGGGCGTGTTTTTAAGAATGCTTCCAGACAGCGTTCGGTGTTTTTCTTGTCTTTCAGCGAATAGAAATAAATGAAAGCCATATCATAGAGCAGCTTATGATTTTGTTTATCGTATTTCCGGTAGCGTTCTCTGATCGATTCAATCTGCTCTTTGGGCATCTGTGCCATTTTGTAGCAGTCGGTCATGCCAATATAGAGCCGTACCATATTACTGTCTTTGGGAATAGTCAGATCAAGCGCTTTTTCGAGATACTCTACGCCTGACTTCTTCCATGAAGTCTTGGCGCAGGCACGGCCGAGATAATAAAGCAGGTTTACATTTTCAGGATCATGTTTTCGGGCGGCTTCCAGAAAGTCATGTGCTTCGTAATATTTCTCTTCCGCATAATAGCTGATACCCAGATAATAACAGGTATGAAAAGAACTGTCGCCTTGGCTCACCAGGTATTCATACCGCCGGATAGCGGTAGGGTAGTCCTTGTTCAGACAATATGCCAGTGCATTCTGACGGTTGACAGCGATGTTGGTGGTGTCAATCTGTCGATATTTCTCCGTGGCTTCAATTGCTTCGTTGAAATAAGAACCGGCTATGTTCAGTGCGGCGAGTTTGGCGGCGGCAAGATAGTCGTCGGGGTATTTCTCCTGTATATTATAGTAGCACCCCGTGGCGGGGAGAAGTTCTCCCATACCTTCGAAACTTTGGGCTTGCAGATGCAAGGCGATGGCGGAACTGTCTTTCTCTGTCATCAGGCTACTTTCTCCTAAAGCATCCTGAAACTTCTGTAAGGAGAGTAGTAATCCGATGTATTGAATACGCACATATTTGTTTTCCGGATTCAGATCGAGTGCCTGTTCATAATATTTCAGTGCCTGTTGGTATTTGGCCAATGAACGGCAGCATTCGGCTGCTTCGATATATGCACGGGTATTGGCAGTGTCATTGGCTATGATTTCCTGATAAGTGGAAAGTGCTTCTGTGTTCATCCCAAGTCCCCGTTGTGCTTTACCTTTTTGCAAGAGTAGGGGGATCGTCGGCTTTTCTTTGGCAATGAGAGTGAGAGCTGCCTCGTAATCGTAGTTTGCTATTGCTTCCTGAACATGATTGATACGTTGCGCCATCACCAGGGTGGTGGTACAAAGGAAGGCGAGGAGAATCATCCGTTTCATAAATATTTATTTTAGTGTGTCGTAACAAAGACGCAAGATGCTAAAAAATATCGTATTTACGAATTATTCGTAGCCTTTTTGGAATAGATTAACGGAATGATAAGAGAAGATAACATAATGATAAGTGCGGATATTGCATCTAAAACAGCAATATCCGCACCTAATATTTTGTCCCGGCATTCCGAATGGAAGCCTGGCAGAGGTACCTTGTCCCTACATTAAGAATCCTAACAGGATACCGGCAGCAACAGCCGAACCGATTACACCTGCTACGTTCGGACCCATAGCGTGCATCAGCAAGTAGTTGGTAGGATCATATTCCAGACCGACAACTTGTGAGATACGTGCAGAGTCGGGAACGGCAGATACACCTGCATTACCGATCAACGGATTGATCTTATTGCCCTTCTTGAGGAAGAGGTTGAAGATCTTAACGAAGATCACACCTGATGCGGTAGCAATGATAAATGACAGTGCACCGAGGGCGAAGATCTTGATGGAGTCGAGTGTCAGGAACTCGGAAGCCTGAGTAGAGGCACCTACTGTCAAACCTAACAGGATAGTGATAACGTCAATCAGCGGACCGCTGGCTGTGTTAGCCAGACGACGGGTTACACCACTTTCTTTCAACAGGTTACCGAAGAACAGCATACCCAGCAGAGGCAGACCGGAAGGAACCAGGAAGCAGGTTAGCAACAGACCGATAATCGGGAAAATCACTTTCTCTGTATGAGAAACGGCACGTGGCGGTTTCATACGGATAACGCGTTCGTGCTTGGTGGTGAGCAGACGCATGATAGGCGGCTGTATCACCGGAACTAACGCCATATAAGAGTAGGCGGATACCGCAATGGCTCCCATTAAGTTAGGTGCCAGCTTGGACGAAAGGAAGATAGCTGTCGGACCATCTGCTCCACCGATGATACCGATAGCACCGGCCTGCATCGGGTCAAATCCCATTTCCAATGCAATCATGTATGCACCGAAGATACCAAACTGGGCAGCTGCACCGATCAGCATCAGCTTCGGATTGGAGATCAGTGCCGAGAAGTCTGTCATGGCACCGATACCTAAGAAGATGAGCGGTGGATACCAGCCGGACGTTACTCCCTGATACAATATGTTCAATACAGAACCTTCTTCATATATACCGACTTTTAGTCCGGCGTCCATATTGAAAGGTATATTACCGATCAGAATACCGAATCCGATAGGAATTAACAACATCGGCTCGAACTCTTTGGCTACAGCTAAGTAAATAAAGCCTAAACCAATAATGATCATAGCAATATGTCCACCTGTCGCGTTGGCAAATCCCGTGTAGGTCCAGAAATCGGCAAGGTTATTTCCTAAAAAGTTAATAAAATCTCCCATATTATTCAATAATTACGAGGTCATTACCTTCAAGAACAGAATCTCCCTTGTTGACATTGATGGCAGTCACTTTACCGTCTTTGTCTGCATTGATATTGTTTTCCATCTTCATGGCTTCCAATATAATGATAGTCTGTCCTCTCTTCACTGTATCACCTACATTTACTTTGATGTCAAGGATAACGCCTGGCAGTGGGGACTTAACACCCGATTTGCCGGTAGAAGGAGCAGCCGGTTTCACTACCGGTGTGGTAGGAGCAGCCGGTGAGTTAGGCATAGGACGTACTACTGCCGGTTTGGGAGTAGCTTTCGGTTGTTTCTCCATTTCTACTTTGTAATGCGTACCGTTCACTTCTACATGAGCGATATTATCTTCAATATCTCCGATGGTTACTTTGTATGAGTTACCGTTGATTTTATATTTATATTCTTTCATCGTTTTATCTTTTTAGGGAATGATTTACTTTCTGTTAGGATTTTCACGCAAGGTGTAAATCTTCGAACTCCACGGTGAATAACTGCGCTTCACACGAGTGATGGTCAGCACCGTTTCTTCTACGTCGTGTACCTCATCCTGCATTTCGTGTAATGCCATTGAAATAGCAGCATAAACTTCACCTGGAGCCTGTGAAAGCTCTTTTGCTTCGACTTTATCGATGCCTTTAGCCTTCATCGCATTGCGTTTGCTCAGGTTGACAGCAACTTTACCTACCACCTTGAAGGCAATGAAGAGAAGAATCAATCCGCAGAATACTACGCTCATGGCTGAAATAGACATACCGATACCGACTGAGTCATGTTCTTCGAACTTTTCCATCTTGGCATTACTGTCAAGGGTTTTGTTGTTCGTGCTCGGGGTTACGTATTTGTCTTTGCTTCCGCCTTTTACTTCCCAGTCTGCTGCTCCGTCACTTATGCGTGCATAAGACTGGTTGGGACCTAAAGTTCCTGCTGGTATGACAACTTGATCCAGTAGCTTTCTGCCTGAATCAAAAAGACCAACCCAATTGGCTGTTTCGGGGTTCAGTTTGAAGCTGGTATGGAAGGTACCACGATTAGGTTCGCCATCTGCCCAAAATAACGCATGTTGGCGTGGCTTTACTAATGTAAGTATGTCACCTTTCGGGATAAAATAGGTTACTGTATCGCCCGGCTGGCTGCTTACTTTCAATAAACAAGCTGCTAAGTCTGCGCTACCGTATGATTTGTTGAATATTTCAATCCATGCACTGTGCAAGCCGTAGTCATCCTGAAAGTTATTTTGATTGTCTATCAGGACTTCATTCAGCAATAGCTTATTGTTCGACTTTTGCTCCCCGCAGGAAGTCAATCCAATCAGCAACAGCAGAGAAAGGAATATTCCGATTTTGGTTTTGTTCATAATCGTTCTTGTTTTAATGTGAAAAGTTGGATTACAACGGAATATTACCATGTTTCTTCGCCGGGTTAGACAGTTTCTTAGTCTGCAACTGTTGCAAAGCACGGATCACGCGGAAACGTGTGTTACGCGGTTCGATGACGTCATCGATGTAACCATATTTAGCTGCATTATAAGGATTGGCAAACAGTTTTGTATATTCTGCTTCTTTTTCGGCAAGGAACTGAGCCGGATTTTCCTGGTCTTTGGCTTCACGCGCATACAATACTTCTACTGCACCTGCACCACCCATTACAGCGATTTCAGCTGTTGGCCAAGCATAGTTCATGTCACCACGAAGTTGTTTACAACTCATCACGATGTGAGAACCACCATAAGATTTACGTAATGTGATTGTTACTTTAGGTACGGTAGCTTCACCGTAAGCATACAGCAGTTTGGCCCCATGAAGGATAACGCCATTGTATTCCTGGCCTGTTCCCGGAAGGAATCCCGGTACGTCTACCAACGACACGATAGGGATATTGAAAGCATCGCAGAAACGAACGAAACGTGCGCCTTTACGAGATGCGTTGCTGTCGAGTACACCGGCAAGGAATTTAGGCTGATTGGCTACAATACCTACCGACTGACCGTTGAAACGGGCAAAACCGATAATGATATTCTTGGCATAGTCTTTCTGGATTTCCAGGAATTCGCCGTTGTCCACGATAGCGCTGATAACCTCGTACATATCATACGGTTTGTTGGGGCTGTCGGGGATAATATCGTTCAGAGAATCTTCCAGACGGTCGATCGGATCTGTGCAATCCACGTATGGAGCTTCTTCGAGGTTGTTTTGAGGAATATAGCTCAGAAGTGTGCGGATCAATGCCAGACCTTCTTCTTCTGTTTTGGCAGTGAAATGAGTAACACCCGATTTGGTAGAGTGAACGCTTGCTCCGCCGAGGTTTTCCTGGCTTACGTCTTCACCGGTTACAGTCTTCACTACTTTCGGACCTGTAAGGAACATATAAGAAGTACCTTCCATCATCAGTGTGAAGTCAGTCAGCGCCGGAGAATAAACAGCACCGCCGGCACAAGGACCGAAGATACCGGAAATCTGCGGAATGACACCCGAAGCGAGGATATTGCGCTGGAAGATTTCTGCGTAACCTGCCAAAGCGTTAATACCTTCCTGGATACGTGCACCACCCGAGTCATTGATACCGATACAAGGAGCACCCATCTTCATTGCCTGATCCATAATCTTACAGATCTTCAGTGACATTGTTTCCGACAGTGAACCTGCAGTAACGGTAAAGTCCTGTGCAAAAAGATATACGAGACGACCTTCGATAGTACCGCAACCGGTTACTACACCATCACCCGGATAGTGCTTTTTCTCCATGCCGAAGTTCGTGCATCTGTGCTCAACGAACATGTCCATTTCTTCGAAGCTACCTTCATCCAACAGCATGGCTATACGCTCACGCGCTGTGTATTTCCCTTTTTCATGTTGCTTCGCAATTGCTTTTTCACCGCCTCCGATGCGTGCAACGGCACGGCGTTCAATAAGCTCTTTAATTTTTTCAAGTTGATTACTCATGAGTTCTTGTTGTTTTTTAGAGTTTATGATTAGTGTTCGCAGAGTTCTGTCAGCACACCCAGTGTTGATTTCGGGTGAAGGAAAGCGATGTTCAGACCTTCGGCACCTTTGCGGGGAGCCTTGTCAATCAGACGGATTTCTTTGCCTTCTGCTTCTGCCAAGGCATTAGCTACGCCATCTTCTACGGCAAATGCTACGTGATGAACACCTGCACCTTTGTTTTCAATAAATTTAGCAATGGTGCTTTCGGGGCAAGTCGGTTCCAACAATTCGATTTTTGTTTCACCTACCTTTAAAAAAGCGGTTCTTACTTTTTGATCTTCTACTGTTTCGATGTTGTAACATTTCAGACCCAATACGTTTTCGTAGTAAGGAAGGGCTTCTTCGATGCTTTTTACAGCAATGCCCAGATGCTCAATGTGTGAAATCTTCATAACTATATTTTTTTATATGGTTTAATTATGTGCTTATATGGCATAAAACAGCACAAAGAAAGACATTTCTTGTCTAATAAAGAAATATTTCTGCATTTAATTATTGGGGAATAATGCATAAAAAATGCTCCGGATGGGTGGTAAAGACGGGTTTTGTAATCTTGAGATTACATTTAGACATAAAACTTGACCAGAAGATTATTCAGCCATGGCCAGCTGATACGGAACCAGCGGCGGGTACTGCTTTGTTTGCCTCCGAAACGGAGTACGAAATCACGGTAACCATGTTTGCGGAAGGGAAGTCCTACATCCATGAACTCCATGTGGCGGAATCCCCGTTCATGGGCATCTTCAAGTGCTTTCCATACTGCCAGTATGCCGGGTGACTGCAGTGCATACGTCTTTCGCATTCCTCCTGAAAACCAGATAAAAGCATCTTCGCCGGAATAGATGCAGACGGAGCCGCCGATGATCTTTTCCTTGTATTTTACGATGAATATTTTGGCCTGTTTTCCTCTGATAAGCATGCTGTTCATGTGGCGGAAAAAGTCATTGGCAGGGAAATATCTCCGTATTCGTGAAGAATAAACTTTGTGCAGCATTCGCGAGAATTCCTTAATCTCTTCCACCGTATGGGCTTCTACTACTTTGGCTCCGTTTTTGAGTCCTTTCCGGATCTGACGGATACGTGACGGGCTGAAACGGTCTTCCGCTTTCTGCGTACTATGCAGAGAGTTACGGACACGTAGCCAGTTGACCGGAAAAAAGTCGTTCTTCCGGAAGAAACGGTAACCAAACATGGAATTATCCAGATTGCGGAATTCAATAAGAATGCAGGTGCGTGATGCTTCCTGCGTGAGATGTTCCAGCATTTCACCGAAAATTTCTTCTTCCTTCTCTTTACTTGCCGGTAGAGAAGTGTCCAGAAATTCACCTGCACCATATACTACACATTGTTTGACAAGAGAGGAGGGAAGCCACTTTTTGGTCTTGCGTATGGCGGCAAGCAGGCGTGCCACAGGTCTGCCTTCTTCTGTTGCCACTATCAGTAGCGGGGTATATCCCGGAGTCGATTCATAGATCTGAAACAACTCCTTGGAATGAAAAGTATTGGTTCCCGGTAAATCGGGAATGTCTTTTCCGCGATAATATGTTGTTAGTTTAAGTGGCATCCAAATACAAATTTACACTTTTTATTCTTCATTCAACAATAAAAAAGAGAATTTGTTGGCTTAGCCTAAAATTTGTCTTTTTATCCTCTGCATATATTTGAGGAAAAAAAGGCTTGGAAAAGCGAATTTTTGTATTATTGTCGTCCTTTGTGAGTACAGAAGTAAAATGGAAACGTCTATGTAAAAGATTGTACTAATTGTATTTTACTAAACAAAGGAAAATTAATATTAACTTTAAATTAAAACGAATGAGAGAGAATGCATTTGTTGAAGCGTGGAAGGCACAGCATAGACGCGTTTCCATGATTTTAGGGCTGACTTTATTGTGTGCCCCTTCTGCCATATCTGTTTATGCAGAAAATGGTGTGAATGATATTACTGTGCAAGCCGTCATGCAGACAAAGACAGTGAAAGGAACAGTTTTAGATGAAAATGGAGAACCGTTGATCGGTGTTTCTATTGTGGTGAAAGGTACAAGTACAGGTACGATAACTGATTTTGACGGTAAGTTCTCCATTAATCTCCCGGCCGGAAGTAAAGAACTGGTTGTTTCTTATATCGGATATAAAGAACAGGCTATCACGGTGAGCGGAAATGCCCCGCTAAATATAAAAATGGTTCCGGATACACAGGCTCTGGATGAGGTGGTGGTCATTGGTTACGGTACGGTAAAGAAACGTGATTTGACAGGTGCGGTTGCTTCTGTGAAATCAGAGGATATCACCATGAATCCGGGCGTGAATCCGATGGATGCGCTGCAAGGTAAAATTGCAGGTTTGGATATCACTAATTCTTCAGGTCAGGCAGGTTCGTCACCGACAGTTCAGTTGCGTGGTACCCGCTCTTTGCAGTTGGATGAGGATGGTAATATTTCTTCAGATGCATTTAAGCCGACTTATATTATCGATGGTATGCCGGGTGATATTGCTACCTTGAATCCCAATGATATTGAATCTATCGAAGTACTGAAAGATGCATCTTCTACGGCTATCTACGGTTCAAGTGGTGCGAATGGTGTTATTATCGTGACTACGAAAGGATCCAAGAGTGGAAAACCGGTCATCAATTTTAATGCTTATGCCGGAACGACTTTAGGCGCTAAAGTTCCTAAAATGCGTACGGGTGACTCATACATTAATTATATCAAAGATTCTTATAAGCCTGTCGGTACTACTAATGAAGAGGAAATTTTCGGTGAAAGATACGACGCTATCAAAAACAACCAATGGGTGAATTGGGGAGATGAAGTATTACATTCAGGCTTGAAGCAGAACTATAGTATTTCCGTTGCCGGAGGTACTGAGAAGACGAAAGCTTATTTCTCGTTGAACTATACTGATGAGAAGAGTATGTATGAGAATGATGACTATAAAGTGTACTCTACCCGTGTCCGTATAGATCAGGAAATCAATAAATGGATTAATGCCGGTATTAATGTTCAGGCATCTTTCTCCAACAAGAATTCACGTAATGCCGTTTTAGAAAGAGCGTTGTTTGCTACCCCATTGGGTGTTCCTTATAATGAAGATGGCTCTATTACGGAATTTCCGATTCCCGGTTCATCATCAGACCCGAATCCGTTAGCAGACGAACAGGATGGGGTATATAAGAACAATACTAAAGCAGGAAGGGCTTATGTTGACGCTTATCTGGAGTGGAAACCGGTAAAAGGATTGTCTGTCAAGTCACAGCTTGGAGGCAGTTATTCTCAATCTCGTGCCGGTAAATTTATGGGAGAAGGCTCCTATAATGTGTTGAAAGGCAGTACGGTGGCATATGGCGAAGCTACCAATAAGACGGGATATAATTACAAATGGGAAAACATAGTAACTTATCACAATACATTTAATAAGGATCATGACCTGACGGTTACAGGGGTTACTTCCTGGAATTACAATCAGAGTGAAGAATATTATGTATATGGTGAAAATCCGGCGACCAATGATATGTTGTGGTATGCATTGCAGAATGCTGATAATAAGAAACTGAATAGCAAATATCTGATGTCGAAAGGGATGGGCTTTATCGGTCGTGTCAACTACTCATACAAAGGTAAATACCTGTTCTCTGCTTCCAGTCGTTATGAAGCGGATTCCCGTTTGTCGAAAGACAATAGATGGAATTTATTCCCGGCAGTTTCTGTAGGCTGGAGAATCTCGGATGAAGCATTTATGGCTGGTACAAAAAGCTGGTTGGATAACTTGAAACTGCGTGTAGGCTATGGTGTTGCCGGAACGACCGCCGGTATTGCTGAATACAGTTCTATGGCATCTTTGGAAAATGTGACAACTTCTTTGGGAGGAATGACTGTTCCGTCAGCCAAGTTTACGGAGTATATCACTAACCGTAATCTGACATGGGAAAAGACTCATGACTTGAATATTGGTATTGACGCCAGCTTCCTCAATAATCGTATTGATCTGACGGTGGATTTGTATCGGACAAAAACAACGGATGTAATTCTTTCGCAGGCATTGCCGACATCTATTATGGGTAATTACACAGGTAGCACAAGTTATAAAATGAACAAGAATGCTGCTGAAACAGAAAATCGAGGTATTGAACTTGCTCTTAATACCCGTAATATTGTGAAGAAAGATTTTACCTGGAGCTCAACAGTGACATTTACCGCCAACAAAGAAAAAATTAAATCTTTGATCGAAGGGCAGGATATGATGTTCAATGCAAAAAAGGGTGATATGGTGTTCAAAGTCGGCGAAGGAGTCGGTTCTTTCTATAGATATAAAGTGTTGGGTATCTGGCAATATAGCGAAAAGGAAACTGCTGCTTTGTTCGGATGCGAACCGGGCGATATTAAGCTGGATTTACCTAGTGTGAAGAAGGACGGAAATGGTTACTATTATATGAATCCTGAAGGAGAGCGCGTTGATATTACGGCAGAAAATCCTTATGGTGTACGTGCGGATTATGATCGTCAGGTAATAGGTCGTAATACTCCGGACTGGACATTGGGCTTTAAGAATAATTTCAGATACAAGGATTTTGATTTGTCTGTCTTCCTTTATGCACGTTGGGGACAAATGATGAACTATGGTAGTGTGATAGGTAAATATTCGCCTAACCCGGATTACAATATTCCTACTTATTTTACTTACTATGACAAGACGATCGAAGCAGATCAGGATGTCTTGTTCTATGCTATCGATAAATCCAAGGATAGAAGTGCTTATGAAGGATATGATTCTATGTATTATGTGGATGGATCATTCTTTAAACTTAAAAACGTAACATTGGGTTATACGTTACCCGGTAAACTTACAAAACGTTTTGGTATCAGCAATCTGAGAGTTTATGCGACAATGACCAACCTGTTTACTTATTCGCCAAACAAATATGTGAAGAATTACGATCCGGAAATGAACGGAAGCATCAACTTCCCATTGTCTCGTGATTGCATATTTGGTCTTAATTTAACTTTCTAAAAAATAGCAATATGAAAAAGATATATAGTTTAGTTCTACTTGTTGCCGGTGTTTTTTCTTGGGGCTCTTGCAGTCTTGATGAAGTGAACCCCAACAACTCGGGTCAGTTCTCCGATGGTTCTTATACATTGGAAACTTATAAGGCATTCACCAACTCGTGCTATACAGCCTTGATCAACAACATCTATCAGAGTAGTGACTATCTGGTTTGTACGGAAGCGGGTACTGATATTTGGGAAGAACCTAAATCGGGCTCCAGCTATCAGCGTTATCATAGTTATAACGGTATGAAAACCGATGATAGCTATTATTATAAAGTGTGGCAATATTCTTATCTGTGTATTAACAGCTGTAATATTGTGATTGACGGAGCTGAGAATGTGACAGGGGATGAGACTGAAATTAATGAATGTGTGGCACAGGCCAAATGTCTGCGTGCTTACTATTATATGAATCTGGTAGAGCAGTTTGGAAATGTCGATTTGCAGTTGAAGGCTGCCGATAGCGAGAATATTTCTTTTGATGCTCACCGTTCTACCGTTCCCGAAATTTATGCTGCCATTATCGAAGACCTGAAGTTTGCCGTAGAGAATCTGCCCGTAAGTTTCAGTGATTACTATAGCCGCGTTACAAAGAAATCGGCGATGGGATTATTGGCACGTGCATATATTAATGGTGCCGGTTATGATCTGAAAGATACCGATGGTGTCAGCTTTCTGGAAAAAGCCTATGATACGGCGACAACCATGATTAATAATAAAGCGATTTATGAGTGGTATATGCATCCTGCTTTTGCCGATGTATTCAACGAAAATAATAATCGTAACAATGAAGAAGCTCTGTTCATTGCTGCGGGTGCCGAAAGAAATTCGGACGCTTACACCAATGGTAATTACTCACAAAGTGAAATGTTCCGTCACTTCTTACCTTCGTTGGGAACATATACGGACCTGGGTTTGGTAGACAAGACTTCAAACTTCGTATACGGTCGTCCGAATAGTAATATCTTCCTGCCATCCAAATATCTGATGGATTGTTTTGCTGCTGATATGAACGACTCTCGTTTTCGTTATTCATTTATCTCAGCTTACTCGTCTTATTCTATACCGGCATGGGGGGCGACTTATGAATATGGAGGTTCAGCGTGTGCCAAAGAAATCACAAGCACACTTGCTGCTAAATTTGGTATTCCCGCATCTAATATAGGTAAGAAAGTTTATCCTCATTTTAACTTGGAATCCAATAGTACAGCCGATGCTAATTACTGCCAGCTGGCTATCTGGAATGCAGATGGAACAGCGAAGACTACTCAGGATAAAACAGATGGTAATATTCTTCATCCTGCCATGCCTTTAGATCCGGCAGAAGCTCATCAATATGCCGTTTATTGTTCTTTGAAGACGCTGACAGAAGAGGAAAAAGCTCAATATCCGGGGTTGGTTCTTAATGTTTTCGATCTTTACGATGAGAATGGAACAGCCAGGGCTACCTATGACAAGCCTAGTGCTGCCAGTGCTTTGTGGCTATCTATTTATCCGGCTCTTTCTAAATTCAATATGCCGGGCAATAAGTTTGTCGGCAGAGACGTTCAGAGAAAAACTGTGGATGTGATGATCATGCGTATGGCGGAAGTTTACCTGATTGCTGCTGAAGCATCGGTACGCTTGAACAAGGGAGATGCTGCCAAATATATTAATGTACTCCGTACGCGTGCCGGTGCCGGTACGGTCAGTGAGTCGCAAGTGGATCTGAATTATGTTTTCGATGAATATGCCCGTGAACTTTGTGGCGAATGTGGCCGCTGGTATTTGCTGAAACGTAATGCTGCTTTTGAGACTCGTTTGGCTGCTTATAATAAGCGTGCTGCCGAGCACTTTAAGAAAGAATTCTATTTGCGTCCTATTCCTACGAAATATCTGGATGCGATCAATAATCCGGCAGAATTCGGACAAAACGCCGGTTATTAATCAGTTAATTAATAATCAAGCATAATTAATAGGAGCCGGGCAGGATATTTCTCTTGTCCGGCTCTTTGTTTCCAGACCTGTATCCTGCGTAAAAGTTTAAAAAGGATTTCCGGTATATTTTCATTGTTTCCTGATACAGCCTTTTATTATTTTCTTTATTTTTGTGTGTCCAAACAAAATAGCGTTATGATAGAAGAAATGCTTGCTTATAACAGAGAGTTCGTTAAGAACGAGGGATATAAAGAATATATAACGAATAAATATCCCGATAAAAAGATTGCTATCTTATCCTGTATGGATACACGTCTGACAGCTTTACTCCCGGCCGCACTAGGCATTAAGAACGGAGACGTTAAAATGATCAAGAATGCAGGAGGCGTCATTTCCCATCCTTTCGGTAGTGTGATTCGCAGTCTGCTTGTCGCTATCTTCGAGTTAGGTGTGGAGGAAATAATGGTGATTGCCCATTCTGATTGTGGAGCCTGCCATATGCACAGTGAAGAAATGCTTGAGAAGATGAAGGCACGGGGTATTAATGCCGATTATATTCATATGATGAGTTTTTGCGGGGTTGATTTTCATTCTTGGCTCGATGGCTTTGAAGATACGGAGAAGTCGGTAAGGGGAACGGTCGATTTTATAGTTCATCATCCTTTGATTCCGTCGGACGTGAAAGTACACGGGTTTATCATAGACTCCACTACTGGAGAACTGACGCGAATTGTATAGGAAATCGCCCTTTCTGCCTATCAGGAACTGCATAAAACATGGTGTCACTATCGCAACAGGATAGTGTCACTATCACTGTCTCATGGTGTCACTATGTCATTGGGATACCGACACTATCCCAAATGAAAAAAAATAAGGCAGCTTTTTATCGGCTGCCTTTATCTTTCTGCGGTTATATACTTTCTTTGA
>CAMQVH010000022.1 GCA_947038155.1 uncultured Bacteroides sp. | reverse complement strand
TCCCCGAGTTATCGGCAGGTTGGATACGTGTTACTCACCCGTGCGCCGGTCGCCAGCAATCTATTGCTAGATCCTGCTGCCCCTCGACTTGCATGTGTTAAGCCTGTAGCTAGCGTTCATCCTGAGCCAGGATCAAACTCTTCATTGTAAAAGTATTGTTAATCAACATTGCTGCTGATTCTTGCTCTGTTCAGGATGCCGTACAATTTATTGACTTCATTAATACCTTATGACTCATACATATTACTACATATAAGACAAGTATTGACGGTTCTATTTTTTCTTGTACTACTTGTATTGTTTATCAATATTTCAAAGAACTAACGTGACTTCTGTCGCGCTGCTTTCTTAGCGAAAGCGGATGCAAAGATAAGGACTTTTTCAGATAACATCCAAACTTTTTCGAAGTTTTTTTGTTTTTATTTTCCGAATCCTTAAACTTTAGCAGAATGTCAATTGTTAGGCTGTTCCTCTCTTGGAAAGCGGGTGCAAAAGTACGAGGTTTTGCTATACAATCCAAATATATCTGACTATTTTCTACCACTTTTTTGAAACTTTTCTGTAACTATCTGATTGACAATGACATTGCAGACTATCTTTTTCCACTGCAATTGTAAAAGCTATTTTCCTTATACATTAATATATATTCACGTGTAAGTAAAGGATTGAATAGATAAAAATCACGACTACATAATTAATATCCATGAACTAGTGAACGTGAATAATACACAAACCTACGAAAGAAAGCCTGCTATTTACAAACGTATGGAATAAAAAGACAATAAAAGGAATGGAAAAATCTGCTTAAGTTTTATTATATCGTAATTCTGTTGAATAAATTAATGCAATGAGGTATATGGATACATAAGTAGTTTACTTATTACGAAACAATACGAACGGATGGAGAAAAGATGCTATCATCATACTTGAATAAGCAGGCAAAGGTTTACAAATGCAGGCGAAACAGTGCGACAAAACAAAGGTTCCACCACCTTTCTTGCCAAGAAAAGCGATGGAAGCTTGTTATCATTTGAATTACTGAATTTTATGGATGGAGTAAATCTTTTGTTATTTCTTTAAAATAGAAATTCCAACTACTGCTACTGTATGTTACAATCGCAGCCTCCGTATCAATACTTGCCAATGCTCTGCAATTAGTGAAAGCTGCATAACCGATAGTTACCATCCGGTTCCATCCCATCCGGCAGCAGTGTACCATGACAAAGTGCGATAGAAAGTATTCATAGTAGAATTACTTTCGCCAGTAGGTATATATGTAGAAAGTCCTTCCGAACCTTCCATAGTAAACATTCTACGAATGATACCGGAATAGTTTTTGAGAGTTGTTTTCCTATATACAACAGCTGCTTCAAAGGCTGTATACCAAGACCGATAATCCGCATTATCCACTCCACCTGTCAAATTTCGGATCAAATTTTCAAAATCATAATTAGCGTCATCGTTAAAATCATAAGCTAATATATCGCTACGGTCTACTTCCCTCTTCTCTTGAATATAATTAGAAATAATTGTCTTGGTTGCCGCTGCCAAATTATCCAAAGCCGCACTCTTTATCACAGAAGTAGCAACTCCTCCCGTCCAATTCTCATTACTAACAGGAGCAACCCCTGTATAAGATTTTTCATAATATCCATAATACGCCTCTGCTATATTTGTCGCCAAATTTGTTTCAGTAAACATTTCCGGTACTACTGCCTTATAAGGTGCCCCGGTCCCGGAATCTCCGTAGGAGAACCTATAAAATATTCGGCACAGTCACGAAGTTCATAGGCGACTTCCACAGATTGCATATTACATGAGTCAAACAATATGAATTTTAATGGTTTTGGAAAAGCAGAGGACAATGCTTCACGGAAATCCGGTATATTCATCTGAGTCCTACGATAATATCCGATGGAGCGAGAGTTCGCATTATTACTGGCCGGCACCCATGAAGAGCTATGAGACAAGAATACAAAACCATAACTATCTGCAGGGAAATAACTGACCGTTTGGGAAATAACACTGGTCATCACCTCCTTATCCAGCGGATTTTGTTCATCATAAGTAAAAAGAGTATCAGCCACTACTTTACCATTCTTCTGTTTCAATGAAATCAGATGAGGAACGTCATTTACCATCTCACTATAAACAACCAAATTACACTTGGAATAATCAACCTCTTCCATACCCGCCTTCATATCGCTAAAGTTGACTTTAAAAAGGCTCGATAACTCACTAACTCCATTATCCCCTACGATATAGACCAATACTGTACGTCCTACCTGCTCACGTGGTTCGGGTCCTTCAGGACCTTCGTTTTCATTATTCTCACAAGCTGCAAACAACGCAGCCAAACCCATGAGAAGGGATAATATTTTAATCTTTTTCATTAGATTTCCAATTAGTTACGGCCACAAAGATAAAAAAATAAGAGATGCAAACCTGCATCTCTTATCATATTAACAATTAATCTTTTACTCTTCCGGTTTTATAAAGTGGAATTTATCAGTATCAATCCGTGTTACTGTGGTATTCCTGTTCCTTTTATATTTACTCAGAATCTTCGTTGCTTCTTTCTCCAACTTTTTTCTGTTTTCTGAGAAATAGATCATACAGGTACTATTCTGCTGCAGTCCGTTATCTTCCACATAATTCTTCAGCTGATAGCTATACAGATCACGATGAGTCAGAAAACCTTCCTTGCTAACCTTTGCGCTATCCAATATTTGAATATCCGTAAAATACACGACTGTATCCGTAAAGGAAGCGGCAATTCCGAAGGCATAAACTGTTTTTGAGTGGTCTTTCTTTAAAGAGAAAGCCGAGCACATTGTCAACACAAGTGCCATTGCAAATAGTATTTTTACATATTTCATATCATAAATTTTTAATTGTGACAAAGGTAACAAAAAAGAGGAAATATCATCTATTTATCATTAAGATTTAGTATTTCTATTCATATATCCATAGCAACACAGGCTTCTTCTCGGCTTTCAGCAGCGCATCGACCTTCCGCATCACGTCATCACAGATCACAGGACATCCCTGGCTGATCCCCAATGGAAGATGCATGGGGTATATCTCCAAAGTCGGTACCGGAGTGTACGAATGAAGCACAATATAACGCTTGAAAGCATTGCTGTTGGTCGATTCCAATCCATGCAGTTTATAATGTACATTAATCCCCCATTTACTATACGAACGGATTCCTACCTTATACTTCCCCAAAGAAGAGCAATAGCTGCCTTCCACATTACTATATACCGGTTTCTTCGGCGTGCTCTCCTTGCCATATCCATGAGCACACAGACTTGAATATTTGATGGAATCGCCTTTGAAATCCCAGACAAAGAAACGTTTCTTACCGGAAGGAATGCTGAAATCTACCAGAAAGCAATAATTCGTATTAAACCCTTTCTCTACGCAATAGGTTTTCGCCGCAAGGGCCTTTTCCCGCAAGGGTCGTTCGGCTTTGGCTACGACGCCAATGCCCAGACCAACAAGCGTGAATAATATCAGAGCAGACTTCTTCATAAAATGGTGCATAGTATAGTATTGACGAATAACGGCTAAATAAAAAGTCGCATAAGTACATTCTTCAGATGATTACTCCAAGAAGTGCAACTTATGCGACCCTAATTTTTTTTCAGAAACTGATATTCCTCACTTATCCCAAGTAGGATTTGAGCAATTTACTACGATTACTTTGTCTTAGTCTTCTAATTGCTTTTTCTTTAATCTGACGAACGCGCTCACGTGTGAGGCCAAACTTATCGCCGATTTCTTCCAATGTCATTTCTTGTTGTCCGATACCGAAAAACATCTGTATGATTTCTTTTTCGCGTTCGGTTAACGTAGAAAGAGCTCTATCAATTTCCCTCGCAAGAGACTCATTAACCAGAGAGCGGTCCGCCATAGGCGAATCGTCGTTTACCAACACATCCAACAGGCTGTTGTCTTCTCCTTCCACGAAAGGCGCATCCACCGAAATATGACGGCCGGATACCTTCAGCGTATCAGAGATCTTGTCAACCGGAATTTCCAGTTCATCTGCCAACTCTTCGGGAGACGGACGCCGCTCGTTTTCCTGTTCGAACTTTGAGAAGGCTTTGCTGATCTTATTCAGCGAACCTACCTGATTCAACGGGAGACGAACAATACGCGACTGCTCTGCCAATGCTTGCAGAATAGACTGGCGAATCCACCATACAGCGTAGCTGATAAACTTGAATCCACGTGTTTCATCAAACTTTTCGGCGGCCTTGATCAATCCTAAATTGCCTTCATTAATCAAGTCAGGCAAACTCAAACCCTGGTTCTGGTACTGCTTGGCCACAGATACGACGAAACGAAGATTGGCACGTGTCAATTTTTCCAATGCTACACGGTCACCCTTACGAATGCGCTGAGCGAGTTCCACTTCTTCCTCGACTGTAATCAGGTCCTCACGGCCGATTTCCTGCAAATACTTGTCAAGAGAAGCGCTCTCTCTGTTAGTGATACTTTTGGTAATCTTTAGTTGTCTCATTCTTTAAAAACAGATTTGGAGTGCAAAGTTACGACAAATAATTTGTTAACATACATATTTAGGCAACTTTTTCACTATATTTTCAACTAATAAAACAAAAAAGAATGCCGACAAGTTGTGTGACGGCATCCTTTTTCTATTTCATTAGCTTATCCTACAATCTTCTTACCTTAATTTATAACTTATTCCTGAGTCAGGTCTACTGCAAAGTATCCGCGCTTGCCGGACGGGAATACGCCGGTCAGGAACAATACCTGATTCGGAGACTTAACAGCGGCTTTCATCACTTCTTCCAGATCGCTTACTTTGCGCATCGGCTGGTCGTTAGCTTTCAGGATGATGAAACCTTTGCGAACTCCTGCATCTGACATCTTACCGGAAGAAACGCCTGTCACTTGCAGACCATAGCCGAGGTTCAGCTGTTTCTTCAAGTCATCCGGCAACTCTTTGAATGCAGCACCCAGAATTTCCATGCCTGCTTCCTTCACAATCTTGGTAGTACCCTGTTCGTTCTTCAGCGTCACTTCTACTGACTTTTCTTTCTTGTCACGAACCAGTTTCACAGTTACCTTATCGCCCGGACGGTGTTTAGCCAATGCTTCCTGCAGGTCGGCAAAATTATGTACTTTCTTGTTATCCACACCGACAATGACGTCGTCTACCTTGATATCAGCACCGGCAGCCGAACCGTTATCAACGATTTCACGTACCCATACGCCGTCTACCACGCCAAATTCTTTCGCTTTATCACGCAGTGTAGTACCGGACTTATCGATAGGACTCTGGTCTTCCATGATGCTGCTGCCCAAAGAAGCTCCCTTGATGCCAAGGAGGGCACGCTGTACCGTTCCATATTGTTTCAGGTCGGCAACTACCTTAGTCATGATGCTGGTAGGAATAGCGAAGCCGTATCCTGCGTATGCTCCCGTAGGTGAAGACAACACGGAGTTGATACCTACCAGTTCGCCTTTCGCATTCACCAGTGCACCACCACTATTCCCTTGGTTGATAGCGGCATCTGTCTGGATGAAAGATTCAATACCACCATTGTATACTCCCAAAGTACGGGCTTTGGCACTTACGATACCTGCTGTCACTGTAGAGTTCAAATTGAAGGGATTTCCTACAGCGAGTACCCACTCTCCTACTTTCAGTGTTTCGGAATCTCCGACCGGAATAGTAGGCAGATCATCATCAGACTCAATCTTGATCAGAGCAAGGTCTGTGCTCGGGTCAGTACCGATCACACGTCCTCTGAACTCACGGTTATCATTCAGCTTCACACTGATCTCATCGGCACCTTCAATTACGTGATTGTTGGTCACGATATATCCGTCTTTTGAAATGATGACTCCGGAACCAAAGCCAACACGAGGCTGGGATTGTACCTGACGCTGCTGTCCGCGTCCGTCTCCAAAGAAGAAGTCAAAAATATCCGGCGCTTGCTGAACGGTTCTTGTTTTAGCTTCCTGAGTAGACTTTATATGTACGACAGCATGAAGCGAATTCTCCGCAGCTTGTGTCAAGTCAACCGGTTGAGCGTTTACCGCGTCAAAAGCAGCCAATTTGACATTGGGATTCTGCTGGAACATCTCATTAAAAGATGTCTCCTTGGCAGCATCATTGGATTGCAACAATTTGTAAGTTGTCAATCCTGCAACTCCTGAGCTAAGAAGAATAATAGCTCCTACTCCCAGAATGTTCTTTGTTGTCTGTTTCATGATTTATAATTCTTTAAAATGTTAATATTCGACATTGTTTTAACTTTTACGACGTTAAAATAATAACAAATATCGTTCACTTATTCTACTTGTCACTCTTTTTTGTCCTCTTTTAACAGAGAATATTTGAGGCTTAACAGCGCTTAACGACAGCAACTGACAAATTTACATTCGTTGTATGTCAGATGGCTTTAACAGTCTGACATTCATTCAGTAAGATCAGATTTTCATGACACCGATTCCGGGTAAGTCATTCAAGGTGATTTTCCCCTTCACCACTTCTACCCCTTTAAAGCGATCGTTGGAGATGAGCAGGTTGCCATCGAGATCGGCAAAATCGACCGCCGGAGAAAATTGCGAGGCGGCAGATATCGCACACGAAGTCTCCGTCATGCAGCCCACCATCACGCGCATTCCCAAAGCGTGCGCTAGCGTCACCATCTTCCATGCTTCACGCATACCGGTACATTTCATCAGTTTGATGTTGATTCCCGTAAATGCGCCTTTCAAAGCGGCCACATCCTTTAAACGCTGTAACGACTCATCGGCAAACACCGGCAGAGGGCTTTGCTGCGTCACCCAAGCTATGTCATCCAGTTGCTCCTTCGGCATGGGCTGCTCTATCATCACAATCCCCTTCTCCTTCAGCCAATGGATCATATCGAGCGCATATTGGCGGTCTTTCCACCCTTGGTTGGCATCTATGGCAATCGGAAGGTCTGTCACCGAACGGATCGTCTCTATCATTTCCTTATCGTTGTCTCTCCCCAACTTTACCTTTAATATATTAAACCGGTCTGCACATTCTTTTGTTTTGGCACGAACTACATCGGGCGTATCGATACCGATCGTAAAAGTGGTGGAAGGGGTCTTTTCCTTATTCAATCCCCATATCTTATGCCACGGAGCTCCCAGCAGCTTTCCCACCAAATCATGAAGGGCAATATCTACCGCTGCCTTTGCCGCCGTGTCTTTCGGCGACAGACTGTCAACGTATGACAAAATGTCCTCTAACTGAAAAGGATCACTGAATTGCTCCAGATTTACTTTTTTAAGGAAGTTCATCACCGACTCCACCGTTTCCCCAAGATAAGGGGGCATTGACGCCTCTCCATACCCGGTCACTCCCTCATACTCGATTTCTACCTGTACATCGGGTGTGGTGGTGCGCGAATAAGTGGCTACCGTAAAGACGTGCCTCAACTTTAACTCATAAGGGAAAAAAGTCATTTTCATCTTTCCTCCCATACCCTGTTTGTTTATATGAATGGTGGAAGTTATAGATTCTCCCGCCAATGCCTGACTGACAGCTATTCCGGAACCTAAAGTTGCAAAGGCGGCCGTTTTCAGGAAATCTCTTCTATTTAGCATTTGTTGAATGGATAATTGATAATGGATAATGATTAGTCATATAGATAATAGGAGTTATGGTCAGTGGTATTCATACCTTTCTCCTTATTTATATAAGGCAGGAAGCGGGTGGCAAAAAGCAGACGGCCGGTGTTGAACTCGTCGTAGTACTCGTCTTCGGGATCAAAGCTGCTGATATGTACGTCTCCCAAGGCATGGATGAAGCGTTTGTTGCCCAGATAGATGCCGACGTGCGAAATGCCTTCTTTGCGGTCGGCTGTGGCTTTGCGACCGAAAAAGACGAGATCTCCGCATTGCACGTTGGAGAAATCAGGAGCGATTTCAATGCGTTCGCCTACATAAGCCTGTTGTGACGCATCTCTCGGGATGATTATATCGTGCATAAAAAGCACTGTCCGGACCAAACCACTGCAATCGACTCCTTTCGAAGAAGTTCCCGCCCACAGATAGGGGATTCCGATCATTGTATAGGCGGTTTGAATAATGCTTTCGACATCCTGTTTCAATGAAGCTCTCCACTTCGTTTCGGGTTGTGAAATATGTTTGGAGATATATGCCTGGCGACCGTCGGGATAAGACACTTTGTAAAAGCGCCCTTTGCTCCCCTCCCACTTCAGACGGTTGCCGGCAACGACATCCGATACGGTCTGAGAGTCATCATCCGGTTTTTCGTACGTAAATCCGTAGTGGGAAGTCACCACGATCTTCTCAGCACGGTTCCATTCATCGTATTGCTCTTTCGACATCGGAGTAATCACCATCCGGTGTACCCATCCCGTATAGTCATCCGGAGTCTGAATCTCATACCAGCCGGTATATTGCAATACCTTGACCGGCATTCCAAGCAGCGCCTGCGTACTCATCCCGGACGTAAACTTACCTTCATTGCGCATATTACAAACAGAAATGTGTACTACCCCATAAGCCGAATCAGCAGGCATGGGGCGTATTTCCTGAGCTTTCAGACTAACTACCGCTACTACCAGCAAGCAATAGAAAAAAAGGATATTTTTCTTCATTGAATCATGATTTAATGATAGCAAAGGTAGAAATTATTTCTATTTGTGACACTTTCTTTGGCTAAAACAAAATAAATGACGTATTTTTGCAGTCTAAAGCAGTTGGCCGGTCTGTCGCGTGCGCGTTTCGCGCAGGAGGAAAGTCCGGGCAACACAGAGCATCCTACTTCCTAACAGAAAGCTGTCCGCGAGGGTAGAGTAACGTAGAAGAAAATAACCGCCGCTCCTTTCGGGGAGAGGTAAGGGTGAGAAGGTGGGGTAAGAGCCCACCAGCCGCATGGTGACATGTCGGGCTGTACGTCTTAGGAGTTGTAAGGTCATGTAAACCGGCGTTATGAGAGTTGCTCGCTCCATGTCGGAGGGTAGACCGCTAAAGTGTCGTGGTGACACGCCACTCAGATAAATGACAGGCACCTTATATCTATAAGGTACAGAACTCGGCTTACAGGCTGACTGCTTTTTTTCTTTTTTAAACTGCTTTTTTAAAATTCTGAGCCATGAAGAAGAAAATCACCGATATATGGAAATTCATCACGTATGACATCTGGCGCATCACGGAAGATGAAGTGACTAGAACGAAATTCTCGCTCTACAATATTATCAAAACCATCTATCTCTGCATCAACCGATTTACTAAAGACCGGATGGCAAACAAGGCCTCAGCACTGACATACAGCACACTGCTTGCCATTGTGCCTATACTCGCCATCCTGTTCGCCGTAGCCCGCGGATTCGGATTTGATAATTTGATGGAGCATCAGTTTCGGAGCGGCTTCGGGGGAAATATAGAAACGACGGAAGCTATTCTTTCTTTCGTCAACTCCTACCTCTCGCAAACCAAAGGCGGTATTTTCATCGGAGTAGGTCTGGTGATGTTGTTATGGACCGTGATCAATCTGGTGAGCAATATCGAAATCACTTTCAACCGCATTTGGGAAGTTAAGAAGGCGCGTTCCATGTACCGGAAGATTACGGACTATTTCTCCATGTTCCTGCTCATGCCGATTCTGATTGTGGTATCGGGCGGTCTTTCCCTGTTTGTGAGTACCGTGCTGAAGCAGATGGACGATTTCGTTTTATTGGCTCCCGTCATGAAGTTCATGATCCGCCTTATCCCATTTGTATTAACTTGGCTGATGTTTACGGGCTTGTATATCTTCATGCCCAACACGAAAGTGAAATTCAAGCACGCTCTGATTGCAGGTATCCTGGCAGGTTCCGCTTATCAGGCCTTCCAGTTCCTGTATATCAACAGCCAGTTATGGGTATCGAAATACAATGCTATCTACGGTAGCTTCGCCGCCCTCCCCTTGTTTCTGCTCTGGTTGCAAATCTCATGGACCATCTGTCTGTTTGGAGCTGAATTGACGTATGCCGGACAAAATATCCGTAGCTTTAGCTTCGATCAGGATACCCGCAACATCAGCAGACGCTATCGGGACTTTATCTCTATCCTGATCATGTCGCTTATCGCCAAGCGTTTCGAAAAGAATGAACCGCCTTATACAGCAGCAGAGATATCGGAAGAGCATCAAATCCCCATCCGGCTGACTAATCAGGTACTCTATCAACTACAAGAAATAGACCTGATCCATGAAGTAGTGTCCGACCAAAAGAGTGAAGATATTGGTTACCAACCCTCTATGGATATTAACCAGCTGAATGTAGCCATCTTGCTCGACCGACTGGATACTTATGGGTCCGAAAACTTCAAGATCGACAAGGATGAGGAGTTTAATGACGAATGGAAAGTACTGACTGAATCCAGAGAAGAATACTATAAGAAGGCAAGTAAAGTGCTACTGAAAGACCTATAGAAATTCCCATAAACGTCTTTGTTTTTACCAATTCTCAATTTCGAGAATCACATTCAGGCAAATATCTCATAATCAAGAGATTAAAGACTTCTACTTTTTCCTTTAAAAGAAACAGGTCGTTGGTTTTAAAGGAAAGCCTCCTTGGTTTTAAAGGAACGACCTCTTCCTTTTAAACCAACGAGGCTTTTTACTGTATATCTACTCCGGCAAGTCCAAGGAGTAATCTTTTTTCAATTAGTATTGATTATAAGAAATGACCTTTTCTTTCGGCTTCCTCATCTTCTTTCGTTTCTCTTTCACCGGATACCCGATTGCAATATCCAGCAATAAACGTTTGGAAGCAGGAATACCTGTCAATTGCTTGATCTCTTTTTCATCAAACCAGCCCAAGATGCAGGAACCCAGTCCTTCATTCTCTGCAGCCAATGTGATATGAGCAGCAGCGATTCCAATATCAATCAGCGGGAAATGCTTGCCTTTTACTTTTCCTCCAAGCAAGGATGTAATATTGGCAGACTCTTCTACAACCAGAATATGTACAGGGGCATCTTTGGCGAACTTATTCATGCCTAGTCCGGCTGCCGCCTTCCCCACTTTTGAAGCCAGCTCATGGTCCGTCACGACCACAAACTTCCATGGCTGCGCATTGCAGGCAGAAGGAGCCAGACGGGCGGCTTCCATAATGCACTCCAGCTTCTCCGCTTCTACCGGACGCTCTTTATCATACGCCCGGTCACTCTGACGAGACAGTACCAATTGCAGAAAATCCATCAGACTTCTATTTTTAGTTATCTATACTGAATCATCCGGCTGATATACTTACCGATGATATCAAATTCGATATTCACTACGCTACCGATTTCAAATGTATGAAAGTTGGTATATTCGTAAGTATAAGGTATGATAGCTACCTGGAAAGTATCATCCGTCGGATTGCATACCGTCAGACTGACACCATTAACAGTCACCGAACCCTTGTCTACCGTGATATATCCACGTTTCGCCATTTCCTTATCAAATGCATATTTAAATGTAAAATACCAGCTTCCTTCCGCATCCTTGATTTCCACACAAGTAGCCGTCTGGTCTACGTGTCCCTGCACGATATGTCCGTCCAGTCGGCCATTCATCATCATGCTGCGCTCTACATTCACTTTATCGCCCACTTTCAGCAAACCAAGATTCGAACGGTCCAGCGTTTCTTTCATGGCAGTTACCGTATACGTATCATCGGTCAGACTCACTACCGTCAGGCATACTCCGTTGTGAGAAATACTCTGATCAATCTTCAGCTCATTTACAAACGAACACTTAAATGTAAAGTGTATATTCTCCTGGTCTTTCACCAGTGCTACCAAAGTAGCGTACTCTTCTACGATTCCAGAAAACATAATGTTATTTATTTTAGTACGGCTCAAAGATACAAATAAGGAAGGAGCTTAAAAAATAAGAGCAAAAAAAAATGGGGCTTTTCACAAAGCTCCATTTTTCAGTTTTCAATAGGTATTAGTTTTTTTTAAGGTAAAAAGATTGTTTTCAGGATAACGGTGCAAATATAGTCGCTTTTACTGATACTCTCCAAATTATAAAACATGTCATATAACATCTTTTTGAAATTTCTTTGGATTTATTATCATTTGACGCAAAACCGCCCATAACTTGTCCGTTACAAGGGACAAATATAGGATTATTTTCTAAGTAGCCCTAATTTTTGTTTAAAAACATGCAAAAAATTACGATTTCGGGTAGTTTTCGTCCACTTTTCCGCTATGTTTTAAGACTTTCGCATCAATAAAGAAGACTATTTCTTCGGCTATATTAGTAATATGGTCGCCCGAACGCTCCAGTTTGCGGAACACGCCAACCAAGTCAACACATGTATGCGCCGTCTCCGGATGTTCTCGGATGTAATCTGCCAGGATGCCTGTGGCTTCCGCATTGATATCATCCAGCAGGTTATCTTTGCCGAATACCGCCGTTGCCATTTCAATGTTCTCTTCGTTCAAGGCACGTTTTGCCAGTTCCAGCATGGACAATACCTCTGCCTGCATCTCTCCCAAACGCAGACGAGTCAGCAAATCGGCATCCAGCACCGGTTCTTTACAGCGAATAACGAAACGGGCTATCCCTTCTGCAAAGTCTCCCAGACGTTCCAGATTTGTATTGATTTTCAGCATTGCCAGCACAAATCGGAGATCAATCGCCACCGGATTGTACAACGCAATGATATCCTCTATATCACTGTCGATCTTCAGTTCAAAGGCATTCACCCGACGTTCGCGAACCATTACCTGTTGTGCCAGTTCCTTGTCAAGTGTCATGACTGCTTCCCCTGCACGGTCAAGCTGATTGTACACCAGTGTCCACATTTCATCCACTTCTTTCTTCAATAGAATGAGTTCCGATTCTATAAACTTTACCATAGTCTATTTATATATAAATGATTAATATTCTCGTTTTTCACAAACACTCCGGTGGCGCTTAGCCGAAACGTCCTGTGATATAATTCTGGGTAGCCTCTTTCTCAGGGTTGGTGAATATCCTTTTCGTATCACCATACTCTACCATCTCTCCCAAGTAGAAGAAAGCCGTCTTGTCACTGACACGTGCCGCCTGCTGCATATTGTGAGTTACGATCACGATTGTATAGTCCTTCTTCAGTTCATGAATCAGTTCCTCTACTTTGGCCGTAGAAATAGGATCGAGCGCAGAAGCCGGTTCATCCATCAACAGTACCGAAGGAGATACCGCCATGGCACGGGCAATACAGAGACGTTGCTGCTGTCCGCCGGATAAAGCATAGGCAGACTCTTTCAGTTTATCTTTCACCTCATCCCAAAGCGCAGCCCCTTTCAGCGTCTCTTCTACCCGCTGGCGGATGAAAGCGTTATCTTTCACTCCATTGACGCGAAGCCCGTAAGCGACATTCTCGAATATGCTTTTCGGGAAAGGGTTAGGGCGCTGGAAAACCATGCCCACATTCTTGCGAAGCTCGTCCACTTCCACCCCTTTGGCATAAATATTATACCCGTCAATCCGGATTTCACCTTCCAGACGGGTAGCGGGAATCAAGTCGTTCATCCGGTTGAAAAGACGAAGGAAAGTCGATTTGCCACATCCCGACGGTCCGATAAAGGCAACTACAGACTTTTCTTCAATCTCTATGCTGATCCCCTTCAAAGCGTGAAAATCACCATACCAGAAGTTTACATCACGCGCATCTATTTTTTTTGTATCCATATACTTATCAATTCGTTTTTACTCTTTTCTCGAAATATTTTCTCAATGCATTTGCCAGCAGATTAACCAGAAGGATAATCACAATCAGTACCAAAGCCGTACCATAAGCCAACGGCAACTGCGCTTCCATATCCGTTCCGCTGGTCGAAATCACATACAGGTGATACGGAAGCGCCATACACTGGTCCAGAATGCTCGTCGGCAACTGCGGCAGGAAGTAAGCGGCACAGGTAAACAGAATCGGTGCCGTCTCGCCTGAAACACGTCCCAAAGCAAGGATTAATCCCGTAATGATGTTCGGCATCCCCATCGGAAGAATCACATGCCAGATCGTCTGCAATCTGGTAGCCCCCAATGCCCGGCTTCCTTCACGCATACTGTCGGGAATCGCTTTCAACGCCTCCTCTGTAGTACGAATAACCAAAGGTACGCAAAGTAAACCTAGCGTCAAAGAACCCGCCAGAATACTGTCACCGAAGCCCATATAATTGACAAACAGCGCCATACCGAACAGACCGAAAACGATAGAAGGAATACCGCTCAGATTGTTCGTCATCACTCGTATAAAACGTACCAGCTTCCCTTTCGGAGCATATTCATTCATATAGATTCCACTCATCACTCCCACCGGAAAAGCGAAAAGCGCACTGCCAACCATCAGATAGAAAGTACCGACAATAGCTGGCCAGATACCTCCGCCGGTCATCCCGTCCGTAGGTGCCGAAGTGATGAACTCCCAACTGATAGCGCCCGCTCCCTTATATATAATGAAACCGAGAATCGCAAATAAAATCAACACTATGCAGAGACTCAACAACCGGAATATTCCGAAAGCCAGCCTCTGAGAACGGTGTTTCGCTTTATTATTACTTCGTATTTCCATATCACTTGCTACGTTTTATTCCTTTAGAAGAGATATACTCCACGCTAAAGTTGATGATTAATGTTATAAAGAACAGTACGACACCCAACAGGAACAATGCTTCATAGTGTGGTCCGCCTGCCGGAGCTTCTCCCAGTTCCGCCGCAATCGTTGCCGGAATCGTACGGAGCGGTTCGAGAATTGTTGTCGGTATCACTGCGGCATTACCCGTTACCATCAATACTGCCATCGTCTCTCCGATAGCACGTCCGATGCCCAGCACCACGCCGGAAGTGATTCCGGAGATCGAATAGGGAATCACGACCTTATATATAGTCTGCCACTGCGAAGCTCCCAGCGCCAGACTTGCTTCCCGCATCGAACGCGGGCAATTGCGCATGGCATCTTCGGTAACCGTTATGATAGTAGGCAGCGCCATGATAGCCAAAATGATACTTCCCGCCAAACCGCTCTCCCCTACCGGCAGATCAAAGAATTTCTGAATCAGCGGAACAATGACGATCAGGCCAAAAAAGCCATAAACCACCGAAGGAATGCCACTCAGCAGCTCAATAATCGGTTTCAGCCAGTTACGCACCTTCGGATTGGCGACCTCAGACATATAGATAGATACCGAAAGCCCGAACGGAAGCGCAAAAAGTATAGCGAACAGACTCACCCACAAAGTACCCGCTATCAACGGCAGAAATCCGAATAAGGCGGCAGGAGTAGCTGTCGGGAACCATTCGGCACCCGCAAAGACATCTTTTACCGAAATGGTATTATCCTTGATAAAATGCACCGCATCGGGCTGTACTATAAATTTCTGCGGAACAAAAGCCACGATACCGGGCGTCTTTTCCACCAACTGCGTGATTCTTTCGCCGGCATACTCGTAAGCCGGACCCAGTTCTTCCTCCGTATAATACTCCGTGATGTCTTCCAAACGAAAAACCCGGATAGGGAGATCCTCCCCACCGAGTTCTTTCCAGTTCGTTATCTCCTCGTCGAAAACATCCTTTATCTGAGCAGGGCTCAGCGTATTTACCTTATTGCCTTTGTTCAGAGCCAACACGTACCCTTCTTCAATCACCTTGCTATTGAACAGCCCGAAAGCCTCCGTAAACAGGAAAAGCACGATCAGCAGGATTGTAATACTTGTTACGAAACCGCTACAAGTCAGAATTCCTTCTATTATTTTCTCAAAAATCTTCTTCATACCTATTGGTTTTCTGATGCAAAGAAAGCAACTCCTTATTAAGGAGGTGTGACTAACGTTTGAAGGAAGTATTTCAATGCTGTTACATTTGTGTTACAAACATTATTTCTCCTTTGTCTGAAACAAAAATGTAATATGTGATTGTTTTATTTGCACCAACAATAAAAAGAATAATTATGAAAGTGAGAAGAAATTTATTAATTGCCCTTTCCCTTCTGTCTCTCAGCGCCAACGCACAGCGTATCAAAGGCAGCGACACCGTATTGCCTGTTGCCCAACAAACAGCAGAGCGATTTATGAATCAGTATCCGGATGCGCGGGTCACTGTCACCGGAGGAGGCACCGGGGTCGGCATCTCCGCACTGATGGATAATACGACGGATATTGCCATGGCTTCCCGTCCGATCAAATTCAGCGAAAAGATGAAAACCAAAGAAGCCGGACAAGAGGTGGACGAGGTGATCGTAGCCTACGACGCCCTTGCCGTAGTGGTGCACCCTTCCAATCCGGTGAAACAACTCACCCGTCAGCAACTGGAAGATATCTTCCGCGGAAAAATCACCAACTGGAAGCAAGTGGGCGGAGACGACCGCAAAATAGTTGTCTACTCCCGCGAAACCTCTTCGGGAACTTACGAATTCTTCAAGGAGAACGTGCTGAAAAACAAGAACTATATGGCAGGCAGCCTTTCCATGCCCGCCACGGGTGCTATCATCCAGTCCGTCAGTCAGACGAAGGGAGCCATCGGGTACGTCGGGCTGGCATACGTATCTCCCCGCACCAAAACGCTTTCCGTTTCGTATGACGGAAGCCACTACGCCGCCCCGACAGTGGAGAACGCAACGAACAAGACTTATCCCATTGTCCGCCCCCTTTATTACTATTATAATGTGAAGAACAAAGAGCAGGTAGCTCCTCTGATCAACTTCATTCTTTCGCCCGAAGGACAGGAGATTATAAAAAAGAGCGGTTATATTCCAGTAAAATAAAAAAAATGTCCTACTTTTGTAGCCTATAAATAGAGTTAACATTTTAACGTTATGACAGATATTAAAAACGAAGACACAGGCGAAAAGAAAAGCCTGAACTTTATTGAACAGGCAGTAGAGAAGGATTTGAAGGAAGGTAAAAATGGTGGAAAAGTGCAGACCCGCTTCCCGCCCGAGCCGAACGGATACCTTCACATCGGTCATGCCAAAGCTATTTGCCTTGATTTCGGCATCGCTGCCAGACATGGCGGTGTATGTAACCTTCGTTTCGACGACACAAACCCGACCAAAGAGGACGTGGAATACGTAGAAGCCATCAAAGAAGATATTCAATGGCTTGGCTACCAATGGGGAAACGAATACTACGCTTCCGACTATTTCCAGCAATTATGGGACTTCGCCATCCGCCTCATCGAGGAAGGAAAAGCATATATCGACGAGCAAACTGCCGAACAGATTGCCCAGCAAAAAGGTACTCCCACGCAAGCAGGTGTGAACAGCCCGTACCGTGACCGCCCAATCGAAGAAAGCCTGGAACTCTTCAAGAAGATGAACAGCGGTGAGATAGAAGAAGGCGCTATGGTGCTCCGTGCCAAAATCGACATGGCCAATCCTAATATGCACTTCCGCGACCCGATCATCTATCGTGTCGTGAAGCATCCGCACCACCGCACAGGTACTACCTGGAAGGCTTATCCGATGTACGACTTCGCCCACGGACAGAGTGACTTCTTCGAAGGAGTAACCCACTCTCTGTGTACGCTCGAATTTGTGGTACACCGTCCGCTCTATGATCTCTTCATCGACTGGCTGAAAGAAGGTAAGGATCTGAACGACAACCGTCCCCGTCAGACAGAATTCAACAAGCTGAACCTGAGCTACACGCTGATGAGCAAACGCAACCTGCTGACACTGGTAAAAGAAGGATTGGTGAACGGATGGGACGATCCCCGTATGCCGACCATCTGCGGCTTCCGCCGTCGTGGTTATTCTCCGGAATCTATTCATAAATTTATCGATAAAATCGGTTATACGACTTACGATGCCCTGAACGATATCGCATTGCTGGAAAGTTCCGTACGCGACGATCTGAACAGCCGTGCTACCCGCGTATCTGCTGTCATCAACCCGGTGAAACTCATCATCACCAACTATCCGGAAGGACAAGTGGAGGAACTGGAAGCTATCAACAATCCGGAAGATCCGGAAGCAGGAAGCCACATGATTGAGTTCAGCCGTGAATTATGGATGGAACGCGAAGACTTTATGGAAGACGCGCCCAAGAAATATTTCCGCATGACTCCGGGACAGGAAGTACGCCTCAAAAACGCTTACATCGTAAAATGTACCGGATGCAAGAAGGATGAGAACGGCGTAATCACAGAAGTATATTGTGAATATGACGCGAACACCCGTAGCGGTATGCCGGATGCCAACCGCAAGGTGAAAGGTACGCTCCACTGGGTGAGCTGCAACCACTGCCTGCAAGCTGAAGTACGTCTCTACGACCGTCTGTGGAAAGTAGAAAACCCACGCGACGAACTGGCTGCCATCCGTGAAGCCAAGAACTGCGAAGCTCTGGAAGCAATGAAGGAAATCATCAATCCGGATTCTTTGAAAGTTCTGCCGAATTGTTATATCGAGAAGTTTGCGGCAACCTTGCCTGTGCTCTCATACCTGCAATTCCAACGCATCGGTTATTTCAATATAGACAAAGACTCGACTCCGGAGAAACTTGTATTCAACCGCACGGTAGGATTAAAGGATACCTGGGGCAAAATCAATAAATAAAATTCAGCCTTCACAGGCTACTTAAACATAAAAAGGCAGTGCCAAAAGCCGAATAAGGAATAAATCTATGATATTATTCAGGCACGGATTACACGGATTGCACGGATTTAAAGAGTTCACGTAACTTACAAGCCGCGTCAATCTGTGTAATCCGTGCCTAAACATCTTTTTAGCGCTGCTTTATTCAAATCAAAATAAATCAGAATGGGGAGAAAAAATTCACCGTCCGCAAATAAAGAACTAAACGAGTTAATCGCTCAATATGAAACGGCAAAAGCAGAAAACCGACAACTCTATCTGGACGGAGACCAACTAGCCGACATTGCTGACCGATATGCTGCCGAACGGAAATTCGACGAAGCGCAAGAGGTCATAACTTACGGCCTCCACCTGCATCCCGACAGCACAGATCTACTGGTAGAACAAGCCTATCTTTATCTTGATACCGGTAAAATACCTCTGGCGAAAAAAGTTGCAGAAAGCATCACAGATGATTATATTACTGATGTAAAAATGCTGAAAGCGGAACTTCTGCTGAACGAAGGACAACTGGAAGCAGCCCGAAGCACATTGGATACCATAGAAGATACGGATGAACTGGAAACAATCATCAACATCATCTATCTCTATATGGATATGGGATACCCCGAAGCCGCCAAGGAATGGTTGGATAAAGGTACCCCCCGATTCGGTAAAAAAGAAGATTTCATAGCTGTCATGGCAGACTATCTCGCAGGCACCAATGAACTCGAAGCCGCATCGACCTATTACAATCAACTGATTGATATCGACCCCTACAATGCCAGTTACTGGGTGGGACTTGCCAAATGCCGCTTTGCAGCTGAAGACAGCGAAAAAGCAATCGAAGCCTGCGACTTTGCACTGGCTGCCGACGAGACGTTTGGAGAAGCCTACGCTTACCGCGGACATTGCTATTTCTATCTGAACAATTCGGATGCCGCCATTGAGAATTATACAAAGGCGATAGAATACAAAGCCTTTCCTCCCGAAATGGGTTACATGTTTTTGGGGATGGCATATTCCAACAAAGGAGCATGGCAAGAAGCAGACGATTGCTACCAACGTGTCATCGACCGTTTTGTTGCAGACGGAGCCGGCAACTCTCCTTTATTGATAGATACTTATACCAACAAAGCTGTAGCCGCCTCCCAACTAGGCAAGCATGAGGAAGCGCATCTGTTATGTAAAAAAGCCAAAAAGATCCAGCCGGATGATCCCGGTATCCATCTGACAGAAGGTAAACTCTACATGAAGGAAGGTCAGAAAAAAAAGGCAGTCAAGGCTTTTGACAAAGCACTGATGATGGAACCGAGTGCAGAAATGTGGTATTTGGTAGCTTCGGCCTATTCGGACGCAGAGTACTTATATCAAGCCAAACTCTGTTTTGAAGAGTCATACCGGATTGATCCCAACTATGCAGACGTCACAGAGAAACTGAGTATTCTCAGTCTGATGCATAACGAGATAGACGACTTCTTCAAGTACAACAGTGAAAGTGCCCATCCGATCAGTGAGGACATCATTCTGGATCTGCTGTCCAGACCTAACCAAACGGAGGAAGGCGAACAAATGCTCAAAGAAGTCTGGAAGCGCATGAAGAAAGAGAAAGGAAAAAAATAATCATATTAATAAACTTTAGCCCAAAAACACATGGAATCAGTAGCTTTTATCCAGTGGTGTCTCGAACATCTGAATTATTGGACAATCACTTTATTAATGACTATAGAAAGCTCCTTCATCCCTTTCCCATCGGAAGTGATCATCCCGCCGGCAGCATACAAAGCAGCTGTCAATGAAGAGCTTAATATTTACTTGGTAGTCTTATTTGCCACCATCGGTGCAGATATCGGCGCATTAATCAACTATTATCTGGCCAAATGGCTGGGACGTCCCATTATTTATAAATTTGCCAACAGCCGCATCGGTCACATGTGTCTGATCGACGAAGCCAAAGTACAACATGCCGAATCTTATTTCGACAAGCATGGCGCACTTTCCACCTTCATCGGCCGATTGATTCCGGCTGTTCGCCAGCTGATTTCCATACCGGCAGGACTTGCCCGCATGAAAATGCACACCTTCCTGTTGTACACCACTATCGGAGCCGGATTATGGAATACAATCCTCGCCGTAATCGGTTATTACCTGTCAACAGTGCCCGGCATCGAAAGCGAAGAACAACTGATTGCCAAAGTAACAGAATACAGCCACGAAATCGGCTATTGCTTCATCGCAATCGGAATATTCATCGTGGGCTTCCTGGTTTATAAAGGAATGAAGAGAAATAAATAATAAGTAATAGGTAATAAGTATTAGGTATTAACCGAAGCTGCTGTGTTATTAGCTTATCCGCACGGTTTAATACTTAATACTTATTACCTAATACCTATTACTTAAAAATTAAACTGCACTCCTACGCCCAGTACTTCTTTGAATTGCAGGCGTGATCCTTTGCTGCCGTCTTTCTGAACTATTTTGATATCATCGTCATAGACCATATTGGTGGTCAGCGTAGTGGAGAACCATTTGTTGATTGCCATATTAATCTGCACTTCCCAGTTCACATCAATATTCTGAGGTTTATGCAAATAGTCAGAGTACAAATCCAGACGGGAATATACAGTCATGTTCTTTAAGAATTCATATTTCACCTCTCCTTTCAGATTAGCACCGAAGCTTGACAAAAGATGTTTGCCGGGATCGACACCAAAAGCGCCTTCATCAGACAAACGGTCATTTAGAACAAAGGTGCCGCGCCAAGAGGCAGGAGACAATACAACCGTGAAGATCTTTCCCGGATCATATGTGAATCCCAAACCGGTAGTCAGATATGCCGGAGACATAAATTCGGAGATAGCGACATCCTTATTGACTGAATAATCGTATCCGGGCGAGAATTGTGTCTGGAAAGTGGTAAATGCACTTGCATACCAGTTTTTGGCGATAGAATAACCATAGTTGGTATTCATATATATTTTATCATTGGCCTTTCTCATGCCGTCCTCACCTGTCTTATTCAAGCCATAAGCCAGTTCAAGACGGTTGTTCCATATATGCTTTCCCTTTTTATAGTTAGCCTGATAAGTACCTTGCAAGTCAAAAGCGACGGAATTATCACCTCCGGCAGACCAGTTGGTCAAACTAACCTGCGTCAGTTTGAGTCCGGCAAAACCTTCCGTTGTCCAAGGAGAAGTTTGTGTACTATCGGCCGTTTGAGCCGACAAGTGTGCAGCGCCCATACCTAACAGGGCGATGAAGAAAAATCGAATTTTGTCCATGTGGTTAAGGTTTAATGTAAAGTAATAGGTAATAGATATTAAGTAATAGGTATTAAGTAATAAGTAATACTCCGCATAATTAATATCAATAATGAAACAGGCGACTTCGGCTAATACTTATTACTTAATACCTAATACTTATTACCTATTCTTTAACTGCCGCCAATGCCTTCTCATAGTCAGGTTCCTGAGTAATCTCCGGAACAAGTTCCGTATATGCTACTTTGCCGTCTTTGCCGATTACGACTACTGCACGTGCTAGTAAGCCTGCCAACGGTCCGTCTGCCATACGCAGTCCGTAGCTCTCGTCAAAATCAGAGAAACGGAAATCTGACAATGGAATTACGTTTTCGATGCCTTCCGTCGTACAGAAACGTGCATGGGCAAAAGGAAGGTCTTTGGAGATAGCCAATACTACCGTATCTTTCAGGCCTGCTCCCATTTTATTAAATTTGCGTACCGATGTTGCACAGACACTGGTATCCAGACTTGGAAAAATATTTAGAATCACATTTTTGCCGTTCAGGTCTTTCAGAGAGAAAGAAGACAAATCTGTTTTTACTAACTCAAAGTCAGGAGCGACTTTACCTACTTGTATAAATTCACCGATCAGTTTCACCGGTTGTCCTTTGAAATTTGTTGTTGCCATATTGCATTTACATTTTAAAATTACTTTATAATAAAAACAACTTATCCCCGGAATATGTTCACACGAAAACCTTTTCTAAAATCAATTTGTTATTCCTCCACAAATTCACAGAGTATTCATTTAAAATTAAAGAACGTATGGAAACTGTTTTCAATGAGATCAAACATTCAGTAAAAAACTGGTGGACCTCTCTCCTGTTAGGAATCGTGTATATTATTGTCGCCCTTTGGCTTATGTTCTCACCTCTCAGCAGCTATGTGGCACTGAGCATTGTTTTCAGCATATCGATGCTGATAAGCGGTATTCTCGAAATTATATTCTCCCTCAGCAACCGCAAGGGGGTACCGAGTTGGGGCTGGTATCTGGTAGGAGGAATTATCGACCTTATTTTAGGTATTTACCTGATTGCCTATCCGATGGTCAGCATGGAAGTGATTCCGTTTATCATCGCCTTCTGGCTCATGTTCCGGGGCTTCTCCTCTACCGGCTATTCCATCGACCTCAAACGTTACGGCACCCGTGACTGGGGCTGGTATATGGCCTTCGGCATCCTCGCCATCATCTGTGCTCTCATCATATTGTGGCAACCGGCAGTAGGTGCATTGTACGTGGTCTACATGATTTCCTTTACTTTCTTCATCATCGGACTTTTCCGCGTCATGCTTTCATTCGAATTGAAGAATCTGCATAAAAGAAAATAAAAATCTTTCGGCAGTTACTTCGTATTTTGTTTATCTTTGTAGGCAATTTACACGAATCAATAAACTAAAAAAGAAGAAAAATTATGGCAATGCATACTTGGTTTGAGTGCAAAATCCGTTACGAGAAAACAATGGAAAACGGAATGCAGAAAAAAGTGACGGAACCTTATCTGGTAGATGCACTCAGCTTTACAGAAGCAGAAGCACGTATTATCGAGGAGATGACTCCATTTATAACAGGAGAATTTACAGTATCGGACATTAAACGTGCCAACTATAGCGAACTTTTCCCCAGCGACGAGGAAAGTGCCGACCGCTGGTTTAAGTGCAAACTGATCTTTATCACCCTTGACGAAAAAAGCGGTGCAGAGAAAAAGACTTCTACCCAAGTGCTGGTTCAGGCTGCCGACTTGCGCGACGCAGTGAAGAAGCTGGATGAAGGCATGAAAGGAACAATGGCCGATTATCAGATCGGTATGGTATCCGAGACCCCGTTGATGGATGTATATCCTTACAGCGCCGGACCGAATGACAAACCGGAGTTTGATCCGTCAAAAGCATAAGTAACCATGAGTATTGCTGACAATCTTAAGCAAGTGCTGGCCGAACTCCCACAAGGAGTCCGGCTGGTTGCTGTCTCAAAATTCCATCCCAATGAAGCGATAGAAGAGGCTTATCAGGCGGGACAGCGTATTTTCGGAGAAAGCAAAGTGCAGGAAATGACAGCTAAATACGAAACGTTGCCGAAAGACATCGAATGGCATTTTATCGGGCACTTGCAGACAAACAAGATCAAATACATGATCCCCTACGTAGCGATGATACATGGAATCGATACGTACAAACTGCTGACGGAAGTTAACAAGCAAGCTGCCAAAGCGGGACGTATCGTGAACTGTCTGTTACAGATTCACGTTGCACAGGAAGAGACCAAATTCGGTTTCAGCCCCGAAGAATGCAAGGATATGCTACATGCCGGCGAATGGAAAGAACTGTCTCACGTACGCATCTGCGGATTGATGGGAATGGCAAGCAACACCGATGATGTTGAACAAATTAACCGGGAATTTTGTTTACTGAATAGGCTCTTTCAGGAAATAAAAGCAAACTGGTTTGCCGAAACCTTTACTTTCCGCGAATTGTCGATGGGTATGTCACATGACTATCACGAAGCAATCGCCGCAGGAAGCACTCTGGTACGGGTAGGAAGCAAGATATTCGGAGAAAGAAACTATTAATCAGTAGCCAACTACTTTAAAAAGATATAATTATGACCGATTTAAAAACTACTTTCGCAGGGCTTTCTCTCAGAAACCCAATCATTATCAGTAGCTCGGGACTGACCAACAGTGCCGGCAAAAATAAGAGACTGGCAGAAGCAGGTGCAGGTGCCATCGTACTGAAATCTCTGTTTGAGGAGCAAATCATGCTGGAAGCGGATCAACTGAAAGATCCCGCTTTTTATCCGGAAGCAAGCGATTATCTGGAAGAATATATCCGTGAACATAAATTAGCTGAATATCTCACCTTAATCAAGGAAAGCAAAAAAGAGTGTAACATCCCCATCATAGCCAGCATCAACTGCTATTCGGATGCGGAATGGATAGACTTTGCCAAACAGATACAGGAAGCCGGTGCCGATGCATTGGAAATCAATATTCTGGCATTGCAATCAGATGTACAATATACGTACGGTTCATTTGAGCAGCGTCATATCGACATCCTGCGTCATATCAAACGGACGGTAAGCATTCCGGTGATTATGAAACTGGGGGACAATCTGACAAATCCCGTAGCTCTGATCGATCAGCTGTACGCTAACGGAGCAGCTGCGGTGGTTCTTTTCAACCGTTTCTACCAGCCGGATATCAATATTGAGAATATGGAACAAATATCCGGTGCAGTATTCAGCACTTCCGCCGATCTTGCCACTCCTCTCCGTTGGATTGGAATCGCATCCTCAGTGGTAGACAAAATCGATTATGCAGCCTCCGGTGGTGTTTCTAGTCCGGAAGCAGTAGTAAAAGCAATCCTTGCCGGAGCTACTGCCGTAGAAGTTTGCAGCGCTGTCTATCAGAACACGAACGCATTCATCGGAGAATCCACCTGCTTCTTATCTGCATGGATGGAACGGAAAGGTTTCGAAAGCATCGCTCAGTTCAAAGGAAAACTGAATATTAAAGACGTTCAAGGCATCAATACGTTCGAACGTACACAATTCCTAAAATATTTCGGTAAGAAAGAAAATTAAGAATGAAGAACTAGAAACAAAGAATAAAAAAGAAGAATGAAGAATCCGCCGGCGCATTTATACTACCGGTAATTCTTCATTCTTCTTTTTTTTAGTTCTTTATTATTTATAACAGATTACTGGCCAACTCACTCAACTGACTGCGTTCACCTTTCACCAGATTGACATGTGCAAAGATATTCTGGTCTTTCATACGGTCGATCATATATACAAGACCATTAGACTGACTATCCAGATACGGCTGGTCAATCTGCTGGATATCTCCCGTAAACACCATCTTCGTGCCTTCGCCTGCACGGGTAATGATCGTTTTTATTTCATTCGGAGTCAGGTTCTGCGCTTCGTCAATGATACAGTACATTTCACTCAAACTACGCCCGCGGATAAATGCCAGCGCTTCAATCACCAGTTGCTCGCTCTTCTGCATATCTTCGATACGTTTCACTTCGGTCGAGTTAGCGGCAAACTGACGTTTGATCACATTCAGGTTGTCAAACAGCGGTTGCATATATGGAGCAACTTTTTCCTGTGCATCTCCCGGAAGGAAACCGATATCTTTGTTGGACAACGCCACCACCGGACGTGCCAGCAATACTTGCTTATAATCAGTCAACTTACCTAAAGCTGCCGCTAAAGCCAGCAATGTCTTACCCGTTCCTGCCTTTCCTGTCAATGCCACCAGTTTGACGTTCGGATCGTTCAGTATCTCGAAAGCAAAACTCTGTTCGGCATTGCGAGGTTCAATGCCATAGTTGCGTCCCTTCGTGACGCGGCAGATGGAATGGGTAAAAGGATTGTAGCGTGCCAGTACACTGTTCCGGTCACTCTTCAGAACAAAGCATTCGTTAGGATGAATGACGTCTTTAAAGTCAAATTCACTCAGGTCGATGCCTTCTTTGGAGGAATAGATACGGTCGATTAATGCCGGATCCACGTTTTCAAAGATCTCATTGGATTTCTCGAATATATCGACATTGGATACTTTATCTGTGATATAGTCTTCACTGGTAATACCGATGGAACGTGCCTTCATACGCAAGTTCACATCCTTGGTCACTAAGATAGCCGGAGTCTTCGGATATTTGCCCGCCAGATATTCAACGGCTGCCAATATCAGATGATCGGGTTTCTTCACCGGAAAAGATTCATGAACCTTGGGAGCATCCACATTGCCGGGGACAATGAACAGGCGTCCCAATCCTTCTCCCAGACTCACTCCTTTAGAGAAAAGTTCGTCACTTGTCAGCAAATCCAGTTCCCGAACAAACTCACGGGCATTGAAATTAATCTGCTCGTTTCCTTTCTTGAACTTGTCCAGTTCTTCCAGTACGACAAGGGGGAGATAAATATCATTTTCCTGAAAATTCTTCAAACAATTATAGTCGTGAAGAATAACATTTGTGTCAATTACAAAATTTTTCTTAGTTCCCATGATTTCTTAGATTTTAATGTTGATATTTGCAGTCTCATTCATCAATCCTCCGTTTACAGTTGGAATGATGGTTCTAAAGATAAACAATTTTGCGAGCAATAAAGATTGCCCGGAGTTAAATATTATAAAACATGGATTATCAGAACACTTTAAAGTACTTATATGAAAGTGCACCTATGTTTCAGCAAATAGGTGGCAAAGCATATAAGCCAGGTTTAGAGACAACACACAAATTGGACGAACATTTAGGTCATCCGCATCAAGAATTCAGAACGATACATATCGCCGGGACAAATGGAAAAGGTTCCTGTTCGCATACGATCGCTGCCGTGCTACAAGCTGCGGGCTATAAAGTCGGGTTATTCACTTCCCCGCATCTGATTGATTTCCGCGAGCGTATCCGTATCAATGGTGAAATGATTCCCGAAGAGTATGTGGTCAACTTTGTAGAAAACCACCGTTCCTTTTTCGAACCTCTGCACCCTTCTTTCTTCGAACTCACTACGGCAATGGCATTCCGCTATTTTGCCGATCAGAAGGTAGATGTGGCAGTGATCGAGGTAGGCATGGGCGGACGTCTGGATTGTACCAATATCATCACCCCCGATCTGTGTGTTATTACCAATATCGGTTTCGACCATATGCAATATCTGGGCCACACACTGAATAAAATAGCCAAAGAAAAGGCAGGAATTATCAAAGAAGATGTTCCGGTAGTAGTGGGAAAAGTATCTGGAGCGGTGAAAAGAGTATTTACGATGAAAGCCAAGGCAATGAATACCTTCATCACCTTCTCGGAAGAATTAAAGAGTTTCACCCATGTGCAATATTTGTCATATGATAACTTGAAGGAGTCCAGAGCCGATTTGCAGGAATTATTGGAGGAGGAAATAAAGCTTCAGCAGATACAGACGCTTCCAATGAAAATGATGCAATTTGTCTCTCTTATCAACCCGGCTGACGCCATACGTGCGATAGACAGAATCATGGATAAAAGAAAAGACGCAATATCCATTCATAATTCCAGTTTTATGACGGGATTATACTACGAACTGAGCGGTCTCTATCAAACAGAAAATTGTCTCACAATCCTGGCAGCACTGGATATTTTAAAGAACCTGGGATATGAAATCTGTAATAAAGATTACCATACCGGATTCTCTAATGTATGCGAGATGACCGGTCTGATGGGACGCTGGCAGAAACTCCAAAGCTATCCTGACCTCATCTGTGACACAGGCCACAACGTTGATGGCTTTAAAAGTATTCGCAAGCAATTGAAGTATATACACGAAAAGTTGCATCAGGAATTGCATATTGTATTCGGCATGGTCAGCGACAAGGATATCAGCAGTGTTCTGGAACTGTTGCCGAAAGACGCCACCTACTATTTCACCAAAGCGAGCGTGAAACGTGCAATGCCGGAAGATGAGCTGATGAAAATGGCTTTGGAAGCGGGACTGAAAGGCACCTCCTACCCTACCGTAGTGGATGCCGTACGGGCAGCAAAAGAAAACTGCCCCCCTAAAGACTTCATCTTCGTGGGAGGCAGCAGTTTTATTGTCGCCGATTTGTTAGCGAACCGCGATACACTCAATCTCCACTAACGCATCCTTCGGCAAAGCCTTTACGGCCACAGCCGAACGTGCCGGAAAAGCTCCGTCAAAATACGTAGCATATACGCCGTTCATTCCGGCAAAGAAAGACATATCCTGAAGGAATACAGTCGTTTTTACAATGTTTCCCATTGTCAACCCTGTTTCTTCCAGGATGTGTTTTATATTCTCCAACGACTGGCGTGCCTGTTCTTCAATTCCTTCCGCCATCTTTCCGGTAGCCGCATCGATAGGCAACTGACCCGATACGAATACCATTCCATTGGCTTCTATCGCCTGACTATAAGGACCGATAGCTCCCGGTGCTTTTTCACTGCAAATTACTTTTTTCATATTTATCTTCTTTTTTCTGTTTACCAATCCTCAAAGGTAGTAAAAAAATGCCTCTCGCAAAACGAATTTTGCAAGAGGCAACCATATTTCTGCTTATTAAAGACTATTCGGCTTTTTCTGTTTTTTCTTCTTCAGCAGGTGCTTCAGCAGGAGTTTCTCTCGACACATTCACTGTTACATTTACAGAAGTTGGCTGCGGCTGATATGGCATACGGTTCTTCGGATCTTCACCATACTGATTAGGACCTACCGTACCATCGGCAAACAACATATAGAGACTGAACACCCATCCGATGATAGGAACACAGCAAATGAGTATCAACCAACCGGACTTGTTCAAGTCATGCAACCGCTTCACGCCCTGCGCCAAAGAGAACCATATAGAGGCTATTCCCGCTACGATACCAATCAAGATACCAAACAGGGAACCACCCGCGGAACCGGCAGCCGCACCAAGAAACAAAGTAGCTAAACCGAGAGAATAGGCAACACCAAAAACGATACCACCGATAATACCAGACAGGAAATATTCGATTCTACGAATACGACCGTCAAAAGAAAAAGGAGCTTTGAACATAATTTTATTAAGTTTATGTGAATAAATAGTTGATTGTAATCTTGATATGCTAGCAAAGATATAAAATAAATTAAATAAAGAAAGCTTTTATGTCAAAAAATTACCTCTCCTATCAAGAATAGAAAACAAAAAAGAAACCAGCTAGTTTTTTTGTAGCACATTTTCTTAAACCAATAAACTGTTGATCAATGAAATCTCCTCGTTTGCGAAGCCTGCCACAAAAATATTCCCCCAAAAGCATATTACGCGATATTACAACCTATTTTGAGGATTCCGTTTTCCCTATCCGAGAAATAAATAACATGTTATAATCTGGTTTACAAAAAGTTACATACACTCATCCGCATTCTACACTTCGCTTTATCCTTCTCTCTCAAAAAGACAAAAGGACAAAAAGGCACATGATAGTTTTGAAGATGGCAATGAGGAAAAAGAAGCGGATCAGCAAGGTAAAAAACAGAAAGCAAAGAGCATGTTTTCCTAAAATCGTGTACAAATATCTGCCTGATTTCCTGTTGTTATGAGCATAACCAGTTATTATTGTCCTTAATGCTATCTCCCACACTTCATCCTTTAAATAATCCGTACAATATCCAACACTTTATTGGTAAACTACCGAAAGCGTTCATCAACAAAGCAACAATCTAGCTCGCGTAAAATACGATTTCGGCAATCACATAAAAACAGTCCATAAAAGGCAATCAATAAATTAAAAATCAGCAAAGTAGTTTAAAGAACGCATCATAAGAATTTATAAAAGAGGCCATATGTCCTTTTTGTCATTATGTCACTTTGAAAGCTTACAAAAATCATTGGGAAGCTTGAAAAAATCTTCTTAATGATTGGATTCAAACATTGAGAAGATTCAATACAATCTTCTCAATGTTTTTTTCTTTTTATCGGTGCATTCGTTCAAGAATATGCTCCCAATCGTCGTTTATTTCAATTCTAAGAACTGAATTGCAGGTAATTGGAGTAATATCCTAAAACACATTCTGCCAATCTTTTAACCTTGGATGCTTACTGTCTTTCTCTGAGAGAACCACTTTTTCAGCAGGAATACGCCAATCAATATTCAAATCCGGATCATTCCATGCTATTGCTCCTTCACTTTGAGGAGAATAGAAGTTATCACATTTATATTGGAAAATCACTTCTTCACTTAAAACACTAAATCCATGAGCAAATCCACGAGGTATAAAAAACTGACGATGATTTTCACCTGTTAATTCTACAGATACATATTGCCCAAATGTAGGAGAGCCTTTTCTTATATCAACAGCAACATCTAACACAACTCCTTTTATAACTCGCACTAATTTACTTTGAGCAAAAGGAGGTTTCTGGAAATGTAAGCCTCTCAATACTCCATAGCTAGACTTACTTTCATTATCTTGAACAAAGGTCGTTTTACAAACCTTTTCCTCAAATTCTCTTTGAGAAAAAGATTCAAAGAAATAACCACGATCGTCTTTAAAAATACGGGGTTCGATAATAACGACTCCTTCTATATTAGTCTTTATAATTTCCATTACTTTATTTCTCTACATAAACTCCTTCATTCATTGATACAACTCAGAATTTCTTTCCAAAACAAATACTCAAAAATGTTTTTACTAATATTTTAAAATCAAACCACCACGATCGATGTTGCAAATAGAATAAATCGTACCGTAAACGGCGCAACATTTTCTCCATAGTATCTGTATAACCATTATACAATGTAGCATAAGAAGTTACTCCAGGACGAATCTGATATAAAAAACAATAACGCGAATCATGTTCCATTATTTGATCAATATAAAATTTTCGTTCAGGTCGTGGTCCAATAAAAGCCATATCACCACAAAATACATTCCAAAGTTGAGGCAACTCATCCAAATGATGTTCACGAAGGAATTTACCAATTTTAGTTAATCGGCTGTCCTTCCCTCCAATATAAAGACGTGGTCCAGCAGATTCTGCATCTAATCGCATACTGCGAAACTTATAGATATAAAATGGACGCCCAAATCTTCCGATACGCTCCTGCTTAAATATTGCAGGTCCACCATCCTCACGCTTTACAGCTATATAACATATCAAAAATAATGGAGAAAAAATAATCATTAATACTACTGCAATTACACAATCCCCAATCCGCTTAACATTGCGTTCAAAGGCATTCATCCCATCAGGAATGAAATCTTCATTATACCCCATAATTATTATACTAATAAAATAAATACATCAGATAAAAAACAAAGTCGTTTTATAGATCAACACTCATTTTTTGTAATTCACCAAGTACACGCTTATTTATGTTTCTTCGTTTTAAGTCAAATAGCCATCCCCATTTATTAAAGTATTTAATCATATTTAAAATATGTATTTTTAACATTTTTTTATTTGTTTTTGAAGCAGCAGCATGTGCATGAACAATAGATACTTCAGGAAAAAAAATAGTCATATACTTTTCATGCATACGGCGAGTAATATCTATATCTTCTGGATACATAAAAAAACGTTCATCAAATAACCCAATATCTTGTAAAGCAGATATGCGAAAAAACATAAAACACCCAGACAAATAAGGCACATTCATTATTTTATTGTATTTTGTAAAGCGTAACTGAAATTTAATCATACGTCTTTCCACAATTGAAGAAGGTAAGAAACGTTTAAACATCAAATCAAAGGGAGTAGGTATTAGCTTACACAGATATTGCAATTCACCATTCGGATAATAGACTTTGGGCATAATTTGTCCCACATTTTTATGCAAGTTCATAAATGACACTAACTTTTCTAACACTCCAGTTTCAAAGTAAATATCAGGATTTACAACCACATGATAAGTTGCTCCCAAATCCATTGCTTCCTGAATGGCAATATTATGTCCTGCACCGTACCCACGATTCACACTATGTATATAATGAACCCGATCCGAGACACATTCCAACTCCCGTAAACGATCATCTAATGAATTGTCTATCACATATAGTTTTTCTACTGGTCCAGCCAAGACACAATCCATAACTTGTTTTATCTCACTTATACGATGATGGTAAGATACAATTGAAGCTGTAAGCATATTATATATTAAATTTTTTATTAAAAAGAAATTCTTGAACTTTACAATAAAGCCGCAGTATACTATAGGCATGCCAATCAACCATATATACAAAAAACTTTTTGCGAAAAGGCAAAGTGTGAAAGTATTGATTACATCTCCATTTTGGGTAAGATTTAAAAAATTCAGCTATCATTTTTTCTGCTTTTTTCGGATTTCCTCCTAATCTAATGACATGATAAAATACACCATATAGTAACATTTTTATGCCACGAAAGCAAATTTCATCTTTATACTCATTAGGTATACTATTAGCAAGAAAACTAAAAGCCTGATAAAAAGATTTTGCAATCTGATCACTTTTAGCCGTAGATAAAGATCCTGGACGATATAAATAATGATATAATGGTTGAGAAATATATGATACTTTAGAAGATTTATAAACCAAAATTGGCATCATTGCTGTATCCTCTGCATTATATATAGCAGGAATTGAAACTTTATCAAATAATGTACGTTTTACAACTGAGGTACACAAACTATCAAAACATAATGCTATAAATGCTTTTTTCTCTTCTAACTTATGATATACCGCTGTACTCTTTATGCATTTTTTATTGCCATTTCCAAAATCACGGTAAAAATCACAAAATACAATATCAGCACCTGTTTTTTGAAGTTGTCCATACATTTTCTCTAAAAAATCAACTTCATACCAATCGTCACTATCCAAAAAGGCTATGTAGTCGCCTTTAGCCATTTTAATACCATAATTACGTGACTCCCCAGGACCGCTATTCTTTATATTTCGAATAATCCGTATACTAAGTATACTTTGTTGCTGATATTTTTCTAACTGACAATACGTATCATCAGTCGAGCAATCATCAACAAAAATTACCTCAAAATCTATAAACGTCTGTTTTTCTAAAAAATGAAGTCCACGCTCCATATATCGCCACGAATTATAACAAGGGATAACAATCGAAAAAATAGGAGATTTCATATATTTATTTTCTATCTAATGATGAGGATAAATTAAAATAACTAAAAGATAAAAGCAAAGAAGTAGCAAAAGCAAATTTATTTGTGCCAATTGTACAGCCTTTAAAATCCATAACAAGTAGATAAATAAAAATCAAAACATAATAAAAACGAGTATCCTTATCCATCTTCCAAAAGGGTAATAAAATCAATTGATAGAACAATAGACACAAATATCCTCCAATACCCATAAAAAGTGTATGTCGTAGAATTCCTGGATCAACATGCATATAGTATGCTCCATTTTCATAAGAATATCTGCCAGAACCAATTAGAAACTCTACATAATTAAAATCACGATTCCACATTTCCATTAGATGATTAGTTGACGCAGTTTCTATTTGTCCTGATTTACTTTTAGAATAAAGAAATTCAAAAGCATAAGGAAATACTTGTTCTTCTAGAAAAGCATAAAAGTCCGGCAATATAAAACTCAGCATAAATATTGTAGCAAACAATACAATAAGTAACTGAAAAGCAAATTTGATTTTCCGAGAAGTTTTCACTTTATTAGAAACTATAAAAGCAAATAACCCGATTGCTACTCCAACAAAGCCTGTTCTTCCCGCAAAAAAAATACCCACAAATATCAACAATCCTATAAATACATTTGTTAATGATATTTTTTGACTCAAAAACTCTTTTACATAAATAATAAATCCAATCCCATATACAAGAGATAAATGATATGTCGTAGCTGCCGATAGTGCTTTTCCACGAATCATACTACCAGCCCCTACCACATCATCTGGTTGAAATTTATTAAAATATAGAATTAGCTCGCTTAAGGTGGGGTTTGAAACTACAATACATTGAATAAAGGTTTGAACTACAAAAATCCAAGTAAATACAGAAAGCACCTGCCTATCTGTATACTCTTTATATTTTAAATATGCAAACACCGGAATTGCTGCCAATAAATGAACAACCTGTATTCCTACTACACGAAAAAAAGAAAAATCAAAAGTCAAGAAGAATAATGGATAGACAATACTTAATATTGTTATACCCCACCACCCCAAAAATATATTTTTTATATAGCAGTCTTTAAAAACCGCACTCACATTATGATAATAAACCTTATTAATTATAGCATAGCCATATAACGGGAAAGCTATTAATAAAGAAACTGAAATTCCAGCAATGTAAAAAGCAAAAACATAGCAGAATAACAAAATAAACAAAAGTATATACTTCACAAGATCATCTTTTTATTGATCGTAAAACTTTGCCTAATTGTGCCATAATATTAAAAAGAAACAACATATTCAATGCAGCAAATTGTAAACCCAGTTTCCAATAAACAGATATATGAGTAGATTGCCAAATATGAATATTTGCTTCCGAATAAAGTTTATTCCATTTTTTTTGTTGTTCACCCTTGCTCCCTAGAAGTAAATTAAGTTTAACAGTAAGTTTCATAAAACATAAACTGTCAGCATAGTAATAATACACTTGTTGCTTTTCAAGAAACATTTCAACAGAAGCTAATGCTTCTATCAAATTATTCAATGAAAATTGACTCATACAAGTTATATAAGAGCCTGTATTATAATGAATATAATGATACAACGGTTCTGAAACATAAGCTATCTTATTAGCATGGAAACATAAAGGAATAATTGTACACACATCTTCCCACATATTAACTCCTTCTGGAAAAATGATCTTAGTACGTTCATAGAGAGTCCTAACAATCAACTTATTCCAAGTACTACAATGCAAATTACCTCTCATCATTTCTAATACACATTCTTGAGGTTTTTGTGAGAATAGCTGTTTTCGTATTATAGAATAATTGATATAATCATCGTAATAATCACAAGCTACAATATCTGCACATGTTACAAGAGCTTTTTTCAATAACTTTTCATACATGTCTCTTTCTATCCAATCATCACTATCACAATATATAATATATTGTCCAGACACATACTTTAGTCCTGTATTTCTCGTTGCTGCAATACCCTTATTTTGTTTATGCTCTATTATCTTCACTTTTTCTTTACGAACAGGATATTCTTCTAATACACGTTGCAAAATAATCATGCTTTTATCTGGAGTACAATCGTTTACAAAAATAAACTCTATATTCTCAAGCGTTTGCTCCATCAAAGAACGTACACAACGTTCAATATACAACTCAACATTATAAATAGGAATAATTACACTTATCCCTATAGCATTTATCTCTGACATTGTATCTTATGGTTTTTCATATCGTTTCATAAAATATAAAACTTTTAAGAAAAAAGAATGTATATATATTCTCAGTTTTCTTATCCACATCCCTCGACATTGTTTTTTCTCCTCTTGATTAATAGATGTCGGATGCTCTCCACTCCAATCTTGATCCAATAAATGTGGTAAAAAAGCATATATTTTTACACCTTTTTTCCGAATATAAAACCAATCATCGGCTGTTATAAAAGGACGAGACTCTATAATCAAAGAGGCAGCCGCTCTATTTATAGCATAAGCATGAGTAAGAAAAGCATCATATACATTAGCTACACGATAATGCCCTTTAATCGCCTTTGTACTTAAATACCAATACCATCCAGACAAAAGAACAATACGAGGTTCATTAGTGATTAACAGTTTTTCTAACTCTGGGAGAAGAAAATCAATATTCTGACGAACTATAATATCGTCTTCCAATATCAGTACATATTTTTCCTTTGATTCTAGTAATCGCCTATAACACTTTTGATGACTTAGAGTACAACCTATTTCTCCAGGGCGAACCTCCTTAGCATATCGCAAGCGGAACTTTTCATAATCAAAATTCTCTTCTAGTTGTTCTCTATTCATCCCCTTCCCATTTACAGCTTCTATAAATTCACTTGATAACGAAGGAGGTAGCAAAGCTAACTGCTTCTGCATATAGTTTCTACGTTCTATAGCTTCTTTAAGGTTTATAATATAAGCTTTCATGAAATAAAATTATTTACAAGGGTTTACACTATCCAAATCCTTTAACCATGTATCATAAAAAGAAGAATTTTTTCCATATGAATTATCTAGAAAATAGACTCTCTTATATAATAGCACAGATAATATCATAACATGAAGACGCGTTGTATATATTAAGTGGTAGCAACTAATAAAACGTACCCCAAGTTCTATCATTAAAGGACGAAATTTTTTAAAAGCCATTATATCAACTAAAGAAATTATTAAGCGGTTTGATATTTTATATTCTCTCATTTTCTGCTGTAGAGATATAAGTCTAGTGTACATATTTATTCTTAATGAAGGAGATTCTAAAGAAGGCCAATCTCTAATATCAATCTCATTAGAGATAAAGTTCTCTTTATCTAATTCGCATCCCATTTCTTTATCTAATCGTCTAACATATAAAGTTTTAAATTTCTCATCAACTGACCATTTTTGCAAGTAATCCAAATCAATACAAAAGGCCATATCTGGTAATAACAATATCTTATTCAGAAAATTTTCCCTTAGTATATTGTAGGAAGATAAATCTCTTGCACAAATAACCATTTTCTCATGCATAGCCATCTTACGAGCATCCTCTTTAATCAAAAATATATTCTCATAATGAACAGATTGCGGAAAGATTATTATTCGATTTTCGGGATATCTTTCTATCACTTTTAATCGAAACTCCTGCATATCACGCCATAAGTCTCCAAAATTACCTCCACCATGTAACAAAATAATAGTATCTAAAGATAGTTTTGGAAAAGTACATGTATTACATGACGAATATCCGAGACATTTATAAGGCAGCTTTCTTAAGAAATTCCATTCTCCCTGCCATATTAAAGTATCTCCTATATTAGTATGATAAGGTAAATCCCATAACACATAATCATTATCTATCAATGGGATTAATTGTTTTTCTATTTCAGCACGTAATCTTTCAATTTTTTCTTTCGCTCTCATCATCAATTAAAATTGTATTCTTTTTGTAATGTAATGGTAACCTCTTGATTGTCTATAAATTTTCTAACAATACGTTCATTATCATTCAATAGTTTTCCTCTCAAGATCAAATCTTCTTCTTTGCAGATTAAGTCATAAAGAGAATAAATCCGAGCTATTCGATCTTCCTCAACTATTGATTTACAAATTTCGAAACTGACCTCAACTGTATCTGACTTTTCATAGAAATTCAGATGTAAAATTATGGAATAATCAGCTAAGACCTCAGAGTCATTCTCATGATGAGCTGTTTCTGATCCTGGATATGAGCAAAAATTTCCTAACGAATAAGCAACGAAACGTTTCTTTCCTGTTTTCTTCCCTAAATGAACCACATGAGGATGATTACCAATAATAAAATCTATATCTTGTTTTGATAACCATTTAACCAAAGATAATGTATATGGATCAGGAGTATTATTATATTGTCCCCCAGAATGCATGCACATTATTATATAATCAGCATTTTTCTGCCTACACTTCTGAATATCCTTACGTACCTGTTTTTTATATGATAATGCATGAAAAGAATAACTACTTTTTTCTTTAAATATATCATGAAGTTTATTCATGATTCTGGTAAAGTATTGTTTTTTCCGAGGAATCTCCCTTTCTTGATCCTGAAACAAGTTTACCATATAACGATCTTCACCTAAATACTCACCATTTAATGATGCATTGGTGCCATAAGTATATGATAAAAAAGCAAATCGAAGTCCGCCAATATCTTTTATAAATATCTTTTCCTTATCAGATTTCTGTGCATAAGTTCCAATGTGCTCCAGCCCATACCGATCTAATGTTTTTAAGGTATTCAATAGCCCTATTTTTCCTCTATCCAAACAATGATTATTAGCTGTTGTTAATAGATTGAATCCTGCTTTTTTCAGACTTTCAGCAAAACAGTCAGGAGTGTTAAAACTCCATTTATGACTAGAATATACTAATTCTTCACCAGCTAAAGGTGTCTCCAAATTACCTATTATATAATTTGACAAAGAGAAACTTGATAATATATTTCTAAAAATTGTATCAAATCCATCCGAATGGGGAACAGATAGCCTCCTTTTGCTCAGGCTCTATTAAAATATCTCCTGTAAACGTCAACGTATCATCTCAATATATACAGTTTTATTTTAGAAGCTATTTTTCTACATTTAGCAGCCAGTAATAAAATCTTCTTTGGAATGGTATTATTAATTTTATTAAAATCAAAATCATAAATCCATTCCAAATCACTTCTTTGAGGTATGTTATCCTTATTTTCAATAAATCTATCTTGAATATCTTGCCAATAAGGTATACAAATCATTGGATTCATTATTAATCTTTTTTGAATACGAGAACCTATTGTTCCTATTTTATTTTCGACATTTTTAAATCCATATTGAGAAGGAGATTCCCCCTCTGCAATTATTCCAAAAATTGTTCTATAGCATTTTTCACAGTTACAACAATTCTCTCCTCCTGAGCTTTGCCAACAGACTCTTAAAACAATTTTCTTGTGATTTTTTTTTATATAATTACAAATATGAGTGATTTTTTCTTGACGATGAAATTCATATTGATCATGCACTACCTTACAACAGGCATACTCAACATTATTATCAATTGTTGGAGAGCTAGCACACGTTACATCATCATCTTTGGTATAAGAAGAAGCTATATAAACAGTTTTTAGCTTTAAATTAAAAGCTAATGGAGCGGCGTGTCCTATCAACCCTATACCATGTTGAAAACCATGCCACCAAGAATCACCAGACTGCACAACCAATAAGTTTAGCATTCCTTCATTTATGAAAGTTCTAAAATTAGTCTTTATATATATTTTTTCTAAACCAAACATCATCGCTGTTTCATCAACGTGTTTCCGTACATTATTCCACCCCAATTGATCATCTATTTTTATATCAGATCCCCATAATGTTAACAAAATAGGACTCTCATCAACATGGGCAATTAAAGAAGCAAAAGCATCTACTCCTCCACTGAAAAAAACAGCAACTTTTCCTATGGGTTCTTCGTTATTTTCAATAAGACATTTTACCTTAATACTACCTTTAAAATTCATCATTGGATACATATCTATGTATCCTTGTTTAAATCTATTTATACTATTATAAAATGTCCTATCTAGCTCTTCTACTTCTAATATAGCATCAGTTAACCATACAATTGGTAATACATTAACAATGAAAGGAATTACAGCAATATTCTTAGGAACTCTTTCTATATTCTCATTATATTCTATTCGAAAACTGTTCCCTTTTTCAATATTAAAATACTTACAGCAATCACCTTCTATCAAATAACAAACTTCAATGCTATATTGATTTATAATTACAGAATTAATAGAGATTCTATTCTTCATTTCTTTTATTTTTAATACCCAATTTACATATATGGTTAATTATTTGTTTTTTAATCCATATTCTTTCATCTCCGTTCAGTCCTATCCAATAACTTATTATTACAGTTCCACCTAATGATAAAATAGTTACGAGAATAAAACGAATGAATCCTGCATTTAGTGTCACAAAAATTACAAGAGGTATAATACTTGAAAGAGCAGCAACAAGCAAAGAACGCCCTACTACCTCTGTCAAATATTTAAATATCGGAAAATCAATCATTCTTTTTAGTAATATTAATCGAGTAAACAAGGCTATTATATAAATAAAAAACTCTATATAAAATATAACTTGAGGAGCACTTCCTAATTTAAAAAACAAAAAAACAACAGGAAGATTCATTAAAAATAAGAGACTCATAACCATCTGATAGTTTCTAATTTTACCAGTAGCTAAGGCACCATATCCAAGAGTTCCAGACAGAATATCACAAAGTGTACAAATCAAAATCAAGCGGCAAAACACCATACCATATGTAGGAATATTCTTCAACCATATATTTAAAATAAATTCTGTCTCAAATATAAATGGAAGAGCCAAAAAAAATAATAACAGGAAAGAGAATTTTGAACTTTTTATAATGATCTTTCTCATTTCATCCAAATATTCTTGAGCATATGACTTTACAATTTGCGGATTAACAGCCATCTGAAAATTGGTAACAAAAGATATTATTGCCGTATTCACCTGAACAGCAATTCCTCGTGCAGCATTCAAGGTTGGTCCATAAAATATATTCAATAATATATTAACTCCTTGCGTACGAGCTATCAAAGCAATATTTGCAGATAAATTCCAACCTGCGTAACTTGTTAGTGAATAAAACGTATTTTTATCAAACACAAAATGATATTTACATTCACTAAATTTGCATTTACAATATATCCTGTAAAATAAAGCTATTACAACAGTTACAGAAAATATGAGAATCGCATATAATTTCAATTTATCATATCCTATCCACATCAACATAAACACAACCAATAACTTCAAGCAAACTTCTATAATGCTCATATATGCATAGATATTCATTTGCTCTCTAGCTATAATTATTGCATTATATGGAACCTGGATAATAGAAACAACAAAAGAAAAAATAGAAAATTGATAAACCCATCCAGCTGCATCCATTCGTTCTTGTGGAATATTCATATACGTATTGAGAAACCATATGCCTATTGTCTCTGCCAATAATAGCACAAGTATAGCCACTCCACAATGGATAGACACCGTTAAACTAAATGTATTCTTTAATAGCTGCAGATCTTTTTTTCCAATAGCATAAGATAAAAAGCGCTGTGTGGAAGCAGCCATAGTTCCATTCAAAAAAGAAAACATTGTCACAATCCCCCCCACTACATTATATATACCAAAATCCTCTACTCCAAGTACTTCTAATACAACTCGTGAAGTATATAATGCTACTAACATTGTAAGCAACATTCTTATATACAACATAAAGGTATTTTTAGCTATTTTATGCGTATTTTGAGAAGACACAGACATCTTTGTTTTCACACACATTATCTTTTTAAACTATCAAATATCTTTTTTCCAAATAATACCCATCCTAGCATAACAAAGATTGATAAAAAAATAAATAACAAGACATACACTTTCATTCCCAATCCTGAAGTTTTTAAAGGAATTACAGCTGGTTCGACCACAGCAAACACAGGCTTTTCTTCTTGAACTTTAGCTCTAGCAACTTGCAATTGATTAGCAACTTGACTATAAACTTGATATGTCAAACTCATTTCATTCTGTAAACGTTCTTGCTCAGCACGTACACTCTGGAGAATAAGATTATCATGTGAATCAACGTATTCCGCATACTCTTTTTGAGCCGTATAATATTCCTGCTTTCTTTCTTCAAACAACTTTTCTAAATAAGCACAATCTTCTTTGGCCTTTGAAGTCCGATAACCAATAATATATTCTTGTAAACTGCGAACGACAGAATCTGCAACAACAGCAGCTACCCTAGGATTCTGTAACGTAACACTAACATTTGTGATCGCAGTCTTTTTATCAATAGTAGCTATAATACTCTTCTTCAAAATATCAATTTGGGCTTTTTCTTTCTTTGTTAGTCTAATTACTCCATTCTGCAATTTCTCGTTAGAGTATTCCTTTTTATCTATAAACAATGATTTTACTCCACTTATAGCTAGACTCGGTAAACCTGCAATATAACTCCACCAAGGCGAAGATTCTGTCATTAAATAATTAGATAATGTTTGTGTTTCTCCGCTATCTATTATTCTCATTTTTAATAATTCCAATAAAAAGGGAGTAGATGATACAATATCTGATGATAAAGAAGCATTTAATGCATCAGTACTATTCCCCATACCAGCACCTCCACCTAGAAATGAGGCTGCCAAACTTGTTATTCCACTACTTCCTTTATCGCTCCCCATCTCTGGTGAAAGAGTTACAGCAACTGTATACTGCTTAGGGATACTCAAACCTACAATAATACCAAACACTAAGCCAACAGCAGTAGCTTTATAAAGTTGCTTACGAATAGCTACTATTTTACGAAGAATATATACTAAATCAACTTCTATTCCCTCGATCTTATGATCTACTGACCGACCTTCTGACATAATATTATTTCTTTATAAGATTAGCAATAGAAGCAATCATCATCCCCAAAGAACTGAAGGAAGTAGCATAACCTAAAATATTAGCAATGTTCCCTTTCTTCTTAGCCTTACTAGGTACGATAATCTCACACCCCGGCTCAATCTGTTTCTTACCACTACCCTTAACCTTAGTCACCTGACCATTCATGTAAACAATGAATTTCTTACTCTTCCTTGCATTATCAG
>CAMQVH010000021.1 GCA_947038155.1 uncultured Bacteroides sp. | reverse complement strand
AGTCAATCAGCGGAGCGAAGATGTTCATCAGCAGGATGGCAAGCATCATACCTTCGGGATAACCCGGATTCAGTACGCGGATAATGATAGCCATCACACCGATCAGAAATCCGAAGATGTATTTACCTCTTTCCGTACGTGCGGATGTCACAGGGTCGGTAGCCATGAACACGGCACCGAAGCAGAAACCACCCAGTACGAGGTGTTCGTACCAAGGCATCTGAGCCATTGTGTTGTTTTCCATGCCGATAGCATTGAATACCCAGGCCATGAATGCACCACCAACGAATACAGAAAGCATCGTCTTCCAGCTTGCAACGCCTGTCCACAGCAGGATAACGGCACCGATCAGGATGGCGATCACACTTGTTTCACCGATAGAACCGGGAATAAGACCTGTTATCATATCCATGTTGAATGCAGGAACCGTACCCGTTGTAGCGGCTTGTCCCAGCGGGGTAGCCACAGTCAGACCGTCTACAGCCTGTCCCATACCAAAAATGGTATCGCCCGATACCCAAACGGCGTCACCGGACATCTTGGTAGGATATGCGAAGAACAGGAATGCACGGGTGATCAACGCTACGTTGAACACATTCATACCCGTACCACCGAATACTTCTTTTGCAAAGATAACAGAGAATGCAGTTGCTACGGCAAGAATCCAAAGCGGACAGTCTACCGGAACGATCATCGGGATCAGAATACCGGAAACAAGGAATCCTTCCTGAATTTCCTCCTTCTTCCATTGAGCTACGACGAACTCAATCCCCAGACCAACAACGTATGATACGATAATTTTAGGCAATACAGCCAGAAATCCGTAAATAAACATTTCGATGAAGCTGCCAGTAGCACCCGTGTGGGTGAAATGCTGGTAACCTACGTTGTACATACCGAACAGCAGCGCCGGTACTAACGAAATAACCACAATCGACATAATACGCTTGCTGTCGATCGCGTCGTGTATGTGCGTTCCCGTTTTCGCAGTCTTGCTGGGCACGAACAGGAATGTTTCGAAGCCGTCGAACACCGACTGGAATGCGTGGAATTTACCGCCCTCTTCAAAGTTCGGCTTTATCTTATCGAGATAATTTCTTAACGCTTTCATTAATATATTACTATTTTACGATTTACAATTTACAATTTGCCATGCGGATTATGCCATTTCAGCACGGAGCATGTCGAGTCCGACACGGACAATGCGTTGGAGTTCCATCTTCGAAGAGCAGACGAATTCGCAGAGTGCGAAGTCTTCGGGAGCCACTTCGTAAATACCCAGCGCTTCCATGCGGTCGATATCACCGGCGATGATCGCTTTAATCAGATATTCGGGCATGATGTCCATCGGGAATACCTTGTCATATTCGCCGGACATGATCATGTGGCGTTCGCCGCCTTTGATACGTGCATCCAGCGTATATTCCTTTTTGCCCATCAACCAGCTGAAATATGAGTGGTTGGCACTGAACTGGTTGAAGCGCGGCATGATCCATCCGAACATTTCGTGAACGTCATCACCTTCGGGGATTACAGTCAGCTGGCTGTGGAAAGCGCCCAAGAATCCGTTAGGAGAAACTTGTTTGCCACTCAGCACGTTACCGCTGATATAGCGCAAATCTTTGTCAGTTGTTACGTTTCCGGCAAATACGTTGGTCAGCAATGCACCTACCTGAAGTTTGCAGTAAGCAGGTTTCAACGCTTCGGAACCTGTCACGGCTACTGTGCGGGTGAAATTCACACGGCCTGTATTGAAGAGGCGACCGATGAAAATAACGGCTTGCGGATCGATTGTCCACACAGTTTCGCCCTTTGAAACGGGGTCGAGGTGGTTGATCTGAACGCCTACGTTACCGGCAGGGTTCGGTCCGTCGAAAGCGGTGATTGTAACGTTCTTAGCCTGTGTCAGTGCAGCGGCTTTCTGTTTCACGCTGATGCTCAGGTAAGTTTTTGCCATTTTGGCGAGGGCATCAAGACCAGTCTGGAAGTTTGCTTCTTCGCCTTTCAGAGCAAATTCGAAGTCGGGAGCCAGCGGATTGGTATCGAATGCGGAAACGAAGATGCCCTTCGGTGTTACCGTCGGGTCTGCAATGATGTCATACGGACGTTGCTTGATAAACGCAAACAGACCTGCTTCAAGAAGCGCGGACTTCACAGCATCTGCATCCATCGAGGATACGTTCTTCTTACCAAATTCTTCGTAGTCCTGCTCTGCGGCAGCTTCCACTACGATGTTCAATACCTTACGGCGAGCACCACGTTCAACGCTCGTCACTACGCCACTCACGGGCGAAACAAATTTCACTTCAGGATGATACTTGTCGATAAACAAGGGTCCACCGGCCATCACATATTCCTGCTCTTTCACAACCACTTTCGGTGTCACTCCAGGAAAATCATCGGGTACGAGTGCGTAAAATCCCGGCTCTTTCACTGTTGTGTACGTCTCAGCAGCTTTACCTTTCAGGTTTATGTCAAGGCCTTTACGTAACTTTATTACATTTGCCATGCTATATAAAATAATGGTTTCATAAAATTTGCCGCAAAAGTAATAAATAATAATGTGATTCGGGAGGAAAAAAGAAAGGAATTACGGAAAAATATCCGTAATTCCTTTTGTGTTCGCACACGTTCTTTAATAAAGTAGGCCGGAAGACCTTGCAGCGTACAAGTCTATGCAGCGTGTTTGTCGGTTGGTTATTCTTCGCCGGCAAACATTGGATCCCATGCCGGCAGGCGGATCGTTTTTTGTTTCAAGACTTCGAGTGCTTTCGGGGTCACGTATTTCGTTTCCACAACAAGACGGAAGGTATATTCGTTGAACCATTCGTCGGTCATGATGAGATGTCCCTGATAGCCGGCTCCGGCACCCCAACTATTTTCAACCATCCATTTGGTCGGTTTTCCGTTTTTGTCCAGATCGACTGCCATGAGGGTCATGGCGTGACTGGAGCTGCTGGCAAAGCTTTGAATACGCTGCTTCTTGTCCATGCCGAAGGTGGTGCCCATCAATGAGTCGTAATCATAGTTTTTGACGTCGAGCAGACCACGGTCAGAGTTCAGGAACTTGCCGACGTCGCAGGAGTAATACATCATGGTGCTGTCTTTCAGAGAGGCGATGGCCATCTCCTTGATGTCCTCGATCGGGAGGTTGACGTATGTCCAGTTCTTACCGTCGTAGCGGTGGCGGTCGTAGTCTATTTCATAACATTTGTAGTATTCGCGGCTGGGATCGTTCATGAGCATGACGTAGTTGTCAATCAGCTTTTCGTCACCGTATTTCTTCAGGAAAGAAAGCGGGGTGTAGGTGGCGGTTTCTACAGGCTCGCCTTTGGCGTTATATTGCGTCCAGGTAAATTCTGTGGGAGGTACGCCCAAGTTCAGGACAAGCATACGGTAAATGGTGCTCAACATTTCCACTTTAGCGTTCTCTATAGCGGTAGGTTTGGCTTTTTTCGAGGCCATGTCACGGAGCTGCAAACCCTGTTCGCGAAGTTTCAGAGCGATCAGACTCGCCATGCGGGCTGTGTTTTCGCTGCTGTTCGTTTCGGGCATCACGTCTTTGGGGACGAGACCGTATTTGCTTACGATGTCCGCTACTCCGGTGAATGTGCCGCCGTCGCTCAACGGATTGCGGAACAGCCATTCCACCATTTTATCGTTCATAGGCTTGTCGCTGGTATCGATGACTCCTTGGAGGAAAAGGTTGGCCTTTTCCAGCTGGTCGAAAAAGAAAGGATAGGTTTGCGAGAATTCGAAAGACCCCAGATTGTATTTATCGATGGCTTTGGCACGCATTACGTTCAGACCGGTGAAGAGCCAGCAGCGTCCGGACGATTTCTGGTCGGTGATCCCCTTGGAGTTCACTTTGACAGAAAAATGTGTATCCATCCCCTTCATGTTGTCCTGGTTCAGGGCAAGCTTGCGGATGTCGTTGTTGCTGATGGCGTTCCGGATAGCCTTGTCGGTAGAAGTACCTTGATAACTCTGTTTGATTTGCTGCATCATGTCAGTGCTGATGCCGCCTTTCGCGTCCTGTGCCTGTGCAGAATAGTAAAGGGCACAGCAAACAAAAACTGATAAAATTCGTTTATTCATTATAGATCGTTTATAAATTAACTTTGCCTGTATGCTAATAGTAATCCGTTGGCAATTTCGTTTTACATATTATTAATTGGCAAAAATACGATTCTTTTTTAGATTTATTATCTATGAGAATGAAAACTAATCGAAATAAAATAGTTTCCTTTGCAGCGGATTTCAAGAAAGAATATGAAAAGATATATAATAGGTGTATTGATGATGTTTCTATTCATCAATATTTTGTTAGCTCAAACGGCTGACACGGCAGTAAAAAGCGATGAACTGCAAACGACTACAACTTCTGTTGACGAAGTCGGGGTAGCCCCGACAGATTCCACCCCCACCCTTTCCAAAAAAGAATTGCGACGCCAGCGTGTAGCCAAACGTAATCTACATTATAATATATTAGGTGGCCCCAGCTATACTCCTGACTTCGGATTACTGATCGGCGGTAGTGCATTGATGACGTTTCGGATGAATCCGAGTGATACTACCCAACAACGTTCGGTGGTGCCGATGGCCATCGCCCTGATGTTCGAAGGAGGACTGAACCTGTTCACCAAACCGCAGCTTTTCTTCAAAGGCGACCGATTCCGCATCTTCGGAGTCTTTGCATATAAGAATACACTGGAAAATTTCTACGGCATCGGATACAGCACCAACAAGGACTATCCGCGTGGCGAAGACACCAGCGAATACCGTTATAGCGGTGTGCAGGTGAATCCGTGGTTTTTATTCCGTCTGGGGAAAAGCAACTTCTTTGCCGGCCCGCAGATCGACTTCAATTATGACAAGATCACTAAACCTGCCGCAGGAATGATAGAGCAACCATCGTATATTGCTGCCGGCGGTACGGATCACGGCTACTCTAACCTCAGTTCCGGAGTCGGTTTCCTGCTGACGTACGACACCCGTGACGTTCCCGCCAATGCTTATCGGGGAACGTATCTGGACTTTCGTGGGATGATGTACAACAAAGCCTTCGGAAGCGATAATAATTTCTACCGTTTGGAAATAGACTACCGCCAATACAAGACCCTAGGCAAACGTAAAGTATTGGCTTGGACAGTGCAAACAAAGAATGTATTCGGCAATGTTCCATTGACTAAATACGCACTCAGCGGCACTCCTTTCGACCTTCGTGGTTATTATATGGGACAGTTTCGCGACAAGTCATCCCACGTGATGATGGCAGAATACCGTCAGATGATAAATACGGACAAAAGCAATTGGGTGAAGAAGATGCTGAATCATGTAGGCTACGTAGCATGGGGAGGATGCGGCTTCATGGGCCCTACTCCGGGCAAAATCGAAGGTGTACTTCCTAATCTGGGACTCGGTTTACGCATTGAAGTTCAGCCCCGTATGAACGTCCGTCTTGACTTCGGCAGAGACATGGTGAACAAGCAGAATTTATTCTATTTCAACATGACGGAGGCATTCTAAACAAGTATTTGCTCATAATTAACAAGAAAGATGATAAAATGCTTCCATAAGAACATCATTAAATAAAATTAATCCTTATATTTGCGTTGCTATAACACAGCAAAAGCAGATAATAGGGTTAATTTATGAAACAAATCAGATACCTCTTCAGAGGATTACTATTTTTGTTTGCCTCCACTGGAAGCGTAACTGCGCAAGAGGTAAGCGATTACTCAAAACTACAACCAAGTGATTATTCCAGCATTACACTTCCACCGCTGGATCTTCTTTTCGAGAACGCAAAAAGCGCTCCGACCTATGAATTAGCTACAGTAAAAGAACAAATTGAACGGAAGCTTCTGGCAAAAGAGAAGCGTGCCTTCTTAGGCTTTTTCAGTTTACGGGGCAGCTACCAGTATGGTATGTTCGGTAACGAGTCTACTTATACAGATGTAGCAATTGCACCTTACCTGACCTATGCAACACAGGCACAGAACGGATATACAGTAGGTGCAGGAGTCAACATTCCTTTGGACGGTCTCTTTGACTTGACAGCGCGGGTAAAACGCCAAAAACTGAATGTACGTACCGCCCAACTTGAAAGAGAAGTTAAGTTTGAGGAAATGAAAAAGGAAATTATCCTTCTATACGCAACTGCGACCTCCCAATTAAACATTCTTAAACTTAATGCCGAAGCCCTCATGCTTGCTAATGTACAATATAGTATAGCTGAAAAGGATTTCTCGAATGGAGCTATTGATTCGGGAACTTTATCCTCTGAAAAATCTCGCCAATCTGACGCACAAGAGAAATTCGAAAACAGCAAATTCGAGTTAAGCAAGAGTTTAATGATACTTGAGTTAGTCACCCACACTCCCATTTTAAGAAACAAATAAACATACATTTATGGAATACATCCTTTATATCAGCAGATTCCTATATCGTATCCGTTGGTGGTTACTAATTGGAACAGCCATTATAACATTTGCTGTTTACTATTTTGGAAAACGCATGATAGGCAAAACATATAACGTAGAGGCAACCCTCTACACTGGCGCTGCTTCCGGCTACAATCTAGAAGGTGGAAATAACAAAGTGGATTGGGCGACAACTCAGAACGCTATGGATAACCTAATGAACATTATCAAGGCTGAAAGTACACTCAAACGGGTATCTATGCGATTATATGCCCGAAGTCTGATCAAAGGTAATCCAAAAGAAGACAATGAATTCATCAAAGCCAGCAATTACAACAGAATATATGAACACCTAAAGAATAGTCCGAACGGGAAAGAAATACTGTCATTAATAGATAAAAACAGCGAAGATAAAACGGTAGCCAACTTTTTCAATTACTTGAGACCGACTCAAGCAAACTATCTCTATGGAGTATTCTATTATAATTTGCCCTATTACTCTTATAATGATCTCAGAGCAATCAGAGTAGCGCGTAAAGGTGCCAGCGATCTGATTGAAATAAGTTATACGGCAAGTGATCCGGGTATCGCCTATAATACCATCGACATCCTGACCAAAGAATTTGTAAACGAATACAGTGCAATCCGCTATGGTGAAACAGATAAAGTTATCGAATATTTTAAAAGCGAACTTCAACGCATCGGAAAGGAACTTCGGCTTAAAGAAGACTCACTAACGCAATATAACGTAGAAAAACGTGTTATTAATTATTACGATGAGACCAAAGAAATCGCTGCCATCAACAAAGAGTTTGAGTTACGTGAACAAAACGTACTGATTGCATACAATAGCGCCAAAGCAATGTTAAACGAACTGGAAAAGCAAATGGGCAGCAATGCCAAACATGTAATCAACAATCTTCAGTTCTTGGATAAACTAAATGAAGCCGCTTCGCTTACAGGAAAAATCTCAGAAATGGAAACGATTTCAAGTGATCATCAGAATCAAGAAGCCTCATTACAGGAATATAAGAATCGCTTAAATCAAACGCGCAAGGAGCTTTCCGAGCTTTCAAATAAATATGTAGAGAACAAATATACCAAAGAAGGAATAGCTAAAGAGAACATCATAGAACAGTGGCTTGAAGTAACCATGCAATACGAAAAAGCCAAATCAGACTTACAAATTATACAGCAAAGCCGTATAGACCTCAACGAGAAATACAGACAGTTTGCACCAGTAGGTTCCACTATCAAACGTCAAGAGCGTAACATAACTTTTATAGAGCAAAATTACTTGTCTGTATTGAAAAGCTACAATGATGCCCTCATGCGTAGAAAAAATTTGGAAATGACCTCCGCTGCATTAAAAGTGTTGAATGCTCCGGCATATCCGATCAGTGCCATGCCCACTCCTTTGAAAAAAATGGTAATGGCAGCGTGTGCCGGTACCTTCTTATTTATTTTGGGATTCTTCTTAATTCTTGAATTATTAGACCGTACTCTACGCGATTCTATTCGTACACGTCGTTTGATTGGACTTCCGATGTTAGGCGCCTTTCCCAAAGACTCTATTTTAGAGTATCACAATCATGTTGAAGAATCAAAAAGTATAGCTACAAAACAGTTAAGCAATAGTATCCTTCGTTTCTGTCAGCAAAAGAAAGAAGGATTGCCCTACATTATCAATTTTATTAGTACAGAAGGCGGGGAAGGCAAAAGTTATGTGATCGAAGCCCTAAAAAAATACTGGAACAGTATCGGACTTAAAACAAAAGTAATAACATGGAAGTCAGACTTCAGAATTGATTCACGAGAATACAACCTGGCCAAAAGCATTACCGATCTATACACATCAGAGGAAGAAGATATTCTCATCGTTGAATATCCCAACCTGCGGGAAGCTAGCATATCGCTGGAATTACTACAAGAAGCTAATCTAAATATACTCGTAGCCCGTGCTGACCGTGGTTGGAAAGAGACCGATAAGCTTTTGTCAGAAAAGCTAAGTCAACAAGTAGGTAAAACTCCACTTTATGTTTACTTGACACACGCATCCCGCAATGTGGTTGAAGACTACACTGGTATGCTTCCACCATATACACTTTGGAGGAAAATAGTATACCGACTGTCACAATTAGCATTGACAGAAAGTATATTTACGTTCACAAAAAGAAAGAAGCAGCCGGCAACAGCAGGAGATGAAGATGACGAATGATAAAGGAAAATACAGTCAATACCTAACAGTAGCCGGTAGCTATTTTGCCAATAAAGGATGGGTACATTTACTATTGGCAGGAGGATTGTATATATTATACAAAATGTTCTTTCGTACCTCCCTTCCTTTCTTTCTGACGATTAGTTCATTGCCTTTAATGACAGCTATTTTCTTATTGATTATCAAATATTCAAAACAAAGTTTCTATACACTTTTCACTCTCCAATTTCTGCTGGCAGCAGCTTATGCAGTGACAGACATACCATTAGGAGTAGCAACATTAATGTGTACATTGTTTGTAGTTGTTTTGCTTTTTGCGTACGGAATGCATGAAAAAATTGACTGGTCGGAAAGTCGTAATGGTATGCTTATGCTTTTTCTGATATGGGGAGTTTATTGCATATTAGAGATAGCTAATCCGAACAATGTTCAGGCAGCATGGAATATCTCCATCACCCATTATCTCATATATCCTATTGTATGTGCTGTCATCGTACCGTTAGCAATCCGTAACATTAAGGGGATTCAGTGGCTTCTAATTATATGGTCTCTTTTTATCCTCTTGGCAGCAGCCAAAGGATATTGGCAAAAAAACTATGGTTTTAATGAACGTGAGCAGTACTTTCTATACGTTTTGGGAGGAGCAAGAACTCATATTATTTGGTCCGGTATTCGTTATTTCTCATTCTTCAGTGATGCAGCGAACTTCGGCGTACACATGGCTATGGGTGTTTCACTCTTTGGAATTTCACTTTTTTATATAAAAGGTGTATGGCTGAAAATCTATTTTATAATTGTCATTATTGCCGCCATTTATGGAATGGGAATTTCTGGTACACGCGCTGCGATAGCTCTGCCTATCGGTGCTTTAGGGAGTTTCATTATTCTTTCACGCAATCGCAAAGCATGTATTACAGGTATTTCAGTTCTTGCCTTGTTATTCTTGTTTTTTGTATGTACCAATATAGGAGATGACAATCAATATATCCGCAAGATGCGTTCTGCATTTCGTCCTAGCCAAGACGCTTCCTATCAATTACGTGTAGATAATCGAAAGAAAATGAGAGAATTGATGATTCACAAGCCTTTTGGATATGGGATAGGGTTATCCAAAGGCGACCGTTTCTATCCCAAAGAACGTATGCCCTATCCACCGGATTCCTGGTTAGTCTCAGTATGGGTAGAAACCGGAATCATCGGTCTAGTTCTCTACCTGGCTGTTCACGGAGTCCTTTTTGCATGGTGCGGATGGATACTGATGTTCAAGATCATGAACAAACGCCTGCGAGGCTTACTTACTGCCTGGCTCTGTACCGCTGCCGGATTCTATCTGGCAGCCTATGCCAACGACGTGATGCAATATCCCAACTCCATCCCCATATATACGGCCTTTGCCCTCTGCTTCGCAGGACCGTACATTGACAAACGGATGCAGCAAAGTAAAGAAACAGAACTGAAAAACGAACAATAGATTATGATGAACGAACCTCAAGTCTCCTTTATCACAGTTTGCTACAACGGCTTTAAAGACACTTGCGAATTAATAGAATCGCTGCAAACACATGTACATTCCGTGAGCTATGAAATCATCGTCGTAGACAATGCTTCGCGCGAAGACGAAGCGGCTAAAATCAAGGAGCTATATTCCGATATAGTCACCCTGCGGAGCGAGTCGAACCTAGGCTTCTCCGGCGGAAATAATCTGGGGATCAGAGTAGCTAAAGGAGCCTATATCTTTCTGATAAACAATGACACTTATGTTGAATCAGACGGATTCCACTACCTGACAGAGCGACTGGAAAGTCAGAAAAACATCGGAGCCGTCTCTCCGAAGATACGCTTTGCCTTTCCTCCGCAAAACATACAGTTTGCCGGATTCACCCCCCTGTCGGCAATCACTATACGCAACGAAATGACAGGTTTCGGCTGTCCAGACGACGGCACGTTCGACACCCCGCACACGACCCCCTACCTGCATGGGGCGGCACTCATGGTAAAACGTGAAGTCATTGAGAAAGTAGGAGAAATGCCGGAAATATTCTTCCTGTATTATGAAGAAATGGACTGGTGTACACAGATGACAAATGCCGGTTACGAACTATGGTATGAGCCTCGTTGCACCGTCTTCCACAAAGAAAGCCAGAGCACCGGACAGTTCAGCAAGCTACGTACCTTCTACATGACGCGCAACCGTTTGCTCTACACCCGCCGCAACCGGAAAGGTGCTCAACGGCTGCTCTCCATTCTTTATCAATCTACCATAGCTGCCGGAAAAAACAGCCTTCAGTTTGCCGTGAAAGGTCGTTTCGATTTATTTGCCGCAGTATGGAAAGGCGTTGTCAGAAGCTTTTCTGTCACCTCTCCTATCCGATAACCCTTAAAAATGAAAGACCATGTACACCTTTATTGACTGGATTCTCTTTATTCTTCTGGCACTTTGTGTCGGTTATCTGCTGTTCTACGCCATTGCCTCCAAATTCTATCGTCCGCGAAAACTTTCCGAAGCACGTATCCTGCGTCGTTTTCTTGTACTCTTCCCTGCATACAAGGAAGACAGGGTGATCGTCTCCACTATCCGTAGTTTCCTCGAACAGGAATATCCCAAAGAAATGTATGACGTTCTTGTCATCTCCGATCAGATGCAGCCGGACACGAATGCTGCCCTACAAACACTCCCCATCTGTTTGCAAGTAGCCGACTATACCAATAGTTCCAAAGCCAAAGCACTTACGCTGGCAATGAACGTCACTGCCAACGAATCTTATGACGTAGTAGTGATCATGGATGCCGACAATGTAACGACTCCCAATTTCCTCGCAGAAATCAACCGTGCTTTTGAGTCCGGCCTGCATGCCATACAAGCCCACCGCACAGGAAAAAACATGAATACAGACATCGCTGTTCTGGATGCGATCAGCGAAGAAATAAACAACGGATTCTTCCGTAGCGGGCACAACGCGATAGGATTGTCAGCCGGATTAGCCGGTTCCGGAATGGCATTCGACGTTCATTGGTTCCGCCGAAATGTAGGACATCTGCAAACATCGGGCGAAGACAAGGAGCTGGAAGCCCTGTTGCTAAAACAACGCATTCATATCGAATATCTGGAACAACTGCCTGTATACGATGAAAAAACACAGAAAAAAGAAGGTATCAAAAATCAGCGTAAACGATGGATTGCAGCACAATACGGTGCATTGCGGGCTTCCTTGCCCGATTTCCCGAAAGCACTGATTCAGGGAAATATCGACTACTGCGACAAGATTCTTCAATGGATGCTGCCTCCCCGTCTGATACAACTGGCGGGAGTTTTCGGTTTCACTTTACTCTTTACCGCAATCGGCTTACTAATGAGTCTGCAAAGCGGAGGATACGAATGGTATACAGCCATCAAATGGTGGATACTGTCAGCCGCTCAAGTTGCCGCCATGATCATACCTGTGCCGGGAAAGTTGCTAAACCGGAAATTAGGAAAAGCAATCCTGCAGATTCCGACACTGGCACTGGCAATGATAGCCAATATGTTCCGACTGAAAGGAACGAACAAAAAGTTTATTCATACCGAGCACGGAGAAGAATAAAGCCTCACCGTGAAAGAAAAGAAAAGGCACAGATGACACGAATTAACACGGATTTGGCTGCGCAGCCTCTCAAATCCGTGTTGGCGTCCGTATCATCCGTGCCTAAAATTTCCCTATGAAAACCGTGCCTGAATCATATTCATTAGCAAGTTTCGTCAAGCCCACTCCTCCTCCGCATCAAAGCACGGACAAGCCTTCACCCATTCCTCCGGCTCGATCTCCCCGTTCCCGTTCAGATCAGGGCTCAGGTCACGATGTCCGCACACCCGGCAACCGGGATAATCACGCAACAACGTAAGCACAAGCACATGCATCGAGTGTATCTGCCATTCGGTACGGGTATCGGCAGGCCGCCCGTGACAGTCAAGTCCGCCCTCATAGCAAATACCGATACTTGTCTGATTAAAGCCTTTCGCATGAGCTCCTATCCGTTCAATGGGGCGGGTAGTCTTGATGTCGCCATTTTTCCGGATATAAAAGTGGTAGCCGATCCCGTTAAATCCCCGCCGGCGGTGGCACACTTCAAGGTCTGTTTCCGTGAAATCCCTGTCCGCCCTAGAGGCGGAACAGTGGATCACAATCAGGTCAATCTTCCTCATCGACCTGCCCTTTCGTTCGTTTTCCTTTTCTCTTCCTGCGGAAGAAAAACAGGATTTCCAATGCAATCTCCAAAATCTTGTCAATCATAACTTTTCATTTTTACAGGTTATTCATTTACAGGTAGTACACATCAATGATGCTGATGTACTTACCGGACTAAACGGTAGGATCGGGAGCTTCCTCCTCCCCTCCATCGCCACCGGAACCGGAACCGCTGCCACCGCCACTACCGGAGCCTCCGCCATCACCGTTGCCTCCCGAAGCCGGCGCATTCTTGGAGACAAGTTCGAAGACCATGTTATTGTCCCCGCCACGTGTGGTTGCCGTACTGTCGTTGGCAAGCCGCAGAGCATTATCGACCTTGAAACGAAGGTTGACACGAGTGATATTCCTCACCGTACAGTCCTTTTCCAGTTCCACACCGGGACAAGTAAGCGTGGTATAGAAAATCCCCAAGCCATCAACCTTCACCTTATTCCCCGCTACGAGCACCTTCTTCATCGAACGGACAAAGGATTGCATCACATGCTCCACATCTTCCACCGAAAGCGAACCGATCGACTCGATCTCACGCGCCAGCGACTCGATAGAATAAAGTTTCGATTCCCCTGGCTTGGGTTTGAGCACATACACCATCGGCGATTTGTCGTCACCAATCTTTTTTTTGCGCTGATAGCGCACCACAGACACTGTTGCCATACTGAATTTGTATTAAAGAAAAGAAGGACATTCTCCCTTTCTGTTGGTGAAACAAAGATACGGCAGTGCACCGGCGATTTCCCGGATTACGACGGACTGTGCCGGACTATGACGGGATAAAACGGATTAAGACGGATTAGAACAGCATAAAGCAGAATAAAACAGAATAAAGTGAATTAGAAACAGATTGAAAGCATACTAAAAGCGAATACAAAGTAACCATAAAGCAGATAAAAGCTGAAAAAGCTCCCAATCAGCCCCGAATACCCCCCAAAAAAAGACAAGCATACAACGTGAATAACAACTAAATAATACAAGCATAAAAGCAACACTTTCATGAGCAACAAATTTGCTAAATCCAGTAAAAAACAGTAACTTTATACCCATTACAAACCCTACAATTAAATCAAAAATGAAAGCAAATACAGATACCCTGCAAAAACAGGAAGAAGAAAAATCCTTCCAATACCGCAGCTACGGAAAAGGAGAACTCGCCATGCTATATATCCCCAACGTCCAGCAACAAAGCGCAGTAGACCGCTTCAACGAATGGATCGAAGCCGCACCCGGACTAAAAGAACGCCTGCTATCCACCGGCATGAATCCCCGAAGCAGACACTACACACCCGCACAAGTACGGCTGATCGTAGAAGTGCTGCAGGAGCCTTGAAGATAAGTATTAAGTATTGGTGCCAATCAGCAGTTAAAACAAAATAAGAATAGTTCCGGGCAAGATACCAAATTAACGTATAAAGCTGTCCGAAAAGTAGATAAATACTATCAATCTATCATTCAGCACACGGAGAAGAATCTCTTCTTTGACTAATATAAAGAGCTGATTCTTCGGCAGACTTAGGATGACAGAGCAAAACGATAGCAGACGTTCTCTTTTCGGACAGCCCCATTCAATATCATTTTCCGGCTCACTCGGATGAGCACGTTGCATTTCAGCCGTGTCTCTTAATGAAATTTCTGATCTTCTTCGATAAGTTCCTGGCTAAATTTCTCCGGTGCCAAAGGGGTAAAGAGTTCTATAAGATTTTCTTCGGGATCGCGCAGGTACAGGGTACGCATCCCCCAATCGGGCATATCCGTAGGCTCACTGATAAACGTCACGCCTTTTGCTTTCAGTGCGACAAAGGTTTCGTCCACGTTATCCACACTGAATGAGATCATTAATTTTTCACGCATCCCAACAGGCTGCTGCTTATCTGCATTACCTGCCGAAGGCGCCATCCAGTCGGATACAAAAAGGGCGAGACCTTCTATTCCGTCGGCTACTTTAAAACTGGCGTATCCGCTATTCTCATCTCCCCAGGCCGGCTCTAATCCGAGTTGTTCGGTGTAGAATTTGAAGCATCCGGCGAAGTCCTTTACTAATAATCTTACGTTACTAAATCTCATTGTTTACAGATTAATGGTTTATTATTTGTTTCTTAGAATCGAATTGCAAATATAATCATTCTATCGGATGACGTTTCATGAATCCGTATTTACCTCAAAACTGTGCGAAAATAAAGTAAACCGGTATCAAAATGAATCACCATTCAACCAGTGATCCGCACCGTTATTCATCCCCCGTGACCTGTTACCCACCACCCTCACCAGCTACGATTATTACCTGTTACTTATTAATGCGAATCAGTAGTTGAACTCTGATTCCTTGTTTTAGAAAGATTCCAAATACTGATTCGCATTATTAATAAATCTCATCACAGACCTGGAAGGAAAATACAAGCCGGAAGTGGAAACCCTCTCGCTCACCTCGTCTGTCACCAACCTGAAAGCGGCAAACGAACATGCCCGCACACTCACGGCAAGCCGCACCGACGAGAAAATGGTGAACGTCCTGACACTCGTGGAGGGAGAAACCGATTACGTGCCGTTCATCGACTACGTGAATGCGGAAATAGTACATTACAAACGCAAGGTACTCGGTCAGAAAGCGGCAGCTGTCGACACGACGGGCGGAGAAACGACTCCTTCCGGCGGTGATTCCGAATCGCCCGATGAGATAGAATTAAAAGCGATGATGTTTATCTGAAAATCCCCTCTGTACAGATGATGTATGGAGGGGATTTTGATGCCTTTATTTTCTAAATATTTCCAACAAACCTGCCTGTGCGCACTGGTGACGGGCTTTGCAAGGGGGCTATCGAAAGCAACATCAGACGTTCGCTGTTCCTCGCTGACAAGACCGCTTTCAACTATTACAAGGACTTGGCGGAAAAGGGCTGTTACAAGAAAAAATAATCTGGTTGCTGTTTCGTTAGCAGCAACAACCTGCGGCAGGTGCATTACCAGTCATGTTTTTGTACGGATATGGTGAGGCTTTTTATCATAATATTGCTTTATTTGCTTCCCCATTCCTTAATCAATAAGTTTTCCAATACCTCCACTTCTTGCCAGTAAATCGTCTTTTTCCTTGTGCCGAAATAGAGCGTATTCTCCAGTGGCGTGTTACCTTCCCACACCACCTTTATCTTGCCGGTGCGGACGGCCTCCTTACACAGGAAATCGGGCACGACCGAGAAACCGTCCCCCTCACTCAAGCAGCGGATGATGGAACTGATATTGGGTACAATATAATTGGGGCTGAAGTCCGGATGCTCTCTGAAATGCTTTTTCCAGAAGTTCAGCAAATGCCCCATATCGGCAGAAGTACTGTACCACAGCCCTTGCTTGAGGAGATGGACGGCCTCTCTCGTCCGGTTATTCTCCAAGTGAAGCCGTAGTTGCGTAGTATCCGTATTTATCCCCGTGACCAGCACGATCCGTTCTTTGGCAAAGTCCTTGTATTCGATGTTCTGCTGCGTGCCTTTGTGCGGGGTGATGATGAGATCCAGCAGGCCGTTATCCAAGTCCTGAAGCATCTGGGGATATTCGCCAAACTTGATAATCAGGTTGAAGGGCAAGGTGGGGATATACTTCTCCAAGGTGTATTGAAAGGTCTCGAAACACATGCCTACGCTGATGGTGTTCCGCTCCTGTTGCGAACGTTTGTGGAAATGCTTTTCGCCCCTTTCCAGTTTCTCCAGCGGGGTGACAACGAAATTATAGAGTATCTTTCCCTTTTCGGTGGGCGTCATCTTCTTGGAGGCCCGCTCGAAGAGTTTATATCCGGTGTAGGCCTCCAAGGAGTTCAGGTGCAGGCTGACTCCCGGCTGGGAAATGAACAATTCTTGGGCGGCGGCTGTTAAAGTACCGGTCTCGTATATGGCTTTGAAGGTGCGCAGCCATTCCAGATTCCATTTCATAACTATCAGTTTTATGATACACTCCTATTAGTTAAACTATTTTTATGTGGCAAAGATACGCATTATCTTTGCACCGACAATCTAAAAGAATAAACGTATGAACGTATTTATAATCAACGGCGGACAGACCTTTGCCCATTCGGGAGGGATGTTCAACAATACCTTGACCGGATGGACAGTCGAAGTGATAAAAGAGAAAGGCTTTGCCTACCGGGTGACCAACATCAACGACGCATTCGATCCGATGGCGGAAGTGGAGAACTTCAAATGGGCGGACATCATTATTTACCACACACCGATCTGGTGGTTCCAGCTTCCTAATGGGATGAAACGATACATCGACGAGGTGTTTACCGCCGGACACAATAACGGCATTTACCGCAACGACGGCAGAAGCCGCAAGAACCCGGACGTGAACTATGGCACCGGAGGTCTGATGCAGGGCAAACGCTACATGGTGACCACCTCCTGGAATGCCCCGCAGACGGCGTTCACGCTGGAAGGCGAATTCTTCGATCGTCACACGGTGGACGAAGGCGTGCTCTTCGGCTTTCACAAGATGAACCGGTTCGTGGGCATGACCCGGATAGAGGGCTTCCACTTTCACGATTTGGAGAAGAACGCGACACCCGAGCGCATTGCCGAGTACCACAAGAGGTATGTCGCACACATCAATCAAGTAATCATCTAAAAACAATTGAATATATGGAATATAGAACATTAGGCACTTCAGACTTGCAGCTGTCTGCCATTACATACGGAGCTTTTGCCATTGGAGGCAACATGTGGGGAGGCAACGAGGAGAAAGACTCCATCCATGCCGTGCAAGCCTCCATCGAACACGGAGTAACGACCTTGGACACCGCTCCTTTCTACGGCTTCGGACTGAGCGAGGAGATGATAGGCAAAGCCATCAAGGGGTATGACAGGAGTAAAATACAGCTGCTCACCAAGTTCGGCTTGGTGTGGAATGGCAGCAACGAAGGAAAAGGGGAGTTCTTCTTCGATGCGGAGCGGGACGGAAGCTCTGTCCCCGTCTATAAATATGCCGCCAAAGAAAGCATCATCAAGGAGGTGGAAGCAAGCCTCCGCCGCTTGGAGACAGACTATATCGACCTGTTGCAGATACACTGGCCCGACAGCACAACGCCTATCAGGGAGACAATGGAAGCCTTGGACGTACTGATTCGGCAAAGCAAGATACGGGCGGCAGGCGTCAGCAACTACAGCGTGGAGCAGACGGTAGAAGCCGGAAAGTACTTGAATGTGGCGAGCAACCAAGTAGGCTACAGCATGCTGAACCGTAGAATCGAACAAGAGCTGGTGCCCTTTGCCCTGCAACACCATTTGGGAATCATCGCCTACAGCCCTATGGAAAGAGGTCTGCTGACCGGCAAATACTTCCAAGGCAGCAACCTCAAGGGGAATGACCATCGCAACAGCTACTTCCGGCAGTTCGATTTACCCAAAGTGCAGACATTCCTCGAAACCATCGCCCCAATAGCAGAGGAAAAAGGAGCCACCCTCTCACAATTAGTCCTGCGCTGGACTACGTTGCAACCGGGCATCACCATCGTGCTGGCAGGAGCAAGAGATGCCAAGCAAGCCATCGCCAATGCCAAAGCAATGGACATTCATCTATCTCCGGACGAATTGCAATTCATCAACCGTGAGCTTGCCAAACTATAACTTTGAGCAGACGAGCCTTGCCGGAAAATCTGGCAAGGCTCGCTATTTATAATCTTCTAAATATATTAGCATTGTTACCTATTACCTATTCAAACAGCTCCTTCTCCGGCAACCAGCACGAGCTATCATTGACAGTGTTTCTGACCCGTTGTTCCGGAGGGACGGACGGGTCTTGGGACTCTTCGCAGGGGAGGTAACGTCCGCTGACGGGATCGTAGACAAAAGTAGCCACACCACCCGCTCCGAGGTGTTTGAACTTCACTTTTTCGACATAGACACGTGTCACTCCGACCTCCTTGTCACGCTCCACTACCAAGCCGTAATCCGCCTTGTTGAAGAAATCGGCAGACCCGTTTACGTCGTACATATCCGGACGCGGAGTATGGTTCGTCACCGGATTGCGGTTCATCTTTCGGGGGTGCGCCACAAGAATCACCAGACAGTTATATTGCGTGGCAAACTCCGTAAACAGATTCAGAAAATTGGAAAGATACTGCGTTTCCGATTGCCCCGGCGCGGGGGTATGCTCGAAACGGTTGACCGGGTCGAAGACGAAGATGCGGCATCCCCGACGCAGGACAAGCTCACGGGCTTTGGCAAGCACCCGTTCCGGAGTGGCGCTGCCTTTGAGGGCGATGTGACAGACGTTTTCGGCAAGAAACTCTTCCGAACGGAGCAGAAGTCCTTCCGTCATGCCGCAACCGTTTTGAAAACGGCGTCCGGTCAGTTTCTCGATCAACTTGCGGAGATGGTAGACGATAGGATTATTCTCCGGACTGAAAAACGCGATCTTCCACTGATGGCGCATACAGAGGCGCAACACCAGTTCGTCCAGCCATTCCGATTTTCCGGCCCCCGGTATGCCCGTAACGATGACCAGCCGCCTACGTTCGTACGTACAAATCTTATCCATCTCCTCCCAGCCCGTCTCCGCTCCGGGACCGAAGCCGTTGTCGAACAATGCCCGCAGATCTTCGTGCAGATCGGCGGCGGTGAAGATGCCTTCAAGAGGGATTTCTTCCGCCTGCTCGATGGCGATGCGAAGGCTGTCGATCCCATATTTGACAAGATGTTCATTGGCATCCTTGCACCCCGGTCCGTAGACGGCCACACGGCAGCGTTCGGCACCCAGACGGTTGACCAGTTCGTCACGCAGTTTGAGCCCGGCAGAGTCGGTGTCAACGGCTATGATGATGTCTTTCAGATTCTCGAAGTGCGACTCCATGAAGCGGTCGAGCCACGAAAGGTTCGCGTTTGCTCCGGCAGGTACGGAGATCACGCTTTTGAATCCGGCGGCAAGGGAGGACGCGGCATCCAGTTCGCCTTCGTGGATGATGCAGGTTTCCTGTCCCAACACGGAATCGATATTGTAGGGAATCAGTTCGGCTCCCTGCACCATTTTGAAATTTTTGGCACCGCTGCGGAATTTGGTGTTGACGAGTTTCCCGTCCTCAAAATAATTGAAACAGACGCACCGCTCTTTCGTGCCGGATTGCGACATGAACTCTTCCTGCTCCGTGATGCGCAGACCGACGATGACGGACTGCGGAATGCAACGCGTCTCTACCAGCCAACGCTCCGTAGCTTCGGAAAGCGTCGTCTTCGAAGCGTCGAACACCGGACGGTGGAAATGCTGGGGAACGGCAGATGCCGCACGACGTTTACGGGCAGCCTGTCGCTCGGCTTTCGCACGCTCTTCGGCATCGTCGGGGACGTAGAAGTCGGCTCCGCAATGGTAGCAATGGCAATGTCCTGTGTCGATATTGACCCGCAGCGAACGGTCACGCTTGTTATGCCTCGTCGGGAGGCATTGCTCGCAAATGGTTTTAACGACACCGCTGGTATGCCTGCGGACATCGACATGATAATTAGCAAAATTTCTCATATTTCTTGTTTCTATTCCTCCCTTTCGAAAAGGAGATTTTAAGTTTGTATTAATAATTTTTCTATCAGTTCCCAATGCAGACAGAAAGCTAAGCATCAATGGGCACCGGGCTAAACACCAATAAGCAGCGAGCTGAACATGAATGAGCAGCGAGGCGAGCATGAACGAGCACCGAGCTGAGCATGAATGAGCACCGAGCCGAGAATGAACGAACATTGAGCTGAAAGGCAACGCTCACGTAGCCGGATGTCAGAGAAATCCGGAGCTAATTTCCCCACTTCCAATGCACTTCATCCCACACGGCAGACCTGTCCGGTCTTGGAGGCGCATCCTTCGGAATCGGATGCCCAAGATACGTCCGTTGCCCGCCAATGAGTTGTTCAAAGCGATACAGTTCTTCCTCAGCCGATTGCCGGCAACTGCCGAGCAGCCTTTTCTTCAGCTCCTGAGCCGGACGTCCGCCCGGAGAGAGATAATTGCCGAAATACAGTTTCACATCCCTCAAAAACAGCAAGCCATCTTCCCTGCCAAAGCGTCGGATATGCTCTTTAAAAGCAGTGATCACCTCCTCCTGCCGTTCCACGAAAAGTTTGCCCATGCAGGAATGCATAGCCATCGACTCCATGTAACTTTCCGATTCGGCCATCTGATCCACCAGCATCTCCCACGGAAGAACCGGCTGTAGGGGCAACTGTCCCCTATCCTCCGGTGGAGGAACGATCTGAAGTCTGTCAGAAGCGGCGGCGGCAGAATTTTCTTTCTCTGTCTTTTCTTCGTTACTACTGTTGTTGTCTTTGACAACAGTAGTAACTCTTCTCTCCTCTTCTCTACTCTTCTGGTTTTGATTCGGTTTTTCGCCTTTATCCATCGGTGTTTCCGGCGTGCTCTCCATGCGTTTCGGACGACCTCCTTTTTTGCCGTTCGCCACATTAATCATCCGTCTTTCTTCGAGCTTCGCCATCACCCTGTCCAGATAAGGCGACCGGAACATTTGCCGTTCTTCGTCGAGCACAAAAAGGTCGAACTCACGGAGAACCCTTTGCAACACACCGGCATCCAAATCATACATTCGTGCGAAAGCCCCCATACAAAGCGGACAACAGGACGCTTCATAATTGTCCGCTTTGCGCAGATGCGTAAGAAGCATCATATAGATTCCGAGCGATTGCGCAGCGTCAAGTTCCATCATCATCCTGACAATATTGTCATTACTCAAAAAATTTACCTCTAAATTGAAATACTGATCTTTCTTCATATCTTACAATTAAATGACTGTGATTCAGAACATCCCGAATTCGCTCTGCAAAGGTCTAAATACTTTTTCGAAAAACTACTTGCAGAACTGCAAACGATGTTTGACATTTTTCTATGAACTTTGCGGCATTATTTGTAAAAAGATAGAAATTATGAAAGGATACGAAAGAGCAACTAAAGAAGAAATTAACGACCGGCTGCGTATTGAAGAAAACTGTCATGCACAAGTTGAACGAATCATCTACATACGTCACCTATGTAATCTGAACCTTGAAGAGGCGGCAGATGTAACCAATCTCAGCATATCTACCCTGAGCCGGTACGAAAACGAAGTGACCAAATGCAGCGTACAGAGCCTCATAACGATATACTACCACTATCAGAAATACCTCTACGAGCAGCATATCCCCTTCGACAAGAACCTGTTTCTCATAGATATGAACTCGTTTCACAACTAAAGAGCAACAGAGAAAAATAAAACGGACACACACAAAGAATGACGGTACAACACCGAAAAAAAGCAAAAAAGATGAAAAGTATCATATCTTTTATTACCTTTGTATATGGCAAAAGCCCACCAAAAAACAAAGAAATAAGCATGAACGACAATGAAATAGGCAATCCACCGATAAAAGCATTAATCGTTTTCAGCGAGAATAGTGATACGGATAATCTTTTTGTTCCCATTTTATGCGATGCTATCAAGACGACGGGGATTGACGTACGATGTTCCACGAATGAGTTTTGGGACTCGGATACACCTTATGACATCATCCACTTCCAATGGCCCGAAGAGGTGATAGGATGGAATTGTGACGATCCGGACAGGATTCGCCGCCTGGAGGAGCGTATCGCTTTTTTCCGGTCCCGTGGGGCCCGGTTCGTGTATACGCGCCACAATGTCCGTCCGTATGATGCGAACGAGGTGATCGGCCGTGCTTATGACATTATCGAAGGACAAAGCGACGTGGTGGTGCACATGGGACGTTACAGTCTCGACGAATTTGCAGCCAAACACGCGGACAGCCGGAATGTCATCATTCCGCATCATATTTATCAATACACGTACAAGGAGAACATCAGTGTGGAACGCGCACGCCAGTATCTTAATCTGCCGCAGGAGGCGTTTATCGTCACGTCGTTCGGAAAGTTCCGGAATCGTGAAGAGAGGCGGATGGTGACCGGAGCGTTCCGAAAATGGGATGAAGCAAAGAAGTTCCTGCTTGCTCCACGGCTGTACCCGTTTTCGAGATTCAACAGGTATGGCAGCAACTTCTTCAAGCGCTGGACATCCCGGGCAGGATATTACCTGCTTATACCCTTGCTCAACCGCCTGCGCAGAATGCACGCCGGAGCTAGCGACGAACCTATAGACAACTGCGACCTGCCTTACTACATGGCCGCTTCGGATGTAATATTCATCCAACGAAAAGATATTCTGAACTCTGCCAGTATACCTCTCGCCTTCCTTTTTCACAAAGTGGTCATAGGCCCCAATATCGGGAATATAGGAGAAATCCTCCAAGATACGGGCAACCCCGTCTTCCACCCCGACAACAAATTTGATATCATACGAGCACTGGAGGCAGCCCGCCAACTGTCCGCCCGAAGGAAGGGGGAAGACAATTATGCATATGCCATTGAAAACATGAACAGCGGAAAAATAGGAAAAGAATATGCGGAGCTTTACAGAAACCTAGCCAATCTCTCTCTTTAAACGATCTCAAAAACAAACAACAATAGAGTAGCCATACACAGTATTTATGGAAAATGAAGAAATAAAAGTCAGTGTCGTCATACCTGTCTATAACACCGAAAAATATGTTCGGGAGGCAGTAGAAAGCATTATGAATCAGACACTGCGGGAATTGGAAATCATCATCATCAATGACGGCTCCACAGATAACAGTCTGCAAGTTGTAGAAGAACTGGCTGCGGCAGACAGTCGGATACAGGTGTATTCGCAAAGCAATCAGGGATTGTCAATGGCACGCAATGCCGGCATCACGCATGCCCACGGAAGATACATCTATTTCATGGATAGTGATGATCTGTTGGAAAAGGATGCAATGGAACTGTGCTACAGCAAATGCGAAGAAAAAGAACTGGATTTCGTTTTCTTTGATGCTCAGAGCTTTTTTGAAGAGGATATTTGCAATGCTCCCGTACTAAATTATCAACGTACCGATAAGTTAGAAAACAAGGTTTATACAGGTCCCGAAGCTATCAACATACAATTGCAGCACAAAACGTACACCCCATCCGCCTGCCTGAACGTTATCCGCACAGCTTTTTTGGAAGAACGACAGCTCCTCTTTTATCCGGATATTGTACACGAAGATCAGCTATTCACGACCTTACTTTATCTGCAAGCCCGAAGAACAAGCTGTATCCAACGATCGTTCTTTCACCGGCGCATACGTAAAAATTCAATTATGACATGCGATTTTTCACTCAAAAATTTAAAAGGATATCTCACTGTTACTCAAGAGATAGTCAAATTCAAGCAACAAACCTCTGAAAACAAAATCAAGGATACTATTGATTTATATCTGTCGCAAATGCTGAATGCTGTCATTTGGCAAGCCCATGTGCTTCCTTACCCATATCGGCTTCGGCTGGCGTGGCGGTGTCTGTTTAGATACAAAAAACTTATATCTATAAGAAGCATCGGAGTCTTGTTATTCAAATCCATCATTCACAAGTAGATCAGAAAAGAATCATTCAGGCAATGGCAAACAATATTAAACATCAGTTATTTTCCGGAGTTTTCTACACGGCACTAGCCAAATACAGCGGAATCATTATATCACTCGTCGTGGCAGGGATTCTTGCGCGATTGCTCTCTCCGGATGACTTCGGAGTAGTGGCAATCGCTACGGTCATTATTGCATTTTTCAATCTCTTTACGGATATGGGAATATCGCCTGCTATCGTACAACATAAATCATTGACTAAAGAAGAACTATCGGACATCTTCTCATTCACCGTATGGACAGGCATCGGAATCAGTATACTCTTTTTTGCCGCTTCCTGGCTGATCGCCGATTACTACGAAAGTGGGATCTTACGGACGTTGTGCCAGCTCCTGTCCGTCAACCTGTTCTTCGCCTCTGCCAACATCGTGCCGGGAGCCTTGTTCTACCGCAACAAAGAGTTCAAGTTTATTGCTGTCCGAAGCTTTATCATCCAGATAGCCGGAGGTGCCGGAGCAATAACTGCCGCGCTTTGCGGAGCCGGCTTATATGCGCTGATCATCAATCCTATACTTTCCAGCATACTGATATTCGTTATTTCCTATCAACGCTATCCGCAACGGCTGCATTTCACGTTAGGACTGAAAGTACTCCGAAAGATATTCTCCTATTCGGCCTATCAATTCTTGTTTAACGTGATCAACTATTTCAGCCGCAATCTGGATAAACTGCTGATTGGTAAATATATGAGTATGTCTGATTTAGGATACTATGAAAAGTCCTACCGCTTGATGATGCTCCCTCTGCAGAATATTACGCAAGTCATCACACCGGTCATGCACCCCATCTTCAGCGATTTCCAGAATGACAAGGAAAAGCTGGCAACATCCTATGAACGCATTGTCCGTTTTCTGTCATTCATTGGTCTGCCACTCAGCGTTCTGCTTTTCTTTACGGCGGAAGAGGTAACACTGATTATTTTTGGTGATCAATGGCTGCCTTCGGTTCCAGTATTCCGGATACTTTCACTTTCAGTCGGTATTCAGATCATACTCTCCTCTTCAGGCTCTATTTTTCAGGCAGCAGGTGATACAAAGAGCCTCTTTGTCTGCGGACTCTTTTCGTCCATACTCAATGTGAGCGGAATGCTGGCAGGGATATTCTATTTCGGCACACTGACAGCTGTAGCAATATGTATCGTGATAACTTTTACTATCAATTTCGTACAATGCTATTGGATGATGTATCGAGTTACATTCCAAAGAAACGCATGGATATTTATCAGACAACTTCTTTCTCCACTCCTTGTCAGCCTACTAATAACAGCATTCCTCACGCCTATATATTATATGATGGAAAATATGAATATTTTCGTAACACTTATTGCAAAAAGTTTCGTAAGTTTTATTATCTTTGGGACATATATGCAAGTAACACACACCTATGATATCACAGGCAAAGTGAAGACTCTTGCAAGAAATAGAAAGTTAGTACAAAAGAACAAACAATGAAAGGATTATTCCTCATATTCCATGGTTTCGAAGCATTCAACGGAATCAGTAAAAAGATACGTTATCAAGTAAAAGCCCTCCAAGAGTGCGGACTAGAAATGCATACATGTTGGCTAGACGATACGGACAACCATAAACGCCGTATGGTAGATGAATCGATAATCGCCGACTATGGTTTCGGGATCAAAGGAAAAATCCTAAAAAGAATCGAATTTGACAGTATCGTACATTATGTACAGAAAGAAAACATAGACTTTATCTATGTACGCTATGTCCATAATGCCAGCCCTTTCAGCATACGGCTGATGAAACTGCTAAAAAAGACCGGAGCACGTATAGTGATGGAAATCCCGACATATCCATACGACCAAGAATATAAGGGCCTCCCATTCGTATACCAACGAATCCTATTTATAGACAAATGTTTCCGACAGCATCTGGCACGCTATGTTGACAAGATCGTCACTTTTTCGGACTATGACATTATTTGGAATCGCCCCACCATCCGCATCTCAAATGGAATTGATTTCAGCGAAATCCCTTTAAGAGGTCCAAAGAATGATACCGCACATTCTCTACAACTGATTGCCGTAGCGACAATGCACCCATGGCATGGTTTCGACAGAGTTATAGCCGGCATGGCAAATTACTATCGTACACATACCGACACTCATGATTATAAAGTATATCTCAATATCGTAGGCTTCGGGGTTCCCGAACTGGTGGACAGCTATAAAAAAGATGTAGCCAAACATCAGTTAGAGAAATATATCATCTTTCATAGTGCCTTATACGGCAAAGAACTGGATGCCGTGTTCGAGCAGTCGGACATGGGAATAGGCAGTCTGGCTCGCCATCGTAGCGGTATTGACAAAATTAAGACCTTAAAAAACCGTGAATATGCAGCAAGAGGCATTCCTTTTGTTTATTCAGAAACGGATGATGACTTTGAGCATCAACCATACATACTTAAGGCAGCACCGGACGATTCGCCCCTTGACATCGAAAAAGTAATTCGCTTTTATCAATCATTGAAAACAACGCCGCTCCAAATACGGATGTCTATAGAGCAATCACTTTCATGGAAAGCCCAGATGCAAATTGTTATTAATGAAACCTTTGAATAAAACTATATCACTATGAATATACAGCCACTGATCAATGCTATCCGCTATAAATTGCGTTATGGCATTACTGTAGAATGGTACAATTTCTGGTACATGGCTCTCAGATGCCATCAGAAAATAACTCCGCAGGTAGCTTCCATTGATGAGACCATTCGGATAATCGTAGAAGACCAATGTTCCGTGAGCCGTTTCGGCGATGGTGAGATGCTGCTTACCAACCCGGACAAGGAAATAGGATTCCAAAAAGGAAATGTACTCTTGGCTCAGCGTCTCAAGGAAGTATTGACAAGCCATGAAGAAGGACATTTGGTTTGTATCTCCGATACTTTCGAAAACATTTATCGCTATAACCGCAAAGCACGCCGATTCTGGAGAACTCACTTCTTTCTGTATGGCAGTTGGTGGGACCGCTTGCTGTTACCCGACAGGCTATACTACAATACATTCATCACCCGTCCCTACATGGACTTCGCTTCCAAAGAAGACTGCCCACGGTGGTTTCACCAGATGAAAGCTATCTGGAAAGACAGGGATGTCGTATTCATTGAAGGCGAAAAAAGCCGTTTGGGGGTAGGCAACGACCTCTTTGACAATGTAAAAAGCATCAGACGTATTCTTTGTCCGCCCCGTGACGCATTTGACCGCTACGAAGAAATACTGAATGAAGCGCAAAAACTCGAGAAAACCGCTCTCTTCCTGATTGCTTTAGGACCTACGGCTACTGTACTGGCTTACGATTTATTCAAGTCCGGTTATCAGGCAATTGACGCAGGGCACGTGGACGTAGAATATGAATGGTGGCGAATGGGAGCCAAACGGAAAGTAAAGCTGGAACGAAAATATGTAAACGAAGCCGCCAACGGAAAACAAGTGTCCGACGCCGGAGAATTTTATCGGAAACAAATCATTGCTAAAATCTATTAAATCATGAAGATAGCCTATTACCTGCCCTCACTACAGGCACCTGGCGGAATAGAACGGATAGTTACATTCAAAGCCAATTATTTTGCAGAACATTTTGAAGGATACGACATCACCATCATTACATCCGAACAAATGGGTAAAGCACCACACTTTCCATTATCCCCCAAAGTAAAGCATATCGACTTAGGAGTATCTTTCGACCTGCCCTACTCTCAATCCATAGTAAGTAAAGTGCTGAAGTATCCGTTCCGCTACTATCGGTTTAAACAACGACTATCGAATCTATTGAACGAACTGAAACCGGACATTACTATCTCAACCATGCGCCGGGAACTGAACTTTATCACTAAATTGAAAGACGGTAGCCTGAAAATCGGAGAGTTTCACGTCAGCCGCTACGCCTATGGCGCAGAAGCACTGAAACGTAAAAGCCCGATTGTCAACATGATAAAGAAAAGATGGGCAAACAGATTTGTCAAAAACCTGTCTAAACTGTCCAGAGTGATTATACTTACAAGTGAAGGAGCTAAAGACTGGCCGGAACTGACTAATATCAGCATCATCCCTAATCCTATTTCTACTCCTGTAGAAGGAAAACAAACAGATATTCTGTCACATAATGCTATTGCTGTAGGGCGATATGCGCCCCAAAAAGGATTTGATATGCTAATCCCCGCCTGGAGCATTGTCGCCCAAAGACATCCGGACTGGAAACTACATATTTATGGAGAAGGCGACCTGAAAGAGAAGTTCACCAAACTAATAGATGAACTACAACTAAATAATAATTGTCTGCTTCATCACACTGTATCGAATATAGCCGAAAAATACTGTATGAGTTCGATATTTGTCTTATCAAGCCGATACGAAGGGTTACCTCTGGTATTGGGCGAAGCAATGGCTTATGGAGTTGCTCCGGTTGCCTTTGCCTGTCCATGCGGTCCGCGAGACATGATAACGCATGGAAAAAACGGGATCTTGGTAGAAAACGGAAACATCGAACAATTGGCCGAGCAAATTTGCTATCTGATTGAGAACGAGAATATCCGCATAGAAATGGGCAGGCAGGCAAAAATCAGGGCCAAAGATTTTACTATGGAAGCAATCTCGCAACAATGGAAAAGTTTATTTGAAGAATTGATGGAATATGCACCCAAATAAAAGAAGAAAAGAATGACTATCATCTATTTATATCGCTCACTAGCAGCTTTTGGTGGCGTAGAAAGAATCTTTATTGACAAGGCGAATTATCTGGCAGAACATTACGGATACCACGTATACATTATTACTTGGGAACAAGGGGGACATTCCATCGTTTACCCTTTATCACCCAAAGTGACTCATGTAGATTGGGGCATACTATTCTATCGCCAGTATCAATATGGGCTTTTCAAACGCATGTTCATGCAGTGGAAAATGGAAAAAGAGTTTTTTAAAAAACTCAGTAATTTTGTACAAACAACACAAGCCGACATAGTCATCGGAGCTAGTTGCGAATTCACAACTATGGCTGGTATGGATTTACTTCAAAGAAAAACGCATACCATACTGGAAACGCATAGCATGAGGACAAGTATTGAGAAAAATACTCCACCGGCAGGAAATCTATTGATGAGATGGGCATTCGAAAGAAGAGACAAGCAACTTCACCAGTATATCAAACGTATGTCCGCCTTTGTAACACTGACTCACAACGATGCGAAAGACTGGTCCGACATAACACCACAGGCAAGAATCATCCCCAATATGCTGCACCGGTATCCCACAGAAATCAGTCCAGACAAGAAAACTCAAAAACGGATTATTACCGCAGGAAGACTGGTAGAGCAGAAAGGATATGACTTATTACTGGATGCCTGGAATAAAGTACATCAGAAACACCCTGAGTGGATTCTTGATATATATGGAGAGGGTGAAGACAAAACCATGTTATTGGAGAAACGGAAAAATCTGGTACTGGAAAACTCCGTGTTATTTCATCCTCCCACTCTCGATATCTATCAAAAATACATGGAAAGCGACTTTTATGTCATGAGTTCCCGTTTCGAAGGTTTCGGACTCGTTTTGGCAGAAGCAATGTCATGTGGTATACCCTGTGTCTCATTTGACTGTCCGCATGGTCCCTCGGATATTATAAAAGACTATGAAGACGGTCTACTAGTGGAGAAAGAAAATATCAAGGAACTTGCAGACAAAATCTGCTATCTGATTGAGAATGAAAATGTACGCATCAAGATGGGACACAAAGCCAGGGAAAACGTAAAACGCTTTCTGCCGGAAAATGTGATGCCACAATGGAAAAACTTATTCGAATCATTAACTTATTCTTCTAAATAACAGAACAATATATGGTAAAGTGGTATAAAACTTATCTGGAAGTATACGGGAAATCTTTTGATGAGATTTCTGACGATAGTATCCGCAAAGTCAAAAGACAACTCAAAGAATGTCAAAACGATTCTCCACTGGTATCGGTTGTACTCATTGCACACAATGAGGAACGTCACCTGGTTAGTTGTATCTGGTCACTCTCCGGAAATCATTGCCATTTCCCCATTGAAATAATAGCCGTTAACAACAATTCAACGGATAAAACGGAAGAAATATTAAAATCATTGGGAGTTACCTATTATAACGAAACGAAGAAAGGTCCGGGATATGCCCGCCAATGCGGATTGGACCATGCAAAAGGAAAATATCATATTTGTATTGATGCAGATACTTTATATCCGCCGCATTACATTGAAACACATGTAAAATATCTAATGAATCCGGAGGTTGTATGTACATTCAGTTTATGGAGTTTCATGGTTGACGAAAGACATTCCCGCTTCGGACTATGGTGCTACGAAGGCCTGCGCGATATATACCTCCGCTTACAAGCCATCCAGCGTCCTGAACTCTGTGTGCGGGGTATGGCTTTCAGTTTTAATACGGAAATAGGACGTCGGTTTGGATTTCGTACAGATATTATCCGCGGAGAAGACGGTTCGTTAGCATTAGCTATGAAACCGTATGGAAAAATCGTATTTATTACAAGTCGCAAAGCACGAGTGCTTACAAGTAATGGAACCCTAAATACAGAAGGATCGCTGATTGATAATATACGGATACGGGTAATCAAAGCACTGAAAGGAATCACCGGACTCTTTATCAAAAAAACGGCATACAAAGATAAAGACTCTAATCTCATCAAATAAAGTCTCATCAAAATCATTATGAATATGGCAAAATATATAGTAAATATCATCTTAGTAACAGCTTGTCTCTTCACCTATACTTCCTGTATAAGAAAAATGAATCTATATGATGAGAATAGAAATACAGGACAAGACAATAACGAAAAAGATACAGATTCTACTCCCATCTATACGTATCCTTTCGACAAAGAAACAACAAACGTTACAGCAGAAATCATTATCCACACAAAAAAAGAAATACAGACCAAAGATATTAATGTCGAAATCCCTCATTTAAAATACAATAAGACATGGATGTTGATGCTCACACAAGACGACTGCATGCAGGCTGCTTTTTGCCGTACGTGGGCTGCAATAAACGGTAAACCGATCTCAAGTTCAATACCTTATCCTACTCCAACTCCCACTGATCAGAATATGAAACATCAATTATATTTTGACATCAAACATTTGCAAAAAGGGGATCTTCCCCCTACTATTATTTCCGCCAACCAATCTTTGGGATGTACAGACGGAGCAGGAAATGAAGTTCGGTTTGCTATTACTACCACTCTTGCCCCTGAAGAAAAATGGATGGATGCTGAAACAAACGTACTGCCGGGGTTTACTGCAAACTATTATCGTTTTTATATGAAATCCGGACTTATATGGGATAACATACGAGAGATGTTGAACTATGGAACAGGCATTGCCCTCCATGATGTAATGACAAAGGATGCTAATGATCCAATGCAAATATTGGAACATTTTGATATTGCCCAAAACATTATTGTAGAGAAACTCACAGGAAGGGGATGTAAATTTCTTGCTGAACCCAATGGAAATAAAACATACGTAACTGCTGCTCTTCAATGTCCGGAAATTCAAACGATGACCGCACAAGCAGGAGCAATTACCCTATATCCGTATCAAGTGTCTGAAACTTTACAAAAATCTCTGATAGAACGGGAGTTTAACGATTCACCTGCATACTTTAAACAACAGATTACTGACCTGCTAAAATTACCCAAAGAAGAACGTAAAGCAATCTGCATAGGTGTTCATGGTACGGACAACAATTGGATCGACTTTTTATTATGGTTAAATAGTAATTATGGTAAAGATGGGGATGATTCGTTATGGTTTCCAAGCCAGGAAGAATATTATGAATATAACTATTATCGTTTAAACAGCCATATTAGTATAGCACAAATAGACGCAAGTTCTTTCAAATTAACTGTAAATTTACCGGGAGAAAAGTTTTTCTACTATCCTTCTACCACTATCAATTTGTCGGGAATTAGCATGTATGACATTGCTTCTATTGAAACGAATAATGACGTGACCGGACTATCTTATGCTGACTACAAAGACGGCATCATGCTCAATATCGACTGTCGGAAATACCTGTTTGAACACGCCGAGAACTTCGTAAAACGATACGAGGCCAATCCTTCCGATGCTTCCAACAAAGCAGACGCCCTCTACTTTGTAAACATACTGAAAGAATCGGCTAAAAAAGAGGCACTAAAAAAACGACTTCAATAAATCAACAAATATCTATTAAACGAAAATACAGCTATGAACGAAACTCTCACCCTCATCCTCGAAATCATCTTCTGGTTCGCCCTGTTCATGGTGTTCTACACCTATCTGGGCTACGGCATCGTCCTCTACGCCCTCGTCAAGCTGAAAGAGCTTTTCGTGAAACCCGAGAAACGGGTGCTGCCACCGGACAGTGACCTGCCGGAAGTAACCCTCTTCATCACCGCCTTCAACGAAGAAGACGTGGTGGACGAAAAGATGGAGAACAGCCTCGCCCTGGACTACCCTGCGGACAAACTCCGCATTGTCTGGGTGACGGACGGAAGCGATGACGGCACAAACGACCGTCTCCAAACCCGCTGGAACGGAAAAGCAACCGTCTACTTCCAGCCGAAACGGCAGGGAAAGACAGCCGCCATGACACGAGGAATGACACTCGTCCGGACCCCGCTTGTCGTCTTTACGGACGCCAACACGATGGTCAACAGCGAGGCAATCCGTGAAATCGTACTAGCTTTTCAAAACCCGAAAGTGGGCTGCGTGGCAGGAGAAAAACGCATAGCCGTACAGACGAAAGACGGAGCAGCCGCCGGAGGCGAAGGCATCTACTGGAAATACGAATCGACACTGAAAGCGCTCGACTCCCGCCTCTACTCGGCTGTAGGCGCTGCCGGAGAACTGTTTGCCGTCCGCCGCGAACTCTTCGAACCGATGGAACCGGATACGCTGCTCGACGACTTCATCCTCTCTCTCCGCATCGCCATGAAAGGATACACCATCGCCTACTGCACCAATGCCTACGCCATCGAAAGCGGATCGGCAGATATGGGTGAAGAGGAAAAACGAAAAGTGCGCATCGCTGCCGGAGGGTTACAGTCGATCTGGCGTCTGCGCCCGTTGCTGAATCCTTTCCGTTACGGAATCCTGAGTTTTCAGTACACGTCACACCGGGTATTGCGCTGGTCCGTCACTCCCTTCCTGCTGTTTGCGCTGTTGCCGCTGAATATAGTCGTTTTGCTGCTGGGCGGATCTCCCCTGTTTTATGGCATCCTGCTGGGGTTGCAGATTCTTTTCTACGGAATGGGATACTGGGGATACTACCTCTCTACCAGACAAATAAAGAATAAAGTACTGTTTATTCCCTATTATTTCTTATTCATGAACGTAAATGTGCTCAAAGGAATCGGCTATCTGAAAAGAAAAAAAGGAAGCGGTGCCTGGGAAAAAGCAAAACGTGCCGAAAAATAAGAACAGAGAATCAAATATTTTGCTATCTTTGCATGAAACAGAATCTTATAAATCTAATCGGACAAGCATGAACAGAACATTACATGAGGCAGATAATGCGCAGAGAATACTGAAGTTGACCGCCGACACCATGCTATTAGTCGATAGAAATGGCATTTGCATTGATATTGATATTCATAGCAATTTATGGTTTTTACAAGAAGAGAGGCTCTTAGGAAAAAATATATTCGAACGGATGCCCGAACACACCCGTGAGAAGGTTTACAGCACCTTCCAGACCGTACTTCGGGAACAGCGAAGCATCAGCAAGAACTACAAGCTGGAACTGGAGGATAATACCTATTATTTCAAGTGTATCATGTATCCTTACGATGACATGGTACTCTGCCAATATCGGGACATCACCCAGCGAAGCAACGTGAAACGCCAGCTGGAACAGGTGAACCGAAATCTGAGGGAGATACAGAAAGTGGCTCAGATCGGACAGTGGATGTACAACACCCGCGACAATGTCTTCTATTACATGGGCTACACCGGAGTATTGTGCGAGGAATCTTCCAGAAGCATCTCTCTGGAGAAATATCAGGAATTTATCGTCGAAGAAGACCGCATAAGCTTCACCAACTGGTGCCGGAAAAATGAGGAAGGACTCAACGAAGAAAGTATCAGCTATCGGGTCCGTGTCGCCGGAGAGATTTACTATATGCGCCTTCAGGCTTATCTGCGAGACGAACTACCGAACGGCAGCTGCAACATCGAAGGTTACATCCAGAACATCACCGACATACAGCGTCGCAGAAACGACATCAACACGCTGACGCACGCCATCAACAACGCAAAGGAGAGCATCTTCGCCGCCAAAGAGGACGGTACGCTGATCTTCGCCAACCGCCAGTTCCTCCACAACCACGGCATCCCGGAAAGTGAGGAGATCGGCAAACTGAAAATCTATGAAATCGCCGGCGATATGAACACGCAGAAAGACTGGCATGAACGCTGCAAGGATATCCTGCACGGAGGAAGCAGAAGTTTCGTCGCCCATCATCCTTCGAAAGTCAGCAAGAATATACTGGCTTACGAGGGAATCATGTATAACGTCACCAACGACTCCGGTGAAGAAAGTTACTGGTCATTCTCCCACGACATATCCGAGCGACTGCACTACGAAGCGCAAATCAAACGGCTCAACCTGATCATGGATACTACCATCGACAACCTCCCCGCCGGAATTGTCGTCAAGGAGATCAACAACGATTTCCGATATATCTACCGCAACCGGGAATCGTACAACCGGAATCTGTGCATCGGCGAGTCTATCGGCAAGAATGACTTCGACTACTATCCCCCCGAAGTGGCAGAAAAGAAAAGGGAGGAAGACACGCTCGTTGCCACCACCGGACAGGGACTGCACTGGACAACCGAAGGGAAAGACAAAAACGGAAACGAGATCATCCTCGACAAACGGAAAATACGGGTGGACGGAGACGAACTTTCCTCCCCCATCATCGTCAGCATCGAATGGGACATCACGGAACTGGAGAAGATCAAACGGGAACTTCAGACATCCAAAGAGAAAGCCGAAATGTCGGACAAACTGAAGTCTGCTTTCCTCGCCAACATGAGTCATGAAATACGCACACCTCTGAATGCCATCGTCGGCTTCTCGCATCTGATAGCCGAAAGTGAAAATAAGGAAGAACGTAAAACATTTTATGAGATTGTCGAAGCCAACAACGAACGTCTGCTGCAACTGATCAACGAAATTCTTGATCTTTCGAAGATCGAATCGGGCATTATCGAGTTCACCAGCGCACCGGTAAATATCAACAGTCTGTGTAAAGAAGTACATGACGCTCACGTATTTCGCACACCGCAAGGGGTACAACTGATCTACGAGCCATCCGAAAACGGACTGGTGATAGAGACTGACAAGAACCGGGTGTTCCAGGTGTTCTCGAATCTGATAGGTAACGCATTCAAATTCACGAAAGCGGGCAGCATCAGTTACGGATATAAACTGGTGGGTAATCAGATCGTTTTCCACGTAACTGATACCGGTACGGGCATCGAACCGGAGAAGATAGGACGTGTGTTCGAACGTTTTGCCAAGTTGAACAACTATGCGCAGGGGACGGGACTCGGACTTTCTATCTGTAAAACAATTGTCGAACGGCTGGGAGGTGAAATCTCCGTTTCTTCGGTGGTAGGTCAAGGGACGACTTTCACGTTCACCCTGCCTTACGAGTCGGATCAATCAACCGGAAATACGAAGGAGGAAAAACGGCAGGAAGGGAATGCAAATGAAAATCCGATCGGCACGGGTTCTATAAAGATTGACATGGCTTCTACGGAGACGTCAGTAGAAACGTCTGTCAAGGAGGATTCTGACAAGACTTCCGGAAGTACGGACGATGATAGTTCCGGTAGTATTTCCGCCAATGCCTCTCCAAGCCAGCGGACTATTCTTATAGCGGAAGATGAGGACAGTAACTTCGACTTACTGAAGGCTATTCTTGGAAGAAAGTACAGGCTTATACGTGCACGAGACGGTATGGAGGCCGTTACCTCATACGATGAAGCGAAGCCGGATCTTATTCTGATGGATATTAAAATGCCTAATCTCGACGGTCTGGAGGCTACGAAGATCATTCGTGAGCTCTCTCCTACTGTGCCCATTATCGCACAAAGTGCTTATGCTTATCAACAGGATCAGATAGCTGCAATGGATGCCGGATGCAGCGACTTCATCGCCAAGCCGATCTCGCAAGCGAAGCTCAAGGATATGATTAATAAATGGTTACCATAAAATGAAAGCCTTATATAGATTACTTTACTACCTGTCTATCCTGCTGACGAGTATTCTGGCAGGTTTCACATTAGCCGGAGCCTTCGCCGGAGATGCTTCGCCGGGCGGCTTTAAGCTGATGCCCTTTATCGGATTGGTTCTGCCGATGCTTTTGCTGGCTAATGTCGCCTCTGCCATCTATTGGACGGTTCGCTGGCGATGCTGGGTTTTCATTCCTTTAATCGCCATACTGGGAAATTGGGGGTATCTGACCTGTGTTCTCCAGTCCCCGCTTTTTGATTCGGCTTCCCAACCGAATGAATCTTCGTCTCTGAAGAAAAACGAAAGGGGTACCGAATCAGCACTGACTATTGCCACCTATAACGTTAACAGCTTTAATCACGAGCACACAGGTTTCTCATGCAAGGAAATCGCTGCTTACATGAAGGAGCTCGGTGTAGATATCTTCTGTTTTCAAGAGTTTGGGATCAATCATGAATTTGGTATTGACAGTCTTCGCACCGTTCTTTCCGAATGGCCGTATTACTATGTACCTTCTTCTCCTGCCGGGGAGAGTCTTTTGCAACTGGCTGTGTTCAGCCGTTATCCTATCAAGGAGAAGCAGCTCGTCACCTACCCAAATTCCAACAACTGTAGCCTGTGGTGTGATATCGACATCAACGGCCAAACAATCCGTCTGTTCAACAATCATCTGCAGACTACGGAAGTCAGCCGCAACAAGCGCAAACTGGAAAAAGAACTTCGTGCGGATGATACCGACCGTGCGGAACGTGCCGCTCTCACCCTTGCCGATGGTCTGCACGAGAACTTCAAGAAACGTGCCGCACAAGCTGAACATATCAATCAATTGATTTCCGCTTCTCCCTATCCCACCCTGGTATGCGGTGACTTCAACTCTCTCCCTTCTTCATATGTATATCAAACTGTAAAAGGAGAAAAGATGAATGATGGTTTTCAGACCTGCGGACATGGGTATATGTACACTTTTCGATATTTCAAGCATCTGCTGAGAATCGACTATATCCTCCATTCGTCAGAGTTTCAAGGGGTGGATTATTTCTCTCCGGATTTGGAGTATAGTGATCATAATCCGGTGGTGATGAGGATGCTAATAAAATAGATCCTCATGCACATAAAAGCACATACAATAAAAGGCTGCCTCCACGGGAAGCAGCCTTTTATTATTATCGTTCGATCTAATTAATGGAAGATGTAGCGAACGCTAAACATCACTGAGTAAGTAGATCTGAAATCTTTGTAATCAGTATAAGTATCGGTCAGCTTCTTACCGCTGCTCTTTTGGAATGTGTATCCCTTGCATTCAGCACTCTTATAACCATCATAATAAGCCAAAAGGTTGGTGTTATTTACAGTCTTATACAATCCCCAATCAGAGTTCAAAAGATTCAGGACATTTTTGATATCAACACCGAACTGTAAGGTATGACGCTTACCGCCTACTTTCATATAGAAATCTTGCATGAATTTCAAATCTAACTGATGATGCCAAGGCATGACAACACCACCACGATCTACATATTCACCTTTGTGCTTCTTCAAATAACTATCTTGATTGATATATGCCCAAAAATCATCTTTCTGCTGATCTGCTGTATATATACCATCACCTAATTTGTAGTCAACAGCCTTATTCGATGTACTATTCCACGTTTTCTCAGCAAAAGTCCAGTTGTTCAGTTCTTCTCTGGAAGCAGGAATATACAACAAGTTATTTGCTCCACCATCACCTACGATATTACCCGCAAATGTATAAGAATAACGAGCATAACCATAACCGCCTGCATATCCCATATTCATACCTTCGTAAACCAAAGACAATGAAGAAGCAAAGTTCTTAGCATACTCAACACGATATCCGGCAGAAGCTACAACACGATGCGGTGATACATAAGTACCATATCCTGTTTCATGTTCGTTGATTCCATTCACAGAGTATGTATTTGTTTTATATGCAGAAGTTACCTGGTCACCGATACCATCGCTATATGATTTAGCTTTTGAATGCGTATAAGCAGCTGATAAATACAAACCGAAATCAAATGACTTCGCCAATTGAGCTGTAATTGAATAATAGTATGCTTTATGACCACCATTTTCTATGAAATATACATTCTGCTTTCCATTGCCATTAGTCCATGACGCATCTGTATATTTAGAATAGGCATTACGTGTATCATTCGGATTAAATGTCGTTGTAGTCTCAGAAGGCTTATATGCCTTATTAGAAATAACAGCAGGATTGATATCTTTGTTAAATATACCTTCAATAGAGAAGTCAATATCACCAGGGAGTTTGGTATCGAATGCTAAAGACGTTTTCCATGTGGACGGCATCTTCAAATCTTTATCAATGATCGTAGGGTCTGTAGGAGATTTGATAGTAGTAGTTCTACCATTAGGATACAACTCATTCAACACACCTGATACTGCCGGTTGGAAATATGGTTTCAAAGCGCCTGCATTCTTTGTATAATAATACTGAGACTGACCGACATTAGAGTTTCCTACCGCCGAAACTAACCATACGAAAGGCAAACGCCCTACATAAATACCTGTACCTCCACGAAGTACATATTTACGTTCTCCTGTAATATCCCAGTTGAAGCCTACACGAGGAGAAACGGAAATTTTAGCAGAAGGCACTTGATCAGTAGAATATCTGACTCCACCAAATTCGCATCTCGCAAAATCTTCATTATAATTATTCTTCAAAGAAGGGTACTTAGGCATTTCGAAACGGATACCAGCCATCAACTTAAAGTTTTCACTGATATTCATCTGATCCTGCAAATACAATGAATATTGCTGAGTCTTCATTTCAGCATTAAACTGGCTATAATCATCTGCATTGGAATATGTAATAGCAAAAGCCTCCGGAGTTTTTTTATTCTTGAAACTTTCCCAACTATCATATATATAGTAACCATTACCTGCTTGCATAAAGCCATTTGTAGCTTTATTATATTCGAATTGGAAACCTGCTAATAAATTATGAATACCTGTCGTATAAGATAATTCGTCTGTCAGCACAAAAGTTCTGGCTTGTGCAAGATTGCCCGGTGAGAAGATATCCGGACCGATACGGGCATACACTGCGCCACCATCCAAAATATCGATTGTAGGGAAATCCGCTGCACCACCATAACTTCTAGGTTCATCCTGGAAAGAATAAGTCATACGTGTCACATTGTTCAAACGACCATCCAGCCATTTTGAGTTCCACTCTGAAGCATACGATGTAAAATTATATTCTTTGAAGTAGCGAGAATTCTCAAAATACATAGCAGCATTATTATTCACATTACCCGAACCTTGCGATACTGCCGGTCCTTGATATATATCTGTAGCATATAGTGGGGACGTTGAAGAAGTAGGACCACTATTGTCTTTTGAATGAGCACGTGTAAAACGGAAGTTCAATTTGTTGTTATCATTTATATTCCAGTCCAAACGTGCCATAATCTTATAAGCAGGAGTTTTGATAGAATATCCTTGATACTGTCCCGGATCATAACCATATTCATTAATGAAATAGTTACGGATTTCATCCATTTTACCAACAGTCGGACGATTAACATTCGCTGTGTTAGGTCCCCAGTCATCGCTATCGCTCTGACGTGCACGTGCTTTAGGTCCTGCCGTTACATTATCTTCATACTCACCGTTTACAAAGAAGAACAACTTATTCTTTATAATAGCACCACCAAAGCTGGCACCATAAAGATAGTTCTGAGATTTCTCACGTATCAGATCCAAATCGCCTACTTTGTTACCTTTCAGGTTCTCATTAGTCAGATAAGTATAAGCTGTCCCATAGAAATCATTTGTACCACTCTTGGTTACGGCATTGATTGCTCCACCAATAAATCCGCTCTGACGAACGTCAAACGGAGTAACAGATACAGCGATCTGTTCCAAAGCATCCAAAGAAATAGGAGAACCGCCACCGGGCAGGTTAGATCCAATACCGAAAGCATTACTGAAAGCAGCACCATCGACTGTAACTGAAGACTGGCGGTAGTTACCTCCACCAACTGCAAAACCATTTCCTGTATTTGCTCCTTGTGGAGTCAGACGCATCACGTCATTCATACTACGGTTGATTGCAGGAAGCATCGCCATTTGTTCTTCGCCGATATTCGTGATAGCACCGGCACGGTCGCTCTTCATATTGCTGTTCTTTGAGGCAGTTACTACTACCTCGTCCAGCAGTTCCGAACTTTCTTTCAAAGAAACATTCAATACGTAATTCTCTCCCAAAGAGAGCTGAATGCCTGTGTAAATGGCTGACTGATAGCCAACATAGGTGATTTCGACTTTGTAAGGGCCGCCCGTACGCATACCTTGCAGATTGAATTGCCCACTGACATTGGTCACTGTACCATAGCGGGTACCGGAGGGCTCGTGAATAGCAACGATCGTTGCTCCAATAATAGGTTCATCTTGTGCTGTTACTTTACCACTCATACTTGCTGTGGTAACCTGCGCACTCATCGTAGCAGTAATCAGTAACATTACGACCACTAAAAAAGACCGCATTCTCTTTAACATAATGTAATTTATTAGTTAATACTAATTGTTTGTTTCATTGAAACTGTGCACAAAGATAATTAATATTATTTAGACTTAGATGACAATTATGCTACATTCTTTTAAGAGAGATAAACATTTTATTGCTTTCGAAAACAATAAAGGCCCTGCAATGTTTGCAGAGCCTTTCACTTTCGTATATTAAGCGAGATTTAACTTGTAATCTGTCAGTAAATACTAGTCAGTCATTAGGTTTCTATAACGAACACGCTTCGGCTCTTCATTGCCCAGACGCTTCAATTTATTTTCCTCATATTCTGAATAGGAACCTTCAAAGTAGAATACATTAGAGTCTCCTTCAAAAGCAAGGATATGCGTACAGATACGGTCGAGGAACCAACGGTCGTGAGAGATGACTACCGCACACCCTGCAAAGTCTTCCAACCCTTCCTCCAAAGCACGAAGGGTGTTCACATCAATGTCATTGGTCGGCTCATCGAGCAGCAGAACGTTACCTTCTTCTTTCAGAGCGATCGCCAGATGCAGACGGTTTCTTTCACCACCGGAAAGAACACCGCAAAGTTTTTCCTGATCGGCACCGGCAAAGTTGAAACGGGACAGGTACGCACGTGCATTGATATCACGTCCGCCCATACGGATCAGATCATTACCACCGGAGATTACCTGATAGACGCTCTTGTTCGGGTCAATGTCTTTATGCTGCTGGTCTACATAGGATACCTTTACGGTCTCTCCTACTTCAAACTCACCTTTATCTACTGTTTCCAATCCCATAATCAGACGGAAAAGAGTTGTTTTTCCTGCACCGTTAGGACCGATGACACCGACAATGCCGTTAGGAGGAAGCATAAAGTTCAGATCATCGAACAGCAGCTTGTCGCCGTATGCCTTCGCTACGTGTTTTGCCTCGATTACCTTATTACCCAGACGGGGACCGTTCGGAATAAAGATTTCCAGCTTCTCTTCTTTTTCCTTCAAGTCTTCATTCAGCAACTTGTCGTATGAATTAAGACGGGCTTTTCCTTTCGCCTGACGAGCTTTCGGAGCCATGCGCACCCATTCCAACTCACGTTCCAGTGTTTTACGACGCTTGCTGGCGGTCTTTTCTTCCATTTCCATCCGTTTGGTCTTCTGTTCCAGCCAGGATGAGTAGTTTCCCTTCCAAGGGATACCTTCGCCACGGTCGAGTTCGAGAATCCATCCGGCAACGTGATCGAGGAAGTAACGGTCGTGGGTTACGGCGATAACTGTACCTTCGTATTGCTGCAAATGTTGTTCCAGCCAGTCGATAGATTCAGCATCCAAGTGGTTGGTAGGCTCATCGAGCAACAGGATGTCCGGCTTCTGCAACAACAAACGGCAAAGAGCGACACGACGGCGTTCACCTCCGGAGAGATTCACCACCGGCTGATCTTCGGGCGGACAACGGAGTGCGTCCATCGCACGTTCCAGTTTGCTGTCCAGATTCCATGCATCGGTTGCGTCGATGATATCCTGCAATTCTCCCTGACGGGCGAAAAGTATATCCATCTTGTCCTGATCTTCATAATACTCGGGCAAACCGAATTTCTGATTGATTTCTTCGTATTCTGCCAGTGCGTCAACGATCGGTTGCACACCTTCCATTACTACTTCTTTTACTGTCTTTGTGTTGTCCAGATAAGGTTCCTGTGCCAAATAGCCTACAGAATATCCCGGAGAGAAGACCACTTCTCCCTGATAGGATTTCTCCAGACCCGCGATAATCTTCAATAAGGTAGATTTACCGGAACCGTTCAGACCGATAATACCAATCTTCGCTCCATAGAAGAACGACAGGTAAATGTCTTTCAGTACATTTTTATTTGGTTGGAAAGCTTTGCTCACTCCCACCATTGAGAAGATGATTTTTTTATCGTCAGCCATATATTAATGATTGTATATTGTTGATAATGGCACAAAGATAAGAAAAATGTTTGAAATGCTTTGGAGTTCTAAAAAAATGTTCTACCTTTGCACCCGCAATTCGAAAGAAAGCAAGATGGATTGATTCAGTAGCTCAGCAGGTAGAGCACAACACTTTTAATGTTGGGGTCCT
>CAMQVH010000020.1 GCA_947038155.1 uncultured Bacteroides sp. | reverse complement strand
TCAACCACGAACTGGAACGGGTATTCTTCGGATATGCCGACGGAATACAAATTCTGTATCCGCAGACATTGATAGAATTGATGGGCAAGAAACTAAAAAGGGCTGCCGAACAATATACAACAAACTCAGAGTAAAAAACAACTGTCCTATCCGCCATTCAATAAAAGAAGAATGAAGGCCGTTTATTCCTCAAATAAAGCTCTTGCACACTCATATCCTTCTTGATAAAACTCCGTCAGCTTCCGCACATCTCTTTCGATGCGGTCTACGGCAACAGGTTTCAACGGACGGATAACGATAATCTTTCCCTCGTCTTCCATACGCTCCACCATTTCCAACTGTTCATTATACACGGCACAACGACGCCCCAGCGCTTCGCGCAAATTCGGATATTTACGGTATATGAATGACGGAACGCGAATATCTTTCGAGTCTTTCCGATAACCACGATTACGGGTGAGCACAACGACATTGCGAGTGTAACCGTCGGAAATGGCACGCTGCAAAGGAATAGAGTCTACGATTCCCCCATCAAGCATCGGAATACCGTCCACATAAGCGATGGGACAAACAATAGGCAGGCTGCTGGAAGCACGGACAATGTCAATCACCCGGTTCTTGTCTTTTTTCTCTTCAAAGTAGTTGGCTTCTCCCGTCAGGCAATTCGTCGTCACCATAACGAAACGTTCGGGCGAAGCAAAATACGTCTCATAATCATACGGAAGGATGTGTTCGGGAAACTCATTGAACAGCAAATCGAAGTCGAGGATATTCCGTTTCTTGAGCAAGTACTTCAGACCGATATAATTGTATTTTTCCAGCAGGTCAATGTTGCTGTATTTGGCACGTCCCCGTTGACGGGAAGCATAGGACAGTCCATTGCACGCTCCGGCAGACACCCCTATCGCATAAGGAAAACGAATATCATGATCCATGAAATAATCGAGCACCCCGCAAGTGAACACTCCGCGCATTCCCCCGCCTTCCAACACCAAGCCGGTAAATTCATCTATTTCCAAATTCTTCATTTTTTATCTCCCCCTATTTTTATTTACCACTCTCTCTACATACTCCGTCTAATTACTGTTGGTTGCATATTTATTATAAAAACAAACAAAAAACAGATTACCCGACAAAAATAGCAAATATTCAAACAAAATCTTATTTTTTTCTGCATCAATCTATGTAACTTTAGGCTAACTTTATTGTTTTAAGTAAGAAAAGACTTAACAATAATCATACGTTTCCGCAGATTTTGGCATACAGCATAAATTGACGATCGACTGTGACCGTTCGGGCGGGAATGATATTGAAAAGAAGAGACCAACATCACCTTCTCCAAACGGACTTATCGTGCCAAGATACAGTAATATTCATTCTTTTTTTATGCAAATTGAATCCAAATGGATGGTTTTCAAAAGAGGAATCATTATATTTGTAGCCAAAACTAATTTAATATGAACATCATAAGAATGAAAAAGAGTATCCTTATTGCTGCCTGGGGCTTATGTAGCCTGGGCATGATGGCACAAGACGCAAAGCCCCAAGAGGGATTTGTATTCACGACAGTGAAAGAAAACCCTATTACTTCCATCAAGAACCAGAACCGTTCGAGTACGTGCTGGAGTTTTTCCGGGCTCGGATTCGTAGAATCAGAATTACTCCGTATGGGCAAAGGCGAGTACGACCTGGCAGAAATGTTTGTCGTACACAAAACGATGCAGGATCGCGGAATAAACTATGTACGCTATCACGGTGACAGTTCTTTCTCCCCGGGCGGAAGTTTCTACGATGTCATATATTGCATCAAGAACTACGGTATCGTTCCGCAGGAAGTGATGCCAGGTATCATGTATGGCGACTCGTTGCCGGTACATAACGAACTGGACGCTGTTGCTTCAGGCTATATCAACGCCATAGCCAAAGGTAACCTCAAGAAACTCACACCGGTATGGAGAAACGGACTGGCAGCTATCTATGACACCTATTTAGGAAAATGCCCGGAAAACTTCACCTACCAGGGCAAAGAATACACACCGCAATCCTTTGTCCAATCACTTGGATTCAACCCTGACGACTACGTATCCCTGACTTCTTATACACATCATCCGTTCTACTCGCAATTCTCCATCGAAATTCAGGACAACTGGCGCAACGGTTTGTCTTACAACCTGCCTATCGACGAACTGATGGCTGTAATGGACAACGCTGTAAAGAAAGGTTATACTTTCGCATGGGGTAGCGACGTGAGCGAACAAGGATTCTCACGCGATGGTATAGCCGTTATGCCTGACATTACCAAGGAAACAGAACTTTCCGGTTCTGATATGGCACGCTGGACAGGTCTGACTGCCGCCGACAAACGCAGAGAATTGTTCACCAAACCTTTCCCGGAAAAGGATATTACCCAGGAAATGCGTCAGGTCGCTTTCGACAACTGGGAAACAACAGATGACCATGGAATGGTTATCTACGGTATCGCCAAAGACCAGAACGGAAAAGAATACTTCATGGTGAAGAACTCATGGGGTAAATCAGGCAAATACAATGGTATCTGGTATGCTTCCAAAGCATTCGTCGCTTACAAGACTATGAATATTCTTGTACACAAAGATGCCCTTCCCAAAGAAATCGCCAAAAAGTTGGGTATCAAATAAAAAACTTTCAAAAGATGGTGTGCCAAAACTCAAATTCCGGCACACCATCTTCCGGCAAGGTGACATCCATCACCTTCTAAAAACATACTACACAAAAAACACGACTCCTTCTCCCCACTTTCCCTGTCCCATAATCTGATATCTATCCCCACGGCTCTTTCATTTAAAAATGCGCAGAAATCTCAAATGGCATGACTAATAGCCCGTTAGCAGTTATTTGTTCCTTCATCCGAAACAACACAGATATTGAAATCTGATGTTAGTAATAATATAACTATCATACAATCAAATATTTGAGTAGTTGTATCAAAGTTAAATGAAAGAGCCGTGTATCTATCCCCCAACCGCTAAAATAAATTTCAAGAAATTTTGCCTAATATTTCCGCATATTGATATTATTTTATAAATTTGCCGATAAGTTCTAAAATAAACCTTAAAAAAAGAACGAATATATTAACTTGTTAACTTAAAATTAACCGTATGGAAAAACCAAACTTTCACTAATAGGGCAAGTCATAATCAAGTTTTAAATTATTTTTTAATATACCTTTTAATATTGTATTTATGAAAAAAGAACGACTGAAGTTAGTAAGTGCAATGCTACTTTTATCCGGATTCTCTACCGGATATATGCAGGCCGCACCTTACGCAGAAGCTGCGAACATGTATGCCGTACAACAGAATAATACTTGTACGGGCATCGTTGTAGACCAAAACGGTGAGACCATCATCGGCGCATCGGTTATCGTCAAAGGTACAACTAACGGAACTATCACCGGACTGGACGGAGATTTCAATATCCCCAACGTAAAGAAAGGTGATGTCATAGTTGTTTCATACGTGGGTTATATAGACTCGGAAATCGTATGGGACGGTAAACCGTTGAAAATAACACTAAAGGAAGACACAAAAACATTAGATGAAGTAGTAGTGGTAGGTTATGCCACTGTCAAGAAAGCCAACCTGACCGGTGCCGTTTCCGCAGTGGACGACAAGGTATTGGCCAACCGTCCTATCGTCAATTTAGGACAAGGTCTGCAAGGAACAATTCCTAACTTGAACATTACGACCAGCGGACAACCGGGAAAAGGTTCTACTTTCAACGTTCGTGGTGAGACGTCTATCAATGGAGGTAGCCCGTTGGTATTGGTAGACGGAGTACAAATGGACCCGAACTTGATTAACCCGCAGGATGTGGCAAGCGTGTCCGTATTGAAAGACGCGGCGTCCGCCTCTATCTACGGAGCACGTGCGGCGTATGGTGTTATCCTCATTACAACGAAAAGCGGCCGTAAAAACCTGCCTACACAGGTATCGTTAGACGCTTCCGTTTCATTCAACAGCCCGACCACCCGTCCGGAATACATGAACTCCATGCAATATGCCAACTGGATGAACGCTGCCAACAATACAACCAGCGGTCGTGACCTGTTCAGCCAAGAGGAAATGGATCATATCCAGGCGTATTTCAATGATCCGGCGAACAACTTGCCGGTATTTATAACAACCGATCCAAGCAGCTGGCAATATGGAAACTGCCAAGCCGGCAAATATGCATATTGCGGCAATACGGACTGGATGAAGGAAATGTATAAGAAAAACTATCCCGTTCAGAAATACAACGTGAACATTAGCGGTGGTAGCGACAAAGCAACGTATTACACCTCTGTCGGCTATACGGACCAAGGCTCTCTGTTGCGCTATGGTAATGAAGGTTTCCGCAAATTCAACATGGTCAACAACATCAATTATGACATCAATAATTGGATGAACGTGTCTATGAAAACCAGCTACATCCGTACGGAATTGAACGGACTGGCACAGGATGCCGTGCACGGTGAATCCTGGATTGGTAACGACACCCAGCCGTTAATGCCGGTGAAACATCCCGACGGCAACTGGGCAGGACAGGGTAACTACACCAACTTCGCCGCCGTTTTGGACGAAATGGGTTCACGCAAAACCACCAAAAACGACTACTGGAATACTCTTGCACTGAAACTGACTCCGCTGAAAGGACTGACCATCAACATGGACTATACGTTCAATTATTATGCGGAACACAACAAGAACCACCGCAAAACCTTCAACGAGTATGGTGCCGACGGCCAATTCCTGCAAGTCTTCCAACACTCCAAACCAAGCGATGTTTCAGAAAGTCAGGCAAACGATACTTACAATGCCTTCAACTTGTTTGGTGATTACGAACTCACTACAGGCAAACATTATTTCAAAGTGATGGCGGGTTACAATCAGGAAACCAAGCACACCCGCAGTTTCTCGGCAAGCCGCAGTGAGCTTATTTCCAACGACCTCCCTTCAATGGGCTCGGCTATCGGTGAAAAATCTGTAGGCAATTCAGAGGGAAGCTGGGCTACTCGAAGCGGCTTCTTCCGCGTCAACTACAGTTTTGCAGACCGCTATTTGCTGGAAGCAAACGGCCGTTACGACTTGTCTTCCAAGTTCCCCAAGAATGACCGTGCGGTATTCAGCCCCTCTTTCTCTTTGGGATGGAGACTGTCTGAAGAAAGCTGGTTCAAACAACCTACCAACGAATTCTTCGATGAATTAAAGATAAGAGCATCCTACGGTAGCCTTGCCAACCAGGCACTGGACAATGGATGGTATGCCTACCTGTCTAACTACAGCACAGGAACATTGGGATATATCATGGGCGGAAAGCAACCGCAATATGTATTGCCCGGCGGATTGGTGAGCAATTCCGTAACTTGGGAAAAGGTAACGCAATGGGACTTGGGTCTTGATTTCAGCACATTGCAAAACCGCTTGAAAGGTACATTCGACTACTACCAACGTAAAACAACAGACATGTTAGGTCCGGGTAGAATATTACCCAATATCTTAGGTATGAGCGAACCTTTGGAAAATGCCGCCGATATGGTGACACGCGGATGGGAGTTGGCTTTGACTTGGAATGACCAGCTGGAAAACGGACTTCACTATAGCATCGGATTCAACCTTTCCGACACGCAAGCGGAAATCACCAAATATGACAATCCGACCAAATCGTTATCTTCTTCCTATTACGAAGGACAGAAAATAGGTGAAATCTGGGGATACGAATCTACCTTATTCCAGTCTCCCGACGAAATCGCATCGGCACCCAACCAATCGAAACTGGATGGCGGTATCAGCAAAGTGCCCGGTGATATCAAATTCATCGACATCGACGGAAACGGAGTCGTAGACAATGGAGAAAACAGAGTGGGCAACTCCGGTGATATGAAAATTATCGGTAACAACAGAGCCCGTTACCGCTACGGATTCAACCTTTCAGGCGACTGGAAAGGTTTCGACTTGGGCATTTTCTTCCAAGGCGTAGGCAAACGCGACCTGATGCTTCCGCACACCTTCAAATGGCAATACGGAAGTATGTGGCAGGTTCCCACCGCTGTGGGCAACGACTACTGGCGCGAAGACAATACAGGCGCATGGTTGCCGGTGGCACGCTTCAACGGTGGCTCGGCTTTGGGACAAAGCCAGACACGCTACCTGCTCAATGCCTCTTACCTGCGTCTGAAATCATTGTCGTTGGGCTACACACTGCCTGCCACCCTTACCCAACAGTGGGGAATACAGAAATGCCGTATCTACTTTACAGGAGAAAACCTGCTGACCTTCAAACATACGCCGGAAGGATTTGACCCGGAATTGGACGACCCGTACAAATATCCGCAGCAACGCTCTCTCTCTTTAGGACTTAATGTTGTATTCTAATTTTAATATAAAGATTTTATGAAACTGAAATATATATTCTATATGGCGGCAGCCCTGTCTTTGACAGGCTGTAATGACTCCTTCTTGGAAAGAAGTCCGCAAAGCTTAAATGACCAGAGTTTCTGGGTATCCGTGAATGACTTGAAAACCTATGCCAACGCCTTCTATGGTCTGATACCGGGAGGAGTCAGCGTGCTGGACGACACAGACAGCGATATCCAGGTACCCAACAATATCAATTCTTTCCTTTGGGGACAGTATGTAGTACCCACAGAAGGCGGAGTATGGCAAAAATCAAATTGGCAGAACATCCGGAACATCAACTACTTCATGACACACTACTCAAGCGTGCAGGCTGCCGAGGCAGACATCAACATCTATGTAGGCGAAATGCGCTTCTTCCGTGCCTTGGAATATTTCAAGAAGATTCAGCTTTTGGGTGATGTGCCCTGGCTGGAGGTAGACTTGAACGTAAACGACCCCGAACTGTACGGACCGAAAATGAAAAGAAACCAAGTATTCCAAAACATCATCAAAGACTTGGATTTCGCTATCCAATGGTTGCCCGAAGCAGGTAGTGAAGAGGCAAACCGCTTGAACAAAGATATCGCCAGACACGTAAAGGCACGTTTCTGCCTGAACGAAGGTACTCACTACAAATATCATGACGAACTGGGATATACCTCGGAAGCCAACGAATGGCTGAAAATGGCAGCCCAAGAAAGTGAAGTGCTCATCAAGTCGAAGAGATATGAAATATACCAAACGGGACATCCGGAAGAAGACTATTTCAACTTGTACCGCATAGACGACAAGAGCGACCTGAAAGAAGCTGTCCTTTATGTAGACTACAAGGCAAACGTACGCGAACACAACATGGCAGCCGCAGGACGTGAGGCCGGATGCGGTTTCTCCAAGAGTTTTGTAGAAAGTTTCTTATGCACGGACGGACTTCCTATCGCACTGAGCGACAAATATCAGGGAGACGAAACCATGAGAAAAGAAACCGCCAACCGCGACCCGCGTCTGAAACAAATGATTCTTACCAATGATTTCCCGACCAACGTGACGGACGACTTGAAAGACTCCACTTTCATTGTGAACGAAGACGAATTCATTACCCAACACTGCTTTACTGGATACAGACCCATCAAAGGTTTCAATCCTATTTATTCTCAAGCACTGTATATGAAAAGTTCTTTCGACGGAATCGCCTACCGCTATGCGGAAACGCTGCTAATCAACGCTGAGGCCAAAGCCGAATTGGGTACTATCAACAACGACGATTTGAAAAATACCATCAACCAGTTAAGAGACCGCGCCGGTATGCCGCACCTGACCGTGAACGTAGGTTTCACCGACCCGAATTGGCCCGACTGGGGATACAGCCTGACTCCCGTATTGCAGGAAATCCGTCGCGAACGTTGCATCGAACTGGCCGGAGAAGGTTTCAGACTCCAAGACTTGAAACGCTGGAAAGCCGGCAAAGTATTGAATAATGTACGAACCTATGTAGGCAAGAGAAAACCTGACGGAGAACTTGCCATCGTATATCCCAACTATACGAATCCGGACCTTTCCTATCAAGAGGGAAAAAGCCGTACTTGGGAAGACAAGATGTATCTGTATCCTATCCCGACAGGAGAACTCCAGAGAAATCCGCAGTTGTTGCCGCAAAATCTGGGATGGTAATATATTAACTTAACACATAAATAGAAGAAAGAGGTTGTGTTTGGATTCAATACAACCTCTTTTTCTCCTCACCTGCCTTCATTTATCCGGATATTGCGTATCTTTACACCCTCGAAAATAAAAAAACAATGCAACCGATAAAATGAAAAAACAGATTGTATTTATTATCATCCTATTATGTACAGCCTTCGCACAGGCACAGGAAGTTTTTGTAACCGCCGACTTTGTAAGCAGTTATATCTGGCGTGGTATGGACAGCGGCAATGCAAGTGTACAGCCATCGATCGGTCTCCAATGGAAAGGGCTGACCGTCTATGCATGGGGTTCTACCGAATTTCGTAATCGAAACAATGAGATAGACCTCTCGTTGGAGTACGAATATAAAAACCTGACTCTTTACGCCAATAACTATTTCACACAGACCGAAGACGAGCCTTTCAAATACTTCAATTACAGTTCACACGCCACCGGACATACCTTTGAAGTAGGAGCCGGATATATGCTCAGCGAGAAATTCCCCTTGTCAGTGAGCTGGTACACCACCTTTGCCGGAAACGACTATCGGGAAAACGGAAAGCGCGCCTGGTCGAGCTATTGTGAACTGAGTTACCCGTTCAGCGTAAAAGATATAGACTTAAGCATTGAGGCAGGCTTCACACCGTGGGAGAGCTTCTATTCGGACAAGTTCAACATGGTCAACATCGGACTGTCCGCAACAAAAGAAATCAAAATAACGTCCAACTTCTCTCTGCCCATATTCGGAAAGCTAATAGCCAACCCTTATGAAGAGCAACTTCATTTCGTATTCGGAATTACATGGTAAATGATTCTTCCATTCAATTATTAACAAATAAATTACCCCATGAAAAAACACTCTCTTTTTTTCGGAGCAGGCCTTCTTCTATTCAGTGCCTGCCAGTCGGTAAAAGCGCCTGAAGCCATCCTGCCCGTTCCCGAAGCCAAACAAGTGGAATGGCAAAAGATGGAAACTTACGCTTTTGTCCACTTCGGACTCAACACCTTCAACGACCGCGAGTGGGGATACGGAGACTCCGACCCCAAGACATTCAACCCCGCCCGGCTGGATTGCGAGCAATGGGTGCAGACCTTTGTGAAATCCGGCATGAAAGGAGTCATCCTGACAGCCAAGCACCACGATGGTTTCTGCCTTTGGCCTACGCAACTGACGGAGTACTGCATCCGTAACACTCCGTACAAAGACGGAAAAGGCGACATCGTCCGCGAACTATCGGATGCCTGCAAGAAGTACGGCATTAAATTCGCTGTTTATCTGTCTCCCTGGGACAGGCATCAAGCCAATTACGGTTCTCCCGAATACGTAGACTATTTCTACAAACAACTCAACGAACTGCTGACGAACTATGGCGATGTATTCGAAATCTGGTTCGATGGTGCCAATGGCGGTGATGGCTGGTATGGCGGCACCAAAGACAGCCGTACTATCGACCGCAAGAATTATTATGACTATCCGAGAGCTTATAAGATGATTGATGAACTGCAACCGCAAGCTGTCATCTTCTCCGACGGCGGTCCGGGTTGCCGTTGGGTAGGTAATGAAAAAGGATTTGCCGGAGCTACCAACTGGGCTTTCCTTCGTGCCGGAGAAGTTTATCCGGGTTACCCCAAATATCGAGAATTGCAATATGGCCATGCTGACGGCAATCAATGGGTAGCCGCCGAATGCGATGTTTCCATCCGTCCGGGATGGTTCTACCACCCGGAAGAAGACGGCCGCGTGAAGACAGTAGAACAACTGACCGACCTCTACTACCGCAGCGTAGGACATAACGCAACATTGTTACTCAACTTCCCGGTCGATCGTGACGGACTGATCCATCCGACAGACTCTACCAACGCCGTAAACTTCCACCAGAACGTACAAAAACAACTGGCACACAACCTATTGGCGGGACTTTCTCCCAAAGCATCGGACGAACGGGGAAAAACATTCTCTGCAAAAGCGGTGACCGATGGTGAGTATGATACTTATTGGGCTACCAATGACGGTGTCAACTCTGCCACAATCGAGTTTGACCTGCCTCAAACGAAAAAGATTAACCGTATGATGTTACAGGAATATATACCTTTGGGGCAACGTGTCAAATCATTCGTTGTAGAATACAACCAGGAAGGCGAATGGCTTCCGGTAAAATTGAATGAAGAAACGACCACTATCGGATATAAACGCCTTCTTCGTTTCGAGACAGTCACCACAGATAAGATCCGTGTCCGTTTTACAGATTCGCGAGCTTGCCTCTGTATCAATAACATAGAAGCCTACTATGCAGGAGAGACTTCCGATACATATACCGCAAAAGCAGAAGAGTTGAAGAGTTATCCGTTCACGCTCACCGGAGTAGATGCGGAAGAAGCACAAAAATGCATGGATAAGAACGACCAAACAACCTGTTTCATTCATGGAAACACAGCATTGATTGACTTGGGAGAGGAACGTACTATCACTTCATTCCATTATCTCCCCGACCAGAGTGAATATAATAAAGGAGTAATTGCAGCCTACGAAATATCTGTCGGTACGGACAGCAATGCAGTCAATCAGGTAGTAGCCAAAGATGAGTTTTCCAATATAAAGAATAACCCGATTCTGCAATCGGTTTACTTTACTCCGGTAAACGCCCGCTATGTCCAACTGAAAGCAACACGGATGATACATGACGGTGAACCGATGGGGGTAGCAGAAATTGGTATACAATAAAAGAATAGAGACTCTCTCCATAAAATTAGAATAAGGTGCAATTATGAACTAAACCATTTGCTTTATTACAGTAAATGATTCCTATAGGCATTTTTATTTCGCCGTTTGCCTACCAGAATATAGTTCGTTAGGCAATCTTATTTCGTATAACTATAGTTTCTCTTTCGTATGACTATAGTTATACGAAAGGGAGACTATAGTTATCCTTACGAATAACTATAGTCATACGAAAAGATAATAGGCAATCAAGATAGTCTTATCAGGCTATGGAGAAAATCTAATTAGTAACATACAATAAACACATAGCGAAAAGACAAATTTGAGCGAAGCGTAGCAAATGGCACTGAAACAGTGTTCGTTACGCTTCGTTTTTGTGTGGTAAGGAAGCAACTGAAAGCCACTTTGAAGCCAAATGCGGCAGGAGTTCAGTTACCAGCCCATTACTACCGTAACGGATGAAAGTTTTTAGTTAAAGGCTTCTATTTCTGCAATTTGCGTAGGTTTGCATATCTGTCGGTAATACACCGACCTATACAACCACAAAGAAAAGGCAAAGTGATGAAACTGTAAAAACAGTCAGTTCTCCTATTAAAATCATTATTCTGCTAATACACAATAAAAAAGTGCGTTTCTTGTACTGCTGGGAACTGCACTTTTTATAATTTTGCAGTCGGAATAACATCAGCAAGGATATGCAGGAAGACATCTTACGTTTTTTTCGTCCTATAAATCATTCATTCGATGTAAAAGAGGACGATTATGTACAAGCGAAAGTTTGCATTTCAATGGCAGACGCCATGGCTCGGAATACGAACAGCAGTTTGTATATAATTGATTATAACCAGAAAAACTTCTTGTATGTATCTCCGAATCCTTTGTTCTTGTGCGGATACACACCGGAAGAGGTGCGAGGGAAAGGATACGGTTTCTATTTCGAGGTGGTTCCGGCAGAAGAGATAAGAATGCTGTTCGAAATAAACGAGGCAGGTTTTTATCTTTTCGGCAGGCACTCTTCGGAAGAGAAGTACGGTATGACTATCGAATATGATTTCCATATCAAGGCCTGTGACGGACGTTTCCGGTTAATCCATCACAAGCTGACTCCCGTGCTCCTTGACAAGGATGGGTATATGTGGCTGGCGTTATGTACCGTATCGCTTTCTCCCGCATCCGTTCCGGGAAACGTGTTGATGACATGCAAGCACCGCCCGGTTCACTGGGCCTATTCTTTTGAGGGGCAACGGTGGAAGGAACTTCCCAATATTGTATTGACCGACAGAGAAACCGACATTCTGCAACTCGCAGTAAAAGGATTTTCCAATACGGAGATTGGAGAGGCTTTGTTTGTGGATGCCAATACCGTGAAATTCCACAAGAAAAAACTGTTTCAGAAGTTACATGCAAAAAACATCACTGAAGCCATCGGCATCGCATCCAATCTGCGGCTGATTTAGAAAGACGAGATAAAATTTCGGAAACGGTTCGATAGGCAGATGCCGTTCGACATATTGCCTTATTTTATCTTGTCCTCTCTTCCTGATAACATCATCTTGCAAAAATGGGTATATCATCCTTTTTTTGATAAAAGCAATATTCCAAAATGCCATATAGCCGATAACATATCTTTCTACCGCCTTTTCTATCGGCTCATCCTCTTTCCGTAGGGATGCAAGGGGAAAAGCAGTATTCTCAAAGATACCGATTTCCGCCCATGAAAGATTTATGAATGTCAAGGGGTATTCCATTTTATCTCCTGCCGATTAAATCCTCATTCTCAATCGTCTTGTTGGTTTTCTTCACACGTGCTTTCAATGAGCCGAAACGATAGGACACACGCAATGTCAGATTGCGGGAGTGAGTTATCCATCTTCTCTCACCCGTGTAATCCCCGTTGATTGTATGTGCACAATACTGTCCGTATCTGGAGAAATTGCCGCTGTCGCAATAGCCCATGAGGCGAACTGACAGACGCTCTTCTTTCAGGAATGAGCGTGAAAGTGTCAACATATAGAAATAAGTCGGTTTCGAATAGTCATACAGATTATCTAAAGTAGATTCATTGCGCCCGGTCGCAAGCGACAGTTTTATTTTCCCCGGCAACTGTTGTTCTGCCTGCGCATAGAATGTCCAATGCCAGCGTTCATTCTCCAGCCCAAGTTGGTGGCTGTAGAGTTTCCTGTGTTGTACGCTATTGTTTAGCATAAGACTTGTAGTAGATGAAATTCTCCAACGCAAGTAAGTGTTAATGGTATACCCACGGAGTTTCAAATTGTTTTCGTATGTGGTATGGCGCACATCATCCATCAGATAATTGTACTCCCCGATTCCGGTATTATTTAGTGTAGAAGACAGCGAAACATTTGCGGTCAATTTGGGCAAAGTCAGCATATAGGAAAGTGAAATGTTATGAGGATGCGCACTTTTTAATGATGGATTTCCATTGGATATTTCATCAGGAGTTTCTTCAACGGCAGGATTCAAATAGGAAATCCCCGGACGGTAGATGCGGGAGAGATAATTCAGCTTGAGCGTATTCCGGTCATTTACCTTGTAACTGATACCGAGGGAAGGAATCCAGTCACCAAGATGTTTGGCAAAGTCCGGATTGCTTCCATCTTTATAGTGTGCGTCGATATATGAATATTCATAGCGCATTCCGGCACGTGCATTCCATGCTCCTGATGTGAAGCGATATTCTCCGTAAACAGCGGCAATGTGCGTATAGTGGGCAAAGTCGGTATGGTTCTTTGTACCGTTGTCGTAACCAAACTGGCTCAAGCTGCTATTGTCACGGAAAATATATTTCGTTCCCATACTTAATTGGTGATGCTCGGATAACGGACGCTCCCAATCAAACTGAAACGTATGCTCGGCAAAATTGTTCTTCTTCCTGCTGTCGAAAGCGGAATAGTCAACGGGCATATTTTCCATATCCGAATAAACCCAATCGGCGCGTTGACGTGTATTGGTGGTGGAAAGCAAGTAAGAAAACGTCAGGGCTTCTCCTTCTCTTCCAGTCAGATGTTGGTAATCAATGTGCCCGTTGAAATCGAAAAACCTTTGATAGCTGTCGTGCAAGTTTTCCGCATACGAATATATGACAGTATTGTTTCTGGAAAATAGCGAGGTGGTCTTATTGTAGTTGATGTCAACATCATAAGAGTAGCCTCCGAACGACAAGGAGAACAAGTTTCGTGCGTTCATTTCATAGCTTGCTTCCAGTTCCATGTTGTGCAGCCAGCCGAGATTATCGCCTTTGTCGGATATTCGTTGCACGTTCCCGCTGGTTTTATATAGATATTCTTCGTCTCCATAATGGTAAGTACCGTCATGGCTGAGCCTCTGTACACTGTAATTGCCTCCTAATGTAAACTTCCGGACTTGTGTTGTCAGAAACAAGCTTCCATAATGTTGTCCGGACGCACTATATGCTCCTTGTGCCGTACCTACAACTCCGTCCATAGAAAGTTTGTCATTCGTGATAATGTTCAATATGGCATCCGCACTTTCTCCGTCATATTTTGCTCCCGGTTCTGTAATTACTTCAATGTTCTTTACCACATCGGCTGGAATGGAAGAAAGCACGTCTTTTGAATTGTTGGTATAGTTTCGGCTTGGACGTCCGTTTCTATATACTTTGAAATTACTGCTTCCATTCACTTTGATATTCCCGTGTCCGTCCACCGTTACGAAAGGAACCTTTCTCAGTATCTCTATGACTGAACTACTTTTTGCATCCGTATCTCCCTGCACATCATACGTGGTACGGTCAACTTCGTTTTTTACCAACTTCTTTTGCGCTGTTACTGTTATGGCATCCAATTCTATTCCTCCCCGTAATATAATTGTCCCCACATCCCTTCCATCGCACTCTATTATTTGAGGCTGATAGCCGACAGAAGTGACTTTTAATAGACAATCACCTTTACGTTCTTTTAATTGGAATGTTCCGTCCTCCCGGCTAAGAGTCCCTTCCACAAATGTGGAGTCGGTCTTCAACAATACAACATTGGCAAAAGCCACTGGCGATTGTTGTTCATCCACAACTTTACCCGTAATATTCTGTGCCCTTATTATTTCTGCTACATTTAACAAACACAGAATACATACCCATTTGAAAAGATTATTTGCTTTCATACACTCTGCGATTTGAATTATAGCGCAAAGTTCTGAATAATAGATATATTACCTGCTACCCGATAGGATAGTATTGTTGTTATCGTAGAAAAAACTACCCAATAGAGTAGTCGCAATACGGCATAAAAATCCCGCATTTTAACTTCTCTGAACGACCCAAACGCAAAAAATGCTGTATAGAGATTTCTATCTTTCGGGAAAACTTCCTATATTTGCAAACAAAGAGAGTTATTTGACAGCATAGCACCGCAAAGCGCTGAAAATCGCACGGTTGCCAAATCGTATATCCAAAACGCAAACTTTTACCGATTTGCATAACTATCTGACAAGCAGTGCAGTCTTCTATATTCTTCCCATTCAAAACAAGTGGCTGAAATGCAAAAAATGACATAAATGTGAAAGTGTTCCGTTACGAATACATTACCTGTTTAAGTATCCGGAAACACCTGCTTTTAAGGCTGGAACTACCTGAAAGCAACGGGATTTCAACGATACGTGGGTGATTTTTCGTAGAACGGCATGAAATTTTCTCTTTATGAGATTCTATTTCACCGATTGTCAGTCTTTTGCATACCAATGATTAGCTCTAACGCATGTAAATTTGCAATTAAAAAATAGAGCTGATTATGAATGAATTAAAAGTGACTTTCTATCTAAAGAAAAAGGAAACGAGAGCCGATGGAACCGTCCCTGTTTTGGGACGGATACGAATCGGAACATCAATGGTACAGTTCAGTGCCAAAGTGTATATTCAGGAAAAGTTGTGGGATGTAAAGTCCGGCAGGGTAAAAGGGAAAAGCAAGGCGGCATTAAACGCCAATGCAGAACTGGACAAATTATGTGTGGCCATACATTCCGCATACAAAGATCTGCAACTGAAAAGCGACAATGTCCTTGCCGTCGATGTAAAAAACGCTTTTCAAGGAATCGCATCCGAGCAAGACACGCTGGTCAAGCATTACGAACTTCTCAATGAGAAATTCTACAAGAAAGTGGGTGTCAACCGTTCCATCGACACCTATAAACGGTATTGTGTGGCACTGAACCATCTAAAGAATTTTCTTCAAAAGAAATACAAGGTAAGGGATATGGCGTTCCAATCCTTGAACCCGACATTTGTGAAAGCATTCGACTTGTACCTCCGTGCCGACTTGAAGATGACCTGCAATACCATTGTCAATATTATGGCACGTCTGCATCTAGTAATCAAGTCCGCAATGGATAACGGACTCATCAAACAAGACCCGTTCATGGATTACAAGTATCTGACAGAGCCTCTTGTCGCCAAATGCCTGTCCGAAAAGGAATTCAATCTGATTCTCACGACTCCCTTGCCAAAAGACAATATGAATCTGGTGCGTGATGTCTTCATATTTTCCTGCATGACCGGATTGGCGTTCAGCGACCTCCGCAACTTGACACCCAAAAATATAAAACAGGCTGAAGACGGTGTATGGTGGATACATACAGCAAGAAAGAAGACAGGAACACCTTGCCATATTCCTTTGATGGAGCTTCCATTACAATTGATAAAGAAGTATTGCGGCATATCCGACAAGGGCAGACTGTTCCCGATGTTGAGTTGCAGCAAGACAAACATTAATCTTAAAAAGATTGCAAAACACTGTGAGATAAAGCGTTGCCTGACATTCCACATGGCCCGGCACACATACGCATCGTTAATCACTCTGTCCCAAGGAGTTCCAATGGATACGGTTCGTGAACTGCTGGGACACCGGAGTTGGAAAAGCACCCGGATATATGCCCACCTTACCCAAGAAAAGATTGGCGCAGATATGGGTGATTTGCAAGTCCGGATAAGAGAAAAATTCATTTTGGCCGATAATTGTCCACAAAGACCAGATTGAGTATGAACAACAGGAAAACAACATACAGCACCTTTGCCGTTCTGTTTTATATCAACAAACAGAAGGTGAAAAAGAACGGTCTGTGCCCCCTTATGGGCAGGATATCCATAAATACGGAAGTAGCGCAATTCTCCGCAAAGATGGATATAGACCCTGCATTATGGGATGCTAAAAGATACAGACTTAAAGGGAAAGACCGTGAAGTTCAGAAAATCAACTGTGCCATAGAGAAACTGACGGCAGACATACACCGCCATTATGATGAGATACTTTCGGAACAAGGGTATATAACAGCGGAACTTGTAAAGAACGCCATTAGCGGTATCGGTACAAGAAAACGTAATTTATTGGAACTGTATCAGGAATATATTGAGGAACTCTCCAAACAGGTTGGGCTGACACGTTCTTACGGCACACTGCACAACCATCATTCTTCATATAACAGATTGAAGAAGTTTATCCTGAAGTATTACAATGCCGATGATATCGCACTCAGGCAATTGGATTACAGCTTCATTGAAAAGTACGATTCCTATATGAGAGCAGACCTCAAACGCTCTCTTTCCACTATTGAAGGGTTTACCGTCATGTTGAAAACCATCGTCAAGAGAGCCATTGCGCAAGGAACGATACACAAGAATCCCTTTTCGGGTTATCTTCCGGAAAAGGCGATCAAGAAACACCGTCATTTGGAAGCGGATGAACTGAAACGCCTGATGAGCAAACCGATACAAGAGAAATTCCTGTGTTATGTGAGAGACCTGTTTGTGTTCAGCACTTTCACAGGAATCTCGTATATAGACCTCCGCAATTTACGGGAAGATCATTTTTACCGCACAGAAGACAGCAAACTATGGGTACGGTTCAACAGGCAAAAGACAAAAAGCGAATGTATCATTCAGGTTCTTGACTTACCACAACAGATTATGGACAAATACAAGGAACAGCGTGTGGATGACAGGATTTTCAAAGTTCCGGCACGTTCGGCATTGACTGCCAACTTCAAGAAATTGGCGGAGCGATGCGATATAGACAAACGGATAACATTTCATATGGCCCGGCATAATTTCGGTTCGCTGATTACTCTTTCTCAGGGTGTTCCATTGGAATCCGTCTGTAAGATGATGGGGCACAAGGATATCAGTACAACACAATTGTATGCAAAGCTGACCCGCCAAAAAGTTAATGAGGATATAAAACGAATCAGTACGAGCATTAAGGCCAAGTATGAAATTCCGGAATGGAACAGGGATAGCGATAATGTTAAAAACATACACTACGGACAAAGGGAGCAGGACAACCAATATTCTGATTGACCATATACATATTCCGTCAGTCGCATACTTCCTCGCCCGTCCATTAAAGTTAGTACAGACTTCTTTGAAAGTGAAAAGGTCTGGCGGCTGTGCCGTTTCGGGAGGAATCTTCCTTTGCAAGCAAAGAGTATTCCCCCCGAAAACCTTTTCCCTTTCACGTCTGTACAATGGACGCTGACGGCAGCGGAAACAAGCGACTGACGGAAAAGTCGATATAAACAACCGAAAAGCATATAGACAAGTCTGAAATATATGACCGATTCTATATGCTTTTCAGATTTTTATAGGGGAAGGCTATTTTTTTTGAAAACCGGATGAAACGGGCAGACGGCAAACTGCGCTCCCTCCAGAAAAATCATCCGCTTTCGCTGTATCTGTACGCTTCCTTGTATCCGTTTATCAGAATACGTTCTATATCGGAAGTTCGGTACAGGATTTTGCCGCCCACCTGCGTGTAGGGCAGGATTCCGTTGTTGCGGTAATCGAGCAATGTTCTTCGGCTCACTTTCAGCAGGTATGCCACTTCCTTGTCGGTCAGCAGTTCATCGCCATATACGGACGGTTGGTGTTGGCTTAACAACTCTTCAAGTGAAGCCAGAAGCCTGTCAAAATTAGAGTGGAAATTCTTTACCCACTCATGGTCTTTTTCTCTGATTTCATTACTCATACGCTTTAATTATTGGGTTATATATTGATTACTCTATATTCTCGGTCAAATATCCCTGCTTTTCCATTTGGCTTCTTTCCGTCTGTCTTCCACATCTGAGATTACACGTTCCACGTCTTCAGGACGGTAATAGGTACGGTTTCCGATTTTAGTAAAGGCAAGCGTCCCATTGTCACGGAAAGTCTGTAATGTTCTCGGACTGATACGCAGCTTCCTGCATACGGAATGACTGTCCATCCATTTGCCCGTTTCCTTTTGGTCATGGCTATTGCAGAGGGTTTCCATCCTCTGCACGAAGTAATCCAGCTTGGCTGAAATTTCCTCAAATGTCTTTTTCTCAAAACTGATGATTTCCATTGTTTCCGATATTTAGATTATACATTGTCTTCAATTCTCGCCGCTAAGGTAAAACCGGATCACTCATTACACCCAACACTTCCGATAAATGGAATCCTGTGGCACAGTTGGCGTAAGACAGCGGCTTGTTTCCTTGTTTTCAATGCAAAGAAAAGCAGGAATAATCACACCACAATGGATTTACAAACGACTGACGGTCTGTTACATCGGTTGTCATCGTGTTGCATAATCAGCGGATATGATTATGTAAATCGGGAAAGAGCCATGTTCCATTAGTACCGATTGAGCAGGTTGCAGTAATCAAACAGGAATGGCGATACAGTAATATTATCCAATGTAAGAAACCACATCTGCCGGATTCAACAAAAACTCTGTTCTAACGAATCATTATCCAATATCTATAATCGTGAGAGTATGGCAAATCATAGCAGTTTGCTCCGTTGATTCAGTGGCTAAAACGCAAAAGCCATCATAATTGCCACGCTATCTCCATTTGCTTGATTCCGTGCAGTATACCTGCTTCCTTTGCTGCCGACAACAGGTCAATGTGTGCACTGAGACTACTATATAAACCGATTAAAATTCAAAGATTATGGCAACAAAGAAAAGTTTTAGCAAAGAGCAATGGGAAGCCATGACGGGTACGGAAATGTCGCAGTTTCTTCCTGATGATGAAAACGTTGAAAGTACAGGAGAATCGTTTACAGGCAATGTCGGTAACGGAACTCCATTAACCGTTACGGAACAATTCGAAATCCAATCCGGTAATCTGCAAATGCCGATGGGGAAAGACGGGGCATTTTCGACACCCCGTTGTCGGATTAGCAGCCGACAGCGAAGGATGTCATTGGAAGAATACCGTACCGCTTTCCTGCAAGTCCCGAAAATCGAAGACCGCAAACCCGTATTTGTCAGTTGCGAGGTGCGTGACAGGCTTGACGAGTTTGTCCGCAAACTCGGAAGCCGCAGAATGAGTGTTTCGGGACTTCTTGAAAACATCGCCCGACAACATCTTGAAATCTACTCGGAAGGGTTTGAACAGTGGCGTAAATTATAACATATGCCCGATGAAAAATGTATCTGCACGCTGCATTACTGCCGTCAGGCATCCTTGAATCCCTTCAATCGGAGTGAGGAGTGAAACGTCTGTTTCGGGGGAGGGAGCGAGGTTATCTTTCGGGATGCCTGAAAAACCTCGCTCCACTTTCACAAGTGGAGGTAATCCGCTCCCAACGGTCGCAGATTGTAAGAGATACCTAAACAGTAAAATGACTTATTACAATAAACCAAGTAACATGAGCAACAAAGACAAAATCAAACCGAGAGGGAGACCGAAAGCAAGCGGTTTCCGCAAACTCTCCAAATCAGTGACGGTGAAATTCTCCAAACCGGACTACGACAGACTATGTCTTCGCAGCAGACAGGCGAATAGGACGCTTGCGGAATACATCAGGGATTCCACGTTCAATGCACAGATTGTGGCCAAGCACTCTCCGGAGGAAGCGTCCACCATGCGCAATCTTGTGGGAATGGCGAATAACCTGAACCAGCTTACAAAGTTGTCGCATCAGGCGGGAATCAATCGTACTAAGAATATACTGATGGAATTGCTTGAAAAACTGAAAGCGATAATGAACGAGTATAAATCATCGGAAAGGAGGCTCTTATGATTGGCAAGATAAAGAAAGGAAAATCCTTTGGCGGCTGCATCCGCTACGTGATGGGCAAAGACAATGCTGAAGTCATCGCTTCTGATGGTGTATTGTTGGGTAATAATCGTGAAATAACGGACAGTTTCAACTACCAGCGTATGCTTAATCCGAAGATAAAACAGCCAGTCGGACACATCGCTTTGAGTTTCAAACCCGAAGACAAGCCAAGACTCACAAATGAGTTTATGGCTAAAATCGTAATGGAATACATGGATTTGATGGTCATAAAAGACACTCAATTCATATTGGTAAGGCATAATAACACAGACAATCCGCATTGTCATTTGGTCTATAACCGTATCGGATATGACGGCAAAGTGATTTCCTCACAAGGTGATTACAAGCGTAATGAGATTGCTACGAAGAAACTGAAAGACAAGTACAGACTGACATATGCCGAGGATAAAGGTAAGACCAATGTGAAGAAACTTCGCTCGGCAGATCGTGTGAAATACGAGATTCACAATGCGGTGAAGAAAGCATTAAAGTCCTCCAAGACATGGAAAGAGTTCAATAACAACTTAGCCGGACAAGGTGTCAAACTGGAGTTTGTAAAAAGAAGCCGTGAGATAAAGACACTGAATGATATTCAGGGAATCCGTTTTACCAAAGACGGTCTGACATTCAAGGCTTCGCAAATCAGCAGGGATTTCAGTTTTGCTAAGTTAAATGCCCGTCTAAGTTGGAATAAGCCGGAAACAGAACAGGAATTTGAGCCTAAAAAGTCAAAACAAGAGTCTATCCGTCCAATGGAACAACGGATAAGTCTGCAAGAAAACGGTTTGCTTGAAGGCGGATTGGGACTTTTCCTGCCATCGGATAATAATCCGCAGGACGAGCAAATTCCGTATGACGAGTTGCTTCGTAGGCGAAAGAAAAAGAAACGCAAGAAAAGATTGAGCTTGTAGCTCAATCAATAGTAGATAAAAACATAACAATTAAAAATCAGAGACATGAAAAGTGAAGAATATATTGAAAGCATCTACGGGTGCTTGGAAAGAATCGAGGACAAGATAAACAGGTTATCCATACCCCAATCGGCAAATGGAAAATCCGAAGTAAACAATGTAGTAAGTGAATCTTCATTACTGGAGGTCAAACAGGATTTGGATACCGTTAAAACGGCATTCAAACGAGTCATGGAAACCCTTGTCATGATCAAAGCAGATACCGCGAACATATTGAAACGTGATTCAACCTCGGACAAGTTTTCGGGGGTGTTATCAGAATTTAAGAATGCACAACTGCAAAACTTTGAATTACAGAAGAATCTATTGGAACGGTTTACAGCAACGGAAACACGCAATTTGCAACAGGTGGTAGAAAAAGTGGAAATGCTTTCGGCATCCGTCAAAGGGAGAATGAGCAAGCCCGATAAGGTCAGGCACTTGTTTGTCTTCGACCTTGCCTCCAAGCCGACCTGGGCGTTGCTTATGGTCAATATGTTTCTTTTTGCCGCATTCGGTTCTGCCCTTTATTTTGCCCGACAACCAGATTATGACCGTATCGACAATGACTTAAAGTATCGCTACATCAAGATGAAAGGTAAAGCATCGATTGAACAGATTGAAGAACTGGAAGGAATCTTTGAACTGAATCGGGACAACGCTAAGATTAGGCAAATGCTTCAAGATGTAGAAACCTATGAGGAGGCAGTCCGAAAGCAAGCAACTCTTACTGAGCAAGCACGATTGAAAGAACAAGCTGCTAATGAATTGGGCACTAAGGCAAAGTCCATTAAAGATAAGGCGATTAAAGATAAACCTAAAAAGTGAGCATATAGCAAAATATAAGAGGTGACATGTTGTTCCAAATAGAAAGCCACCACATTGTATAGACAGTCCTATTTTTGGAGAATTTATATTGTGGCTTTCATTGACTCACCTAATATTTCTTCAAAACAATGCCGTATTTTTGAAAAAATGCGCCATATTTTTGAAATAATATCCCAAGTATTAGCGATAATAATTGGGAAAATTACTACCTTTGCGAAATTTTAAATGGAATCATGCAACATCAAACATTCGTATCATGCAGAAAGGTGCAAATATCAATAGAATAAAAGCGGTGCTTGCGGAACAAAATAGAACCAGTAAATGGCTTGCTGGAGAATTGGGCAAAGATCAAGCCACTATATCAAAGTGGTGTACCAATACATACCAACCAAGTTTAGAAACTTTGGTAAAAGTAGCAGGGCTGCTTAATGTTGATGTAAGAGATTTGATTGTAAAAACTGAAATTAAATAAGTTCATGTATAAGATAGAATGGGATAAAGAAACAGGAGGTGTTTTGTTAAGTTCCAAAGTCTCGAAAGAGACTTTGGGTATTTCGCCTCGTCCTGTTTGGTTTGAAGAGCTTGATTTACTTGGACTTGATAAATTAGGATATGTATATCCGCAGTCGGAGGCTCCACTTATGTGGGCAGTTAATAAACAATATTTCTATCGTGGCGACTTGGTGTTTCAGGCTAAAGGTGCAAATTTGTATGATTCAGCTACTATAACTATTATGCCGGGATTTGAGAACCTTGAACTTATCCCGATTGATGTCAAGAAAATGATAGAGCGAAACCGCGATATTATGTTCTTGCTGGAGAGCGAAGCCATTGAATTTATACGCGAAACATTCTTCATCTATTCTACAGCTTCTAAAAAATTCAATGAGATAAAAGCCAATCAACTTGATTTTGAAGCTATCGTTGCATCTATTGAGCAAAAACAAAAGCGAAAAATGGCTATTATCAAGGAGGAGTGCGATAGCTTTGATGTAATGCCCTTGGATATTGCAGAGCAACAAGGTAAACAACGGTTGCTTGCCACCAAAATCGATGTTTTCTTGGCATCATTTTCAGGTGGCAAAGATTCACAAGTCGTTCTTGACCTTTGCACAAGAGCCTTACCTCCCAATGTTTTCGAGGTGATATACAGTGATACGGGTTATGAGTTGCCGTCATCGCTTAACCTTTACGAAGACGTAAAGCGGCATTATTCTGCACTTTACCCAGGACTTAAGTTTTCCACCGCTCGTAATCATGCATCGGTCTTAAGCTATTGGGATAAAATTGGTACGCCGAGCGATACCCACCGTTGGTGCTGTTCGGTAATGAAAACCGCACCTCTTTATCGTTCGCTTAAAGTTTCCGGTACAAACAAGCAGGCAAAAGTTCTTACTTTTGACGGTGTAAGAGCGGAAGAATCTGCCCGTCGTGGCAATTATGAGCGTATGGGTAAAGGTGTAAAACATTCAACAGTTGTAAATGCTCACCCGATATTATATTGGAATACATCTGAAATATTTTTATATTTATTCTCTTATGCTCTACCTATTAATAATGCTTATCGTTTAGGAAAATCAAGAGTAGGGTGTATTACTTGCCCTTATTCTTCCGAATGGGATGATATGATAGTAAGCCGTTGCTATGGTGCAGAATTAGAACCTTTTATTTCGAGAATTTATAATTGGTCCAAGCAAGAGGGTGTCAAAGACTTGGAAGTATATCTAAAAGAGCGTAAGTGGAAGTTTAGAGCTAGTGGTAAATTTATGAAAATTTCCACACAGGTGAATTTCAAGAACTCTCCCAATAATTTCTACGCCCAAGTAAAGTCTGCAAAATTACCAATTACTGCATGGTTACCTGTCTTGGGTGAATTTACTTTCTTTAATACCTCTAATGGATTTTGCGGAGATATAAAATATAAAAATACTGTTTATTCTTTTGAGGTTAAAGGGGATGGTACTGATTATACTTTTTATATTAAAGGAATTAAAGATTTATCTCTTATCTCTTTATTGAAAAGAGTTATATATAAAGCGGCATATTGTATTAACTGTGAATCATGCGAGGTTGAATGCCCAACAGGGGCGTTGTCCGTTTTCCCAAAAGTAAATATTGATTTAACGAAGTGCATCCATTGCCACAAATGTTTGAACTTTCACGACAAGGGATGTATCGTTGCTAATTCTATAAGTATGACAACAGAAACAAATATAAAGGCGAAGGCAGGAATTGATAGATACAATACCTTTGGACTCCATGAAGAATGGATGAGCGAATTTCTATTAAATCCTACTGAGTTTTGGGACTATAATGGACTTGGCCCAAAACAAGTTCCGAGTTTTAAAAACTGGCTCAAAGAAGCTGAAATAATAGACGCTAAATTAAATCTCACTGAGATTGGGAAAGTTTTATCTGAAATATATGTTGATGACCCTAACTTGGTTTGGTCTGTGGTTCTTACTAATCTTGCTAAAAACTCATTCATTGTGAATTGGTTCTTAACTCATATTGTACCCGGACAAATTTTCGATAAAAATTCTATTTCAGAAAACATTTCGGAGGAATATTCAGTTTACGGAAAGCGAACAGTTGACAATGCAGTCTCGGCGTTATTCCAACTATTTAAATATTGTCCTACGGACAGTGCTTTTGCTATAGCTGAAGAAATTGAAGGTAAGCAATATCGACGTAAATCTTTTGAAGATTTATCCGATACCGCTTTAGCTTATTCTTTGTATCGATATGCTGAAAATGTTGGATATAAATCTTTTCGCGTTTCTGATTTAAAAGATTCAAAATCAGAACTTGGTCCATTTGTTGAATTTGGAATTTCACTTTCTGGATTAGAGAAAATATTACGAACCCTGAACTCAGCTAACAACCGTTTACTTGTCGCAGAGTTGAATATGGGACTTGACCATATTACCTTGCGAGAAGATGTGAATCCAATCTCTATTCTTAAAACTTTGATTTAATTATGGCTACTAAGTATTCTGATATCGTTGATTTGCGCTCGGGGCGTAGCACATATTACCTCGAAGAAGAAAAAGCTGGGGATTGGAGTGTATTCATTGTAAACGACCAATTCAATGATATACTGCGTACTGTAGTCCGCTCTGCAATGAACAATGACCTTGATGCGCACAAGTCTTTTTGGATAGAAGGAACATATGGTACGGGAAAAACTCATGCCGGAGCGGTGCTAAAGCATCTACTTTGTGACGATGTTAGTGCTATTGAAGAATGGTTGCGTGAGGAATACAAATTACCGAAATTTGAGGGCTTATGCCAGTCTGTTTTTGATCTCCGTAAAAAGAAACGGTTGTTTCCCGTTACTTTGTATGGAGCAAGTTCAATTGCCCATCCTGATGACCTCTCCCTACAACTTCAACAAAAGATACAAGAAGCTTTAATCAAAGCCAGACTTACAGACCTTGAAGTAAAGACCGACTATGACACCTATATCAAGCACATTGATGAAAATCAGCAGTTTTGGGAAATGCTTATAGAACAATCCCCAAAACTTTCAGCGGTTACTCCCAATGTGGATAAGTTGCGTAAAGAACTTTCCGACCTTGAACCAAAAACATTGCGTGTGGTGCAAGATGCTTTGCGCGATGCCGGCTTTCATATCCGTATGGAAAATGCCAATATCACACAATGGTTCTTTGAAGTTCAAGAGAAACTGAAAGAGAAAACCGAATATGACGGACTGCTGATTATTTGGGACGAGTTTACGACCCTGCTCACTCTTGATATAGGTCTTAATATCTTGGTTCAGTTACAAGAGCTGACTGAACGTGCTATGGCACAAGAGAATGACAGTTATTTCCTTTTCATTTCTCACCCATCGGCCCTCAACTCTCTAAAAGCGGAAGAACGTCAAAAAACTATTGGTCGCTACCACTATATGAAGTACAATATGGAACCCGTGTCGGCATATAAGATTATGTCGCGCAAGTTCCGTATGACTGGCACCAATGAAGAATATTTGTCTGTTTTCAGTCCCGTTTTAGATAAGTTTGATAATCTTATTAACCACTATACAGAAAATTTGCCTAACGCAGTGGAAACGACACGCGATATCAAGAGTTTGATGCCAGTACACCCTGCAACCGCTTTACTCGCCACATTCTATGCTCGTGAAGCGGGTTCATCTTCTCGCAGTGTATTCCAATTCTTGGGAGAGAACGAAACCATAAGAGAGTTCTTGAACAACGAAGTCGTTTTTGCCAAACGTGATACAATTACAGCAGATTTTCTTTGGGACTATGTGATTGGTGAGTTTAACGAAAATGTGACAAAATTCGGAGCAGTTACCGAACGCTACAACACCTATTGCTCAAACATTGAGAATGAAGGTGAAGTGGCAATGAAAGTATTCAAAGGAACACTTTTGCTTAATGCACTTAATAACATTGCTAATCATAAAGAGGTAACTCCAAGCGAGGAGAATATTCTTCGTTTGTTTGAGGGTACTTCATTTGCAGAGCAAGTTGCCGATGTCCTTACAATGTTTGATAACAAAGGCTATATTCAACGTGCACCAGGCAACGTGTTTTCTATTCAGTTCACAGCTCTTCCCACCAAAGAAATCGAAGACGCAAAAGAATCGTTGCGCAACCGTGAATTTAAATACTTATCACAAGTTCTTACTTTCAACGACTCAGCATCTAAGGAAGTCGACAAAATTCTCACTAATCTTTGTCGTCCGTATTCGTTTAAATTCTATTCGTTGGATATAAATGAATATACCTTATTCAATAAGATAGAGAACGGCAGAAAGGATGCTAAAGGTTACGAACTATTCTTAGCCTTGTTGTTTGGCAAGACAACTACTGAAATTCAGACTTTGCGTGAATATGCAGAACATGCTTCTGTTGACCCACGCTTTGCCGACACTTGCTTTATCGTTTTCGATGCTCCTTTCGGAGAAAAAGAGTATGATCGTTTTATTGAATATCAGGCAAATGCTAAGTGTGCACAAAAATTCAATTTCACTGATCAATATCAGGTACACGTTAAGAATGCAGCAAGTATTCTCACCGACTATATCATTAAGAATGTGCGTCGTGAAAATTTCTATCTGTATTTGGGAGAAAGTCATAATACGTATTCGGCTTCAAAATTGACCTCTACGCTTGATCGTGTCATTGCGCCACGACTGTTTTGCAAAGGTCCAGAAGCGCTGGAGCTATGTGTGGGTAAATCTAAAACCTATTGGAAGAAAGAATCTACCAAAAAGATTGTGCAGTTAGTGTTGAGTTTTAACACAAAAACAGACATTGTAAATCAGCTCAATGCTCAACAATCATTGGTAAAGATACTTCTTGAAGCAAGCGTGGACGAAAATCTTGAGTTCAAGCCGGATATTGATCAACAGCGTAATCCATTGTATCTTGTTTACAAGTTTGTAGAGGACAAGATAAAAAGAACGGATAAGCAGAATCTTTTTAATCTTGCTGAAAAGTTTGAAGAACTTTCAAATCCTCCATACGGCTTGTTTCAAACGTGTTCTTGTATGGCGATGTTGGCTTTTGCCCTCCGTCCGTATATCGGCAAGATGTTTGACACTAACGGTAAGCCTCGTGAAGCACAGCATTTGGTTGAAGATGTAGTAGCCACATTTGATTGTTGGGAAAAGGGTAATAAAAACCCAAAAATTTCATTCAAATTTGAAACCAAGGAAGAAGGACAGTTATGCAAATCGCTTATCAAATGTTTTTCTTTAGATTCATTGAATGGCTATCATGACATAAGCAGTTTGAAAGATGCTCGTTGGGCTATTTTGCATGAATACTCCGTTCTAAAGGGGTATCCTCTTTGGGCGTTGAAGTATGCCATACCAGCAACAATAAAGAATGCAGGTCTTGAAGAACCTGCTCAAAAGCTCATAGATGATGTACTTACTATTTGTTTTGAAACCACACACCGCAACCCATCTATGATGGTTGACATTGTGGAGGGTATCAAATCAATGAACTTTGAAATCAGAGCCTGGTTCAAAGATAATACCTACTTCAAACAAGGCTTTGAGCAATTCCTTATGTCAGAGCCGAATGTTGCCCTTCAGTCCGAAGATTTAGACAAAGCATTTGCCTTTATAAAACAGAATATGCAGGGAGAAATTGGACTTTGGGGAGAGACAGAAGTGCTTGATCAACTTAAGAACTGGGCATTGTCACAAAAGCCAGCACCTACTCCTACACCTCCTATACAACCTATACCGGGTGGTGCAGCCCCTATTCCCCCTGTGCCACCGACAGCACCCGCACCGGGAAGACGTGAACAGGCTAAAGATAAAGTTCAGCTTATAAGCAATGTAGAAGATGCTAAAGACATACTTCTTCGACTTATAGAACTTGATATGGAAACGATTATAGACACCATACTCGAATAATTATGTACCGAGCATTCGAGAATTTTGACTATCTTCTGCAATGTGTCAAAGAGGATAAAGTTTCGACAGGGATAAACGCTGCTTCGGCAGGGCGTTTCCCTGTCAGGTTTGTCATGTTCAACAACTTCAAGGATTGCTATGATTTTGTTGACCACTTGACCTATAATGGTGTGGAACTTCAAAGCGTGGATTGTTGGTTGGATTCACAATATCCGGATTTATTGATTACATACAGCAAACTTTCTGATAAAATTTGCTCTTTCGTCTGCAGTAAGGAAGACAATGATATTGTCATTGCACCATTCTCCGAACTTGCTCGTTTTTATAACAACAATAAACCCGATATAGAATTTGATACGCTAATTTCTGACATTAAAGCGATTCAAGCATCGCATATTGCCTATAAAAATCATCAACGAGTTTACATTCCTATAGTGGGATTGGAAGCGAAGATGTCAAAGTTTTATAATGATAGTCAGATAACAGTTTGGGATTATAAAAATCCTAAACCACAGCGGAATTATCGGTTAATACTCACTAATGGTTCTACGTATGGGGTTAATGGTTTGGATGATAATTATAGCGTGGTAAGCTCCGTTTCAGAATGGCTGCGCCTTTGGCGCGACCAAAAAATGAAACGGGATATCATTTGCACCTCTCGCTCCATATTTGCTTATGCCGAGTACGCACAACCCGACAACGCTTTCGATTTTGTGCCATGTAATTCAGTCTATAAATTTCTCACCAATGGATTGGGGCTTCACCTTAGTTTTTTATCTAGCAAAGAAGCAGATAAGCATTGGTTGGAGTTAGCTAAAGAAATCAATATTGAGTCTTTTGATTTCAAGACTTTTTTCAATGCTAAATTCGACATACACGCTCTTGCAGGTTTTGACGTTTTTGTCAAAACTTGGTTTGAAAACGAACTTCCGTTTGATCGTTGGTTGCTTACTTCATACTATCAGGAAAAGTTCTGTTCAAAAGGATATATTTGTGAGTCCATTAAAAATTTGAATGGATATACCAATTCCGACTTGACTCAGGCAATCGCTCTTACAATCTTCAACCTTGAAAATCCCGAAAATTATTTGTATGAGCGAAGTGCTATCCTGTCTTATATATACAAAGAGAAAGTGGTGCTTTCTGAAGTAATTCAGCACAAACTGATTGAAAAAATCAATCAAGTTGTTGAAACTTCTGGATATAGCACAGCCTTGCAATATGTGTCACTTGTCACTAACGCAGAAAAAGCACTCTTGATTGACTGGGTTAGCCATTCCTATATTTCAAAAGAAGATATTCGAGAACTTTATCCGCAATTGTACTACTATCTTGGCACTTCCTTTGGTATAAAAGAAGCCGAAAGTAAGTGGGTTCTCAAATACATAGATGCTTATAAAAGAGCAAAAATCAGTAACGTGTACACAGATGAAGTTCTTAATACCATCTGTGAAAAGAATCATGACACTATTAAATTCAACTCTTGGTATCATAATTTCAGTACCACTCGAACTTTGCTCAATAGTCGCAAGGATATTGATGTATTTTATTGGATAGACGGTTTGGGATTGGATTGGTTACCATTCATTCAACATGTGATAGGGCTACGCAAACACGACAATTTCTTCTTGAATGAAGTTTATGTTTCTCGTGCAGATATTCCTACCAAAACAGAGAATAACAAAAAATCATTGTTACTTCTTGCAAATGACAACTTGCAGAAAGAGGGTGATTTAGATACCGTTTCTCATAAAGTTCGACAATATCCGCAATACATCATAGATGATATGGAGAAGATCGCTGAAATTATCAACAATATTCTTGATAACAATCCTGATAAGAAAATAGCTATTGTTTCTGACCATGGTATTTCTTATCTTCCGCAACTCTGTTCCGGTCTGAATTTGCCAGGATTTGAAAGTGATCATGGTGGAAGAATTGCCTCGGTGAAGAAACCTACTATTGATGATCGCTATATTATTCTTGATGATAACACTACCGTTTGTGCTTTACAGCACAATTCGTTATGTGCAAAAATTCATGACGGTTCAGGTTGCCATGGAGGATGTACTCCCGAAGAAGTACTCGTACCGATATTGATAATTTCTTCGCAACCAAACGCCACTAATTGGACTGCAAAATTGCAGGATTTTGAAGTCTCTGCTTCAAATCCCATTCTTAATTTTGACATTCGCGGACTTTCATTTAATGACATTCCGATTGTCGAGTATAATAATGTACGATATGAATTGATTGCTCAATCAGGAAATAGTTACATTACCCCATGTCTGCCGTTGTTGCAAGATGCTAAAAATATTCGATTGATTATTGGAGATAAGTACCGAGACTTCAAACTCGAACTTAAATTAGGTTTAGAGGAAGAAGATTTGTTCTAACTGCAAAATTCTTATTTTATGCGCGAAATAATATCAGAAAAGGTGCGTCAGCATTTTGCACCAATGTCTATACATAAAGACCCCAATTCAACAGATAGTTTGTTTGCGGGGCGAAATCTTCCTGCATTTGTTAAGGACTTTCTGTTAAAAAAATATCTAAGTCCAGACGGCAGCATTGATAGAGGAAAACTGACATCATTCCTAGATATAGTTATCCCAAAAAATTCAACGGATGTTAAAGATAAACTGGCACAAGGCGAAACCCTCACTTTGTTGGTTCGCTTCATTATTTATATTGACCTAGTGAAAGGTGTTCGCCGCTTTGCTATTCCTGACATGGGTATCAAACTTAATGAGGGCGTTATCCCTGAATATGTTTATAGCCAACATACAGGAACACTTGTTGACGGAGAACGTTGGGGTATTATTAAATTGGCTCTTTTGCCTGATGATGACGGCAAGAAAAATCATGTAGAAATGGTTGACTATAAACCATTTAAGCCTTATAAGTCAGTTGACGTTAATTATTTACGTGATGCTCGTAAATCGTTTACTACCGATGAATGGATTGATTTGTTGCTATCCGCAATGGAATACGATGCAGATTCTTTTGAAAATATGCACCAAAAATTGGAATTTCTTACTCGTCTGTTCATCTTTGTTGAGCCTCGATTGAACGTAGTTGAATTAGCCCCTAAAGGAACTGGTAAAAGTTATGTTTTCGGCAACCTCTCCAAATACGGATGGCTTGTCAGTGGCGGAAAAGTTACTCGTGCAAAACTTTTCTACGACAAGCAGAAACAGCAGAATGGTATCATAAAGAACCATGACTTTACTGTTTTTGATGAAATTCAAACAATCACTTTCCAAGAGCCTTCTGAAATTCAGGCAGCATTAAAATCATACCTTGAAAGCGGTAAAACCACCATAGACAATAATGAATTTTCGTCAGAGTGTGGCTTAATGCTGATGGGAAACATCCAACTTACTTCCGAGCGTCTGCCCCAAAGTAAGAGATATTTTGATGCATTACCTTTGTATTTCAGAGAGTCAGCTTTGCTTGACCGCTTCCATTGTTTTATTGAGGGGTGGTATTTACCGCGCATCAACAAAAGTATGATTTACAAAGGTTGGACTATCAACGTAGAATATTTCTCTGAAATATTACATTCGCTCCGTACCGAAAATTCATACGGACTTTTGTTTGACGACCTTGTCGTATATGACAAGAAAGCGGATATGCGCGATTTCAAAGCTGTAAAGAAGATAGCCACAGCAGCTATGAAATTGTTATTTCCTCATTGGAAATCCGTTGAAGATGTTAATCTTGAAGAATTCGATCTTTACTGTTTGCAACCAGCGATAGAAAGACGTGGCATCATTAAGGAACAATGTCACTACATTGATTCAGAGTTCAAAACTTCTATGCCTAATTTTTGGATTAACAAGGGCATCGTGAATAATACAGACTCAGATGGTCAGGGTATGGAAGAAAATGAGTTATTTTAAAGATTGAATTATTTTTAAGTGATTTTATAGGCATATGGAAAATTTGGATAAGCTGGTACTTGAGTTGTGTAAACTGCCACAAGAAACAGGTTGGGTAGAGTTCAAACATAACAATTGCGATCCCAAAATGGTTGGCGAAGACATCAGTGCTTTAGCCAATAGTGCAGTTATTGCAGATAGAAGTTATGCCTATATGATATGGGGTGTTGATGATAATACACACGAGATAATTGGCACGAAAGTTAATTTGAAAAAAGAGAAGAAAGGTAATCAGGAACTTGAAAATTGGTTACGCTATCTACTTTCCAAAAATGCCGATTTCGAGATGCATTCTGTTGATATTGACGGCAAGCATGTCGAAATGCTGGTTATTTCAAAAGCCGTAGGAAACCCTGTTACATTTGAAAAGATAGACTATATACGAGTCGGCAGTTATACGAAGAAAGCTATTGAATTTCCCGCATTGCAAGCTCAATTATGGGATAGATTGAGAAACCAGCAATTTGAAGATGCTTACGCAATAGCTGATATACAATTGCAAGATATTCCTCGTTACTTAAATTGCGAGGCATATTTTGATATTCTGAATATGCCTGTTCCAACAAGTATTGATAGATATGCGCATTATTTAGTCGAAGACGGCATTATTGCAAAACAAGATAATGGTTTGTATGCCATAACAAACCTTGGGGCTATTCTCTTCGCAAAGAGACTTTCTGAATTTCCACGTGTAGGACGGAAAGCAATAAGAATAGTACAATACGATGGGCTTAATAGGCTTGTAATATTAAAAGAAGAAACAACGACAGAAGGGTATGCCATTAGCTTCGAGAATGCAGTAAAATATGTAAATACACTGTTGCCTTCAAAAGAAGATATTGACTCTGTTCGCAGAAAGTCTATAAGCACATTCCCTATACCTGCTATTAGAGAGGCAATAGCCAATAGTCTTATTCATCAGGATTTTTTCATTACTGGAACAGGACCACTTATCGAAGTATTCGAGAATCGGGTAGAGGTTACAAATTCAGGAACGCCATTAGTTGATATTATGAGAATTGTGGATAATCCACCAAAATCAAGAAACGAAAAATTAGCATCTTTAATGCGTCGGTTGAACATGTGTGAAGAATTGGGACGTGGATGGGATAGAATGGTTATTAGTTGTGAATTGCAAAAGTTGCCAGCTCCGCGAATTCAAATATATCAAGAATCAACCAAGGTTTCTTTGTTTTCTCATTTAGATTTCACCAATATCCCGATGGAAGATAAAATATGGGCAACATACTTACATGCTTGCATAAAGTATATAGAAGGAGACGCTCTTACAAATAGTTCTTTGAGGGAAAGGTTTGGGGTTGCGGAATCTTCATCAGGCAGTATCTCACGATTAATCAAAGAGGTTCTAAAAAATAAACTAATAAAACCCATAGACCCCAATACAGCCCCTCGCTACATGAAATACATTCCAATATGGGGCTGATTTAACTTGCTGGTAACTTGCTGCATTCACAATATATATGTTTATATAGCTGATTAACAGAGGTTGGAACATTATTCCTAACTTGCTGGTAACTTGCTGAATGAGATTATTGAAAGTAATACAATTCTTGATTTAGTGAAAGATAAAGAAAGAATTGAAGTGAAATAGACTGATAAATTATTTATTTTACTTACCTTTGTCATCAGCTAATCACTCCACTTCTATTTGAAGCAAGATGTAGAAGATAGCACGTTACAAATCCATTACCTATTGCCATAAATTGGATTTATAAATCTTTGAAAGATAGGGATATACTGCTAAGCAAAAGAATTGTTGCCAATTCGTTACTGTTATTCCTCAAATATTCCGCTAAATGTTTATTCCTCAAATGGTTGTGTCAGACCGTTGAAATTCTAAAATAATAGATAATATGGTACAGAAAACAGAGATTATCGTGCAGAAGAAAAACTATACTCTCCGTACTTGGCAAACCGAAGATGCAGCATCATTAGCCCAATATCTCAATAACAAGAATATTTGGAATAACTGTCGTGACGGTCTCCCCTATCCTTATAGCCAGGAGGATGCTAACGTTTTTCTCGCTATGGTACAAGCAAAAGAAAACATTCATGATTTCTGCATTGAGGTAAACGGAGAAGCAGTCGGAAATATCGGTTTTATACCCGCTACGGATGTAGAACGTTTTAGTGCAGAAGTGGGCTACTGGATTGGAGAACCTTTCTGGAACCAGGGAATCGTTACTGACGCCCTGAAAAAAGCTATCAACTATTATTTCGAACACACTGATAAAATACGTGTATTCGCAGTCGTATTTGAGCATAACTCCCCATCCATGCGGGTATTAGAGAAAGTGGGATTCACGAAAGTAGGAATTATGCAAAAGGCTATTTTCAAGAATGATAATTTCATGAACGCACATTATTATGAACTTATCAAATAATCCGGAATTCATCAAGGAATCCTTTTCGGACACCCTCCTCATAAACGCCTTGTCAACCCTGAATTAAATCTATAAAAGCCCTCCTATTTTGCTCAAAATTCTTAAACCTGTGCATTTTTTACTCAGATTTCTTGTCAGAACCAAGTGTTTGAGTAAATTTGCACGCTGATAGTTAACCGGATAGTTTGGATAGCAAGATTATTACTACTTGACTACTGGCTGCTAATGTGTAGAAATACTAATACTAAAATTAATAGCATGAGTTTGAAAATTGTTGTATTGGCAAAACAAGTTCCCGACACACGCAACGTTGGGAAAGATGCCATGAAAGCCGACGGAACGATTAACCGTGCGGCACTCCCCGCCATCTTCAACCCCGAAGACCTGAATGCTCTCGAGCAAGCTCTCCGATTGAAAGATGCTCATCCAGGCTCTACCGTAACCGTTCTGACAATGGGACCGGGACGGGCAGCCGACATTATCCGTGAAGGACTTTTCCGTGGTGCAGATAACGGTTACTTATTAACCGACCGTGCTTTCGCTGGTGCAGACACACTGGCTACGTCTTACGCACTTGCCACTGCCATCCGCAAAATCGGTGAGTATGACATTATTATCGGTGGTCGCCAGGCAATCGATGGTGACACGGCACAGGTAGGTCCGCAGGTAGCAGAAAAGCTGGGATTGACGCAAATCACATACGCAGAAGAAATTCTGGAAGTGGGCGATGGTAAGATTAAGGTGAAACGTCACATCGACGGTGGTGTTGAAACTGTAGAAGGCCCGCTGCCTATCGTGATTACTGTCAACGGTTCTGCAGCTCCTTGCCGTCCGCGTAACGCTAAATTGGTTCAGAAATACAAGCATGCCAAAACTGTGACTGAAAAACAGCAAGGCAATCTTGATTATACCGACCTGTATGACAAGCGCGATTATCTGAATCTGGCAGAATGGAGCGTAGCCGACGTAAACGGTGACCTCGCACAATGTGGTCTGTCCGGTTCGCCGACAAAAGTGAAAGCCATCCAGAACATCGTGTTCCAGGCTAAAGAGAGCAAAACCATCAGCGGCAGCGACCGTGACGTGGAAGACCTGATTGTTGAACTATTAGCTAACCACACCATCGGATAATCATGAATAACTTATTTGTATATTGCGAAATAGAAGAAGGTAACGTTTTAGACGTCAGCCTCGAACTTCTGACCAAAGGTCGTTCGTTAGCCAACCAGTTGAACTGTCAGCTCGAAGCAGTGGTTGCCGGAACCGGCCTCAAAGAGATTGAAAAACAAATCCTTCCTTACGGAGTAGACAAACTTCACGTTTTCGACGGCGAAGGACTTTACCCTTATACTTCACTCCCCCACACGTCTATTCTGGTAAACCTTTTCAAAGAGGAACAGCCGCAAATCTGTCTGATGGGTGCCACTGTGATCGGTCGTGACCTCGGTCCGCGCGTTTCTTCTGCTTTGACCAGCGGATTGACTGCCGACTGTACTTCACTTGAAATCGGTGACCACGAAGACAAGAAAGAAGGCAAGACTTACAAGAACCTGTTGTATCAGATCCGTCCGGCTTTCGGCGGTAACATCGTTGCTACGATTGTGAACCCGGAACACCGCCCGCAGATGGCAACCGTTCGCGAAGGTGTGATGAAGAAAGAAATCCTCTCTCCTACTTATCAGGGAGAAGTGATCCGTCACGACGTGAAAAAATACGTAGCCGATACAGACTATGTAGTGAAAGTTATCGAACGCCACGTAGAAAAGGCTAAGAACAACCTGAAAGGTTCTCCGATTATCGTAGCCGGTGGATACGGAGTAGGTTCGAAAGAAAACTTCGACCTGTTGTTCGACCTCGCTAAAGAACTTCATGCAGAAGTAGGCGCCAGCCGTGCTGCTGTCGACGCAGGTTTCGCAGATCACGACCGCCAGATCGGTCAGACAGGTGTTACGGTTCGTCCGAAACTCTACATCGCTTGCGGTATCTCCGGACAGATTCAGCATATCGCCGGTATGCAGGAAAGTGGTATCATCATCTCCATCAACAACGACCCGGATGCTCCGATCAACACGATTGCCGATTACGTAATCAACGGAACCATCGAAGAAGTTGTGCCGAAGATGATTAAGTATTATAAACAAAATAGCAAGTAAGGAAAGATGGCTAATTATTATACAGACATACCGGAACTCAAGTTTCACTTGAACAATCCGATGATGAAACGTATTTGCGAACTCAAAGAACGCAATTACAGAGATAAAGATGAATTCGACTATGCTCCACTGGACTTCGAAGATGCTGTAGACTCTTACGACAAAGTGTTGGAGATTACCGGAGAAATCACCGGAGAAATCATTGCCCCTAACGCAGAAGGTGTAGACGCAGAAGGTCCTCACTGTGCCAATGGCCGCGTAGAATATGCATCAGGAACCAAACAGAACCTGGACGCAATGGTAAAAGCCGGCTTGAACGGTATGACCATGCCACGCAAATTCGGTGGTCTGAACTTCCCGATCACCCCGTACACCATGTGTGCAGAAATCGTAGCTGCCGCCGACGCAGGTTTCGGAAACATCTGGTCATTGCAAGACTGTATCGAGACTCTTTATGAGTTTGGTAACTCCGACCAACACAGCCGCTTTATCCCACGCATCTGCCAAGGTGAAACGATGTCAATGGACTTGACAGAACCGGATGCAGGTTCCGACCTTCAATCTGTTATGCTGAAAGCTACTTACAGCGAAAAAGACGGATGCTGGTTGCTGAACGGTGTGAAACGTTTCATCACGAACGGCGACGCCGATATTCATCTCGTACTGGCACGTTCGGAAGAAGGGACAAGAGACGGTCGTGGTTTGTCCATGTTCATCTATGACAAACGTCAGGGTGGCGTGAACGTGCGTCGTATCGAAAACAAACTCGGTATCCACGGTTCTCCTACCTGCGAATTGGTATATAAGAATGCAAAAGCTGAACTTTGCGGTGACCGCAAACTCGGTTTGATTAAATACGTAATGGCTTTGATGAACGGTGCCCGTCTGGGTATTGCCGCACAATCTGTAGGATTGAGCCAGGCAGCTTACAATGAAGGTTTGGCATACGCTAAAGACCGTAAGCAGTTCGGAAAAGCAATTATCGAATTCCCGGCTGTATATGACATGCTGGCTATCATGAAAGGCAAACTGGATGCCGGACGTGCTTTACTGTATCAAACATCTCGCTACGTAGACATCTACAAAGCATTGGACGACATCGCCCGCGAACGTAAACTGACTCCGGAAGAACGCCAGGAACAGAAGAAATACGCCAAACTGGCAGACAGCTTTACTCCGCTGGCTAAAGGTATGAACTCTGAATATGCGAACCAAAACGCTTACGACTGTATTCAGATTCACGGTGGTTCGGGCTTTATGATGGAATATGCCTGTCAACGCATCTATCGCGACGCACGCATCACCAGCATCTACGAAGGAACTACCCAGTTGCAGACCGTAGCCGCTATCCGTTACGTAACCAATGGTTCTTACATCGCTACTATCCGCGAGTTTGAAGCCATTCCTTGCTCACCGGACATGGAACCGCTGATGTCTCGTCTGAAAAAGATGGCTGACAAATTCGAAGCAAGCACCAATGCAGTGAAAGAAGCACAAGACCAGGAATTGCTTGACTTCACCGCTCGCAAACTGGTAGAAATGGCTGCTGACATTATCATGTGTCACCTGCTGATTCAGGATGCCAGCAAGGCTTCCGAACTGTTCTCCAAATCTGCACATGTATATTTGAACTATGCAGAAGCGGAAGTAGAAAAGCACTCAAACTTCATCAAGAACTTCGATAAAGAAGACTTGGCATTCTACAAAAAGTAATAAATACGCTATCAAATCTCATAAAAGCATCCCTTCTTAGGAAGCAGATGCTTTTTTATTTGTCACATTCTATTATTTTTCATTATTATTCTATACATTTGTCAGTGGGATAAGTAACTTCTAATATGAAGAAGCCGAAACCGATCTGAATGCTATTACATCAAGTATTCAGATTACCCAATAAAGAGAATATGAGAGTATATGTCCAAGTCAAACAGTTAGGAAAGCGAAAGTGCAGTATCGAAAAGATTCCTGTCGATTTTCCTGTTCCGCCTGTCGATGTACAGGAATTGATTGAAGCCATCGTCAGTTGGCAAGTCTGTGAATATAATGAACGCTTGCAACAAAGCGAAGTGCTGAAATACCTCACACAGGAAGAAGTGGAAAATAAAGCAACTTCCGGCAAAGTTGGTTTTGCAGTAAACTATAACGGCAAACCAGCCACAGAAGTAGAAGCAATCACCAACGCCCTGCAATCTTACGAGGACGGAATTTTCCGCATCTTTATCGATGATGCGGAAGCGGGAGACTTATCCTCTCCCATCCTGCTGGAAGAAGACTCCACATTAACCTTCATCCGGCTGGCTATGCTGTCGGGAAGACTTTGGTAATCATTTTCTTATAAACATACTTAAAACGAAAATAATCATGAGACTTATTTATAATGATGCATTAAACAAACGGATTGCTCCGTACTTGGAAAGGTTAACGAAAAAGAGAACCGGCTTAGACAAAGAGACCATGACACTGTTAGATGTATTTATGCAATACTTCAACATGGATACCCGGTATGGCACATACAGCGATAAACTAGAACCTTGCATCATACATATTATTCAGGAAGAGAAGATAAAGAGTGTTGCCAATCTTTTCGACGGAAAGTTGAACAAAGTGCTCCATTATCTATTGGGAGACGAATATGCCAGCCTGTTTCACACCTATCTGAAACTCAAAGCACGGTGTCCGTACACTCATGGATATTCGCGCCGGTCACAGCGGTCGGCAAATCCCCTTCTGCATTTCAATCACATCATAGATGCACTGACGGAATTTCTAAAACTACGTGCCACCGGATTCAGCGAACAAGCCATACTGAACGGAGGAAACACTCCGGAAGAAATAGAAACATACAAGGATGCGATGAACTGCCAAAACTGGATGGCCGCCCAAACAGCAAAAGGCAACCAGACTGTCATTGAATACCTTAACAACGTATTGACCAGCGAGAATAATGCCAACCGCCTCAACCGCGGACATCTCCAGGCTATCGCCGTAAGCGGCTACCGCCCGTTGTTGGAACTGGAAGGGAAATTACTGCTGGCTGCCAAACTGCAGGAAGGTCTCCGTCAAGCTATCGTGGAAACGATGGACGAAGGATGTCCCGAAAGTTATCTCCATCTGTTCTCGGTGATCTGCGACAACGGTCTGCAACGATTTGCCTCCGTGAAACGCGGCATTGCAGTCTGTACGGGTATTGGAGAACAAGACAGCAGTGAGCGTATCACCAACAAATATGTGGAACTGATCCGCCATTTTCTGAACGACCGGGAAGAAGCACACAAAGCCCTTCAAAGCAAAGATACGGTCGAACTTTATCTGGCTCTATGGAGTATCGGATTCTATAATACGGAAGAAATCCAGGCACTTGTTCCGGGAATAATTAAAGACGGTGCCAAATATCAGGTGCAGACCTTACTTTATTTCTTACGCTGTACGCAATATTCCGGCATGAACCACCGCATCAGTAAAGATGCTTTTGAAAAATGGTACAACGAACCGTCAGTAGTGGCGGCTATCCTGCCGTTGTATCTGTCCGGGCTCTATCTTAGCCGGTACGGAGGACATAAGGACGCCCCGTCACTCCATGATTATTTTGATAACAAAGAAGAAGCAATCCGTCATTATGACTATCTGAAGAACGTCTATCAGTCCATCTCTGCCAAAGAGATTTATTCTCCATACGTATTCCCATGGGAAAGTGCAGAGCTCACCCGTTCGGAAATCGTTCTCAAGATGGCGTATATCACCTGGATGACCAACGACTCTGCATTGAAAGACAATCTTTGCACCTCTCTGCCTTCTTTGGATACCTATATGCGGGCAGGCTATATCGGTGTCGTATTAAATCCACCGACCAGCCATTTACAGGAAGAATATGTGCTGCAATCACTGGGCGACCGTTCGCAGGACGTTCGTGACGAAGCCTACAAAGTCTTGTCCGAGATGACTTTATCGCCCAAACAGAATCAGAAAGTAGAAGAGTTGCTGCGCTTCAAATATAGTGAGATGCGTATCAACGCCATCAATCTATTGATGAAACAGCCGAAAGAACAACTGTCCGGCAGTATCCGCCGCTTACTAACAGATAAGGTGGCCGAACGCCGCCTGGCCGGATTGGATATGATGAAGACTATTCACAACATAGAATTCCTGCAAGATACCTATCAGGAACTGATCCCTACCGTCAAAGAAATTCAGAAACCGAACGCGAAAGAAAAAGTATTGATAGAATCTTTGATTGGAGACGGAACGGAAAAGAACACCGCACAGCACTATACCAAAGATAACGGTTTCGGTCTGTACGACCCGGCTCTTGAAATCAATCTGCCGGAGATTACCCAAGATAAAGGCTTCAACGTGAAAAAAGCATTCGAATTCATTTGCTTCGGAAGAGCCAAACTCGTTTTCAAAAAACTAAGCAAATACATCGAAACCTATAAGAACGAAGAGTTCAAGAATGGGTACGGAGAAGCACGCCTGGTAGGAAACAGTGTCCTGATAAACTGGAGCAACTACGAAGGATTGAGCGGACTCGGTTTCCCGGAACTGTGGAAGGCCTTCTACGAAGAAGAAATAGGAAGTTATGACAAATTACTGATGATGAGTTTCATGCTTGCATCGACAGGCGCTCCCAAAGACAATGACGACTACGATGAAGAGGATGAAGAAGACATCAAGGCAGCCCAAAAATCAAGCAACACTTTCGAGCCGCTTGTCAACCGGATGTATGCCGGCATCACTTACCGCGGATTGCAGAAAGAGCTCCGCAAGATGCCGTACTACGAACAGATGAGTGATATTATCGAAGCATTGTCATACGAGTACAAAGACGAAGCAGTCTACCAACGATTGGCTGTCAATATGCTGCTCCAACTGTTGCCTTTGCTGAATACTAAAAACATTTTCCGCCAATACACCAGCAAGCATGTATGGCTTCAGGACAAACTGGAATATGGAGAAAAGGAGATCGTTTATCCGATACACAACAACAAGTTCGTGAATTTCTGGCTTGAAATGCCTCAAAAGCCCATGAGTGATGATCTGTTTATCCGCTACTTCACGGTGCGCTATCAACTTTACAAACTCACCAACTACATGGAGCACACCCCCGAACTGGAAGAAACAGATTCCTACCTTCATGCCACAGACTTTGCCCGTGCTTGGATGCTCGGAATCATCCCAACAGAAGAAGTATACCGCGAAATGATGGGACGCATCAGCTCGCCCGTCCAAATCAGGGCAATCACCACGGTATTGAACGACAACGTTCGTTTCAATAAGGAAAAAGAAAGATACGCCGACATCAAAAACGTCGATTTCTCTCTCTTCCGTTCTCTTGCACAGCAGATAGTAGACCGGATTCTTGAAATCGAACTGAAACGGGGAGACTCCGAGACACAAGTCACCAGCCTTGCAGAGGAATTAAGTTATATTTATGGAGCGAACACATTTATCCGCATCCTGCAAGCATTCGGCAAAGATACGTTCATACGCGACAGCTACAACTGGGGTAGCACCAAACGAGGCGTATTGAGCAGCTTGCTCCATGCTTGTCATCCCTTGCCGACAGATACCAGCGAAAATCTGAAGAAACTGGCGAAGCAAGCCGGAATCAGTGACAAACGACTGGTGGAAGCCGCCATGTTCGCTCCGCAATGGATTGAACTGACTGAAAAGGCAATTGGCTGGAAAGGACTGACAAGTGCCGCCTATTATTTCCACGCTCATACCAATGAAACATGTGACGACAAGAAAAAAGCAATCATCGCCCGCTACACCCCTATCGATGTGGAAGACTTGCGGGAAGGTGCTTTTGATATCGACTGGTTCAGGGATGCATTTAAGACCATTGGCAAACAACGCTTCGAAGTGGTCTACAATGCCGCCAAATATATCTCATCCAGCAATAGCCATACCCGTGCCCGCAAGTTTGCCGATGCCACCAACGGCGCGATGAAGGCGGCAGATGTAAAAAAAGAAATAGTTGCCAAACGCAACAAAGACTTATTGATGAGCTACGGCCTCATCCCATTGGGACGGAAACCGGACAAAGAACTGCTGGATCGTTATCAATACCTGCAAAAGTTCCTGAAAGAGAGTAAGGAATTCGGTGCTCAAAGACAGGAAAGCGAAAAGAAAGCAGTAAACATCGCCTTGCAAAACCTGGCGCGTAACTCCGGTTACGGAGACGTCACCCGTCTGACCTGGAGCATGGAAACGGAACTCATCAAGGAACTTCTCCCCTACCTGTCCCCAAAAGAGATAGACGGTGTGGAAGTCTATATACAAATCAACGACGAAGGCAAGGCGGAGATGAAACAAATCAAAGCCGGAAAAGAGCTCAACAGCATGCCTGCCAAGTTGAAAAAGCATCCGTATGTAGAAGAATTGAAAGCGGTACACAAGAAACTGAAAGACCAACATACCCGTTCGCGTATCATGCTGGAACAGGCTATGGAAGACTGTACGCGCTTTGAAGAAAACGAACTTCGCAAACTGATGCAGAATCCTGTCATCTGGCCGTTACTGAAGCATCTTGTCTTTATCAGCAACGGACAAACAGGTTTCTATACCGACGGATTGTTGGTGACAGCGAATGCCGTTTGTCTCCCACTGAAACCAAAAGACGAATTACGTATCGCCCATCCTACCGACCTATACGCGAGTGGCGACTGGCATATGTATCAGAAATTCCTGTTCGACAAAGCTATCCGCCAGCCTTTCAAACAAGTGTTCCGCGAACTCTATGTTCCGACTCCGGAAGAAGTGGAAGCCACTCAATCCCGCCGTTATGCCGGCAATCAGATTCAACCGCAGAAAACGGTTGCCGTACTGAAAGGCCGTCGCTGGGTGGCCGACTATGAAGACGGTCTCCAAAAGATTTATTACAAAGAAAACATCATCGCCACCATCTATGCGATGGCAGACTGGTTCTCTCCTGCCGACATCGAAGCTCCGACATTGGAATATGTCTGCTTTCACAACCGCAAGGACTACAAACTGATGAAAATATCGGAGATTCCTCCTGTCATCTTCTCGGAAGTGATGAGGGACGTAGACTTGGCAGTAAGTGCAGCCCATGCCGGAAGCGTCGATCCGGAAACCAGCCACTCTACCATCGAGATGCGCAGCGTGCTGGTGGAACAGACAATGCCATTGTTCCATTTCAAGAACGTGACGATAAAAGGAAGTTTTGCTCACATCGAAGGCAAGCTGGGAAAATATAACATCCACTTGGGCAGCGGCGTGATTCATCAGGAAGGCGGTGCGCAGATTGCCGTCCTTCCGGTACATTCGCAAAGCCGCGGACGCCTGTTCCTGCCTTTTGTAGACGAAGACCCGAAGACAGCCGAGATATTGACTAAGATTATCTTCTTCGCAGAAGACGATAAGATAAAAGACCCGAGCATCCTGAACCAAATCAAATAGAAAAGAGATGGCAGAGAATTTAATCATCGGCACAGGAAATAAAGAAGAGAAATACCGGGAGTTACTTCCACAACTACACGCTTTGGTAAGTACGGAAACGGATCTCATAGCCAATCTTGCCAACATTGCGGCAGCGCTAAAACAGACTTTCGGTTTCTTCTGGGTAGGTTTTTACCTTGTGAAAGAGGATGAACTCGTACTGGGTCCGTTTCAGGGTCCCATTGCCTGTACCCGCATCCGCCTTGGCAGAGGAGTTTGCGGCACAGCCTGGAAAGAAGCGCGTACACTGATTGTTCCTGATGTAGAACAGTTTCCCGGACACATTGCTTGTAGTTCGGACTCGAAATCGGAAATAGTAGTACCGATAATAAAACAAGGTGAAGTAATCGGGGTATTGGATATAGACAGTGATGCACTGGACACTTTCGACACTATCGACACACGCTATCTGGAAGAGATTTGTACGTATATCGGATAAAATCATTCGTACTATTGTCATACAAAAAAACAGAGGGTCTGATTCATCCCATCAGACCCTCTGTTTTATATGAATAGAGCTTCTGTTTGGCGCAAACAGAGCCTTCGTTTTTTTTCACCAGTCAACCTCTTCTATTTCCCGTTTCCGGTACAGTAAAAGCTGGTTGCGGAGCGAGTTCATTTCATGCTGCATATCTTCCATTCTTTCCAGCAAATGATGGATGGCATCAATCCCCTCCATATTGATGGACAAGTCGTAGTACATTCTGCTATAACGCTCTACGCTCGGCAGTTCCGACAAAAGCAGATAATGTTCACCACCTTCGGTATGTACGTTAATCAAACCACCTTCTTCCAGCATATCTATGAATGAAGGCTCAATATGACATTTGTGACAGTATTCACTGACAATAATTAATTCGGTCTGCATAGTGCTCATTCATTTTAGTTCATACTTTGTAATTGACGGAACAACTCTTTCTGTCTGTCGGTCAAGTCCGTAGGAATCTTGACGGAATAGGTCACTATCAAGTCACCGAATTGTCCTTCCTTCTTATAAACCGGGAATCCTTTACCTTTCAGGCGGACTTTCGTACCGTTCTGCGTTTCCGGTTTTATCTTCAGTTTCACTTTACCGTCCAACGTGTCGACCAGCTTTTCACCCCCCAGCACGGCTGTGTAAAGTTCCACTTCCACATCTACATACAAATCATCACCCAGGCGTTTGAATACCGGGTCTTCAGCGATGACAAAAGTGATATACAAGTCGCCCGCAGGCCCACCGTTGATGCCTTCGGCTCCGTAACCTTTCAGTTTAATCACTTGCCCGTCGGCTACACCGGCAGGAATAGTGATACGCACTTGTTTGCCATTGACAGTCAATATCTGCTTATGCGTCTGGGCAGCGTCACGAAGAGACAGGCGAAGTTCGGCATTAAAGTCCTGTCCACGGAATCCCGCAGAACCTTGTCCTCTTCCGCCCCGATGCCCACCGAACATCGATTCGAAGAAATCGGAGAAACCACCGGCATTACCGCCGGAGAAGCCTTCACCATCAGAACTGTACCAATATGTTCCGTTACCATCGGAGAAACCCTGACCCGCACCACCAAATCCGCCGAAACCACCGGCTTGTTGCTGCGCCCGTTTCTGCGCTTCGAATTCATCGGCATGCTTCCAATGTTCTCCGTACTCATCATACTTTTTACGTTTCTCGGGATCACTCAATACCTCATTGGCTTCGTTGATTTCCTGAAACTTATCCTTTGCACTCGGGTCATTGGGATTCAGGTCAGGATGATATTTCCGGGCCAATTTACGAAAAGCCTTTTTGATATCATCCTGAGAAGCACTTTTGTCTACTCCAAGAATCTTGTAATAATCTATATAGGCCATGTTTTATGAATTTAATCGTTCATACATCATACGGCAAATAACACGCCAATCACGCTTTTGGGTTCAAAATTTAGCACAATTTATAATAACCGGCTAATAATCAATTTCCTTTTGCTCCAGCATCTCTAAATCCTGCTTCTTCATACCCAAATCATCCAACGGACGGGGTTCGTTGTGATCGTTCAGATAAACTCTCGGTTTTAGGACGTAGTGCGGAGCCGTTACAGACTGCGAATCATTCCGGTAAGGAGTTTCTATTCCGGCTAAAGACAACATGGTCGGGAAGAAAGAGCTGCTGGAAGAAATATTCTTATCCTTATTATCCACAGCATTTTTCCAATGTTCGGGATAGGTTTCACGGTAGTTGTCGGACATCCAGATGAGGAACGGCACGTGAAGTTGATAATAAGAAGGTACGGGAGAAGCGTGGAGGAACAGATGACGGGAATCGTCGAAAATATCCTCACCATGATCGGAAGTGTAGAGCATGGCGGCATCTATCTGCTGTTTTTCCAACATGCGGATTAGGCGTGACAAGAAACCGTCCGTATAACGAATGGAGTTGTCATAGGCATTAACCAGGTTATCCCGGTATTTTCTTTCTGCTTCCATCGGATAATCGGGCGTAAAGAAAGCACTTTCCGACGGGTAACGTTCGCGGTAGTTAAAGTGAGAACCGTAGGTGTGGAGCACGATAAATTGTTTCGTCGCACCTTTAGCCAGTTCCTGCTCCACCAATTTCAGAAGTTCGTCGTCAGAAGGATTGTAGGAGGAGCTGACAGAATCTTCTTTTATAAAATCGTACGTATCGGCTTCCATTCCGAAGAAGTCGATAAACGAATGGTTGTAACGTTGGTTGGAGAAAAAGGCTGTCCAGAAACCTGCCTCTTTGAAAGCGGTGATGATTCCTTTCTGATGATAGATAGAGTCGTAGTTGCAAGCGGTAACGTCCGACATCAACATGGGGACACTTTTATGTGTCGTATTCGACTCTGTCAGCACTTTCGGGAAAGCAATCAAACCCGGTTGCCGGAATAAAAGCGGGTTTGTTTCACGTTCGTAACCATACAGTTGCCAGTTCAGGGCACGAGAGGTTTCTCCTACGACCATTACGTATACTTCCCGTTTCTCTTTCGGATGCGTAGGCAGGGCATGGAAAGTAAAGTCCTTCGAAGTACGGTGATAATTCTGCGTCAAGGCGGTTCGTTGGAAGGCAAGACCTACGTTATAACACACGTTCAGCGGATATAAATCGGACTTCAACTCATATCCCGGGTCCTGCAGATATGCTCCGACAAGGCTAAGGAGGGAGATTCCAAAGACTATGGAGGCTCTCTTCCGTTCTCTACGGATAAATTCTACCGTGAGTTTCCGCTTGCGTACAATTGAAATGGTCCCTAATATCAAAGCAGGTACGTAGAGTATGATAACAGCAATAATGGCAGGTGTGAGATTATCAAGCAGTTCGAGGGCTTCACTCGAATTGGTAGTCACCAGGTTCAGAAACATATCGACAGCAATAATGGACTGGCCGAACAAATAAAGCAATACAATCTGAAAGGCTCCGAAAAACAGGAACAGGAATAAAATCCAAAGCATCTTGCCACAGTTTCTCGACAAAGTCATCAACAGATAATAGCAGCCGAAAGGAAAAAGCACATTACACACCTTTGCCATCAACGGTAAAGGCTCTGTCAAACAGAGCACAAGGTTGGGTACTATCAAGATGAAGAGGAACAGATAAAACAGATGTTCCTGATTCTCCAACCAATTCTTTATATTCTTAAAAAGCTTCATTGATATTAAAAATAAATCCAGTCTGGTGTTTGCCAAACCCTAAATCCAAACGTACATTTACCCTCTTCTTAAACTCCCAACGATAACCGAAACCATAATTAGGCAGAATATGTTTCGGAGTAAACTCGGAGAGTCGTGGAAAAATCGTTCCCGCTCCTGCCCATACTGCCACTCCATTCCGTTTCCAGACGTGTTGCCGGAGTTCTATTTGCGCATCCATTGCTCCTTTGTCCCGATAGCGTCCTTCGTAATATCCACGCATAGAGTAAGAGCTTCCCAGCGTTGCCATCAATCCCCACGGGGTATCGCCATAGGTAAGCAATGTGTGGAATTGTCCTGCCAGCACTCCGCCTTTCCATACGGGCTGATAATAGCTGGTAGTCAGTTCTGTGCTGCTAAACGCATATTTATTGCCGAGAAAAGCCGGGCTGAATCGCTGGTCTATCCGCAAGAAGTAACCGTGAAATGCATTTGTCAGGAAATCACGTGAATCGTAAAGGAGGGAAAGCCCCAGGCTGGTATTAGTGGTCCGGGCCGCCATTCCTTCCCATAGTTCCGGTTTATCAAAGTCCCGTCCGTCGATATAATCGAATATGGCCATCGGGCCGATGTAGAAGTTCTTTGCCAACCGGAACATAAAATCGACTTTCACCTGTGCTTGAAAACGTTTATAGTCGCTTTCATTATCAGAGTTGGCTCCATTGTCATATCCCCGTCCCCAATACAGGCTGGGGAAAGAATAGAAATAGAGATTGTAATTCAAGCGGTATTTGTCATGTGGAAACAGATGGTTCCCACGGACTCCCAACAAGTAGAAGCCGACCGTCGACACATCTCCGTAAAGAGAGACATTGGAGGGAGGAAGAAACGAATCGTTCCGATCGGTACGATATAGTCCGGCTGCCACCAGTCCGAGCCCGAACTTGGTGTCACTGGAGTAGTGAGGACCGCCTATCACACTGAAATCAAACTTTTTATTCTTTTTTTCCTTATTGGCGTCATTGAAGTAATCAAGAA
>CAMQVH010000019.1 GCA_947038155.1 uncultured Bacteroides sp. | reverse complement strand
CAACGCTTGTTCTATTACTCCCAGCCGTTCGAGAGTTTCCTCCCGACTGGCTGGCAAAACAAAGGCATTTATTAGACTAAACAAGAAAACAAGGAAAATAAAGGAAATTACGTTCAACGAATACAAAACACTAAATATCAATATCTTATATTTATTATTTTATCTCATTCTTTCTCTTCTTCCACAACTGCCACGAATTAATGATATTCTGCCACAACACATATGAGCCTGGCGCAACAGCGGACAACGGATTGAGATAGGTGTGAGCCATCCAAATAGCCAGAATCGTATTCTTCTGCCCCAACGCCTGACCGCCACTGATGCGGTCGTTATAGACGGAGCCGATAGTTTTTCCTAAAAAGAACTGCAAACAACAAGCTACCAAAGCTCCGACGGCAATCATGATTTCAGTAAACCTGTCAGCTGAATCATTGAGTAATGAATACAAAGTCTGAGCCGTAACGATGGCTAACGAAACAGCCCACAAGTAGAAAGCAAGTTCGTGATAACCTAATAGTTTCTGATGAACTTTCGGCAAACATTTACTCAACAACCATGCAAGCAGGAACGGGCAAATCAGCAACGGGAATACTTTACTCAAAATAACGAAGAACGCTTGCCAGAATCCGACATCGGGATGTACCTCCACTAAAGGAAAAAGAACGGGTACGGCAATGGCTGCTCCGATATTAGCGAGCAACGTATAAGTAGTCAGACTCGCCGCACTGCCCCCCAACTTGGAAGTAATCACCGCAGCAGCCGTAGCCGTCGGACAAATAATACAAACCATCACTCCTTCCGCTACAATCTTATCGAACCGGTAAAGCAATAGGTAAGCCGCCAACGCACCGCCAATCTGAATAAGCAACAGCCATGCATGGAGAGGTTTCGGCTTCAAGTCACGTGGAGACACTTTACAGAAAGTCAGCAGCAACATCGTAAAAATAAGATAGGGAGTCAGAAAAGAAAAGCTGATGAACAGCGGATAACCTATAGCACCTACCAACATAGCAATAGGTAACGTCCAATTCTTCAAAAACTTAAGCATCGTCGTACATTTTAACTTCGAAGCGCAAAGTAACGGAGATTTCAGGAAAAAAGCTATCATTAAACCGAAAAAAACACAAAACTTAATGGCAAATAATGAGTTTTCTACAAATTTCTACTACATTTGCACCGTATTATAAATATGAAACTGAATAGACCATACATAGTATATATATGCATTTGCCTCTGGCTGCTTTTTCTACCCTCATGTACCAGCCATTTATGGGGGAAGGACTTTGTAGTAGTTATTGACGCCGGACACGGCGGACATGACCCCGGCGCCATAGGCAAAACAGCCAAAGAAAAGAACATCAATCTGAACGTTGCCCTGAAAGTGGGAAACCTGATAAAAAGAAACTGCGATGACGTCAAAGTGATTTATACCCGCAGCAAAGATGTCTTCATCCCCTTAGACCGACGTGCCGAAATCGCAAATAACGCGAAGGCTGACCTCTTTATCTCCATCCATACCAACGCACTGGCAAACAACCGCACAGCCAAAGGTGCATCTACCTGGACACTGGGTCTTGCCAAATCGGACGCCAATCTGGAAGTTGCGAAACGGGAGAACTCCGTAATCCTCTACGAAAGCGATTATCAGACACGATATGCCGGCTTCAATCCGAACTCCGCAGAATCTTATATCATATTTGAATTTATGCAGGACAAGTACATGGAGCAGAGTGTGCATCTGGCTTCACTGATGCAAAAACAATTCCGCCACACCTGCAAACGGGCAGACCGCGGAGTGCATCAAGCAGGATTCCTTGTCCTGAAAGCAAGTGCCATGCCGAGCATCCTGATAGAACTGGGATTCATCTCTACTCCTGAGGAAGAACGGTATCTAAGTTCCGAAGCAGGAGCCTCAACCATGGCAAAAGGTATTTATCATGCTTTCCTGAATTATAAAAGAGAGCATGAAATACGTCTTACGGGAGTCAGCAAAACAATTATCCCTACCGAACGGGAAGAAAACGATGCTCAGGCAATTGCACAAAAAGACACGGAAAGCGTGACAACCCCTCAACAGAAGGAATTACTGGCAGAAGCCAGGACAAAACCTGCTTCGGCAACAAAAACGACAACAAACCGCCCGATTGCATCGGAAAGCGCAACCAATGACAGCGAAATTACGTTTAAGATACAGATACTCACCTCTTCCAAACCTCTTGCCAAAAACGACAAGCGGTTGAAAGGGCTGAAAAATGTGGATTATTATAAGGAAAAGGGCATATACAAATACACGTATGGAGCCTCTGCCGATTACAACAAAGTGTTGCGTACGAAACGCACCATTACGGCACAATTCAAAGACGCCTTTATCATCGCTTTCCGAAACGGGGAGAAAATGAACGTCAATGAAGCGATTGCCGAATTCAAGAAAAGAAGAAATAAATAAAAAGATAAAATGAAGTACATTACAAAAGAAGTCAGAATAGGTATTACAGGCATTATTGCACTATGTGTGCTTATATATGGAATTAACTGGCTGAAAGGTATACACATGTTTCAACCTTCCAGCTATTTCTATGCCAAATTTGAAAATGTAAACGGACTCACCAAATCAAGCCCGGTATTTGCCGATGGTGTTCGAGTAGGTATCGTACGTGACATCTATTATGATTATGCCAAACCCGGAAATGTAGTTGTCCAAGTGGAACTGGACACGGAACTGCGGATTCCCAAAGGCAGTAGCGCTGAGCTTGTATCCGAACTTATGGGAGGCGTACGCATGAATATTCTTCTGGCAAACAACCCGCGCGAAAAATATGCCGTAGGAGATACGATCCCCGGCACGCTGAACAACGGAATGATGGAAAGCGCGGCGAAACTGATCCCAAAGGTAGAAGAAATGCTTCCGAAACTGGATTCTATCCTCATCTCTCTGAACAATATATTAGGAGACAAGAGCATCCCTGCCACCCTGCACTCGATAGAGAAGACAACTGCCAACCTGGCAGTAGTCAGTTCGCAGGTAAAAGGGCTGTTGAGTAACGATATTCCTCAACTCACCAGTAAGCTGAACACTATCGGAGACAACTTCGTTGCCATCAGCGGAAATTTGAAAGAAATAGACTATGCAGTCACTTTCAAAAAAATAGACGAAACGCTGGCTAACGTAAAAATACTTACAGAAAAATTAAACAGCAAAGATAACACAATCGGACTGCTCTTCAACGACCCCACTTTATACAATAATCTGAATGCAACAACTGAAAATGCAGCCAGCTTATTAGAAGACCTGAAAGAGCATCCGAAACGGTACGTTCACTTCTCATTATTCGGCAAGAAAGACAAGTAGCAGATTATCGTTATATAGATTTTATCTAAATAACGAAAGGCTTTCAAAAGCAAGTAGATTGCTCTTCAAATGTCTATCTACAAACTGAAATAATATTCCCGTACAAACGTACAAAGGTGAGAGAAATATTAGAATTACATACGTAAATCACTAATATATAGATACTTTTAAAAATGCAAGAGAGGGAAAACAGAGTGTGTCGGACAACAAATATATAAGTCATTGAAAGTAAACACATTATTGTTGGCATGAAAAAAACAAGAAAAAACAGATTTGTTTTTTCCGAATAAGATTCCCAATTTTGCAAACGTAGAAGTTTTGCTTAATTAATAAATGTATTAAAAGTTACTATGATTGAATCAAATCATGTCGTACTTTGGAACCGCTGTCTTGACATCATTAAAGACAATGTTCCCGAGACGACATATAATACTTGGTTTGCCCCTATTGTCCCATTGAAATATGAGGACAAAACGTTGATCTTACAGATCCCGAGCCAGTTTTTCTATGAAATACTGGAAGAGAGATTTGTAGATCTTATACGTAAGACATTATATAAGGTCATTGGCGAAGGAACCAAGTTGATGTACAACGTCATGGTGGACAAGACTTCGATTCCGAATCAAACCGTGAATCTCGAAGCAAGCAATCGTTCTACAGCTGTTACCCCCAAAAGCATAATCGGAGGAAACAAAGCTCCCAGCTTCCTACAGGCGCCTGCCGTTCAGGATTTGGACCCGCATTTGAACCCCAATTATAACTTCGAAAACTTCATTGAAGGATACAGCAATAAACTTTCAAGAAGCGTAGCGGAAGCCGTAGCACAAAAACCGGGAGGCACCGCTTTCAACCCGTTATTCCTTTATGGAGCATCCGGAGTGGGAAAAACGCATCTGGCAAACGCAATAGGAACGAAAATCAAAGAGATTTATCCTGGAAAAAGAGTATTGTATGTTTCGGCACATTTGTTCCAAGTACAATATACGGATTCAGTACGTAATAACACAACCAACGACTTTATCAACTTTTACCAGACGATCGATGTATTAATCATTGATGATATTCAGGAATTTGCCGGAGTCACTAAGACACAGAATAATTTCTTCCATATCTTCAATCATTTACATCAGAACGGCAAACAGCTCATATTAACTTCAGACCGTGCTCCTGTATTGCTGCAAGGTATTGAAGAACGCCTCCTGACCCGTTTCAAATGGGGAATGGTAGCCGAGCTTGAAAAGCCGACGGTAGAACTACGCAAAAACATTCTGCGCAATAAAATACATCGCGACGGATTACAGTTCCCGGAAGAAGTTATCGATTATATTGCCGAAAATGTGAATGAAAGTGTACGTGACCTAGAAGGTATTGTTATCGCCATCATGGCTCGTTCCACTATTTTCAATAAAGAAATAGATTTGGATTTAGCACAACACATTGTGCATGGCGTGGTTCATAACGAAACAAAAGCTGTCACCATCGATGATATCCTCAAAGTGGTGTGCAAGCATTTCGATCTGGAACCGTCTGCCATACATACAAAATCCAGAAAAAGAGAAGTCGTTCAAGCACGGCAGATCGCCATGTATCTAGCTAAAAACCACACTGACTTTTCAACTTCTAAGATAGGTAAGTTTATCGGTAACAAAGACCATGCAACGGTACTTCACGCCTGCAAAACTGTAAAAGGACAATTGGAGGTGGACAAAAGTTTTAGTGCAGAAGTACAGGAAATAGAATCGTTACTGAAGAAAAGAAACTAGAATAGTGATTAATGTTTAGTGATTAGTGATTAACGCCTTGAAGTATGAATGTGCAGTCTATTAATCACTAATCACTAAACATTAACTACTATTTCAAGAATCCCTGTCGGCGGAGTACTGCCAATAAATTTTCAGACATAAATTCGTTATCTTTCTTTGTATAACGCACGTCTGTAAAGACTTGAGCCAAAGTCTCTTTTTTATTTTCCTCGATAAATTGTTTGTTTTCCGGCAATGATTCTTTATATGCATAGAGCTTGTCTATCTCTTCCGGCGTATAGTCGTGATATTTCTCTTCGTGCACGGCAGCTTCCAAAGGCAAGCGGTCTACCTGCGCAGGAATACCGTCGGGATAGCCTACCGTTATCGTTGTGAGAGGAAATACCAGTTCGGGAAGTTGAAGAGTATCAATAATCATTTGTGGATTGTAAGTAGTGGTTCCCAGATAACAAATGCCGAGTCCCGCCTCTTCCGCCAGCGTGCAGAAAGTCTGCGCAACAAGCAAAGTATCCATAGACGCATTCATAAAAGACATTAAATTATCATAGCCCGGCACCGCTTTCCGCTGCTCGCACCACTTGCTGAATCGTCGGAAATCAGCACAAAAAGTAAGTATCACCGGCGCATTTTTTACCATCCGCTGATTGAAATGAGCAGGCGAAAGTTTCTCCTTCATTTTAGCGTCGCGAGTGACAATCACACTATAAAGTTGCATCCCACCCATCGTAGAAGCGCGGAAAGAGGTTTCAAGCAAATCATTTAACAAATTTGGAGCTATGTCCTTAGACTGGTATTTCCTGATTGTTCTTCTGTTCTTTACGGTTTCAAACATATCTTTTTTCTGCAAAGATATAAAAAGAAAAAACTATTTCACCATACAGACAGAAAAGAAAAGTTTTCTTTTTGGAAAACTTTAACCTTTGAACAAAAATCAGATTTATCTGTTTATCAAACACTTATCGCAAATAAATGGAAAACTTGCGACCTGTTAATAAATTGTTTCATTTTTATTTTGTTAGATGAAAAAACATTCTTAGCTTTGCAGCCACATTTGTTAACAATAAGTAAACTTCTACAAATTACTTATTAAAAATCAGATTTAGCACAATTTGAATCGTGGAAAAACAAATTTATTCTTATGACGAAGCCTACGAAGAATCTTTACGATATTTTCAAGGCGACGAGCTTGCTGCAAGGGTTTGGGTAAACAAATACGCAGTAAAGGATTCTTTCGGAAATATCTATGAAAAGTCTCCGGAAGACATGCATTGGAGAATTGCCAATGAAGTGGCACGCATCGAATCAAAGTATCCGAATGCGCTTACGGCAAAAGAGCTGTACGATTTACTGGATCACTTCAGATACATCGTTCCCCAAGGTAGCCCGATGACAGGAATCGGCAACGACTACCAGGTTGCATCATTATCCAATTGTTTCGTTATCGGTGTAGATGGCGCTGCCGATTCTTACGGTGCCATCATCAAAATCGATGAAGAACAGGTACAATTAATGAAAAGACGTGGTGGCGTAGGACATGACCTGTCACATATCCGCCCGAAAAGTTCTCCCGTCAACAACTCCGCACTGACTTCCACAGGTCTTGTCCCATTCATGGAACGGTATTCTAACTCGACCCGTGAAGTAGCTCAGGACGGACGCCGCGGTGCATTGATGCTAAGCGTGTCTATCAAGCATCCGGACTCGGAAGCCTTTATCGACGCCAAGATGACAGAGGGAAAGGTGACCGGAGCAAATGTATCGGTAAAACTGGACGATGCTTTCATGCAGGCCGCCATAGATGAAAAGCCTTATGTACAGCAGTATCCTATCGACTCTGCCAATCCCGTATTCACCAAAGAAATCGACGCTTCTACTTTATGGAAGAAGATTGTTCATAATGCATGGAAGTCAGCAGAACCGGGTGTATTGTTCTGGGATACGATTATCCGTGAGTCTGTGCCCGACTGTTATGCCGACTTGGGTTACAAAACCGTATCGACTAACCCATGTGGTGAAATTCCTTTGTGTCCTTATGACTCTTGCCGCCTGTTGGCAATCAATCTATATTCGTATGTAGTTAATCCTTTCAAGCCGGATGCATACTTCGATTTTGACTTATTCCAAAAGCACGTAGCTTTGGCTCAACGCATCATGGACGATATCATTGACCTCGAACTGGAGAAGATCGAGCGCATCATGAAGAAAATTGATGAAGACCCGGAAAACGAAGAAGTGAAATATGCGGAACGTACACTTTGGGAGAAAATATACAAGAAGAGCGGACAGGGTCGCCGTACTGGTGTAGGTATCACTGCCGAAGGGGATATGCTTGCCGCTTTGGGACTGCGTTACGGAACGGAAGAAGCAACGGAATTCTCTGAAAAAGTACACAAGACAATAGCTCTCGGTGCCTATCGTTCTTCAGTAGAAATGGCTAAAGAGCGTGGTGCTTTCGAGATATACGATAACAAACGTGAACAGAACAATCCTTTCATCCAACGTTTGGCGGAAGCAGATCCGGCACTGTACGAAGATATGAAAAAGTACGGACGCCGTAATATCGCTTGTCTGACTATTGCTCCTACCGGAACAACCAGTCTGATGACTCAGACAACTTCGGGTATCGAGCCTGTATTCCTGCCTGTTTACAAGCGTAGAAGAAAGGTGAATCCGAACGACACAAATGTACATGTAGACTTCGTTGACGAAACCGGAGACGCATTCGAAGAATATATCGTATTCCACCACAAATTCGTTACGTGGATGGAAGCGAACGGCTACGACCCTGCAAGACGTTATACACAGGAAGAGATTGACGAAATGGTGGTTAAATCTCCTTACTATAAAGCTACTTCCAACGATGTTGACTGGTTGATGAAAGTGAAGATGCAGGGAAGAATCCAGAAATGGGTAGACCACTCCATCAGCGTGACAATCAATCTGCCGAATGACGTAGACGAGAATTTGGTGAACCGCCTGTATGTAGAAGCATGGAAATCCGGTTGTAAAGGCTGTACCGTATATCGTGACGGTTCACGTTCCGGTGTATTGATATCTACGAAATCGAATAAAGACAAAAAAGAAGGACTTCCTCCTTGCAAACCGCCTACGGTTGTAGAGGTACGTCCGAGAATATTGGAAGCAGACGTAGTGCGTTTCCAGAATAACAAGGAGAAATGGGTGGCTTTCGTCGGCTTGCTGGACGGACATCCTTATGAAATCTTCACCGGTTTGCAGGATGATGACGAAGGTATCCTGTTGCCCAAGAGCATAACTTCCGGACGTATCATCAAGAACGTTGACGAGGACGGCACGAAACGTTACGACTTCCAATTTGAGAACAAACGCGGATATAAGACAACTATCGAAGGATTGTCAGAGAAGTTTAACAAGGAATATTGGAACTATGCGAAATTGATTTCGGGAGTACTTCGCTACCGGATGCCGATTGAGCAGGTTATCAAACTGGTAGGCTCCCTGCAATTGAATAGCGAAAATATTAACACCTGGAAAAATGGTGTGGAACGTGCCTTGAAGAAGTATATTCAAGATGGAACCGAAGCCAAAGGTAAGAAATGTCCGAACTGCGGTAATGAAACTTTGATTTATCAGGAAGGTTGCCTGATCTGCACAAGTTGCGGTGCTTCCAGATGTGGATAAACATCTTACGTATGTTAATTAATATATAAACAAAAGGTCAAAAGGAGTCCGCGAGGGCTCCTTTTATTTTTTATTCAAAAAAATGTCTTATACTTGCAGTGTCTTACATATTCAATCAAAATCTAATATATATGATTTTATCATTTAACATCGAATATCGCACCAACTGGGGGGAAGAAGTGAGGCTTGCCGGCTTGTCTACGGAATCTGTCCCCATGCACACAACAGATGGCATATACTGGACAGCAGAACTGGAGCTTGAAGTTCCCCAGGAAGGATTGACTGTCCATTATAACTACCAGATAGAACAAAACGGAATTGTTACCCGCAAAGAATGGGACAACTTCCCACGATGTATTTTCTTATCCGGTGTCCCCAGGAAGAAATACAGAATCAACGACTGCTGGAAAAACATTCCCGAGCAACTATACTTTTACAGTTCCGCTTTTACGGAAGCTTTATTAGCGCATCCCGAAAGAGACAGTATTCCGCAAGGTCATAAGAAAGGACTGGTTATCAAAGCTTATGCTCCGCGAATTAACAAGAATTACTGTCTGGGAATTTGTGGCAACCAGAAGGCATTAGGCAACTGGAATCCGGAGAATGCTGTCCTGATGAGTGATGCCAACTTCCCGGAATGGCAAGTGGAACTGAATGCCAGTAAACTCAAATATCCGCTGGAATACAAGTTTGTTCTTTACAACAAGCAGGAGAAGACAGTGGAGTGCTGGGAAAAGAACCCTAACCGCTATCTGGCAGACCCGGAAATAAAGACGAACGAAACGCTCGTGATTTCCGACCGGTATGCTTATTTTGATATTCCGGCATGGAAAGGCTCCGGCATTGCCATTCCTGTATTCTCGCTGAAATCAGAGAAGAGTTTCGGAGTCGGCGATTTCGGTGACTTGAAACGTATGATCGACTGGGCTGTATATACACATCAGAAAGTTATCCAGATTTTGCCTATTAACGACACGACCATGACGCATGTATGGACAGACTCTTATCCTTATAATAGCATTTCTATCTATGCTTTCCATCCGATGTATGCTGATTTAAGACAGATGGGAACATTGAAAGACAAAGAGGCCGCCGCCGGATTCAGCAAGAAACAAAAAGAATTGAACAACCTGACTGCCATTGACTATGAAGCAGTCAATCAGACCAAGTGGGAATTCTTCCGTTTAATCTTCCGGCAGGAAGGCGAGAAGGTGCTGGCTTCCAAAGGGTTTAAAGCATTCTTTGTAGCTAATAAGGAGTGGTTGCAGCCTTATGCTGTCTTCAGCTATCTGCGTGATGCTTACCGGACACCTAATTTCCGTGAATGGCCGAAATTTTCGGTTTACAATGCACAGGAAATAGAAAAGATGTGCCAACCGGAGACGGCAGACTATCCGCATATCGCGCTATATTATTTCATCCAGTATCATCTGCATCTGCAATTATTGGCGGCAACTAAATATGCCCGCGAGAACGGTGTTGTATTGAAAGGGGATATCCCTATAGGCATCAGTCGCAACAGTGTGGAAGCCTGGACCGAGCCTCATTATTTTAACCTGAACGGACAGGCAGGCGCTCCACCCGATGATTTCTCCGTCAACGGACAGAATTGGGGATTCCCCACATACAACTGGGACGTGATGGAAAAAGACGGATACCGATGGTGGATGAAACGTTTCCAGAAAATGGCAGAATACTTTGACGCTTACCGAATCGACCATATTCTCGGATTTTTCCGTATTTGGGAAATACCGATGCATGCCGTACACGGATTGTTAGGGCAGTTTGTCCCTTCTTTGCCTATGAACCGGGAAGAGATAGAAAGTTATGGTTTTACCTTCCGGGAAGAATATCTGAGACCATTTATCCATGAGTCATTCCTCGGACAGCTATTCGGTTCTTATACTCATCTTGTGAAACAAGATTTCCTTCAATTGACTGATAAACCCGGGATTTATTGCATGAAGCCGGGATTTGAAACGCAACAGGAAGTGAAACAATTCTTTGCCGGTAAAAACGACGAGGACAGTATTTGGATCCGGGATGGATTGTATTCTTTAATCAGTGATGTCTTGTTTGTGCCGGACACAAAAGAGAAAGACAAATACCATCCCCGCATTGGCGTGCAACGTGATTTTATCTTCCGGTCATTAGCCGAAGAGGACAAGAATGCGTTCAATAAACTCTACGACCAATATTATTATCACCGCCACAATGAGTTCTGGTTCCAGCAGGCAATGAAGAAGTTGCCACAATTAACACAATCCACCCGTATGTTGGTATGTGGAGAAGATTTGGGAATGATTCCCGCTTGCGTAGCGTCAGTAATGAACGATTTACGCATTCTCAGCCTGGAAATTCAGCGGATGCCCAAGAACCCGATGCATGAGTTCGGGCATTTGGATGAATATCCGTATCGGTCTGTCTGCACAATTTCCACACATGATATGTCTACGCTACGCGGCTGGTGGGAAGAGGATTATCAGCAGACACAACGGTATTACAACACGATATTAGGACATTACGGTGTTGCTCCTGCCGTCGCGACTCCTGAATTGTGCGAAGAGATTGTACGCAACCATCTTAACAGCAACTCGATTCTCTGCATCTTGTCTTTCCAGGACTGGTTGTCCATAGACGGAAAATTGAGAAATCCGAATGTGGCGGAAGAACGGATCAACGTTCCGTCCAACCCACGAAACTACTGGAGATACCGGATGCATATCACATTGGAACAGTTGATGAAAGCGCATGCATTCAATGATAAGATACGCGAACTGATTAAATATACCGGGAGAAATCCTGAAAAATAGATGTAAGTAAGATAAATAACGCGGATAATGCCGGTTTAAGAATGTCGAAAACCTGTATTATCCACGCTATTTATATTTCTGACGTTCTCTTTTGCAATAACCGAACCGGCACGCAATCATTTTTTTCGCTTTACTCAGCCACCTTTTTATTTTTCCATCTTCCCTGTTTTTATTCCAATTAATCAAGTATCTTTGCGCCCGAATCCCGTAATAAAAGACAGCAAGAGATGCACTCCAACTTATAACGTTGAGTATCTGTATCCTGTTCACTCCTGTCCTTCTGAAGGTAAGCCCGCAAATGGTTGCCCAGAAAGACCTGTTAAAAGTAAAACAGAACCATACTAACATCACATCATATGAAGATAAACAATAGCTATATTCTTTTGAAAGAGATTCGTTGCTATGCCTACCACGGAGTAGCGCCACAAGAGAACCTTATCGGAAACGAATACATCATTGACTTGAAACTGAAAGTGGATATCAACAAAGCCGCACAAACGGATGAAGTAGCTGATACTGTCAACTACGCGGAAGTCCATCAAGTGATAATGGCAGAAATGGCTGTCCCGTCGAAGTTACTGGAACACGTAGGCGGACGGATTATTGAAAAACTTTTTCAGCAGTTCCCGGCTCTTGAAGAAATAGAACTGCATCTTTCCAAACGAAATCCACCGATGGGAGCTGATGTAGAATCAGCAGGAATAGAACTGCATTGCAGCAGAAAATAAAACGGAAACTCATATTTTTTATTCAGGCACGGATTACACGGATTTCGCAGTTTTAAAATTGGAACCGTGTAATCCGTGCCTAATTTACATTTTTATGTAGAATTATCTGACAAGTCAGCCCGTTATTATCTTAAAGTTCTTATTTCCTTTTTTTCTTTCTCCTATCCACAGCTTCTACCGCTTCCGTTACCACAGGTTTATTCTGGAAACGTTTTGTATAACTGGAATAATCAGGATGAATACGCTCATAATCGGGATCCATAAACAACGGACTGGAAATGATATGGTCCGCTGTTGAACGGTTACAGCAGAAAACAATATTTTCTACGCCTGCCAAACGAGTCAATGCTTTCACATCAGTGTCATGCGGCTGCAAAGTCATAGGATCTGTGAAGAAGAAAAGATAATCAATCTGCCCATCTACAATACGCGAACCCATCTGCTGGTCACCCCCCAAAGGACCGGATTTCAAAATCGTGAAATCCCACTCCACTCCAGGATGCTTTTCCTTCAGTGCTTCTAAGATTAATGTACCGGTAGTACCCGTACAGTAGAATTTATTCCCCATCAGCAGTTCCGAATTCCAGAGTACCCATTCGATGAGGTCTTTTTTCATTGCATCATGCGCTACCAGCCCGATGCCTCTTCTTACTTTTGATGCTTCCATCTTGTTATCCTTTTAGGTCCGACAATTGAGAGAACCGTTTGCATCCTCTCGCATAAAACTGCCACAAGATACTACTTTTTGTTCGTTCAGGTATCGGATTCAAAGTTTTTTTTCTAAGGTTCTCCTCACGGGATGAGGAAAATGACGGACATATCTGCTTATATTCCCTGCGTGCGCTTATCACAGCACGAGCATTACTTATATCTCCCTTCAGTAGAAAAGTAAGTGCCGCCACATAATCAAGACAAGTCCGGACACGCATCACTTTATCAAACTCTTCCTGCGGAAGATTCTTATAGAGCATGACAAGATTATTACGAAAATTGAGAAAAGTCTTACGAGGATTCTCCTTTTTGAGCGTAGCCCCGCCTACATGATAGACAACACTTTGAGGAATGCAAACAATCCCACGCCCCCGTGAACGAAGTCGCCAGCATAAATCAATCTCTTCCATATGCGCAAAGAAACGCCCGTCCAGTCCACCGATATTCAGATAATCGGCACGACGGATAAACAAAGCCGCCCCGGTTGCCCAAAATATGGGAACAATTGTATCATACTGCCCCTTATCCTCTTCGACTACTCCCATAATACGTCCCCGGCAGAAAGGATAACCGTATTTATCTATAAATCCACCCGACGCTCCGGCATATTCAAAATATTCTTTTTGCCGCTGGCTCCGTATCTTCGGCTGGCAGGCAGCTACTTCCAGATGAGCATCTAGATAAGCAATCATCGGCTCCAACCATCGCTCCGTCACTTCCACATCAGAGTTCAGAAGAACGACATATTCAGCATCCACCTGCTGCAAAGCCACATTGTATCCGTCGGCAAAACCATGATTCTGTTCAAGCAGGATTGTCCGGACAGAGGGAAATTCCCGATGAAGCATATTCACAGAATCATCCGTAGAACCGTTGTCCGCCACACAGACTTCTATCCCCGCCCCTTTCGAATAGCGTACTACGGACGGAAGAAAAGTGCGAAGCATATCACATCCGTTCCAATTCAGAATGACAACCGATACTTTCATTTCTGTTTTTTTTCCTTGTTTTGCTCTTTCTTCTTATCCTGCTCTTCCCGTTCATTCCGTTTACATTCTTCCGAAGTAAATTTCCATCGCTTATGCGACCACAGCCAATAGGCAGGTTCCCTGCGAAGGGTTTGTTCCAGACACTGCGCAAACATTTCTGTTATCTCCCCTTCGGCTGTCTCTTTGGGAGTATCCGTCATCAGTTTGAATTCGGCTTCGCAATACCCTCTGCGATTCTTCGTCAATTCACAATAGAAAACGGGAAAATTCATCATTTTCGCAATACGTTCCGCACCATTCAGGAAAGCAGTTTCCTGCCCCAGGAAAGTAGTCCAATACCTGTCACCGCTAGGCCATTGGTCAGTAATCAGCCCGACCACCATTTTTTTGCCTTCATGCTTCAATTTTATAATTTCGCGGGCAGTAGAATGCTTGGGGATATTGTATCCGCCGAAACGGGAACGGATACGCTTGAACAGTTCGTCCAGATATTTATCCTTCAAAGGTTTATACACCTGTACGGGGACATCTCCCGGTTTCATGATCGCCCCCATCCCGATCAGCCATTCATAATTGGCATAATGGGGAATCATCACGATAATTCCACCGCACTTCTCCGTCAGTTCCAAATACTGTTTCGTATTCTTATAAGTCATCCTCTGGCAGAGATCTTCGGCAGACATATGCAGCAGTTTCAAATCTTCAAGCATATAATCTGAAAGGTAGCGATAAAATTTGCGCTCTATCTGCAACCTTTCCGCATCGGTCTTTTCCGGGAATGATTTCGCAAGGTTCTCTCGCACTACTTTCCGGCGATATTTCCCCACACGATACATCAACAGATAATTAAAATCCGAAAGAATATACAATATTCGGAACGGAAGGGCTGAAAAAAGCCACATTCCGGTAGATACGAGCCAATAGATGAGTTTTGATTTCATGCTTATATCAGAATTGTACCTTTTAATGCTGTCTTATCTTCGTTAAAATCGCCCAGACACACATTGACTACCTGATTGTCGAGCGAGTTATCACTTTCCACTTCCACACGGATATAATTTTCCGTAAATCCATGCATCGGAGTGCCTGCTTTCGATTTCTCCATCAACACCGGCATAACCTGCCCGATATGACGGGCATAGAAAGCCTGCGTCTTTTCATCCGAAAGCGCCAACAGCCGTTGGCTGCGCTGATGCTTTTCTTCAGGAGAAACCACATAGTCTATTTTCAGCGCTTGCGTTCCGGGACGCTCGGAATAGCTAAACACATGTAGTTGCGTCACATCCAGTCCGTCAATAAACTGATAAGCCTGTTCAAAGTAATCGGACGTTTCTCCACGGGTTCCCACAATCACATCCACACCGATAAAGGCATCCGGCATCACCTCTTTTATCTTCTTTATTTTCGAAGCAAAAAGAGCAGTGTCGTAACGACGACGCATTAACTGCAAAACTTCATCGCAACCGGATTGCAAAGGGATATGAAAATGAGGCATAAAACTGCGGGAGTGAGACACAAACTCGATAGTCTCATCAGTCAACAGATTGGGTTCTATGGAAGAAATACGATAACGTTCGATTCCATCTACCTGATCCAGCGCCTTTACCAGATCAAAGAAACTCTCTCCTGTTGTTTTACCAAAATCTCCGATATTCACTCCGGTCAGAACGATTTCTTTTCCACCTTCAGCAACTGCCTGCCGCGCCTGCTCAACCATGGAAGCAATAGTCCCGTTACGACTTCGCCCGCGCGCAAAAGGAATGGTGCAATAGGAACAGAAGTAATCGCATCCATCCTGTACTTTCAGGAAATAGCGCGTACGGTCGCCCCGTGAACACGAAGGAGAAAAGGAACGGATATCTTTAGTCGCAGTAGTGATAGCCTCTCCTTTTTCATGCTTTTGGAGGTCGCCCAGATATTGAAGTAACTCTCCCTTCTGTTCCGCTCCCAACACTACATCTACTCCATCTATCTTTGCCACATCACCGGGCTTCAATTGCGCATAACATCCGGTCACTACCACAAAAGCACCGGGATGCTGCTTTACCAAGCGATGGATAGCTTGTCGGCATTTCTTATCCGCCATCTCCGTCACAGAGCAGGTATTTACCACACAGATATCCGCTTTTTCGCCTTTACGCGCAGTCCGTACACCTGCCTCACGCAGAATTTTAGCAATAGTCGAAGTCTCTGAAAAATTTAATTTGCAGCCTAATGTATAATAAACGGCTGTCTTATTTTGAAATACAGTGGTATCTATCATAAGCTGTCATAACACATATTTAGTGCAAAGTTACACATTATTATTAGTAAAACCCTTTTGGATACGAAAGTTTATTCCTATTTTTGCACAATTCACTAAAAAACGTGCAATGATTAAAGAGAATTTCATTAAACTATACGAAAATAGTTTTCGTGAAAACTGGGATTTACCTTGTTACACTGATTACGGAGAAAATACCCACTATACATACGGGGAGGTAGCTGAAGAAATCGCCCGTTTACATCTGTTATTCAAACATTGTAGCCTTCGCAGAGGAGATAAAATATCCGTTATCGGCAAAAATAACGCACATTGGTGTATTGCCTATATGGCAACTATCACCTATGGCGCAATTGTTGTACCTATCCTTCAAGACTTTACCCCTAACGATGTACATCATATCGTCAATCATTCCGAATCTGTTTTCCTGTTTACAAGCGACAGCATTTGGGAAAATCTGGAAGAAGAGAAACTGCTCGGATTAAGGGGCGTATTTTCACTGACTGACTTCCGTTGCCTGTATCAACGTGACGGAGAAACGATACAAAAGTTTCTGAAAAATACCGATAAGGAAATGCACTCTTCTTATCCGAAAGGTTTTACACGCGAAGATGTACAATACACTACTTTGTCCAATGACAAAGTAATGCTCCTGAACTATACGTCCGGCACTACCGGCTTCAGCAAGGGGGTCATGCTAACCGGCAATAATCTCGCCGGAAACGTCACTTTCGGGATCCGTACCGAATTACTCAAAAAGGGGGACAAGGTGCTTTCCTTCCTTCCGCTGGCGCATGCTTACGGTTGTGCGTTCGACTTTCTGACAGCAACAGCCGTCGGCACACATGTCACTTTGCTCGGGAAAACGCCTTCTCCCAAAATCATTATGAAGGCTTTTGAGGAAGTGAAACCGAATCTGATTATCACCGTCCCACTCGTCATCGAGAAAATATACAAGAATATCATCCAACCTCTTATTAATAAGAAAGGAATGAAGTGGGCGCTTAATATTCCCTTGCTCGACACCCAGATTTATAATCAGATACGCAAACGACTCATCGACGCATTGGGCGGACGTTTCAAAGAAATCATCATCGGCGGTGCCGCTATGGATAAGGAAGTGGAAGAGTTTTTCTATAAAATCAAGTTCCCTTTTACCATCGGTTACGGAATGACAGAATGTGGTCCGCTTATCAGCTATGCTCCATGGAATGAATTTGTATTGGGTTCTTCCGGTAAGATTCTGGATATTATGGAAGCCCGTATCTACAAGGAAAACCCGGAAGCAGAAACCGGAGAAATCCAGGTTCGGGGAGAAAATGTGATGGTTGGCTACTACAAGAACCAGGAAGCAACGCAGGAAGTATTCACGCAAGACGGCTGGTTACGCACAGGTGATCTCGGCTCTATGGACAGCAATGGAAATATTTTCATCCGGGGACGACTCAAGACTATGATCTTAAGTTCTAGCGGACAGAATATCTTCCCGGAAGAATTGGAAACGAAGCTCAACAACCTGCCGTTTATCCTCGAAAGTATCGTCATCGAACGTAATAAGAAGTTGATAGCACTTGTCTATGCCGATTACGAAGCGCTGGATTCACTCGGATTGAACACCCCCGACAACCTGAAAACAATCATGGACGAAAACCTCAAGAACCTGAATGCCAACGTAGCCGCTTACGAGAAAATCAGCAAGATACAACTCTATCCTACAGAATTCGAGAAAACGCCAAAAAGAAGTATCAAAAGATACTTATATAACAGTATAGCTGTCGAATAATATGTTCTTAAACATAGGTGAAGAGCAAAAAAGAGGGCCGTTACCAAAAAAAATATAAAAATAGTTGGCTTTTCGAGAACAACATATTGAAAAAGTACATACCTTTGCACCGTTTTAATAAAGCAATTGATTGTATTACGTTTTTAAAAAGCAAAGAAAATGAAAAAATTAGTTTTGATGGCCGTAGCTATCGTAGCAGTATCATTCGCATCTTGTGGTAACAAAGCAGCTGACGCAGCAAAAGCAACTGCAGACTCTATCCGTATCGCTGATTCAATCGCAGCAGTAGAAGCAGCAGCTCTTGAAGCAGAACAGGCAGCAGCAGATACTACAGCAACTGATAGCGTAGCAGTAGAAGTAACTGAAACTGTAGCTGAATAATATTCAACAGCTTGAGAGAATTGAAAGTCTGACATGCACAAAGCATGCACAGACTTTTTTTATGCCTTATTGTTAGCTGTTTATACTATTGGAAACAGGCATTATTTGGAATAGGAATTTTTCACAAAAGGAGCATCCAATAAATAATCCAGACTCACTTCTACACTCTCTTCTACCGGGATACTATATTTCTCGATTTCAGCAACAAGATAGTTCACACCTGCCGTCTTTGCATTATTAAAGATTGCATCGAAACCTACCATTCCGCTTTGACCGACTTCCCTGTGGTCTTTGATATGGAATATCTTGAACCTGCCCGGATATTTATTAAAATAATCGACCGGACTGTTTTGTCCGCGAACCACCCAATAAACATCCATCTGAAAAAAAACGTATTCGGGATTCGTATGTTCCAACATATAGTCATACATCACGTTACCTTCCACTTTTTGAAATTCATGGGCATGATTATGATAACCAAACTGCAAACCTTGTTGCTTACAACGTCTGCCTATTTCATTGTAATAGGTACAGTAAGTTTCCAAATCCTTCAGTGTTTTAGGAACATCCATCCAAGGAGCTACAATATATTTCATACCTGCTGCCTTATGGTCTGCAATACACTGGTCCCACCATTCAAGTGACTTCGAATAGTCGCCGGAAGCCAATTCTTCTTTAGACAATCCACGTGTACAATGGGAAGACAAGACTTTCATTCCAGTCGACTCGACATCGTTCTTGAATTGCTGGGGAGTTCTATCATAAAATTTACCATTATTATAATTGGCTGCTTCAACACCGGTATAACCCATTTTTGCCAATTTCTCGAGAATAGCAGTATAAGCCGGATCACATTTACCGTCCTTATTGTCCACCTTATTCAATATATCTCTAACAGAATAGAGCTGAATAGCTACTTCTTTCTTTGCCTTTTTAGCTTTTTTCTTCGTTTGTGCAGTTATCACAACCGGAATCGTGAGAAGAACAACCAAAGCACACAAATAAATTCGGGTTCTCATATAATAGATATCAGGAGTTATAAAATATACAGCTTCCACAAGTAAACAAATCCTCATTTACCCGTGAAAGCTGTGGTTAGTTAGTGAAATCAATCTAAAATCTTCACACGGATATTGCGGAACCAAACGTCATCACCATGATCTTGCAATCCGATAAATCCTTCATGGTTTTCGCCACCGCAATTGTTCAACAATTCAAATGCCAAAGGCCATTTGTCTTCGCTAAACTTGCTTGCCTGCAACATATCTGTCCACTGTTTTGTCCACAAGTGATATTCCAACACGTTTTCATCGTTTTGTCCATGAACCACCGTGCCTTTATAAACCATAATCTTTGCTTTATTCCATTCACCGAACGGTTTAGAGTTTTGAGGAACAGCCGGAATCATATCATACAGAGAAGCTGACTGACGGTTACCATCCTTACCCAATTTTGCATCCGGATGATTGGCATTGTCCAACACCTGATATTCGGGTGCGGAAATATAAATAGGTTCAAGCACATCATTACCGTCTTTATCTTTCGATGTAACTTCCTGAGCTAAATAGAAGATACCGGAGTTACCACCTTTAGAAACTTTCCACTCCATCTCCAGTTCGAAGTTTTTAAACTTGTGAGCAAAAATCAGGTCGCCACCGTCACCGTCCTGTGCTTCACCGCCACCGGTTCCGTTGAATTTGATGCAACCATCTTCGATTGTCCACTTAGAAGGAACACGATCCTTACCATAACCACGCCATCCGTTAAACGTTTCACCGTCGAAGATAGTAATGTAACCATCCTTATCAACAAGTAAATTCAAGCTGTCTGCTTCCACTGCTTTCAATGATTTTGAATAAGACAATGCAACCTTGTCTGATGTCTGCTCGCCTTGAGCATTTCCGGCTTTCTGACCACCACAAGAAGTGAAAACTCCCGCAACCAGGCAACAAGCCAAAGGATAAAATACTTTTTTCATGATATTATTCTGTTATTTGATTAAGTTATTCTTCTTATCTTGGCATATCAGGCAGTCTCCAGCCTTCACGATAGTTGTGTTTCACCAGTTCGGCTGCGAATTGTTTCGCATTCACCGGCTCTGTCCAAGTCTTGTCGAAAGTAGGATGACCGTCATGAATCTTGAAGCCATCTTTTATACAAGTCCGGATAGTTTCATTATCACCGATGTTGGTAAAACACATATTAGCACCGTCCCATTCCAAAGTCTTGTTCAAAGCTTGCAGACGGATAGCCAATACTCCCATTACTACCATTTCATTCATTGGTCCTGCTTCGGAAAAGTCAGATTTAGTCATGATACGACTTGACTTGTCTTCTTTACAAGCACGTACCCAGTCCATTTCGTGACCACCATTCATGGCATTAGGCACACGGCGGCAAACTTTCGGAGCATTAGGCTTACGACCGGAAAGCAGCCAAGGATTCTGTCCATAACATCCGCAAATCAAAGTATCTTTTGTTCCGTGGAAAATAGTCAAGCCACCGCCACTCTGCATCAGTTGTTTACCTTGCGGAAATCCCTTCGGCCGTTCGGGCATCATACCACCGTCATACCAATGGATTTCAACTTCCGGCATCGCCACTTTCGGCATATTGTCACGGGCTGGGAAAATCATTTTCACATGTTGAGCCTGCGGAGCACAAGCACTCAGCAACAACGTAGAAGAACCTTCTACCTTAGTAGGATAACCCAGTTTCAAAGCTCTGAACGGTTGATGCAGGATGTGACAAGCCATGTCACCCAACGCACCTGTTCCATAATCCCACCATCCGCGCCAGTTCCAAGGATGATAAATCTCATTATACGGATTCAACTTAGCCGGACCGGTAAACAAATCCCAATTCAATGTACTAGGGATACGGTCGGCCTTTTCAGGAGCATTCAGTCCTTGCGGCCAGATAGGACGGTCAGTAGCACATTCCACCTTAGTCACTTCACCTATTTCACCGTTCCATATCCATTCACAAACCAAATCCGTACCTTCGTCGGAGGCTCCCTGATTACCCATCTGAGTGGCAACACCGGTCGAAGCAGCCAACTTAGTCAACAAACGGGACTCATAAACAGAGTGAGTCAACGGTTTCTGACAGAATACGTGCTTGCCCATTGTCATCGCATCAGCAGTGATAATAGCATGAGTATGGTCGGCAGTAGCAATAATGACCCCATCAATAGATTTATCCATTTCATCGTACATCTTACGATAATCCCAATATTTCTTCGCTTTCGGGAATTCGTCAAACACACCTTTTGCATATTTCCAGTCCACATCGCAAAGAGCCACAATGTTTTCCGTACCCTTCACTTTATTGATATTGGCATGTCCTATGCCGCCAATACCCACAGCAGCAAGATTTAATTTATCACTGGGAGCCACATGCCCATGGCTCATTCCTAAAATAGAACTCGGAGCGATAGTAATGCCTGCCAAGGCCATAGCGCCCGTTTTGAGAAAATCTCTCCTCGAAATGTCTGACATAATTATTTATTTTAAGGGTTCGTTATTTGTGGAAGGTTACTATGTAGCAATCCATATCCATTTTTCATATTTCTTCTCCGTTCACGGATTTGTTCCAATGTGCGCAAGTTGCCGATAGCCGGCAGATCGTGAGCACGCGTATCTTTCAAGAACGTCCATGCATATTCGGACGCAATAGCTGAATCACGCATTAACGGCAAACGGGGGTTACGTTGTCCTGTTATTACCGAATCCGCAAACAAGTCACATAGTATGTCTATATTCTTCCCACCAAAAGGTTTTTCTACTCGGAGTGTCTGATTCACCCCGTGCAAATCAACAACAGCAGTATTAAAATCGTGTGTCATGCGCACCACCCCTTTCGTTCCGATTATATCTACGTATGAATTATGTATCTGATCTTTCGATAGTTGTCCATAAACAAAGCCTTGGGTAATGTCAAAGACTACGCCATTCTGAAAAGTACCGTGACATTGCACCCACCAAGGGTCTTTATAGTTCCACATATTCACCCCTTGTGCATTCCATGTCCGATAATCGCAACCGGCATACCAACGGGTTATGTCTACATAATGCATTCCACAGTCATGAAAAGCCGGACCTTCATATTCATGACCTTCGCCTGGTACCAGTCCGGGAGTCATATGGCAAATACGAATAATAGCCAATTCTCCTATTTCTCCCTCTTGGATATATTCCTTCATCAGATTATGATACCAGGAATTACGCAAATATAAGTTCACGGTAGAAATAAGATTTGAGTTTTCCGTCATCTCCACAACCTTCCACTCATTCTCCATTGTATCTGCGACAGGTTTTTCTGAAATAATATGTTTTCCGTAACGAATAGCCTTTTCTATTTGTCCCATTCGTGAATCCGCCAAAGTGAAAAGTCCGACAACTTGCACACTCTCATCCTCAAAAATACATTGATTGTCTTCTACTATACGAGATTCCGGAGATAGTGCCTTAGCCAACTGACGCGATTCCGGATTAGTATCACAAATATAAGCAATATCCCATCGCCTACTTTTTCGCATCGCTTCCCAATAGAATCGTCCCATTCTACCGAAACCGATAATACCGACCTTAACTTTTGTGTCTACTGAAGATTGCGTGTCCATAAAACATAGTAAATTTAAGTACAAAAAATCAATAGGTTATCAATTCCCGCCATCCGGCAGATAAACCGAAAACCGATACTGCAAAACTAGCCAAATAAACAACGTTTTATTCGGTTTAGATAACTTTATGTAGATAAAAAATAAGGTTAAACATCTATTATATAGACATTTAACCTTTCAAGAAGATCTAAAAAATGTAGATGATTTGGAATCTTTTTTTCTTTATAACAACAATCATTTCTCTTGGGTTGAATTTATTTTCATAATTTCATTCTCAAATTCATCCCTGTCGACTGCCGCCTTATTTCTCATTCGTGTGCGATAGTTATAAACCGTACTTGTAGAGCACCGGAGAAAGTTAGCAATCTTGCCACTGTCCGTGATTCCCAATCGTAACAGGGCATAAATACGAAGTTCCCTATTCAACAATGCGTCCGATTTCAGAACAATTTGCTCACCATCTTTCAATAAAGCATTAAAATCTGCGACAAAAGTAGGATATAACCCTAAAAATACTTTATCAAAACGGGCATACAAAGCGGTCAGTTCTTCATCGACAAGCGCAGAAGATTTCAATTTCTTAATTAATTCATCGTAGTATTTATTGATCGCATACTTATATAGTACATTCTGATATTTCTCCATCTTACTGATATAGCTAAAACACACATCAAAGAATTCTGCAATATAATGCTCTTTCACATTGCTAATCTCATACAACTGATTATTCGTATCATTCAGTTGATTATTAATATTGTTCAGCTTATCATTCAGTCTTAAAAGTTCCTGATTACTTTGTACCAATGCCCGCTTAATCTTCAATATCTTCTTCATCTGAATATAGATACATATCACGAGTAAGACTAAAAGAAATAGGATAATACTCGTAGAAATAAGAAAAGTGGTCAGATTTGATCTTGATCTAGACTGCTCTGTCTGATAAGCAGTATTAATGATAGAATTGAACTTATAAATTTCAATTGCCCTAAAATGAATTCCCGAAGAAATGACATCATCAATAGCAGACTGGGTAAATTTAAAAGCATCTGCCAATTTCTTCTCTTCATAGTGTATCAATGCGAGATTTTGTAAAGAAGCATTCTCTCTCGTGGCATTCCGTATATCGGCAATAGCTGATAATATCAAGTATTTCTTTTCTTCATCATATTTTTTTTGATGTCTGCACAACCTGGAGTATGAATGAGTAATCATAGCATAGTTAGGTGTTCCCACCTCTTCAATCTCCAATAGTTCCTTAAAAATCTCTTTCGACCTCAAGGTATCTCTCCATATATAACAAGATGCTCGAGACATTTTATAACCTAAAGAAGTATGATCGATGAGAGCAATCAGTGAATCCTGATAAGCCGCCTGCTGTTGTCCGTAAATATTGTTAGCAACCGAAATAGAATAATGTCCCCAAAAACTTGAATAAGTTTCATAGTAAGCAATCAACAAATCTTTAGGTAGTGAGGAAGAGTCTATACCTTTTAGTATCATTTCCGCCTCTCTAAATCTACCACACATTGAATACAGAAGGCTCAAATGTAAAGATGACTGAGTCGTCAAATAAGATTTATTTAGTTTACGGGAGATTTCAATATTATCTTCTACATAATGAATGGCGGAATCGATATGAAACTTCTTATATTCGTCGTATAAACGGAGGTTGATTTTATATTTTCCTTCAAGCGTCAAACCGGGACTTTTCAACATACACTTTATCCTATCGATTCTATCCTCTTTTTTTTGAACAAAAATATGTTTTTCATCTATCACCCTACGCAAAGAGTCGGTCAGTAGTTTCAATTCATTATTTGCATAGAGAGTACCGCCAATCCCTAAAATAATCAGCAGAAACCAAAACCTCTTCTTCAGAAAACAACATTTGAGTTTCATAATATTAACAAGGAAAACAAAAAAGCGATTTATTCATTAGAACAAATCGCTTTTCATATATTGAAGTAAATTTGCTCTTATTCAGCAACTACCTCGAAAGGAATTTCTACCGAAATTTCTTTGTGAAGTTTAACTATAGCTTTGTAGTTACCAACTTCTTTCACAGCATCTTTTACAACGATGATCTTTCTGTCGATTTCGTGACCCAATTTAGCCAATGCTTCAGCAATCTGAATATTACCAACAGAACCAAAGATAGTACCGGTTGAGCTAACTTTAGTTGCAATAGTCAAAGTAACGCCTTCCAACTTAGCAGCAACAGCTTCAGCATCCTTCTTGATTTTCTCAAGTTTGTGAGCACGCTGCTTCAGTTCTTCAGCCAACATTTTCTTTGCAGAAGGAGAAGCGATGATAGCTTTTCCAGTCGGGATCAGATAATTACGACCGTATCCGGATTTCACGTTTACGATATCGTTCTTATAACCCAAGTTTACGATGTCTTCTTTCAATATAATTTCCATACTTTTCCTCCTTCTTATTTCATCATGTCAGTTACATAAGGCAGCAATGCCAAGTGACGAGCTCTCTTCACAGCCTGCGCGATACGACGTTGGAACTTCAAAGAAGTACCTGTGATACGACGCGGAAGGATTTTTCCTTGTTCATTCAAGAATTTCTTCAAGAATTCAGGATCTTTGTAGTCGATATACTTAATACCACTCTTTTTGAAACGGCAGTATTTTTTCTTCTTAACATCTACTGACGGCGGAGTTAAATATCTGATTTCTGATTGAACTTGTTGTGCCATGATTAATCCTCCTTTTTAGTTGATTTAACACTTCTTCTCTTCGCAGCGTATTCAGCAGCGTACTTGTCTTGCTTGAAAGTCAAGAAACGGATAACGCGCTCATCACGACGGAAGTTAAGCTCTAACTTCTCAATTACAGTCGGTTCTGCATTGAACTCAATCAGCTGATAGAAACCTGTTGACTTCTTCTGGATAGGATAAGCCAGTTTTTTCAGTCCCCAGTTCTCTTCATTTACAATCTCAGCACCTTCAGCAGTAAGGATGCCTTTGAATTTTTCTACCGCTTCCTTCATCTGAACATCAGACAAAACGGGAGTTAAAATGAAAACGGTTTCGTATTGATTCATACTTCGTTTAATTAAATAAATAAATCTTTGATTTTTAAATGCGGGTGCAAAGTTAGGCAATTTATTTTGAACTACAAATATTTAATCTTTTTTTATATCCTAATGTAGGAATTATCAGCGAAGTGGTTTAACTTTGCAAAGTTGTTTAAACAATAATTTCATGATAGAGCAATTTAACTTCGACATCCGGCTTATTTTTGCCATATTAAATGGCAAGGTTTCTGCGGCAATCAACCGTAAACTGTACCGCAACTTCCGTCAGAACGGTCTGGAAATCAGCCCAGAACAATGGACCGTACTCATTTTCCTATGGGAAAAAGACGGTGTTACACAACAAGAGTTGTGTAATGCAACTTTCAAGGACAAGCCCAGCATGACCCGTTTGATTGACAATATGGAACGGCAGCATCTTGTAGTACGCATCTCCGATAAGAAAGATCGCCGTACCAATCTGATCCATCTCACCAAAGATGGAAAAGAGCTGGAAGAAAAAGCGCGTATCATTGCCGGACAGACTTTGAAGGAAGCACTTCACGGCATTACCCTCGAAGAATTGAGCATCGGACAAGAAGTATTGAAAAAGGTATTCTTCAACACGAGGGATTAAGCAGAGAAACAACCCTTTAAATCATAAAATCCACTAAATCCTATCTTTATAATGGATTTTTTATTTAAATAATTTCGCCCGTTAAAGAATTATGCTTTAATTTGTGACTGGAATATAATAATCTATTAAAATACACACACATGAAAGGTTTATTAAAGAACTTGGGATTGATCTTAATCTTGGTCGGAGTAGTTACCCTGCTGGGTTGTTCCTTTACAGGCAATGTAAACAATAACGCTATTCTGGGTACCTCGGTAGTACTGGTAGTACTGGGACTCATTTCTTATATCATTATCAATAAGAAGATCGCTGATTAATTTCGTAGAAATCAATAAAAAATCCCGGAAACGAATGTTCCCGGGATTTTTTATTTGTGGTTATCGAATGTAATCGCATTAAGATTCAACTTCTGGCGTAATCAACTTATAGCCCTTTCCATGGATGTTGATAATTTCGATAGAGTCGTCCTCTTTCAGATGCTTACGCAGTTTCGTGATATACACATCCATACTGCGGGCATTGAAATAGTTATCATCAATCCAGATAGTCTTCAATGCAAAGTCACGTTGCAGTATTTCATTGGCGTGAGCACAAAGCAATCCGAGTAATTCAGATTCTTTGGTAGTCAACTTAGTCTGTTTGCCTTCCGAAGCCAAAATTTGTTTCTGAGTATCGAAGGTAAACTTACCGATCTTATAGATATTACTTTCTTTGTTCTTCTTTCCGCGAACACGTCTCAAGATTGCTTCAATTCTGAATGTCAATTCTTCCATACTAAACGGTTTGGTGATATAATCATCCGCACCGATTTTAAAGCCTTCCAAGATATCCTCTTTTAGCGTTTTAGCCGTCAAGAAGATAATAGGAATCTCAGCATTCGCCGCACGGACATCCTGTGCCAGCGTGAAGCCGTCTTTCTTAGGCATCATTACGTCAAACACGCACAAGTCATATTTATTCTTCAAGAAAGCCTTATAACCGGCTTCTCCATCAGGATATAACTCAGCAGAATAACCTTTTGCCTGTAAATATTCTCTTAAAAGCATGCCAAGATTTTCGTCATCCTCGCATAATAAAATACGCAGTTTCTCGTCCATATCAATTATTTTTTAATAAAGGTAATGCAATAATAAATTTAGTTCCTACGTTCAGGTCGCTTTCTGCTCTAATGGTTCCCTTATGATCGGTAATAATTTTCTTCACATAAGCCAGCCCCAGTCCAAAGCCCTTCACATCGTGCAGATTACCCGTATGCACACGATAGAACTTTTCAAATATCTTTTTCAGGTTTTCCTTCTTGATACCGATACCGTTATCTTGTATCGAAATCATCAGTTTACCCGACTCATTCCATGTTCTCACTTTCAACTCCAAATCCTCTTCCGGCTTCTTATATTTCACTGCATTGTCCATCAGATTAAAGATTACATTTGTGATATGCATCTCATCTGCAAATATAACAGGATCAATGGCTTCAAGGTTCGATGTTATCTTACCATTATATCGTTCTACTTTCAACGTAAAGGTATTGATAACTCCTGTTATCAGCTCATTCGCATCAATCTCCTTCATCTTCAACGTAGACTTCTGACGATCGAACATTGACATTTGGAGCACCTTTTCCACTTGGAAGCGCAAGCGCTTGGTTTCATCATTAATCACTCCCGATATATGCTGGAACATCTGCGGGGATTTTCCCACCGCGGGGTCTTTCAGCATCTGCGCAGCCAATGAAATGGTGGATATCGGCGTTTTAAATTCATGCGTCATATTGTTGATAAAGTCATTCTTCATTTCCGTCAACTTCTTCTGACGGAATACAATATAAATCGTAAAGATGAATGTCACTAACAATACCATTGTAAATATCAACGACGGAATCATGAAACTGATCGAGTCAAAAAGATAATCCCTTCTTCCCGGAAAATGCACCTTCAATACGCTCATCTTTGCAGGCGGGTCGTTCTTGAACAACGCCTGCTGATAAAACTCGTCACTGCCCTTTCCGTCATAATCCGCACAACGGTAGACTTCCCGTCCGTCCTTATCAATCACCATAAAGTGAAAAGGTAAGTCTATACCATTATTATATAGGTTCGATTTCAGATAACCATTCAAGTCCCCAAAACGTACCCTATCTCCAATCGACTTGTCACTTGCCCGATAAATCATCTGCCAAACCACTTCATTCAGCAATTCGCGTTGATACATATATCGGTTTTTGATAGCCTCTATCAGTGAACGCGAGGTTTCCGGAATCGTTTTTGTCCCCCTGTAAGGAGAAATCATAGCCTTCGGAAGTTCGGATGGTTTGGTTGTCATCACCTTCAACTCAAAATCTGTATATACCTTTCCATCTTTCGACTTCATCGTAAACCGTTGCGTCTGCTGAACCAAGTCATTCTGCTGCAATGAAGCATTGTTCTCAATCAGAGCTTTTCTCTCAGCTTCAGAAACATCTTCAATCAACCAACGTTGCGTTTCCGCATATTCCACATCCTTTGAAACCTGATCCAAGCTATTGCGTACAGCCGAATCAAACTGTTCCTTCCGGGTTTTCATCATTTCCTCTATATAACTTACCTGCAAATACAGCAAGCTAAGGAAGGAAAGCCCCATTACAATACCTAATATCCAAATTGTTGACTTCTTCATAGCAACAAAATTAACACTCCCTAATTAACACTCCTAATCCATTAACTTGATTTAACCGGAACTTCCCGGAAATTAACCGAAAGGAGATATTAAGGTCGTATTCTGATTACTACAACAATATAAACCCTCCTTTGGTTTGCAAATTTAATAAAAAATTAAATCTTCTCCTTGCGTTTTTCCATCTTTATTAATCATAGTTAAACAAAAACCGCCCTCTTTTACTTAAAAAAGAAGGCGATTTTAACACTATTAAGAGGATTATGAATTATTCTTCGGTTTGTTTAGCCTCGAAATCTTTAATTAATTTATCTTGAACATCCGTCGGAACAAGCTCATAACTAGAGAATTTCATGATGAACGAAGCACGTCCGCCCGTCAACGAACTAAGTGCCGTTGAGTAAGAGGACATTTCCTTCAAAGGTACTTTAGCAACCAGTTTCTCAAAGCCCTTCTCGCTACTCATACCCATAATCATGGCTCGACGTCCCTGAAGGTCACCCATTACATCTCCCATCCTGTCAGACGGCACAAACACTTCCACATCATAAATCGGTTCCAGAATCTTCGGCCCTGCATTCTTGAACGCTTCGCTAAAGGCATTGCGTCCGGCAAGCATAAAGGAGATTTCATTCGAATCTACCGGGTGCATCTTGCCATCGTAAACAATGACACGCACATCACGGGCATACGAACCGGTCAACGGTCCCTGCTCCATACGAGACATAATACCTTTCATAATAGCAGGCAGGAAGCGGGCGTCGATAGAACCACCGACAATACTGTTGACAAACACCAGCTTGCCACCCCATTCCAACGGTATCTCTTCAGTACCTCTCACGGTAATCTTAAATTCCTGTCCATTGAATTTATAAGTTTCAGGTATGGGCATACCTTCTTTATAAGGTTCTACGATCAGGTGAACTTCCCCAAACTGACCGGCCCCACCGGATTGTTTCTTATGACGATAGTCCGCACGGGCAGCTTTGGTAATTGTTTCACGATATGGAATTTTCGGTTCTTCATATTTTACCTGAAGCTTTTCGTTGTTTTCCAAACGCCATTTCAAAGTACGAAGATGGAATTCTCCCTGACCGTGCACCAACGTCTGTTTCAGTTCTTTTGATTGTTCGATTACCCATGTCGGGTCTTCCTCGCGCATGCGATTCAGGATACTCATCATCTTTTCCACATCCGATTCATTGACGGGCTTGATGGCACGGGTATATTTAGAATTCGGAAATTTGATAAAATTGAATTTATAGTCGCAATCCTTACCATTCAGCGTATTACCGGTTTTCACGTCTTTCAGTTTCACGGCAGCTCCAATATCACCGGCCTGCAATTCTTCCACTTTCACACGGTTGCCACCGGCCACCACATAGATTTGCGCGATACGTTCTTTCGAACCACGGTCAGCGTTCAGCAAATCATCGCCTTCATGGACTTTACCGCTCATTACCTTAAAATAGGAAACTTCACCGATATGCGGTTCCACACTTGTCTTGAAGAAATAAAGAGATTCGGGACCGTTCGAATCAGGAGCCACTTCTTTGCCTTCCGTATTCTCGACCTTCGGCATTTCTGAAACAAAAGGAACGACATTGCCCAAAAATTCCATCAATCGGCGAACACCCATGTCCTTGCCTCCGCAAACGCAGAATACCGGGAACATACCTCTGGCAATCAGCCCCTTGCGGATACCTTCGCGCATTTCGTCTTCCGAAAGAGATTCCTGCTCGAAGAATTTCTCCATTAGACCTTCGTCATTTTCGGCTGCAGCTTCTACCAATGCCTTATGCATTTCCATCGCCTTATCCATTTCTTCTGCCGGAATATCTTCAATCGTCGGGGCACCGCCTTCGGGTTTCCACGAATACTTCTTCATCAACAATACGTCAATCAAAGCGTTAAAGCCGGAACCCGTACTGATGGGATATTGGATAGGAACCACTTTAGAACCGTATGCTTCTTTCAGTTGTTCGAGGATATTATCATAGTCGCATTTTTCATTATCAAGCTGGTTGACCAGAAAAATAACGGGTTTTTTCAACTTTTCTGTATATCGGAAATGATTTTGCGTGCCGACTTCGACGCCATATTGGCCGTTGAGAAGGATGATTGCTGTGTCGGTCACATTTAGTGCAGTCACTGTACTGCCTACGAAGTCGTCCGAACCCGGACAGTCAATAATATTAAGTTTTTTATTATTCCATTCTACATGGAGAACGGTGGAGAAAACGGAGTAACCATACTCTTGTTCAACAGGGAAATAATCGCTCACGGTATTTTTGGCGGCAACAGTTCCGCGACGTTTTATAACCCCACTCTCGAAAAGCATCGCTTCCACGAGAGTGGTTTTCCCAGCGCCAGAACTACCTAACAAGGCTATGTTCTTGATTTCATTTGTCTGATATACTTTCATAATATATAAGATTTTAGTAATTACTCAGTATGTTTCTCACATACCATTTATTTAGTGGTCCGCAAATTAGGGATTAATTTTGGGAAAGGCAACACTTATGGCAGTGTTACTAAACAATGTTATGTAACACCCCTTTATCGTGAACCTTTGTTTCAAGACATATCTCTTCTTATAAAGTTGAAAATAGCAAAGACATCTTGCACCTTGCATTTTTATCCCTTAACCATCTGTTATATAATAAATTGCAGAGTGTAAAATAGGGTGACGAGGCTGTGTCGTAATTAAGGTTTACGGCGCAGCTTCTCATTTTTAGAGCTCTGAGGTTTCGGTATTTTTTAGGCGACCGATTTTTGAGGATTTTTCCAAAATATCCGATTCTCAAGATGCAAAATTCGAGATATAAGCATTAACAGGCCAAAATGGGGCGTATTTCCCCCGTTTTTGGTCTGTTTCGCTATCTTTGAGCACATTTTCTTGATGTTGAAGGCAATGGCGAAGAAGGCAAAGTCCATCGTGACCTTGTCTTTGCCCAAGTGGCGGAAGCGGCGGTATGCCATGTTGAACTTCATCTGTCCGAAGACTGCCTCGGGCTCGATACATCGTCGTCCGCGATGTCGGATGCCTTCCTCCGAAGTGAGTAGCTCGCGGGCTTTATGTTTGTATTCGTTGAGTCGGTGGTTAACCTCTATTATACGTCGGTCGCCTTTGGCCTTGTAGCACATACATCGCAGGGGACAGCCTTTGCAGTTCTGAGCGCGGTATCGTGCGTTTTCACTGCGGTAGCCACTGGCTGTCTTTGAGTGGGATGTGCCAATGCGTGTCATATGCTGCCCCATCGGGCAGACGTAATAATCTTCTGCAGCATTGTAGTGGAAGTTGTCGTGATGGAACGGATTGGGTCTGTAACGCGGACGTTGTTCGAGGTGGAATCGGTTGTACTTGACGTAGGCCTCCATGCCGGCCTCGTCCATGAAGCGGTAGTTCTCTTCGGAGCCATAGCCGGAGTCGGCCACCGCCACCGATGGCAGATGTCCGTAACGGTCAAGGAAGGAGTTGAAAAACGGTATCAGTGTCAGAGTGTCGGTGGGATTGGGGAACAGGGCGAAGTCGGTGATAAACTGGTTTTCAGCGGAAAGCTGCAGGTTGTATCCGGGCTTGGTCTGGCCGTTGTTCATCGCATCTTCTTTCATGCGCATGAACGTGGCGTCGGGATCGGTCTTCGACATGGAGTTGCGCTCGCCGATCTGCTCCAGACGGCTGTCATATTCTTCGAGTTTGTCCCGGTGTTTCTCCAGTTCCTTTATCTGTTTCTTCTGCTCACGGCGAACTTTCTTCTGCTCTTTGTCCGTCGGCTCAGATTCGGATGCCAGTGCGTCTTTCAGTTCTCCGATAAGCGAAGTCAATGTCTCGGGCGTGAACTCGACTGCTTCGGTTTCTGCTGCTTTGTCCTGTGCTATTACATCTTCTATCTGTTGTAGAAGGACACGTATTTTCTCCTGTAGTTTTGCACGGTTCTTCTCAACGGTCTTCCGCCATACAAAGGTGTACTTGTTGGCTTTGGATTCTATCTTTGTCCCGTCGATATACTCCACATCGAGCGTTATAAAGCCGCGCTCGGCCAACAGCAACACCACCTGTGTGAAGATATTGTTTATCTCGTTTTTTACACGGTTGCGGAAACGGTTGATTGTCACGAAGTCGGGACGCTCCTGCGCCGCCAGCCATATATAATGGATGTCGCGCTGAACCTGCCGCTCAATCTTGCGGCATGAGTAGATGTTGTTCATGTAGGCGTACAGGATGACTTTAAGCATCATCTTCGGATGGTAGGGGCAGCGGCCACGCTCGCGGTACAGCTTTTTGAACTCCTTGAGATCAAGACTCTCAACTACGGCATCAACAACGCGCACAGGATCGTTTTCCGCGATATCTTCGTTCGGATTTAGCAGAAAAAACAGTCTGTCGTTGTTACTGTAAGATTTTGTATGTAATTTTGTGGACATTTAATTTGTTATTTGTCACTAAGTTACAAAAACTTTTTTGACATGACAAAGCCCCGGCTTGTGAAAGTCAGGGCTTTGTTTTATGTTTTTCAACAGGTTATAAAAAGAGGCTGCGCCTATTTTTGACACAGCCTCTTCATTTTTTTATTAAATATCCTATATAACTCTATGCCTTATTCACCCCATCCCGGGTTGTTAGGCTTCAAGTTCGGGTTCAACGCGATTTCGTTGAGAGGCAATGAGAAGAGATAGTGCTTTTCCTCATCGAATACGGCGGGCGCAATGTTACGGTTGCCATATACGTCCAATGTATTGTCGCCGAACACACCGGCTTCGTCTTTCAACGTTGCGATATCTGCTGCCGAATAAACGTCCGTATAAAGCGGCATGCCTGCACGCGGTGCAACCAGGCGTTGACCACATTTCCAGCGCATCAAGTCGTCTCTACGCAGACCTTCACCGAACAGTTCGACACGGCGTTCGCGGCGAATCTCACGAATCAGGTTTGCATTGTTTCCGTTTACGTTGGGGTGTTTGGCAGCCAGCAACGGGTCGTTGGCCAGTGAAGAGGTCAGTGCCACGTTGAAGCCTACACGGCGACGCAGCGCATTGACGGTCTTGTCCAGCTCGGGGTCTTTACCCAGTTCGGCACCTGCTTCGGCGCGAATCAGCAAGATTTCACCAAAGCGGAACAGGATAGCGTCGGTAGTTCCTTTGCCATGGGCTTCTACATAGTCATTGTCGGTATAGAACTTAGCGATGGCATAACCTGTACTGGAGTGGGTAGCTCCGGAAATGAGGATAGAGATGGCACTACGTTCACCTCCCAAATAGTAGGTATAAGGACCATCATACGGAGTAGCAATGGTCTGCAACAGACGCGGGTCGCGGTTCTCCAGTTCCTCTCTTGCAGTAGTAGCCGAAGTGGGGTCGAACGGCGTACCGTCAATCTTCAGGTAGTCGTTGGCGCAGTCGCGGCTCATACCCATCAGCTGGTCGTTCTCTCCCTTGCGGATTTGGCGGGATACGTTGTTTCCTTTATTCAGTGAAGGATCATACTCCTTCGACAAGATGACTTCCGGATTGTTGTTGTAGTTTTCCTGTACAAACAGTTCGTGATAGGCGGTAGCCTTCGAAGTACCTTCGTACAGGCTATAGCCATACTCTTCTTTCATCAGCTCGCCGGCAGCATCGTAGGCAGCTTGCAGGAATTCGGTGTCGCCTTCAATGCCGTGATAGCGGCGGTAGGTACCTTCGAACAAGCACATGCGGGCTTTCAAAGCCAGCGCGGCATCCCTGCTTACCCGATAGACAACCGTCTTCTTAGGCAGCCACTGGATGGCCTGGTTGATGTCATCGAGCACGTGTTTCATCACCACCATACGCGAGTCGCGTCCCTTGTACAATTCTTCTGTATCGGAAGTGGTGAGGGCAGTCTCATACCAAGGCACATCACCGTAGGTTATCACCTTATTAAAGTAATCCAAGCACTTGAAGAACAGAATCTCACCTGCATAACGTTGTTTTACGTTATCGGCTACAGGCGATTTGGTGTAGTTCATCAAGAACTCGTTGCAGGCACGGATGTTGCTCCACGACCAGTCCGAACCCGAAGCATTGTTCGGAGCAACGTGGTGTCCGAAGCTGACGTTGTTTTTATTCCAAGGATAGATGTTGTCGCAATCCCATTCGGTCTCCAACATGGAGTTATAGCCATTTGGCGCACCATGTCCGTAGAACAATTTGGGATAGAAATCGTTGCAATATTGCTCAAGCGCATTTGCTTGTGCATTCTCAAAGAACTTACCGCTTTCAATGATATCTTCGGCGTCTCTGTCAAGGAAGTCGCATCCCTGCATGGTGAATGTCAACAACCCTAATGCTATAATAGTTAGTTTCTTCATAATCGGATAGATGTTAGAACGTTAAATTGACACCAATTGAATAGGTCTTGCTAAACGGATAGGCTTTACCATCCGAAAGGAGGTTACCCACCATACCGCCATCTGAGTTAGAACGGCGTGTGCTGACGATATCGGGGTCTAAGTACTTGAACAACTTGGTTCCTACCCACAGGTTCTGACCGCTGGCAAATACTTTCAGCTGTTCGACACCGATGGGTGAAAGCCACTTCTTAGGCAATGTGTAGCTGATAGTCAAATCTTTCAGACGGATATAGGCACCGTTCTGCAAGTATTTGGTCTGTACCTGCTTACTGCGATTGCCATAAGTGGGGATAGGATAGTAAGCGTTCGTGTTGGTGGGACTCCAAGAGTTGTCTACGTGGTAATCGTTGACAGCTGCTTGCCATACGTTGCCCGAGAATCCCCAGAACACGGGGCTGTCTACCCACAAGTCGCGCTTGCCGATACCTTCGAAGAAGACGCGGACGTCGAAGTTCTTCCAAGATGCACTGGCGGTGATGTTGTAAGAGAAGCGGGGAGTGGTGTTACCAATCACCTTCTGGTCGCCTGTATTGTCGATGGTACGTGCCGGAGTGATGCCTTCCTTACCATCAAGGTCTTTGTAGCGGATATCACCTATCAGCCATTCGCCTGATGAAATCTGGCCTTGGATGGTACGCATACGTTCCGCCTCTTCTTTGGTTTCGATGAAGCCGTCGGTCACGTACCCCCAGATTTCACCGATACGTTTTCCTTCATAGTAGTCGTTAAGCGCTCCTTCGGGATTGTCGTACTTGGTGATGGTGGAGTAGCTGTCGGCCAGTCCGAATCCTATCGAGTAGCTGAGTGGGCTTCCTGCCACATTGTCTATCTTGTCGCTCCAGCCGATAGAGAGTTCCCATCCGTTGGTACGCATATTGGCAAGGTTTTCTTTACCGCCGGTGCTTCCGAGCACTGCCGGATACGTCTTCGATACCACCATGTCGTTGGTGTAGCGCATGTAGTAGTCGAACGATGCGTTCAGTCGGTTGTTGAGCAATCCCAAGTCGATACCGAAGTTGGAAGTGGTCACTTTTTCCCAAGTGATGTTGGTGCTTGCCAATGTAGGCGGTGTCAGTCCGGTAAGTTTTTTGCCTCCCATACTGTAGGCGAGCGATTCGCTCGACAGATAGCCTAAGTAGTCGAAGTTACCGTTGGTCACCTGATTGCCGAGTGTACCTAAAGAGGCACGTACCTTCACGTTGTCGAACAACTTACGGGCGGGCTCGAAGAACTTTTCTTCGGACAGACGCCATCCGAGTGATACGGACGGGAAGAATCCCCAGCGTGAACCACTCTTATATTTGGACGAACCGTCGTAACGGCCGTTTACCTCTACCAGATAGCGGCTCTTATAGTCGTAATTGAGACGGAAGAAGACACCCTGAACGGCCCATACCGTGGCTTCTTCGCCCAGCGGAGAAGTGGTGGTGGCAAGGTCGCTGACAGGTGTGTTGTTGTCGTACAAGCCGCTTACGGTAGTAGTCAGCGCAGTGATGTTCTTGCTTTCCTGGTTGTAACCGGCCATAATACCCAGGCCGTGGTCTTTGATGTTGGTCTTGTATTCAGCCCAAAGGTTCAATGCCTGATAGGTATCGTTGTACTTGTTGTTGTTGAGGCTGCTTTGACTCTTTGACAAGATAGTGCCATCAGGGTTTGATTGGAACAACTCCTTGTGGTGTTGTTTCCGTTGCCTGAAGTACTTGTTGCCGGTGTAGTCACCCTTGATGGATAAGCCTTTGAGAGGAGTCAATGTGAATGCTCCCGTATACCAGAAGTCGTCCGACTTGGTGATATCGCGTCCGGCTTGTGCCATGATACCTGCGATGTTGTAGTTGAAGTTGGCACCTTCAACGGCAGCAAATTCTCCGTTAGGCAAGTAGATGGGAATGAATGGGAATGCGCGATAAATTTCGTGGTAAGGAGAGCTACCCATGTAGTCCTGTGTGAAAGGCACATCCGATTCGTTACGGTTGTACTTCGTGCGGAACGACAGTTCCAGCCAGTCGGTCACCTGTGTAGTGAAGTTGAACGTCATGTTGATACGCTTGTAGGTATCGTTGCCGAAAGCGAACAGACCGTCCTGTCCTTTGTAGCCGATAGAACCGTAGTAGCTGTTGGTCTCCGTTCCGCCGCTGATGCTGGCATTGTGTTGCTGCATGAATGCGGCGTTCTTGTAGAATTCGCCGAACCAGTCGGTATTGGCAGCATAGGCCCATTGTCCCTTGGCGGTGCATTGGCCTGTTTCGTCGACAAATGCGTAGGGATATTTGCTCGGGTCGCTATTGTAGCGGTCGATGGCATCTACCAGTTCCTGAGAGAAGCCACTACCGTTTGAGTTGGTGGCACAATCGTTCACGGCGTGAATCCATTTGCTGGAGTTGATGCCTTCGGGCAGACGCGACGGAGTAGACCAAGAGAAGTTGTTGTTGTAGTTGACACGCATCTTCTGGCCTTTGGTTCCTTTCTTGGTGGTAATCAATACCACACCGAATGCGGCACGTGCTCCGTAGACGGCAGCCGACGAGGCATCTTTCAATACGGAGATGCTTTCGATGTCTTGCGGATTGAGCAGAGAGATGTCGCTGGTCTCTACACCGTCTACCAAGATGAGTGCCGAACCGCCGTTCAGTGAGGTGGTACCACGCACGTTGATAGTAGCCGTTGCGTTCGGGCTACCGCCATCGAACGTAATGTTCAGGTTAGGAATGGCTCCCTGCAATCCCTGCGTCACATTGGCAATCGGGCGGTCTTCGAGTACATCACCGTTTGCCATGGTGACCGCTCCCGTCAGGTTCACCTTTTTCTGTGTACCGTAACCTACAACCACCACTTCTTCCAACACTTCGGAATCTTCTTTCAAGACAACCTTGAACGAACGTTTCCCTTGTACATCGATGATTTGCGTTTTCATTCCAATGTAGGAGATGGAGAGCTTGGCATTGGAAGCAACATCCTTCAGAGAGAAATTACCGTCGAAGTCGGTAATAGAACCGTTTGTAGTACCTACTACAAGCACACTGGCACCAATAATCGGTTCGCCTTTTTCATCCGTTACTGTACCCGTGATTGCCAACGATTGTCCCCAGACATTCACAGATACACAAGCAAACAGCACAAACATGCATTGAAACAGCATGTGCGAAATAAACTTGCTTCGTTTCATAGAATTTTTTTTTAGTTTAACAAAAGAATTATCTCAATTAAAGAGAGAAAGTCATCGCCCAAAAGCAACAAACCTTCCTTTTTGCTTTTCATTTTTATTATTTTTTTAATATAAATTCTAATTGTGTGCACAAAGATATAAAAAAGAATGTTAACGCACAAAATATCATAAAATAAATACCCGGATTAATGCCGTTTTTAACAAAAAGGAGAAGAATAGCGAGAAAAAGACGAATGGCACGCAAATGGCGAAAAAGAAAATTAATGACTGATTTCACAGGTAACAACAATCTGGAAATCAGCCATTAACGATGAAGGTCTTAAATATTAACAACTGAGTTCCCAAGTATTAATACCTGACGCGTCAAGTATTAATACCTAAGGACTCAAGTATTAATACCTGAGAACCCAAGTATTAACAACCAGCAGACCGTCTGACCGACCTGCCGGAAACCAATCAATAATTTTCCTTCTTCACCCGGTTGCGGAAACGGTTGATGGTAATGAAATCCGGTTTCTCATATCCGGCAAGCCAGATATAATAGATGTCACGGTGAAGGAGCTTTGCAATTTTCCGGCAGGAATAAACGTTGTTCATATAGCCATATAGAATGACCTTGAGCATCATCCTGGGATGGTAAGGGCTGCGGCCGCATTCCTTATACAACTTTCTGAAACTTTCAAGGTGCAGATTCTCAACCAGAGAACCATCCGAACTGGATCATTTTCTGCAATATCCTCGTCAATTCTTTGAGGAATAAAGATACAAAATCTTTAGGTAATAACAAAGCCCCAGCTTGTGAAAGTTGGGGCTTTGTGTTTAAAAAAAGAAGGTGCGCATTTTGACACACCTTCATTGTCCGGTGATTACTTGCCGGTTAATTTGCCGGATAGCAGTAGTTTCATTCTGTTTCAATTGCTTGAAACAAAGTGTTCATAGGCTTGAAACAATGTGTTCAACTGCTTGGAACAATGTGTTACAATGTAATGAAACACATTGTTTGCCTACATTCATTTCACTCATAACCGTATAAAAACAAAGTTATTCGACAAACAGTCTTTTGATATATCGGATAATAATCTTACTTTTACACCCGCAAAATCCCAAACCGACATCATTATGGCAGGTATTTATCTCCACATCCCTTTCTGCAAGACCCGTTGCATCTATTGTGATTTTTATTCGACCACACGAAGCGAACTGAAAGCGCGCTACATACAGGCTCTCTGCCAGGAGTTGGAGATGCGGAAAGCGTATTTGAAAGGAGAACGCATTGAAACCGTTTACTTCGGCGGCGGCACCCCCTCGCAACTGGAGGAAGAGGATTTCAAACAAATATTCGGCACTCTGCAAGCGTGTTACGGGATGGAACACTGTTACGAAATTACCTTAGAAGCCAACCCCGACGACTTATCGGTCCCATACATGCAAATGCTGTCTACCCTCCCCTTCAACCGCATCAGCATGGGTATACAGACTTTCGACGATGCCACACTCACATTGCTGAAACGACGTCACAACGCCCGCACCGCCATCGAAGCCGTAAGCAGATGCCGGCAAGCCGGATTTGACAACATCAGCATCGACCTTATATATGGACTTCCGGGTGAAACGAAGGAGCGATGGGAGAACGACCTCCGACAAGCCATCGACCTACAGGTAGAGCACATCTCCGCCTATCACCTGATTTACGAAGAAGACACACCTATATATAGTATGTTGAAGCAGCACCAAGTGTGCGAAGTAGACGAGGAGTCCAGCCTGGAGTTTTTCACGTTACTAATAGAACAACTGCAAAAAGCCGGATTCGAACAGTATGAAATATCCAACTTCTGTCGCCCCGGAAAGCACTCGCGACACAACACCTCCTATTGGAAAGGAATCCCCTATTTGGGCTGCGGAGCCTCAGCACACTCCTTCGACGGAACAACACGGGAATGGAACGTCTCCTCCATCGACCTATATATAATAGGTATAGAAGAAAACCGCCGCGCCTTCGAGATAGAACATCTCGACCCGACCACCCGCTACAATGAATTTATCATCACCACCATGCGCACCGCTTGGGGGACTCCTCTGGAACAACTGAAAAAAACATTCGGCAAGGAGCGATGGGAATATTGCCTGAACATGGCAGCACCTTACCTGCAAAGCGGAAAACTGGAAGAACGCAACGGTGCTCTGTGCCTGACGCGCGAAGGGATTTTCGTTTCCGACAGCATAATGAGTGATTTACTTTGGGTAGACTAACCAAACAAACTAAAAGCCGATGACCGAATCAGAAGTAAGAAAGTTATTGCGGCAAATGAAAGAACTGGATTCGCAGACTGCTTTCCGGGACTTTTACAACATGACTTACGACCGTCTCTTTCGTATTGCCTACTATTATGTGAAACAGGAAGAATGGTCGCAGGAAATCGTTCTCGATGTATTCCTGAAACTATGGAAGCAACGCAGCAATTTGCTCGATGTGAGAAACATTGAAGATTATTGTTTCATTCTCGTCAAAAATGCTTCGCTCAATTATCTGGAAAAAGAATCAAGACATACGCTTATTCATCCCGATTCTCTGCCGGAGCCGCAGGAACAGAGTTCTTCGCCGGAAGAAGCATTAATCAGTGAAGAGCTGTTCGCTCTTTACGTAAAAGCACTCGACCGACTTCCGGAACGTTGCAGGGAAGTATTCATCCGTATCCGTGAAGAGAAACAGAGTTACGCACAAGTAGCAGAAGAATTAGGCATCAGCACCAACACAGTAGATGCACAACTTCAGAAAGCGACTGCTCGCTTGAAGGAGATGATTAGCCGTGCCGAAATAGATTAACGTTTATTAGCCAAAAGAGCGTAAGGAGTTTCTGTCACCCTCCGGTCTTTATCAGCAAATAAACCTATTATTCACTAAAAAAGACAGAAACGATGAAAAAGTTTAATCACGTAAACATCGGGCTATTTGCCCTTTTCACAGCATTGCTCTGTTTGTCTTCGTGTAGCAGCGATGACGATAATTATCCGAAAGAGTATGTAGGATTCGAGCATTCTATCACGAAGGTGAACTGTGACAAGAACGAAGCAGAAAAAGAAATTCAAATTAAAATCATTGCCGTGAAGAAATCTAAAGAAGACCGGACGGTAGCACTTACACCCCCCACCCTATCGCCGGGACAAGTACCACTCGTGAAACTGACAGAAAGTAAAGTCATTATCAAGGCGGGCAAGAAGTCGGCAACTACCGTGGTCAAGATATTCCCCAAACAGATGCCAATGAAGCAGCACAACGCCACCCTGACCTGCATCCCCCAATGGAAGGAAGGATTGGTCAGCAAACTGACGATTCAGATGAATAAAAACTAAAAGATTTAAACCTCATCCACCAAAGAAAGTTATGAAATATACCGAAACAGAATTAGAAAAGACACTGAACAAGCTTATCGCTTCTACCCGCTCGCCACGCGGACGTTTTTCAGCAGCAGCCAGTTACCCGCAACTGGAAAGGATGCTGAAGGCGCACTCCCGACGCTTAGTCCTCGTACGCACGTCTGCTGCAGCGGCGGTGGCTTTGCTCTGTTTGTCGGTATGGACGGCCTATCTTTATATGCAACCCGTCGCCATGCAGACCGTTTCCACTTTGGCGGAGACACGTACCGTCAGCCTTCCCGACGGCACGTCTGTCACCCTGAATCATTATTCCACACTCACGTATCCGGAACGATTCAAAACGGACAATCGGGAAGTGGAACTGAACGGAGAAGCCTATTTTGAAGTAAGCAAAGACAAAAAGCACCCGTTTATCGTACAAACGGATGCTGTTGACGTCAGGGTGCTGGGCACGCATTTCAACGTAGATGCCTATCGTGACAGTCACGATGTCAGGACAACGCTCCTGACAGGGTCGGTAGCCGTCAGCAACAAAAGCAACTCCGAACACATGATTCTGAAACCGAACGAAATTGCTATATATAATAAGGTGGAGAGAAAGCTTACCCGCAAACTACTGGTGGATGCAACAGATGAGATATCCTGGCGGCATGGCGAATTTATATTCGATGATGTCCCACTCAGTGATATCGCCCGAAAGCTTTCCAACTCATTCGGGACGACTATCCAAATCACCGACTCTGCTCTGCAAAACTACCGGATTTCAGCACGATTCCCCAACGGGGAGGACCTGGAAACAATCTTGTCCGTACTGCAAGATGCGGGTTATTTCAACTATTCGCATGACAATAATCAAATTACTATTACCGCTAAACCAGACTTATAATGAATATATCATCCCAAGATCACCAGCCTGTCAGAGCGTTTGTTCTGATAGGCGTGGTGCTCCTCATCGCCACACAGGCCTATGCACAAAATGCAAACGCCCGACTCTCGCTGACATTACAAAATGCTACGCTGAAGGAATTTGTTAAAAGGATTGAGAACTCCACGGGATTCTCTTTTATCTATGGAGAAGAAATCTCAGTAAAACATAAAATCAATCTGAAAGCAAAGGATAAGACCTTGAAGGAGATACTCGAGTTCGTGTTCAAGGATGAGCAAGTGAACTATCAGTTTTCGGGCCGATACATCCTTCTGCAAAAGAAAAAAGAGAAAAAGACCATAAGCCGCAAGTTTACGGTCAGCGGATACGTCACCGACGGAACGTCTTCCGAAACATTGATTGGGGTCAATATCGTCGAGAGTCATCAACAACAAGGCACGACTACCAATCCTTACGGTTTTTACAGTATCACGTTGCCCGAAGGAGAAACCGAATTGCGTTTCTCCTATCTGGGCTACGGTACAAGCAAGCACTCATTCGTCCTTCAGAAGGATACGGCATTGAATATCAGGATGAAGGACGACAACCAACTGCAAGAGGTGCTCGTTGTTTCCAACAAATCGGAAGCCGGGAACCTTGCCACACAGATGGGTGCCATTGAAATCCCCATCACTCAGATAAAAAGCACACCCAGTGTGCTTGGGGAAGCGGACGTGATGAAGACCATCCAATTGATGCCCGGCGTACAGGCAGGAGTAGACGGTTCTGCCGGATTGTACGTCCGTGGCGGCAGTCCCGACCAGAATCTGATTCTCCTCGACGGTATTCCCGTATACAACGTCGACCATCTGTTCGGCTTCTTCTCTGTCTTTGCTCCCGAAGCGGTGAAGAAGGTCACTTTCTTCAAGAGTTCGTTCCCCGCCCGTTTCAGCGGACGACTCTCGTCGGTAATCGACGTCCGCACCAACGACGGAGATATGCAGAAGTTTCACGGGATGCTGAGCATCGGACTGCTGACCAGTAAAATCAACTTGGAGGGTCCCATCATCAAGGGCAAAACATCGTTCAACTTCTCTGCACGACGCTCGTATCTGGACTTATTGGTTAAGCCTTTCATGCCTAAAGATACTAAATCGAGCTACTATTTCTATGATATGAATGCGAAAATCAATCATAAGTTCTCCGACCGGAGCCGACTCTTCCTCAGCGCTTACAACGGGAAAGACCACTTCGGCAACATGATAATAGAAGAATCAGGCTACGAGAACGAGAGCAAGATGAATTGGGGAAATACCATTGTTTCCGCCCGTTGGAACTTTATATTCAACAACAAGCTGTTCAGCAACACCACAGTTGCTTTCAACAAGTATAAGTTCAATGCCGATACTTATACCTACAACCCTCCTTCCAGCTTCGCCAACAATACAAACTTTGGAAACAAATATTCTGCCGACTATAGTTCGGGCATTCAGGACTGGAGCTACAAGATAGATTTCGACTACAATCCCACTCCCGCACACCGCATCAAGTTTGGGGCGGAGTATCTTTACCATAGCTTCCGGCCGGAAGTGATGACTTCGAAAATATCAGAGAAAGCCGACAGTCAGATACAAAAGGATACCGTCTACCACGGCATCAACAACCGTTCGATTTATGCACATGAGGCATCTGCCTATATAGAAGACAATTTTAAAATCAGTCCGCGCCTGCGAGTGAATCTGGGGTTGAACCTTTCTTTATTTCATGTGCAGCAGAAAAGTTATTTCTCTGCACAGCCGCGTTTATCCGCTCGCTATCAGCTCACTGATGACATCGCACTCAAGGCGTCTTATACTCAAATGAGCCAATATGTGCATTTGCTTACTTCCACTCCCATCTCCATGCCGATGGATTTGTGGGTTCCTATCACTAAAAAGATAAAACCGATGCAATGTCATCAATATTCGCTGGGCGGATATTATACGGGCATCAAGGGCTGGGAATTTTCGGTAGAAGGGTATTATAAGGATATGCGGAATGTGCTTGAATATAAAGAAGGAACCAGCATCTTCGGAGCATCCGCCGGATGGGAGAACAAAGTGGAGATGGGACGCGGACGCTCGATGGGAATTGAATTTATGGCACAGAAAACTATCGGGAAAACAACCGGATGGCTGTCTTATACCTTAGCCAAGAGTGACCGCAAGTTTGCTAAAGGCGGCATCAACAACGGTGAACGGTTTCCTTATAAATATGACCGCCGGCACAATATCAATCTCACCATCAATCATAAATTCAGTGACCGGATTGATATAGCGGCTTCGTGGGTGTTCTACACAGGAGGTACTAGCACTATCCCCGAAGAGCAGACGGCTGTGATTAGACCGGGAACTGCTTCTTATTTCGGATATTACCTGAATGGAGGTTATAATTCTTCAGGCTATTTCGATATCTGTTATGATAACTATGTAGGGGAAGCCCCGTATGTGGAACATCGCAACAATTACCGCCTACCCTCCAGCCATCGACTGAACATCGGTATCAACTTCAACAAAAAGACGAAACATGGTATACGCACTTGGAATATCAGTCTCTATAACGCATACAACGCCATGAACCCTGCATGGGTATACCGCAGTGAAAATAAAGATGGTAAGGCGGTTATCAAGAAGTTTACGCTTCTTCCGTTGATACCTTCAGTTACTTATACTTATAAATTCTAAACCGGATATGAGAACATTTATACATTATTTTTTAGTTTCAGCATTTGTACTGACTATTGTTTCTTGCGAACATGAATTGCCTTTTAACGTCAAGGACAATCCGCCCAAACTGGTGATGAATGCCTTAATCAATGCGGACAGCCTGTCAAACATCGTTTTCCTTAATCTTACCGGAAAAGAACATATGTCTCATATTCTGGATGCAACGCTGGAGGTACGCATCAACGGGGATTTGAAGGAACAATTGCGTCCTCTCCCTATTGAATCCGAATACGTGATTCCTCAATGCCAGTTCCGCGTTACCAGTAAACTCACTCCGGGTGATGTATTACGGCTGGATGCCATCACCGACGACGGGCAGTATCATGCATGGTCGGAGGTCACCGTCCCCCGTCGACTGGCAGAAATAGAGAATATCGATACGCTGACTATTCAGCTTTCGACAAGCGGTTATACCTCAGAGTATCTCCGCCATAAAATAACTTTCACCGACCTACCCGACGAGGATAATTATTATCGGCTTATCATGGACACGCGATTGATGTTTAAGAAACTAAATGATAATAATGAAATTGTCACCAACGAATGGCGCAACTACAACTTTATATACAGGGAAGATATCGTTCTGACCGATGGACAGCCTTCTACCGATGATGATGATGAAAACGGACTGTTCGACACAAGTAAAAACATCTATGGAGTATTCAACGACTCACGGTTCAAGAATAGTACCTACACCATGACGGTACACGTGCCGCGTTACCTCTTTCAAGACATAGACGACCGTCCCCATCTATCTGCAAAGATTGATATCATAGTCCGTCTGGTAAGTATTACGGAAATGGAGTTTTACTACCTCAGGGCACTCAATCTGATAGATTCCGATTCTTTTGATGAGACAATAAACGAGCCCGTCAAGTTTCCGAGCAATGTGAACGGAGGGATAGGATTTGTGGGAGTGAGTACGGAAGTAAGTAGGGTAATTCAGATTTTAGATGAGAAGGAGCCTTCAAGGATGTAAGAGTATGGTAATTGGTAAAGGTTCCATTTTTATTATTACTTTTGCAGCAAAAAGCCACTTGTTATGTTTATCATCATTGGAATTATGCTCACCGGTATGCTTATCGGCTATCTGCTGCGCAGCAAACGGTTGACATGGATACATAAAATCATCACCTTTCTTATATGGACACTTCTTTTTCTCTTGGGAATTGATGTCGGAGGAAACGAAGCGATTATTAAAGGATTGCATACACTGGGGCTGGAAGCCGTTATCATCACACTGGGAGCAGTCATTGGAAGCACGCTGTGTGCATGGGGACTGTGGTACCTATTATATATAAGGAATAACGGAAAGGAGAAAGAAGCATGAAAGGTAGTCTGATTATCGTTTCTTTTTTCATAGTCGGCACTCTTTGCGGATTCTATCATCTGATTCCTTATGACTTTACAGACAGTAAGTCAAGCTATTATGCGCTATGCGGACTGATGTTCTGCGTTGGCATTAGTATTGGTAACGACCCGAATACGCTGAAGAGTTTCCGTTCGCTGAATCCGCGGCTTATCTTCTTGCCCATCATGACTATAATGGGAACATTGGCAGGCTGTGCCGTAGCAGGTGCTTTTATGAGTCAGCGTTCTATGCCGGACTGTATGGCTGTAGGGGCAGGATTCGGCTACTATTCGCTATCGAGCATCTTTATCACCGAATATAAAGGACCGGAGTTGGGAACTATCGCCTTGCTATCCAACATCCTGCGCGAAATTACGGCATTGCTGGGTGCTCCGCTATTAGTGAAGTACTTTGGCAAGTTAGCCCCTATCTCCGTGGGTGGAGCCACCACGATGGACACCACCCTTCCTATTATCACACGCTGCTCAGGAAAGGAATTTGTAATCATCTCCATCTTCCATGGCTTTGTTGTCGATTTCAGTGTTCCTTTTCTGGTTACGTTCTTGTGTTCGATATCCTTCTAGATTGATTTCCTAGATTGTTTTTTTAGGTGACTATCATTTGACAGTCACCATCGTAGCTCCAAAACCATATTCCTGAAAGGAAGCGTCCTGATATCGGCAGTTGCTATATTTCCGTTTCAATTCATCGAGTACAGCTTTTCTGAGCACTCCATCCCCTTTACCATGAATAAAGACAATCTTCTGCTCCCGCTTATTCTTATTAGCCTCCATCACTTCACGGAATTTATCCAACTGATAGTTAAGTATTTCTCCGTTAGTCATGCCTTTCGTATCGTCCAGCAGAGAGTCTATATGAAGGTCAATTTCAATAATATCACTCTTTCCGCCTTGTCCGTGTTTCGGCTTCACAATAGGTTGCGACTTAGGTTTATCTACCGATTTTTTCTGTAATAAAGCAACCTGAAGTTCTTCTGCCGACACATATACCTGCTTGGTAGGCACGTCATTCTTCACGATATCGTAAATTAATGCAGGTTCTTCAAAGAAATCTGAATCACTGAAAGTGTGAAGTTTATAGAACTTCACGGTATCAATCCGAATCTCCACACTGACAGCCGGCTTGATGGCAGCGGGCTTTCCATCTTTGAATGCAATGAGTTGAACAGCCACCCGTTCCATTTCATTCAGCATATCTTTGGTAAATTCCTCCAATAGCAGCTTTGTATTGGGTTCCACCAGTCCGTGTGAGCGATTGTTCCAAGACTTACCTTCCGCGCTCAAATAGGTATAATACAGATAATAGTTACTATCATTCACCAAGTAAGCCTCGAAGGGAGTGGCCATCATCGCCTTCGCATCTTCGGGCACATAAGCCAGAAAAACATTCAGTGTATCACCGCCCCGCACTTCCGGTTGGCGTTGTATCACAGGCATTTCCGGTTTCGCCGGCTTGGCAGGTTCTTCCCGTTTCGGTGCCGACGACGTCGGTTTGCGTCTCATGTTGTAATCATCCGTTTCAATTACCACACACTCGCGTATCGGCATCGGGATGTCGAAACCATCCGCGTCTTCTACCAGAACAAAGTCCTTACCTTGGAATCCAGTTACGATTCCACCGCCTACCTCACTGAGGAAGCGTACTTTATCTCCTATTTTCATTTGTCAAATTCAAATTAAAGTTCTAATTGCTATCAGTTTATCAACCTATTGCAAAGATAGGTATTTCTATCAAACTACCGGAGAAATCATTTCTAAAAACAGGAAATACGCTTTTTTCTTTTACCTTTGCCACACAGATACAAAAGCATCCAATCTTAAATAACATTCATTAACGACAAGAATAAATGAAAAAAGATATTAAAGTAATAGCCTTTGATGCTGACGACACCCTGTGGAGCAACGAACCTTATTTTCAGGAAGTAGAGAAACGATTTACGGAGTTGTTAACCCCTTACGGCACTCCCGAAGAGATTTCAGCCGCATTATTCAGAACGGAAATGAAGAATCTTAAGTGCTTGGGATATGGTGCGAAAGCTTTTACTATCTCTATGATTGAAACGGCGCTGGACGTCAGCAGGCAAATGATTCCGGCAGAGAATATTCGCAAAATCGTAGACTTAGGAAAATCGCTGTTGGAAATGCCTATCGAGTTATTACCGGGAGTAAAAGAAACGCTTGAAGTACTTAAGAGTAAAGGAGAATATAAATTAGTAGTAGCAACCAAAGGTGATTTGCTCGATCAGGAGAATAAGCTCCAACGCTCCGGGTTGGCTCCCTATTTCGACCACATCGAAGTGATGTCCGACAAGACTGAAAAGGAATATCTGCGACTATTGAACATCCTGCAAATCAAACCCGCAGAGTTCGTAATGATTGGCAATTCACTGAAATCGGATATTCAGCCTGTTTTGGCAATTGGCGGATACGGGGTACATATTCCTTTTGAAGTGATGTGGCAACATGAAGTGGTGGATACATTTTCGCACGAGCATCTGATGCAAGTAAAGGGATTCGCAGAATTGTTACCGATATTAAAATGAAACACTTAGAGTAATTTCATCAATTCGGCAGCCCGGCACGCTTCTATTGAATTACCGACAGAAAGTTTCACCAGAATATTCTGTCGGTGACGATTGACAGTATTCACACTGATGTAGAGTGCAGCAGCAATCTCCTTGCTCGACATCCCTTTCCTTATGCACCGAAGTATTTCCTTTTCACGTTCGGACAGGATTGTGCGATGTTCCTCAGAAAGAGATAAGGTATCCACCGTTCCCTGTTCCATATGGGTGATAGTTGCATAAATTCCTTGTTCCGACCGTTGATCTGCCGACAAAGAATAAAGGCACAGAATCAGCCAGACATCCCCGGAAGGGGTATTTTCCAATATTTGCACCAAGTTATCGATGTACTTATACGCTCCTTCCCCATTCTTCATCCGCAGCCTGCACCTGCCCCGATACTTTAACCGTTCTTCGGCAGACATCGAAAAGGTCTTTTGAAAGAACTTATATTCCATCAGCCGCTTTTCCACCAAATCCTCAGGGTGGATAAGCCGGTAGATACAATCTTCATCCATCGAATCAATCACGCTCAGAGCAGCTTCTTCGGGAGACAATCCCAGGAAATGCGCCCAAGGATGAACCACCACATAGCTTTTCCGGGTCGAAAGATCAGAGATAACGGCGCATCCTCCATTTACCTTCGTCAGTGAATGAATAAAAGACCGATGCTGCTCTACAATGTTCCTGTCCAGCGTTTCACGGGCAATAGATTGCGTGGCATATACCTCATCAATTTCTTTTTGTAATACGTCCATCCTATCTTCAAAATGGTTATTATTCAGTATTGTGATGCAAAGGCGCAGAGCCTATCTTTGCACCACAAAGATAAATAAATAAGAAATGAATATGAAACATTTAAAAATCAAATTGCTTACAATTGCCTTAACGGCTGTTGCAATTTCATCGATGGGACAAACTTTGAATAAAATGAACTGGCTGAACGAGCCTCAGCAATGGGAGATAAAAGATGGTAAGACACTTGTGATGGATGTTCCTGCAAAAACCGACTTCTGGCGTATTTCCCACTATGGCTTCACGGTGGACGACGGTCCGTTTTATTACGCAACTTACGGTGGAGAATTTGAGGTTAAAGCTAAAATATCAGGTAATTACGTAACCACCTTCGACCAGGCAGGGTTGATGCTGCGCATTGATCACGAGAATTGGATAAAAACAGGTATTGAATACGTTGACGGCAAACAGAATATTAGTACTGTAGTTACGCATCGCACCAGCGACTGGAGCGTAATTCAACTGACAGATGCACCAAAATCTATCTGGATTAAGGCAGTCCGCCGACTGGACGCTGTAGAGATTTTCTTTTCGCATGATGACAAAGAATACACCATGATTCGCACTTGCTGGCTGCAAGATAACTGCCCGGTTATGGTGGGTTTGATGGGTGCCTGCCCGGATGGGAAAGGTTTCACAGCTACATTCGAAGAATTTAAAGTGACTCCTTTAGCAGACCAGCGTAGACTGGAATGGGCTAAAAGGCAACAGAGCAAGTAGAAAATCTCTCATTGCGCAATCTTTGACTGTTCTATTTTTAATATTATCAGTTTGAGGTAGTAATGTAGATTTCACGATATAGAAAAGTTTCTGCATATTTTGGTGCAAGAATACACAGTTTCGAGCAGTATCTCTGCATATTAATAGGTAGAAGATGCACGATTTATTAGATTACCAGTAACGTTCCCTTTAAAAGCAATGATGTGTTCCTTTTAAAGGAACGTTACTTTGGTCGGCAAGCAATGCTATAAATCATAAAAAGGAGCATAAAATACTCCATTTTTGGTGTTATTCTGCGCTAGTTGGCATAGGACAGTGACAATTTTCACTTTACCATTTTGCTTAGAGCCTGTTTAAATTTTCCTGAGATTATGTTAGATAGGCTTTACCGACCTG
>CAMQVH010000018.1 GCA_947038155.1 uncultured Bacteroides sp. | reverse complement strand
ACTAATTTGATAGATACCTTTATTAAAGCGTTTTAAATCGTGCGTTTTCCCTGTCGAATGAAAAGAAAGTTTCCTTCCTGTCCGAAGGAACTTTATACTTAATGGGTGGGAAGTTTTTTATTAATAGCCAAGAGCGCAACTGTTAACACCCCTTCCGCCAACTACAGACGGACGCGACAAGAAGAGCCGGGTTAAGTTAAAATATCAGCTATAAAATTATGACTGAAGAGAATTTAAACAGGATCTGAGATTTCATGTTCTTCTTCCTCTTCCTCGTCCGCAAAAGGTTCCGGTCGCTGAGGCCCGTGGTTCACGAATGCAAATGCACAGAGCACTCCCATGATTCCACCGCTGAGATGTCCTTCCCATGACATATTGGCGGGGGAGAAATAAGGAAACATATGCCAGATAATCCCCCCATATAGAAAGGTGACAAGTAGGGAAATAGCAATCAGTGGGACGTATTTGCGGAGAATACCGCTGAAAAAGAGAAAGAAGGCAAGTCCGTAGATGAGTCCGCTGGCACCGATGTGCCATCCCGGTTTGCCTATAATAAAGGTAAGCAGTCCCGCACCAAGCCAGATTAGGACAAAAATCTTGCCGGCTATCTCTCGGTAAAAATAAAAAAGACACCAGGAAAGGAAGAATAAAGGAATTGTATTTGCCAATAAATGGCTGAATCCGCTGTGTATCAGCGGATGAGCCAAAATGCCTGTTACACCTCGCTTTTCCATGGGATATATCCCCAAGTGAGAGAAGTCCCAGTCCATCCCGATTTCCAGAAACTTGAGTATATATAAGATGAAAATTGAGAACAAGGGCTTTGCGGCAGCCACCGTGATACGCTGAATATCTTGCTTCATGACATTCTTTTCTTTAGATATTTTGCGCAATACTACGAATATTTGCACAAAATCTGAAAATAAAAAGGCTTTTTATTTTTGTTTTTATCTATAATTTGTACATTTGGGCGTTATACCTGTTATGTATGGGGCTACAACTATTTAATATACAATGTGGCGATAAATATCAGGTGCGATATAATGACCAATAATTAACCTTTAAATAATGCACAACTATGAGTTATTTACGATTTGACAAGACCCTCATGACGAATCTGGAAGAAAGTCTCCAAAGGGAGATTCTCCGGACGAACAAAGCAGGAGCTTATCATTGTACAACGATTGTTGATTGTAACACACGCAAATATCACGGACTGTTGGTAATTCCTGTTCCCAATATCGACGATGAAAATCATGTGCTGCTATCTTCTCTTGATGAAACGGTAATTCAACACGGTGCAGAGTTTAACCTGGGGTTGCATAAATATCAAGGAAACAACTTTAGTCCGAATGGGCACAAGTATATCCGTGAGTTTGATTGTGAGCATATTCCGGCGACAACTTACCGTGTTGGAGGTGTGGTTCTCCGCAAAGAAAAAATCTTTGTACATCATGAAAACAGAATCCTGATTCGTTATACTCTACTTGACGCGCATTCGGCAACGACTTTGCGCTTCCGGCCGTTCCTCGCTTTCAGAAGCGTACGCGAGTATACCCACGAAAATGCACAGGCAAGCCGTGAGTATCAACTTGTGGAAAACGGTATAAAGACTTGCATGTATCCCGGCTATCCGGAACTTTATATGCAGTTGAACAAAAAGTGCGAATTCCATTTCCAGCCCGATTGGTATCGCGGCATTGAATATCCGAAAGAGCAGGAACGCGGGTACGACTTCAATGAGGACCTGTACGTTCCGGGATATTTCGAGGTGGATATCAAGAAAGGAGAGAGTATTGTATTCTCTGCCGGAATTTCAGAAACAACTCCGCGTAAACTGAAACAGACCTTTGAGGCGGAAGTGGCCGACCGCACGCCACGTGACAGTTTCTACCACTGCCTGAAGAATTCTGCCCATCAATTCCATAACAAACAGGAAGGTGAGCATTACATTCTTGCCGGTTATCCTTGGTTCAAATGCCGTGCACGTGATATGTTCATTGCTTTGCCGGGTCTGACACTCGCTATTGATGAGGTTGACGAGTTTGAAGACGTGATGAAAACGGCAGAAAAAGCGATTCGTAACTTTATCAACGAAGAGCCTGTCGGGTACAAGATTTATGAAATGGAGCATCCGGATGTCCTGCTTTGGGCAGTCTGGGCTTTGCAGCAATATGCCAAGGAGACTTCCCGCGAGCAATGCCGTCAGAAATACGGTGAACTTTTGAAAGACATCATGGAATTTATCCGCCAGCGGAAGCATGACAATCTTTTCCTGCACGAGAACGGATTGCTTTATGCAAATGGTACTGAGAAAGCAATTACATGGATGAATTCCACGGTGAACGGACATCCGGTGATTCCTCGTACAGGATATATTGTTGAATTTAACGCATTGTGGTATAATGCATTGCGCTTTATAGCCGATTTGGTACGCGAAGGTGGTGATGTATATTTGGCAGATGCGCTTGATGCACAGGCAGAAGTGACAGGAAAGTCATTTGTCGATGTATTCCGTAACGAATACGGATATCTGCTCGACTATGTTGATGGTAATATGATGGATTGGAGTGTACGCCCCAATATGATATTTGCCGCAGCATTTGATTACTCTCCGTTAGACCGGGCACAAAAGAAACAAGTGCTTGATATTGTGACTAAAGAATTGCTGACTCCTAAAGGAATCCGTTCTTTGAGTCCGAAGAGCGGTGGATATAATCCGAATTATGTAGGTCCGCAGGTACAACGTGACTATGCATATCATCAGGGAACGGCATGGCCTTGGTTGATGGGATTCTATCTGGAAGCTTATCTTCGGATTTATAAGATGAGCGGATTGTCATTTGTTGAACGCCAGTTGATTGGTTATGATGATGAGATGACGAGCCATTGTATTGGTTCCATAGCCGAACTGTTTGACGGGAATCCACCTTTCAGGGGACGTGGTGCTGTGTCATTTGCGATGAATACGGCAGAAATCCTGCGTGTTTTGAAGCTGCTGTCTAAATATTATTAAAGAAAGGAGGAACGAAGATGAAAGTTTTAATGTTTGGTTGGGAATTCCCCCCAAAAATATATGGTGGTCTTGCAGTTGCTTCTTACGGAATAACTAAAGGATTGAGTTTGCAAGGTGATATGGAAACGATTTTCTGTATGCCCAAGCCTTGCGGAGAAGAAGAAAAGTTCTTGAAAATCATCGGTATGAATCAAGTGCCTATCGTGTGGCGTGATGTCAACTATGACTACTTGAAATCCCGTTTGCTGGAGATGTCGCCGGAAGAGTATTACTCTTTCCGTGATCATATCTATGCCGATTTTTCTTATATGCATGTCAATGATTTGGGATGTATGGAGTTTGCCGGCGGTTATCCTGGAAACTTGCATGAAGAAATCAACAATTTCTCCATAATAGCCGGAGTAGTTGCCCGCCAGCAGGAATTTGACATTATCCATGCACACGATTGGCTGACTTATCCTGCCGGTGTACATGCCAAGATGGTAAGTGGCAAACCGCTTTGTATCCATGTGCATGCAACAGATTTCGACCGTTCCCGCGGTAAAGTAAATCCTACTGTTTATTCGATCGAGAAGAATGGCATGGATCATGCCGATTGCATCATGTGTGTGTCCGAACTTACCCGCCGAACGGTTATTAACGAGTATCACCAGGATCCGCGCAAGGTATTTGCCATGCACAATGCCGTCTATCCGTTGTCGCAGGAATTGTTGGATATTCCGCGTCCCGATCATTCTAAAGAGAAGGTGGTTACTTTCCTCGGACGTATCACCATGCAGAAAGGGCCGGAGTACTTTGTGGAAGCTGCCGCACTTGTATTGAAACGCACCCGTAATATCCGTTTCGTGATGGCGGGTTCGGGTGATATGTTGAATGCCATGATTAACCTGGCGGCAGAACGCGGCATTGCCGACCGTTTCCACTTCCCGGGCTTTATGAAAGGTAAACAAGTATATGAGGTTTATAAGAATAGTGATGTGTTTGTCATGCCTTCCGTTTCCGAGCCTTTCGGTATCGCTCCTTTGGAAGCTATGCAGTGTGGGACGCCTTCCATCATTTCAAAGCAGTCGGGTTGTGGTGAAATTCTCGACAAAGTGATTAAGACCGACTACTGGGATATACATGCTATGGCCGACGCCATTTATTCCATCTGTACCAATCCGTCGCTTTTCAGTTATCTGCAGGATGAAGGAAAGAAAGAGGTGGACGGAATTACTTGGGAAAAAGTCGGTTTGAGAATCCGTGCTCTCTACGAGGATGTGTTAAGAAACTATGGTAAATAACGAAACAATATATAAAAATGAGAACTATCTGTCTTTATTTTGAGATACATCAGATTATACATTTGAAACGCTACCGTTTCTTTGATATCGGTAATGATCATTATTATTATGATGATTATGCGAATGAAACGGGCATGAATGAAGTGGCCGAACGTTCATATATTCCTGCTCTCAGCACATTGATTGAGATGGCGAAAAATTCAGGCGGTGCCTTTAAGGTTGCGCTGTCTATTTCGGGAGTAGCTTTGGAGCAACTTGAAATCCATGCTCCGGCAGTGATTGACTTATTGCATCAGTTGAATGATACCGGTTGTTGTGAATTCCTTTGTGAACCTTATTCGCATGGCTTGTCCTCACTTGCCAATGAAGATTGCTTCCGTGAAGAAGTGCTTCGTCAGCGTGATAAGATGAAACAAATGTTTGGAAAGGAACCGAAAGTGTTCCGCAATTCCAGTTTGATTTATTCGGACGAGATTGGTGGTCTGGTGGCTTCTATGGGGTTCAAGGGAATGTTGACAGAAGGTGCCAAGCATGTGTTGGGATGGAAGAGCCCACATTATGTATACCACTGTAATCAGGCTCCGAGCCTTAAACTTCTATTGAGAGATTTCAAACTGTCAGATGATATAAGTTTGCGTTTTTCTAATTCGGATTGGGCGGAATATCCTTTGTTTGCGGACAAATATATCAATTGGATTGATGCATTGCCACAAGAAGAACAAGTTATCAATATCTTTATGGAATTGAGTGCGCTGGGTATGGCTCAGCCGTTATCTTCCAATATTCTCGAATTCCTGAAAGCTTTGCCGGAATGTGCGAAAGCGAAAGGCATTACTTTCTCTACGCCAACGGATATCGTGACGAAGTTGAAATCTGTTTCTCAGCTTGATGTTGCTTATCCGATGTCATGGGTAGATGAAGAGAGGGATACTAGCTGCTGGCTGGGCAATGTAATGCAACGTGAAGCTTTTAATAAACTGTATAGTGTAGCAGAGCGCATTCATTTAAGTGACGACCGTCGTATCAAGCAGGACTGGGATTATTTGCAGGCCAGCAATAATTTCCGTTTCATGACTACAAAGAATAACGGTATGTGGTTGAATCGTGGTATCTATGACTCTCCTTATGATGCTTTCACTAACTACATGAATATTCTGGCTGACTTTATCAAACGGGTGGATTCATTGTATCCTTCAGATGTTGACAGCGAAGAACTTAACTCTTTGTTGACTACGATTAAGAATCAAGGTGACGAAATCACTGAGTTGGAGAAAGAGGTTGAGAAATTGCAGGCAAAGGTTGCAAAGGAAGCTGCTAAAAAGACTACGGCAAAGAAGCAGACTGCGGCTGCTGCTGAACCTGTAGTAAAAGAGTCTGGTGCTAAAGCTGCTAAACCTGCCGCCAAGAAAGCTACCGCTAAAAAGGCTACTGAACCAAAGAAACCGGCTGCAAAAGCTAAGAAAACTACAGCAAAGAAAGAAGGATAAGATAAGTCGCTCTTAATATAAAAAGCCGTGAATCTGATGAAGGTCAAATTCACGGCTTTTTCATTATATCATTGTCTTTTGAATATTTCTATAAAATAATAGCGCGAATTACATTCAAGTAATCCGCGCTGATATTTTATAGATGTGTCTCTATTATTTTTTATTTTGATATTGGTTCAAAGTTAGTGGATACAACTTCTAATTTTAATACATTATTAGGGTATTCATGTATCATTTTAGGAGTTCCATCTTGGTTGTATTGAGGTTCTCCATTTTTTACTTCTTGAATCATTTTTTCTCCATTTTTACCACCTTTCAAACGTACATAACCAGGCTTTAAGTCATGTTGTATGCTTATTATGTTAGAAGAACTTCCATAATAACTATTACTTGAAGAAGAATCTTTGGTAACAAGTACTGGGATAAGTATGAACTTGTTCCATTCACTTAATTCTTCCCATTGTTCGATGGTAGTTGCTATTTCTTTTTTAGGTTCTTCTTCAGGATCGTTTGGATCGGGGATATAAAATGTTATAGGTAATGCTTTTCGGGCAGCTTCTCTATCCGCTAAACAATTGTTAATCATTTGAGTGATATTGTTGAATGTATATTGGGTAAAGCTAAGTGAATTATTTGAATAATCAAATAGGGCTGAAGTTGTACCATCACTAAGTTGATTCTTTTCAAAAAAAGTATCTTTGTACTTTTTGCGTATCAATAAAACATTTCTTGGTTTGGACATTTCAAATTTCTTATCATTCGTTTCATTATAAATGGGAATTCCAAGTTTTACAGCATTCAAAGTGTCCCCTTGTAATTCTTTTGCTATTTCGCTAACAGGAATAGTTACCTGAGTGAAAATGCCAGCAGGACTTTTTATATAAGTCAAATCGGGATTTTCAATGCAACTCTCAATAGCATCTTGTTCATTATTCAAACTGTTTGCTTGAATAATTTCACGGGTAGAAGTAAATGAACGTCTACTATATACTACAGAGTCTTTTCCAGTAGATGTATGTAGTAGACCACCTGTAACGCTATCTCTTGCATGTTCCAAAAATGTCACATCCATTTGTATGGTATTGATATAGAGAATCGTTCCATCACCATAGTCGCTTTTTACATATAATCCAGGAAATATATTTTGAAATTTTTGATATAAATCCTTAGTGCGGCCTTCTTTAAGGAGTTCTTTTCCTAGTTCTTTTGTTTTTTCTTGATCCAATGTAATTTTAACATAAGGGACGTATGTAGAAAGGTTACGTATGGAGTCGCTGATAGATAAGTCAACTGCTGTATAAGCTTTATTACCTAATAAACTTGTTGTTTTGTCATAATATGCTGCAGGGTTAATATTAGTATAATATGCTTTTGGGTCTTCATACCAATAATGTTTATTTCCCTTATCATCTACCTTTTTCTTGTCTAATTCATACATACTTAGGCGACATGCTGTCAATGAATCTCCAAAATAACTGTCATACCAAAGATAAATATTAATTTGGCAGTTACCGATAGGAGTACTTCCATCTTTAATGATTGTGTAGTTTTTAGATACGGCATCTTCTACATTACTGAAACTTGTCATCATCTTTCCTGTTCCACTTGTGGTAGTCCCAGAAAAAGCTTCAGGGAAAGTCATTCCTTGCGGACAATTTAGTTGAGCCAGAAATCCTGCTTCATAAGTTCCAAATGTTGCATCTGTGAATTTCCCAACATATCCAATATTTGTTTTGGCGTAAATTTCTCCTGCAGGAACGGATTCCGTTGTAACATCAAATGTCGTCAGCTTTCCATTAATATCTCGGTCGCTTCCCGGAAACATTCCCAATCCCAATCCTGCTGTGTTGTCATCACAACCGAAAAAAGAGATTGCCAGTAAAGCTATTAAGGCGTATTTTGCTTTCATGATCGTCGTATCTTGATTTTTTTATTCTTCTTTTTCGTTTGCAGTGGCTTCCCATACCTGGTCGTAGAACTCGTTGCAAGCATCTGCGTAGTTTTCCGGGTTCTGGTAGTCAAGTACCAATTTGCCTGATTGGCGGGCGTATTCAATAATAGACTCGTCTACCTTTTCGCTATTCTGTATAACTCCGTCAGAGTAGTCGACAGCTAGTTTGCAAAGAGCGGCGTAGTCCATTGGTACATTCAAGTCGCCTAAATCTTTCTTTGAAATACCTTTTAGCATCAGCTTTGCGGCGAAGTCGTCGCTAAGTGTATTCTTGAAGTCGTCCTCATAAACCGAGAATACTACCTTGGCATCACGGAAAGAAGGCTCGTCTTTGTAGGCTTTCTTAATATAAAGAGGAGCCAGAGCCGTCATCCAGCCATGGCAATGGATTACATCCGGACACCAACGAAGTTTCTTCACTGTTTCCAGTACACCCCGTGCATAGAAGATGGCGCGACTGTCGTTGTCATCATATTCCACACCATTTTCGTCCGCTGTCTGCAAGCGGTTCTGGAAATAATCATCGTTGTCGATGAAATATACCTGCATACGTGCGGATTGGATAGAAGCGACTTTTATAATCAGTGGGTGGTCAGTATCATCGATAATCAGGTTCATCCCGGAGAGACGGATCACTTCGTGCAGTTGGTTTCTGCGCTCGTTGATGTTTCCCCATTTGGGCATGAAGGTTCTGATTTCACGGCCTTTTTCTTGTATTGCCTGTGGAAGGTTTCTACCTATATTGGCCATTTCGGATTCTGAAACGTAAGGTGTAATCTCTTGAGTAATAAATAAAACTTTATTCGCCTTTGTCATAATAACAATAGTTCACTATAATATTCTGCAAAGATAGCAAAAAAAAGGAACTTTAAATACCATATTCTTTCTTTATGTGGCAAATATTAGTTTATTTTGCAGAGTTTTTGCAAACGAGTAAAACATAAACCAATTGACGAAAATGAAAATAGTGCACACTATCAAGGACTTACAGGCAGAATTGACTGCCTTGAGAGCCCAAGGTGAAACGGTAGGACTGGTTCCTACAATGGGTGCTTTACACGCGGGACATGCATCTCTGGTAAAGCGCAGCGTAAGTGAGAATGGTGTAACTGTTGTGAGTGTTTTTGTGAATCCCACACAGTTTAACGATAAAAACGATTTAGAGAAGTATCCGCGTACATTAGATGCAGATTGCCGTTTGTTGGAAGAATGCGGAGCGGATTTCGCTTTTGCTCCTTCGGTAAGCGAAATGTATCCGGAGCCGGATACTCGTCAATTTAGCTATGCACCATTAGATACGGTGATGGAAGGTGCTTTCCGTCCGGGACATTTCAATGGGGTTTGCCAGATTGTCAGCAAATTGTTTGATGCTGTACAGCCGGACAAGGCCTATTTCGGTGAGAAAGATTTCCAGCAATTGGCGATTATCCGTGAGATGGTGCGCCAGTTGCAATATGAGTTGGAGATTGTAGGTTGTCCGATTGTCCGTGAAGAGGATGGTTTGGCATTGAGCAGCCGGAACAAGCGTTTATCTGCACAAGAACGTGAAAATGCTTTAAATATTTCTCAGACCTTATTTAAAAGTCGTAACTTTGCAGCCACTCACACAGTGAGCGAAACGCAGAAGATGGTGGAAGATGCGATTGAAGTTGCTCCAGGCTTGCGGTTGGAGTATTTTGAAATCGTAGACGGAAATACATTGCAGAAGATAAATAATTGGGAGGATACTTCTTATGCAGTAGGATGCATTACTGTATTCTGTGGGGAAGTCCGCTTGATTGATAACATTAAATATAAAGAATAACTAAAAAGACGAAACCTTATGATGATTGAAGTGTTGAAGTCGAAAATTCATTGTGCACGTGTCACGGAGGCCAATCTGAACTACATGGGTAGTATTACGATTGATGAAGACCTGTTGGACGCCGCGAACATGATTGCGGGAGAAAAAGTGTATATCGCTGATAATAACAACGGTGAACGCTTTGAAACCTATATTATCAAAGGTGAACGCGGTTCGGGTAAGATTTGCCTGAATGGTGCTGCCGCCCGTAAGGTGCAACCGGATGATATTGTCATTATCATGTCTTACGCATTGATGGATTTTGAGGAAGCCAAGTCGTTCAAACCGACTGTCATATTCCCGGACCCCGCGACGAACAAAGTGCTGTAAACGATTAACGGAGTAGTGGCCGGTGATTGACAATCGCACCATTACTTGATGATAAAAAATAAGCGGTGGATAAACTTAATTATCCACCGCTTATTTTTTATCATCAACTTCAGCCGTTAATCACTAACCGTTAACTGTTCATTCATGGCAGCGGCAGCCTTGCGGCCGTCTCCCATAGCAAGAATCACGGTAGCTCCACCGCGAACGATGTCGCCACCTGCATAAATCATCGGGATAGAAGATTCCATATTTTCATTGACGGCAATCGTTCCTTTGCGTCCCAATTCCAGTCCTTTGATTGAACTCGGGACAATCGGGTTGGGAGATACACCGACACTTACGATAGCCAAATCAATGTCAATCGTCTCTGTCGCACCGGGTATAGCCACAGGGCTACGACGTCCGGAAGCGTCCGGTTCGCCCAATTCCATCTTTTGCAGGATTACCTGTTTCACGCATCCTTGTTCGTCTGCGATATATTCAATCGGATTATGTAGTGTCAGGAATTCCACTCCCTCTTCCTTGGCATGTTTCACCTCTTCGATACGGGCGGGCATTTCCTCTTCCGAGCGGCGATAGATAATCATGGCGCGTTCAGCTCCCAGGCGTTTTGCCGTACGGACGGAGTCCATAGCGGTATTACCGCCACCAATCACAGCTACGTTCTTGCCGAAAGCTACCGGAGTATCAGATTCTTCGCTGGCAGCATCCATCAGGTTGACGCGAGTGAGGTATTCGTTCGAAGACATGATATTGATGGAATTCTCTCCGGGGATATTCATAAAGTTGGGTAGACCGGCGCCGGAAGCCACGAATATACCTTTGAAACCTTCTTCTTTCAGGTCTTCTACGCTGATAGTCTTTCCTACGATGCAGTCTTTGACGAAGTTGACCCCCATCTTGGAAAGGTTGTCAATCTCCACATCTACAATCTTGTTGGGTAGACGGAATTCGGGAATACCATATTTCAATACACCGCCGATTTCGTGCAAGGCCTCGAATACAGTTACATCATATCCATATTTCGCCATATCACCGGCAAATGCCAATCCGGCAGGTCCCGAACCGATAACAGCTATTTTGATGCCGTTTTTATCTGCGATGACAGGAACGGAAATCTGTCCGCTTTCGCGTTCGTAATCGGCTGCAAAGCGTTCGAGGTAACCGATAGCTACCGGCTTTTCGTTCATCTTCAGATGGATACATTTGGATTCACACTGTTTCTCCTGCGGACAAACACGACCGCAGACAGCCGGAAGTGCACTTGTCTCTTTCAGTGTCTTGGCTGCTTCGAGAAATTCTCCACGTTCGATGTTTTTGATGAAGCGGGGGATGTCGATACCTACCGGACAGCCTTCCGTACATCCCGGATTAGCACAGTCAAGGCAACGTTTTGCTTCTGTAACCGCCTGTTCTGCCGTCAAGCCTTGGTTTACTTCTTCTTTGCGGCTATGTGAACGGTATTCTGCATCGAGTTCGTTCATCTCAACGCGGGGAATAGCCGTACGTTCTTTCGGTTTCATTGCTTTACGCAATTCCTGTCTCCAGACGGCGTTGCGGCTCTTTTCGTCGATTTCTTTAGTCGCTTCACATTCGGGTTGCAACTTGTGCATTTCTTCGCGTTCTACTTTTTTGAACGCGCCCATGCGTTTCAGCATTTCGTCAAAATCTACTTGGTGACCGTCGAATTCGGGTCCGTCCACGCAGACGAATCTTGTTTTTCCGCCCACAGTAATACGGCAGGCACCGCACATACCTGTTCCGTCCACCATGATGGTGTTCAATGAAACATCAGTCGGAATCTCATATTTTTTAGTCAGCAAACAAACGAATTTCATCATGATGGCAGGGCCGATAGCGAAGCACTTATCTACTTTTTCGCGTTTGATAACTTCTTCCACGCCTTCTGTCACCAGACCTTTGCGGCCATAAGAACCGTCGTCTGTCATAATGATTACTTCGTCAGAGCTTTCGCGCATTTCTTTTTCCAGGATAATGAGGTCCTTGTTACGTCCGGCCAGCACAGTAATCACACGGTTGCCGGCAGCTTTCAAAGCCTGTACGATAGGAAGCATCGGAGCTACACCTACACCGCCACCGGCGCAGACTACTGTCCCAAACTTCTCTATATGTGTAGCTTGTCCCAGCGGACCTACTACGTCGGTAATATAGTCACCCTCGTTCAGTTCACAAAGACGGGTAGAGGACAGCCCGACTTCTTGTACAACCAAGGTAATAGTGCCTTTTTTCACATCGGAACCAGCGATAGTCAAAGGCATACGTTCTCCCTTTTCGCCTACACGTACGATGACGAAGTGTCCGGCCTTGCGGGATTTAGCAATTAGAGGGGCTTCAATTTCAAATTTGAATACTTTCTCTGAAAAACGTTCTTTGCTAATGATTTTGTTCATTATCTAATTAATTTGTTGGTTTTATTACGTAACTGCTGGCAGAATGTTATAAATTTTGGCAAAGATACGGCTTATTTACGAAAAACAAAAAGAAAAGCCACTCTTTTGATGAGTGGCTCCCTATATATAAGTGAATATCTCTTTTTATTTCGTTCTGATTTTGTATCCGGCTACTCCATAATATAAGATAAACAGGAAGCAGGGGAGACACAACCAGTATGCCTGTTGCGGAGTGGCTATGTCTTTCAGCCAACCGTAGAGGGTAGGGATAACGGCTCCGCCGAACATTGCCATGATGAGTAATGACGAGCCTGCTTTTGTAAACTTGCCGAGGTCTGCCATAGCGAGCGGCCACAAAGCCGGCCACATCAGCGAGCATCCCAATGCCATAAACGAGATGAAATAGATAGAAATATGACTTGGTGCGAGTATAACCAGCAGTGAACCGATAATTGCCAGAATGGAGCAAATCTTTAAGGCTGTAGCCTGACTGAGGTATTTCGGGATAAAGATGATACCGCAGATGTAACCGATGACAATACCGATAGGAGCAATCCATGCATAGTTGGCAGCACCTTCCAGGCCGAGTTCTTTGGCATAATCGACCAGCGTGCCGAGTGAAACCGTCTCAACACCTACATAAAGGAACAAAGCCAGGCAACCCAACAGCAAGTGCGGGAACTGGAAAACGGAAGTTTTACTTGCAGCATACGGACAGGCTTCGGCTTCGTCCTCGTTTTCATCTTCTCCGGCAGCTTTTACTTCGGGTAGCGGTGCGAAGAATGCCATGACACCCAGGGCGACAAAAGCGCAGATGATGATGATAAACGGCTTGCTCAAGTCTTCAATACCAATCAGACTGACATCTTTGCCCAGTAACCATACAATGAAGATGGCAGGAATAGGCCACGCCAATTTGTTGCAGATACCCATGATACTGATGCGTTTTGCGGCACTGTCCAATGGTCCCAAGATGGTGATATAAGGGTTTACAGATGCTTGCAGATACGCATTGGCGGCTCCGCTAATGAAAGATGCCAACAGGAATAAGGTGAAGCTTTCCTGTGATGCCGATAGGATAAACAGGTAAAATGCCACAGCAAAAATAAAGAAAGACAGTGACATGGTGCGTTTGTAGCCAATCGCCTTGATGGTGAGCCCGGCAGGATAGCCGAATACAAGGAATGGAATAAAGGTTGCAGCAATAATAAGGTAAGAAGCCGTGTTTGAGATTCCCAGTGATTTTTGTAATACGGGAACTAATAACGAGTTAATTCCTAACGCGAAACCAATCGCAAAGAACATGATGCCGATGAATGTCAAAGGCAGTACAAAACTTTTTGTGTTTTTTGTCATGGGGGTAAATGTGTTAAAAGGTTATATAAAAGCTCTTGTAAGAAGAGGAACTTCCTGATTCTTACAAGAGTGAAATTTTCTTTTCTTTAGTCTATGATGTCGAAACCGCAGTACGGAACCAATGCTTTCGGAATTCTGATACCTTCCGGAGTCTGGTTGTTTTCGAGCAGGGCGGCAACGATGCGTGGCAGTGCCAATGCGGAACCGTTCAACGTGTGGCAAAGTTCGGTTTTCTTGTCTGCATTACGATAACGGCATTTCAGACGGTTCGCCTGATATGTGTCGAAATTGGAAACGGAACTTACTTCCAGCCAACGTTTTTGTGCTTCGGAATATACCTCAAAGTCAAAGCAGAGCGCAGCAGTAAAACTCATGTCACCACCACAAAGACGGAGGATACGATAGGGGAGTTCCAGTTTTTGCAACAATCCTTCTACATGGTCCAACATTTCCTGGTGAGACTGCTTGGAGTGTTCCGGCTTGTCAATGCGCACTAATTCTACTTTAGAGAATTCGTGCAGGCGGTTCAATCCACGTACGTCTTTACCGTAAGAACCTGCTTCGCGACGGAAACATTGCGTGTAGGCGCAGTTCATAATCGGCAATTGCTTTTCTTCCAGGATGACATCACGATAGATGTTAGTGACAGGGACTTCTGCTGTCGGAATCAGGTATAAGTCGTCCACTTCACAATGGTACATCTGGCCTTCCTTGTCGGGAAGCTGTCCTGTGCCATAGCCGGAAGCAGCGTTGACCACTGTCGGCGGCATGATTTCAGTATATCCTGATTTGCGTGCTTCGTCGAGGAAGAAATTGATAAGGGCGCGTTGAAGCTGTGCACCTTTACCTTTATATACAGGGAAGCCAGCGCCTGTGATTTTAACACCCAGGTCAAAATCAATCAAGTCATATTTCTTTGCCAGTTCCCAGTGAGGGAGTGCATCCTTGGGAAGTTCGGTTTCCATACCACCCATTTTTTCTACGACGTTGTCTTCGGCGCCTACACCTTCGGGCACTTCATCATAAGGAACATTGGGGATGGTATAGAGAATATTCTGCATATCAGTCGCAGCCTGTGTCATGGTGGCGTCCAGCTCTTTGTTGCCTTCTTTCAGTTCGGCAACACGGGCGCGTGCAGATTCAGCTTCTTCTTTCTTGCCTTCTTTCATCAGTTGGCCGATGGTGCGTGAAAGCGAGTTTACCTCTGCCAGGTTTTTATCTAATTGATTTTGCGTGCTACGTCTCTTGTCGTTTAGAGCGATCACTTGTTCGATCGTTTCTTTTGCATTCTTGAAATGCTTCTTTTCCAGTCCGCGGAGTACCGCCTCTGTGTTTTCTGTAATTTGTTTAATGGTAAGCATATCTATACTTTTTATGTACTTTCGTTTAATGGATGCAAAGATAAAGAAAAAACGAACAATCAAGCAATGAAAACGGACATAAAAAAAGAAAGGAGATGCAATCCTTTTCGGATTACATCTCCTTCTCTCAAATATTTTTGGTTGTGCAATTATGCTTCAGTTGCAGGAACTACAGAAACATATCTTCTGTCTCCTTTGCCTACTTTGAAGTTAACTGTACCATCTACTAAAGCGAAAAGAGTGTGGTCTTTACCCATTCCCATGTTTTCACCCGGGTGGAATTCAGTACCTCTTTGACGAACGATGATGTTACCTGCTTTGCAAGCTTCGCCACCAAATATCTTAACGCCTAATCTCTTACTCTGTGATTCGCGGCCGTTCTTAGAACTACCGACACCTTTTTTATGTGCCATTTCTTCTTACTGTTTTAAATTGATTAAGCTACTACTTCTGTGATTGTTAACTCTGTAAACTGTTGACGGTGACCGTTCAGTTTTCTGTAACCTTTTCTTCTTTTCTTGTGGAAAACAAGAACTTTGTCGCCTTTTACCAAGTTTGAAACAACCTGACAAACAACTTTTGCGCCTTCTACAACAGGGGCACCTACAGTTACATTTCCGTCTTTGTCTACCAAAAGAACTTTTTCAAATTCTACTGTTGAACCGTTTTCTGCACCCTCGATGTGGTGAACGAACAACTTCTGACCAGCTTCTGCTTTGAATTGCTGACCGTTAATTTCTACAATTGCGTACATCTTATATATAAATGTATAAGTTAGCTCCGGCGGGTGGTCTTTAATCACTTAGAGAACTCTTTGTCGAACCCGTTGCGGAATAATCGGGCACAAAAATACTGCTTTTATTCAATCTGAACAAATGTTTCCGCTCTTTTTTTATTGTTTTGGGATACTTCTCCCTCTTTCCCATAGTAAAAAATGCATTTTCTCTTTCAACCTATCACCTGATGTTACAAATCATTCATTTATAATGCTTTGCCTGGTGATAGGTTGTGTTTATAACCTATCACCCGCATCTATCACCTATCACCCGTTTTTTGCCTTCGCGGAGATGCTTATGCCATTCCCTATGTTTCTATTGGCCGATTTACTATGGCTTTCTACTCCTGTCTGGCTAGGTGTGTCGAATGTTTCAAAATGATTGTCCTATAGCTAAGTCAAGAAAAGGCAAAGTTTTATTCTTATACGATGTGATTGTTTTAAAAAGATAGTATATTTACAATACCTAACATTACACGTATAACAGTGAATCTGTTTCAATTTCAGTAGTAGGCATATTTTATGTCTACTGCTGTTAGAGATATGTGGTTCTTCTATCACAATCCGGTCGGTTGATAAGCCAATTAACTACTTTTTGCCATGAGGAGTCCGGAATGTTGAAGAAGTGGATGGATGAAAATAAAAAGTAATCCATCTAATCTACTTTTTGGGTATTGCTATATCATTTATTGGATGTAAACAGGTCATTTATCAGCTATTAATACTTGACTTCTCAGCTATTACTAGTTGGGAAGTCAAGTATTAATAGCTGAGATGATAACTGTTAACATCCTGTGATTCAAGCATTATTGTTTGGAGTTGCAGTCGGGAAGAGTCGGTGATGTATGAGAGTAACTTTTACCCTCATAGTTACCCTCATAGTTGCTCTCATAGCTGAAACGTCGATGAATAAAGGGATTCAGACGAACTATGAGAGTATGAGGGCAAAATCGCTATTAAACTTTTTTTCGTGGGTGCGGGAGAGTCGAATTGTTGTCTATAACAGTCCATGAGCTAGTTACAGAAAGTTAGTGCGACATTTATAGATGTTGGCTATAGAAGATAATGAAGAAGAGAACTCAAACGAGAAAACAAGTAAGATGCTTGTTCCATCCCGTTGCCGGATACTTTCCATAAAAGTTGCGCATTTGCGCTGAATGCCACGCAGATAAATATGACAGCTCCGATAAATGACTTTATAATGATATATTATTGAGAGTTGATGATTAACGTATTCTGCCACCGCATATCCAATGCCTGCTATAATATTCTTCGCCCAACCTGCTGACGATTACTCCCCGGCTCGTACTGGAATGGATGAACTTCCCGTTCTTCAGATAGATGCCTACATGGGCTACTTTCTTTTTGGAACGGTTGCTGCTGAAGAATACCAAATCACCTTCTTTGAGGTTACGCTTGGCTATTTTATTGCTTTTGTTTTTCAGTTCTTCCGAGTTTCGAGGCACTTGGGTACGATATACTTTCCGGTATATCTGACAGACCATGCCCGAACAGTCGGTTCCCTTTTTCGAATCTCCGCCACTGCGATAAGGGGTGCCTATCCAGTCGGCAGCTTCCAGGTAAAGTTTATGGTTGTCTTCAAGGTTGATGTCTACGCCCAATAAGATGGAAGCCCGCGCCAATGCCTGGTAATCCAAACGGGGGGCGGACGTGCGGCAGGAACTAAGAATGGCGGTCAGTCCTATCAATAAGAATATCAGTTTGAATTTTGCTTTCATCATCTGTACTTAACTTATAAACAGCAAAAGTAACTCATAAATAGTCAGTCGTAACTTGTAAATAGTCAATCCCCTTACTCTTCCACGTTGAAATAAGCTTCGAGCTCTTTCTCTGCTGAATTATCCTCATTGATAATGTCACGGATGATGAACCCGTATTCCAACAAAGCAATTCGCGGACATATATCTACGGTATGGTTCAGGTTATGGCTGGAAATGATGACCGTAGCCCGATGCTCTTCATTGTACTTTTTGAGCAGGTGCTTGATGATAGATTGCGAACTGGGGTCGAGGAAATTGAACGGCTCGTCCAATATCAATAATTGCGGATAATGAAGCATGGCGGAGATAATGCCAATCTTCTGTTTGTTTCCGGCAGAGTAGTTGCGGATTAGTTTTTTTTGTCCGATGACTTCTCCGTTCATGAAACGTTCGAAGGGAATGAGACGTTCGTCCACTTCCTCTTTCTTCAATCCGTACATCTTTCCGATAAAGTAGAAATATTCTTCGGGAGTGAGGTAATCAATCAAAAAGCCTTCGTCGATAAAAGCGCCGGTGAAGGCTTTCCAATCTTCGTTTTGGCTCACATCAATGTCGTTAATAACCACTTTCCCATCTTCCGCTTTCAGCAAGTCCAGCATTAATCGAAAGAGGGTTGTCTTTCCTGCACCGTTATTTCCCACCAATCCGAGCATATCGCCTTGATTGATTTCATAGTGTTCTATGTTTACGGCAACCTTCTCACCGAAATTCTTTCTAAGTTTGTCAATGGTAATCATGATTTTCTATGTTTATATAGTTAATGCTCCATGAAGGTCTATTGGCGGCTGTCTCTGAAACCTTCCATGTTTTCATATCTCCGTTTCATGAAGCGATGATATACATTCTTTATCCATAAAGGAGACGTCAGGGTAAATCCAAGGCCGATAGCCAACAGGGTAATATAAGTAACTGTTTCACCTAAAAGTGCATTTAATATACTGTACAAGATGAGCGGCACCCCGAACGCTCCGAAGTTAACCAGCATTTGTATCGCGCTGTTGGTCTGGCGGCCTGTCACTTTTTCGTTCAGGGGGACGGTCTGCTTGTTGTAGACTGCCAGTTGGAAGAAGCAGAAATAGATAAAGCCGATGGTATAGAAAAACCAGGCGAAAGCCCCCAGCAGGGTGAGCTTGTTCATGATGATGGCGGGAATCATTAATATGAAAGGTATGATTTCGCCGATGCTGTATGTATAATATTTCGCTTTCAGCAGGCTCATGATTGATTCTTTGCGAGACATCAGTCCATCGATGTAATTGCCTTCGAACGACATTAGCTGCGAAAGGATAATCATTCCGAATACGGCAAAGTTATAAACACAGATAAAAGAGGTCATAAAGTTTCCGTCGTAGACACTTGAGAAACTGAGAGCGATGGAGAAAGCCAGGACTATGATACCTATACTACGCAGCGCACCTTTGCAACGGCGGTTGCGTAAAAGCATTTTCAGTTCCAGTCTCATGTATTCGCCGACTTCTCCGTAGCGTTCGAAGAATTTGTATTCGGAGACATTTTTAATTTGGGTATCGTCTGTTTTTGCCAGTTCTGCATAGATAAGGCCCGACATAATCTTGCGGTTTATCAGCCATAAAAGGAAGATAACCAGTATAGTGCCGAGAAAATAGAGAATGTTTCCCTGAATATACCCGTCGCCCAAATCCATGAAGAAATAGAAGAGGGGACTATCTTCGGGGATAAAAAGAAGGCAGCCTATTCCACCGTAGAAAGCGATAGGTAATAGAAGCCACCAAATACGTTCGTTGATAAGAGTGCGGCAAAGCAAATACCAGTAATTGTTGGCAATAATTAATAGTAAGATACCGATAAGATAGGTGATAACACCGGAGATACCGAAAAACTTGGTAATAGTGATGAAGGAAAAAGGGACAAACAGAAACAACCAGAACAGGTTGAACAGACTTAGTCCCGAGCGGATTAGTAAAAAGTCGATGACACGAATTCGTTTAACCGGCAACAGGAGGTAAGGTTTTACCTCCTGTGTCGGTGTTTTTTGTAACGGAACACGCAACAGGAAGTCCAGTGCCAGGATAAAGATCAGAACCACTGCGTTCATTACATGATATGGTTCCCGGTTGGGAACCATATCTGAAAATCCGAATGCGAACGTCGTACCGAAGAATATCAGGTAACCGGCCCAAAATGCGCCCATGACATAACCGAGTATTTTAGCGACTTTGTTCTTTTCATACATCGGATGCCGTTTGGCGGCGAGCCTTCCATGTTTACGTAGTTCGTTGAGTATCATCATTCTGTTGATATGCTAGAGAATATTATTTGCTTTCTTCCGGCATAGTCATAACGACTTGGATTTCGTTGTTCTGTTTCAGCAGCTTGGCAAGGAAATTCTGGACTTCTTTTGCTGTGATGCTGTTGACCAACTTTTCATAGTCTTTTGTATTGTCGATGCCGGTGTAGAAGAATTCGTCCAGATTATTGAGCCAGTAGCCGTTTTCTTTCTGAGCATCCTTGTACTTCTTCAACATATATTCCTTAATCTTCTGCATGTGTTCGGCAGACGGGCCTTCTTTAGCCATCTTGTTCAACTGTTCTACAACAACGGCAGACAGTTTTTCTGTTTTGGCAGGGTCGGTCTGGAATACAATCTGAAGAACTAGTTCCTCTTTCGGATATTTGCTAAGACTTCCGTTACAGTTCACGCCGTATGTACCGCCTTCTTTTTCACGGATTTCTGCTGTGTAAACCATATCCAAAGCCTGGTCGAGGAAGCTGAGCAGGATGTTGTTGCGCAAGTCATATTTGCAAGTGCCGCTGTAAAGGAACATGATGGTAGCCATCGGAGTTTCCTGTTTCTTGGCAAATTCATTCTTGTATTGTCCCTTGCGGATATCCATCTTGTTATCCTTGAAAGTCTCTTTGCGGTTGATAGACGGCAGAGCGCCCAAGTATTTGGCAATCATCGGTTTCATCTGTTCCAGATTTACGTTTCCTACCAGATAGAAGGTAAAGTCGCTTGCATCTTTGAAACGGTCTTTGTACATTTCAATGATACGGTCATAGTCGATTTGGTCTACCATGCTTTCTCTCATCTTGACAGCACGTGGGTGGTTGCCGTATAAAGCACGTGTCACTGTATCGCTGAACGCAGTCATCGGGTTGGCATCTGCATTTTGAAGTTGCGCTTTCAGGCGGTTCTTATAAGATTCGAATGCTTCATTGTCCTTACGCGGAGAAGTGAATGTCAGGTAAGTAAGTTGCATCATTGTCTCGAAATCTTTCGGAGAACAGCTACCGGAAATAGTTTCGGTAGCATTGCTGATGCCTGAACCTACTGACGCACGTTTGCCGGCAAGAGCCTTGCCCAAGTCTACTTTGCTGAAATTGCCGATTCCACCTACCAGGGCTACACCGTTCAACTGGGAGATATTGATGATTTCTTCGTTCGGGAATACGCTTGTACCACCGAAGCTTACACCTTTCATGATAATCTGGTCGGCTTTGAAATCTGTCGGCTTCACATATACCTTCACACCATTGGAAAGTACCAGTTTCGTACTGCCATAGATATCTCCTGCTTTTTCGGATACAATCTTTCCGCCTTTGATGTCTTCGGAGATAAGCGGTTCGTTAGAAACTTTGTCTTCATACGGTTTCAGGTCGGATGACTTCATCTCTCTCAGCAGGGCAGCGATTTCTTCCTTGCTGGGATATTTCACACCTTCTTTTTCGGGACCGGCAAGCAGAACCACTTGGTTGTTGTCGGTGATAAGCCGTTGCATAAACTTGTTGATTGCATCTACCGGAATGTTCGGTGCCATCTGATTGACAAGCATATATTCGAATTCGATGCCCGGAATCGGCTCTTTGTCAAGGAAGTTGTTCACGTATTCGTTGACGTATGCGCCGCTCTTTGTCTTTTCACGTTCGTTGTAAGCGGATTCTACGGCTTGCATATAGTTGGCGCGTGCACGTTCATATTCTGTAGCCGTGAATCCGAAGCGGCGTGCGCGTTCAGCTTCTTCCAGTACAGTCTTCATTGCCAGGTCGATACCGTCTATTTTGCTGCTTGCGCTTAGGCTGAATGCTTCTTTCGTTTTGGCAAGGAAGAATTCGCCGTATCCTGCTCCTGCGCTGGTGAAAGGCGGGTTGGCTGTCTGGGCAAGTTCATTCAGGCGGTTGTTCAGCATATTCATAGCCATGCTGACCATGTAGTTCGTAGCGTAATAAGCGATGGTATTCTTCATGGAATCAGGAGTAGCGTCCTGTTTGAAGAAGATATTTACAGAAGGATTCTTCACTTCCTTGTCGGTACCGATGTAGATAAGCGGTTCCTGATTGTCCGCTACCGGATAGTAGATACGTTCGGCAGGATTTACAGGAGCTTTCACGTCGGCGAAAACCTTTTTCAGTTTCGCTTCTATCTCGTCTACGTTGATGTCGCCGACGATGATAATTCCCTGTAAGTCTGTGCGGTACCATTTCGCGTAGTAGTCGCGGATATCCTGATAAGGGAAGTTGTTGATAACGTCGATGCTTCCGATAGGCATACAGTCAGCGTATTTGGAATCGGGGTACAGGGTGGGCTGCGCATCTGTCATGATACGGAGCATACCGCTGTTGCGGCTTCTCCATTCTTCACGGATGACGCCACGTTCTTTGTCGATTTCTTTGTCGGCAAGGTTGATGGCATTTGACCAGTCGTGAAGGATAAGCAGGCAGGAGTCTATGACATTGATGTTCTCTGTCGGCACGTTGCTGATATTATAGACAGTTTGTTCGACACCGGTATACGCATTCAGGTTCGTACCGAACTTGATACCTTTGGTTTCGCACCAGGGCACGATGCCCAGTCCGGTTTCGTCACCTGGGAAGTGTTTGGTCCCGTTGAAAGCCATGTGCTCCAGGAAGTGAGCCAGACCGCGTTGCTGCGGTTCTTCGAGAATAGAACCTACTTTCTGGGCAATGTAGAATTCTGCACGCTTCTCAGGGAGTGCGTTGTGCCGAATGTAATAAGTAAGTCCGTTGTCCAACTTGCCGATACGGACATTCTTGTCCACAGGCAGTTGTTGCATGGGTTGTGCAAATACGGGCTGAAAATTGCAGCATATGATAAGAACTGCAATGGATAATCCACGTAATAAATGTTTCATGTTCTATTTAATTTAAATAAATGTTTCTGAGTAATTTGTCGTTGTATTTAGCCGCAAATCACAAATAGACAGGGAAAAAACGTCATTTTATAGCTTCGCGTATGCGGACTAACTTAGTTAACAGCCCTTCCAACAGGTCTAATTTGAGCATATTGGCACCGTCACTTTTGGCTACAGCAGGATTTTCGTGCGTTTCGATAAAGATGCCGTCAACGCCTACGGAAATGCCTGCTTTGGCTATGGTTTCTATCAGTTGCGGCATTCCACCGGTCACTCCGCTGGTTTGGTTGGGCTGTTGCAATGAATGGGTGACATCCAGGATGACAGGATAACCGAATGTCTGCATTTCGGGGATGCCGCGATAGTCAACGACCAAATCCTGATAACCGAAAGTTGTTCCGCGTTCGGTCAGCATCACATTCTTGTTTCCGGTTTCCACTACTTTGTCGGCAGCAAACTGCATAGCCAAAGGTGAGAGGAACTGTCCTTTCTTGATGTTAATCGTCTTTCCGGTCTTGGCGGCTGCTACCAACAGGTCTGTCTGGCGACAAAGGAAAGCAGGAATCTGAAGAATATCCACATATTCGGCTGCCATTTCTGCTTCTTCGGCACTATGGATATCTGTTACGGTAGGAACTCCGAACGTATCGCGTACCTTTTGCAGCACTTTCAGCGCTTTCTCATCGCCGATACCTGTAAACGAATCCAGGCGTGAGCGGTTTGCCTTGCGGTAAGACCCTTTGAATACATAAGGAATCTGCAATGCTTCGGTGATTTTAACCACTCGTTCGGCAATACGCATTGCCATCTCTTCGCCTTCTATCACACAAGGACCGGCAAGTAGGAAGAAATTGCCGGCAGGATTGTTTTTAAGTTCTATCATTTTTATACTATTGTTAGTTGATTTCTTAAGCACGGATTACGCGCGGCTGATTACACAGTTTGTGCAGATTATGATTTACTGGAAACCGTGTAATCTGTGCCTGATTTTATTAGTTCGGAATAATAAGTGTTGTCTTTTCAGGAAGTATGCCCACTTCCAAAGGAAAATGCTTAGGCAATAAACGTCCGTCCAAATCCACAGACGCGTTTTGTGCCCGGAGTACTTTCACTTTCTTTGTCCGGTAGCTTTTCACTACTTTGTGATTCAGTATTCTTCCCTGAATAAGCATCCATAAGCCGGAAATGATTTGCAGGAATTCCGGGCGGTAGATGACGGATACGTCCAGCCATCCGTTGTAAGGAACGGCACTCGGAGTCTGTCCCCATCCCCATGCGCTGCCTACGCATACCGTCATGATGCGTCCGCGGATGTGCTCGTCATTGATGCGTAGATGCATTCTGTATAGTTTCCGTTCGAATATCAACGAGAACAGGGCGGCAACATACGAAAGGAATTTCACTCCCCAGAAACGTTTGGTCTGGTCGGTGATTTTTACGATTCGTGCACCCAGTCCGATATTGACGGCATTGAGGAAGTAGCGGCGATGATGTTCTTTGCCGTCATAGAAGTTGCAGTATCCTACGTCTATCTTTTTCAGACGGTGGTTGATGATACAGTCTACGGCAGGTTTATACTCGGTGCTGAGGCCCCAATATCTGGCAAAGTCGTTTCCGATACCGTTCGGTATAAAACCGAGGGCTATATTCTCTTTGTCTTCGGCATCGGATAGCATAATGCCGTTAATGGCATCGTTCAAAGCGCCATCACCACCCACAACGACAATCGTGCGATAACCGTTGTTTGCTAAAATCTTAGCGAGACGTTCTACTGAGCCGAAACCTTCGGATTGCACATAGTCATAGTCGACACCTTTGCTGTCCATGTATTCCTTGATTTCTTTCCAGCGTTTTTTTACCTTTCGGGTGCCGGCTTTCGGGTTATAAATCACTCCCCATTTCTTCGGTTCTACACTCATATCCGTATTTCTATCCTACTGTATTTAAAATCTCACTATAAATAACTGCCAAATATACTAAATCCCTTCCAGTTTTTCTTTGACAAAGGCTATCTTTTCTTCCATCGGCAGCTTCGCGCTCATCCAATGGATGGTAAATCCTCTTCTTTCCATGCCCCGGAACCAGGTCATCTGCCGTTTGGCAAATTGGTGAATGGCTATTTCCAGACCATTGAACATTTCTTCATAAGTCAATTCGCCTATGACGTACAAGGTCAGGTACTTGTATTCCAGTCCGTAGTATATCAAATCATCCGGTGCGATACCTTGTTCAATTAAATGTCGCACTTCGTCGACCATGCCTTCGTCCAACCGTTGTTTCAGTCTCCGGCTAATCTTTTCGCGACGCAGTTCCCGATCGATATCCACACCAATGATAAGGCTGTTCAATTTCGGAAATTCCCGTTCGGGGACGGGATTGGCAGCATAATACTCTTCAATCTCTATTGCACGGATAGCACGTTTCACGGTATCTACGTCGGTGGAGTTGTGTAATGTTTTGTACCGGCCTAATATTTCCGTCAATTTCTCGAGCGAATGATTTGCCAAGCGGGCACGTAATTCAGGGTTTTCCGGCACGGGCATCAGTTTATATCCTTTCAATACGGATTCCAGATACATGCCTGTCCCTCCACATAAAACGGGGAGACAACCTTTTTGTTTGATGGCTTCGTAAGAAATCAGGAAATCGCGTTGATATTCGAATACATTATATTTATATCCGGGATCTGCAATGTCGATTAAGTGGTAGGGGATTGTACGTCCGTTTACGGTATAGTCTGCTAAGTCTTTTCCCGTACCGAGATCCATCCCACGATATATCTGTCGGGAATCGGCACTGATAATTTCAGTGTTAAGTTCATAGGCCAAGGCAGCGGCAAAGGGAGTTTTACCCGAGGCTGTAGGTCCGAGTATGGCGATTAAATCATAGTCCGGCATAGCTTCATTCTTTTATATCTGCAAAATTACGAAATAATTTTAACCTGTTTGATATTCAATCACTTTTTTATTTCGTTTTCCTTTTCTATCTGATATCTATTATATAGATAGATGTATATCTTTGTGTTATTCTGCCGGAGTCTTTATGCTTTTTAATCAAACGTGTGGATTCTTTATGTTTTTAGATAAAATAGTGGCTTTTTGCTTGAAGATGCCCATTAGTTCCAATTGTCCCATATATTGTGGGAAAACTTTCCCTCATATTAAGGGAAAACTTTCCCGAGCAGTTGGGAATCTTTTCCCAAGCAGTTGGGAATCTTTTCCCACAATATGTGGGACTAAAACACTGTATATGGAAACATACAAAAGGAATACATAGTTTTGTTTATTGCAACACTAGTTTCCGGCACACGACACTATGAGAAATACCTTGAAACACTATGAGAATATGGTCTGTTTTAAGCTAAAATACGGGTAAACTTATGAGAAATACCGTTTTTTAAAAGTATTTCTCATAAGATATCTATCTGATTATCTTTTGTTTATCTGAAAATTATGAGAATATGAGAAACGAAAATGAAAAATCGTTCGCAGGGAGTACGGAATAGACTCAGTTTCATTTATGATTTATGCATCCAGATAGAAAGTACCTTTCTCTTTACTGCCAGTATGTTGATTACTGATACGACTATGAATAGAAGAATGCCCATGCCGATAGCCGCCCACAGTGATCCGGTTTCCAATTGTGGAAACAACAATCGGATGCTATCTATGTAATAACTGCGTAGCCAGGAAACTAATCCGATGGATAATACAAGTACGATAACATTCAGTCCTACCGTGAGTAACTGATAAGGCAAGGCTACTTTGTTGGGACTGTATCCGATTAATAACAGGCTTTCCAGCTTAGTCGTATTTTTCTGCAAGAGCAAGAAAATGCTCAACATCAGGATATAGAATGAAAGAATACTGATAAATAAACCTACTCCCAATACGATGCCTACGATAAGACGTAGGAAATAAGTCGTTTTTCCGGCATCCAGCTTGCCGTCTTCCGTTTCGTATCCTTTCTTTTGAAAATAGCTGGCGATGGAAGAATCCGCTGGGTTGCTCACTTCAATAATCAACCGCGCCGACTGAGCTTCTACATTCGGTGCAAAATTCTCATTCGCCCATTTCATAAAAGACTGGGGAACAAGAATTGTATTCAGGCGATTGGAGAAGCCGACAATGTTTCCTTTATACTGTTCCACCCGTCCGTTTCCACGCATCATGATATCCATTTGAATCAGTCCCATCAGTCCTTCCGATAATTTGGGCAGACTCCGGCTTTGCGCAAAACCAAAATTATAAAGGTTCAGATAGTTGCGGGGAATGATAATAGGTATGGTATGCGTGCTTTCATCGAAGTGCCATTTGTCGAGTTTGATGTCGACAAACTCATCGGGAACAGACTCAAAAAACATATCCGTGGAAAGATGAATACCAGCTTCCTGCATGCCCAATCCTGCCGATACTTTGAATTGAGAAGGAGTGAAGGCCCCTATTGTTTTGGTAAACGGTTGTTTCTTCAAATCCGCAATTTCTTCGGCAGAGAACGTATTACTCTTTCCGGCAAAAGAACCAAGTGTGCTGATTTTCTTGGTAGCTATGATGAAATCCTTTTTCATAAAGCTGTCGCCCTCGGTGAATACCGGAATGACATCTTTATAAAACTGCACACTAAGCAATACAATCATCATGCCGAATAGATTGGCTAAAAAGAAACCGGCCAGTTGACCGATACTGATATGTTGACGGAGAAGTTTCCAGACAAGAGCAGACATCTTATTTAGGATTTTACGAATTACAATTTATGATTTGAAATAATGTGATAACGTCATATTATGGATAGGCTCATCACAGTTGTAGAATACGATCGTAAGGCAACTCGATATGCTTTCCGATGGAGGTTGCGATTACACCGGCTCCTTGTGCCTTTGCCTCGGCAATGATAAGTTCGCCCATGATGCGGCTGTTATCATCATCCAGATGGCTGATCGGTTCATCCAGAAATAAAAAGTCGAACGGCTGGCAGAGTGCCCGGATAAAGGCAACACGTTGCTGCTGTCCGAAAGATAGTTTGCCGGCTTTCACATTTATTTTATCTGCGATACCCAGTTGCTCGAAGAATGATAGGATTTCTTTTTTCTTTTTGCATCCGGTAAGGTTATTCTTCAATTGCACATTTTCAAGAGCGGTCAGTTCGGTGAAGATGCGTAAATCTTGAAAAAGCATACTTAGTGAATGCTTTCTTAGGTCGACCCATTGTTTCACGGAGTATGCTTTGATATTGGTTTCATCGAAATTAATAATCCCCTGATAGTCGTTGCGATAACCATAGATATAGCTACACAACGAAGATTTGCCGGTGCCGGAAGCTGCTTCAATCAGATACATTTCTTCTTTCCGGAAGATCAGATCCTGATGCCATACATCCGAAGTCACCGAATTACGGTCAGCAAACACTTGGGGAAGTGTTTGCTGCAGGTGAATACTATTCATACCGTTTGTTTACAAGTTAATTACATGCCGGCAAATTGCTTGGCAAAGTCTACGATTTGTTTGAGAGCGTTGACGTCTTTGTCTTTCAGGCAAAGGTCGATCTCGCTGATTTCTCCTTCTGAACTCATTGACAGATAAGAGACTTTATTGGCTAACTCAATATATGTTTTAACTTCCTGTCCTCCGAAACCTGCTACCATTTTAACAACAGTCAAGTCCAGTATTGCGTCAGCGTTGATTGCTACAAAGATGTTTTTTCCCTTCATATCCGATGCGTATGGAGCATCTTTTATTGATTTGTCGGCAGCTTTACCTACGTTCTTGTAGAGTAATTCATCATTGGTAGCATACATTTGTTTATCCTTGATACCGAAAAATATATTCATGCCTTTTGTTTTGTAGACATATTCATCCTTGCCAAGTTGAATGATATCTTCCCCTCTTTTCATTCCCAATGATTGTTTGTTCTTGTAAAGAGCTTCGAGTGCGTTTCCGTTCTTTACGTCTGCGTATAGCATGAATGTTGGAGCGATGTTCCTGGTAACGTTAATCAATCCCGCAGAAATATCACCGTTAAACGAGCCGAACAGTTCTTTCACTTCGTCAGCCTTAGCGATGGATATTGTGTTTCGGAATTCCTTATTCTCGCTCAACAAGTTGTAAAGTCCTTCTCCTTTTACGCCTATGTTGAGGAACATCAGTGTAGAAGCTGGGAAGTATTTGGCAAAAGTACCGTTGGTTTTTCCAAACGATTCCATTTGCTTTTTCAACAATGCCTTAACAGCATCATTTTCTGTATAGTTTTCTGATTTGAGAGCAATCTTTCCTTTCTCAAAATTCAGTCCGCCTACAAGGGTAATGTCTTCCGGTTTTACTTCAGCGGGCAGCCCCATACTTGCTTGATTGCGGTAGGTTGCCGGGATAGTTTTCATAGAAGCGAAGAAGTTGACATCACTCTTTTGTTGTTCCATTTTCTGGAAAGCACCGCATTTCACGATACTGTTGTCTGCTGTTTGTTTCATCAAGTCGGTGATACCTTTTTTTGCTTTGTCTGTTTGGGAAGTACCGTTTACGGTGACGATCATTACGGTAGAGTTATTGAAAGCAAGCAGGATACCATTCATGGTGGTGAAACTGTATCCGTCTGCTTCGCTGACCGGCTGACAGATTTGTTCTTTAGTCATCACGTCTAATGAAGTGTGCAGGTTATCTTCATTGCTCACTTTACCTACGATGGCTGGATATGGGAAAGAAGATGAAGAAAATACATAGAATGGGGATTCTATATCAATACCCGATTCGCTGGGATTCTTCATGACTTTTTCCAATTGCTGGAAAGTAGCGGCGTTCATTCCGCTTTTCAGTGCTTCCAATACTTTTTGTTTGGCAGTTTCATTCTCCTTGTCATTTAATCCTGCTTTACTGGCAAGGGATTTAAGGTTGATAGAAGCGACTACCGAAGCATCAGCCGGTATCACATTAGTGTACTCTGATGTCTTGGAACATGCTGTCAGAAAAACAATCAGTACCGTCAGTACCGATAGTCGTGAAATCATTTTCTTTGCCATACTTATGTTATTTAAAAAAAAGTTGTATAATCATGGTTCGGACGGTTGCTATGGTTATTGATTTAGCAGGTTTAGCGTGTGGCAAGCTACCAGTGCCGCTGTTTCTGTACGAAGCCGTGATTTGCCGAGACTGATGGGGACAAATCCCTGCTCAATGGCTTTTTTCACTTCTTCTTCACTGAAATCTCCTTCGGGCCCTATCAGTACAAGTGCGTCTTCTCCAGGTTTCAGGATATTCTTCAGCATCGGTTTTTCACCTTCGTAACAATGGGCAATAAATTTTTGTCCTTTGAATTCCTGGACAATGAACTTATTGAAATCTGTCATTTCATTCAGTTTGGGCAGACGGGCTTTGAGTGACTGCTTGATTGCTGAAACGAGGATTTTTTCGATTCGTTCGGTCTTGATGACTTTACGTTCAGAGAAACGGCAGTTGAGAAAAGTCAACTCATCAAAACCTATTTCAGTAGCTTTCTCTGCAAACCATTCGTTGCGGTCCATGTTCTTGGTCGGTGCCATGGCAATGTGTAAATGGCAAGGCCATAGCGGCTCCTGAAAGACTGTCTCTTTAACGGCTACCTGGCAACGTTTGTTGGTCGCAGCCGTGATTTCCGCTTTGTAGAAGTGACCCTTGCCATCGGTAAGGGTGATCTCATCTCCGATACTTAACCGCAGAACACGGGTGCAATGCTGTGCTTCCTCTTCTGGAAGCTCATTACTTTTTTGTATATCAGGAGTATAAAATACGTGCATAATAGTAGTTACTGATTTTTATTTCTTGAATTGATTTGGTCCCGTATCTGTGCCGCCAGTTCGTAATTCTCATCTTTGATAGCCTGTTGTAATGTCTCTTCGAGAGAGAAAGGCGTAGGAGCAGATGACCGATGTTCTTCTTCGGAGCCTTCGTCTGTATCCGATTCTTCGGAACCAACTCTTTTTTCTTCGGATATATGCAGACATTCCTGTTCAAGGATGGATTCATAAATCAGAATCGGACAGTGATAGTCGGCACGCACTGCCAAGGCTATTGCATCCGAAGTGCGTGCGTCGATACGTATTATTTCCTCGTCTCTTTTAAGATAAACATAGGAGTAGAAAATACCATCTTTAGCTTTGTAGATTAATACACGTATCAGACTGGCACCCAACACTGTGAGAGCGGTAATGAATAAATCATGTGTTAACGGACGGGGCATCTTGATTCCTTTCAGATACAAAGCTGTAGCCTGGGCTTCTGCCGGACCGATGATGATTGGTAGTTGCCGTTCACCGTCTACCTCGCCTAGTAGCATAGCGAATGCACCTACCTGCGCCTGGCTGTTTGTGATATTTATAACTTGTAATTCTATCTTTTTGTCCATTGTTTTTCTTGCTTAATTTGTTTGACTCTCTCGCTGGTGCTTGTACTTGAATACTAAGGCAAACAAAATACCGATGACGAGTGCATAAGCTGCAAATATCAGCCAAATGTCTGTCCATTCGCGACTTACCAGTTTACCGTCGGTATATACAGAGAATGCATCCACTACGGCACCGCTGGCATATCCGCCGATGATTGCTCCCAGTCCGTTGGTCATCATAAAAAATAATCCCTGTGCACTGGCACGGATGGAAGAACTGGTTTCCTGTTCAACAAACAACGAACCGGAAATGTTGAAGAAATCAAAAGCCATTCCGTAAACGATCATGGAAAGGATAAGCATCCACAGCCCGTTGCCCGGATCTCCGAAGCCGAACAAACCAAAACGGAATACCCATGCAAACATACTGATAAGCATTACTTGCTTGATGCCGAAATGTCTCAGGAAGAAAGGTATGGCGAGAATGAACAGTGTCTCGGACATTTGGGATATGGATAACAGAATAACCGAATGTTTCACTCCAAAGGATTCTGCAAATTCGGGAATGCTGGCAAAACTACCCAAAAACAGGTCGCCGTATGTGTTGGTAATCTGTAAGGCTGCTCCCAAAAGCATAGAGAAAAGGAAGAAAATTGCCATTTTCTTTTTTTTGAATAATACCAGTGCATCCAGTCCGAAAGCGGAAAGCAAAGATTTGTTTTCCGACTTAGTGGGGCGGCAAGCTGGCAAAGTGAAAGAATAGAGTCCGAGCAACAATGCAGATGCGGCACCTACATAAAGCTGTGCACTCGAATTTTTGAATCCGGTAAGGTCTACCGCCCACATGGCACAGATAAAGCCGATTGTTCCCCATACACGAATAGGGGGGAAGTCTTTAATGAGGTCGCACTTATATTGTTCCAGAGAATTGTATGATACAGTATTGGCCAATGATAAAGTCGGCATATATACTAAGAGGTTAAGTAACATTGCCCAATACATCTGGTCATAACTCGTTGCTGTAGAGGCATAGAAGAGGCAGGCTGCTCCTGCAATATGGCAAAGTCCGTATAAACGTTCCGCATTAAACCATTTATCGGCAATAATACCGATAATACCAGGCATTACTAAAGAAGCGATACCCATAGTGGCGAAAATAGCTCCGATCTGTCCACCTTCGAAGTGGAGTTCTCTACCCATGTAACCACCTAGTGATATTAACCATGACCCCCAGACAAAGAATTGCAGGAAGTTCATAATAATCAAACGAACTTTTATACTCATGACTTTTTTAATTTGTGTTTCTCTTTTGTTGATAATAGATGCAAATATAATATTTTCATTGAATAGGTAGACTAGATATTGGATAAAAAGGCGATAAAAAAGGCATAAATGTGGAAAAAAGGGGGAGATTTGCTTTCGAAAAAGTAAATGGAGGGGGTATAAAAAAAAGAAGGCTATCTATCCCAGACAGCCAATCTTTGTTAACCTTAAATCTAATACCATGAAAAACACAGTGCAAAGATAAGGGGTTTTATGTTATACAACATAATGTTTTGCTATAAATCTTCTGTTTGTTAACTCTAATTAACTTTGAAGCTTCCTTTTTTCTGTTACTGTCCTCTTTTTTACTCTACATAGAGTACCAGACCTTTCAGGTATTCTCCTTCAGGATGGTAGATATTTACCGGATGGTCGGCAGGTTGAGTCAGTTGATGCAGGATGCGTACACTACGTCCTGACATGGCGGCTGCGGTAAACACGGCAGTGCGGAAATTATCCTTGGTCACTACCTGTGAACAGGAGAAAGTGAACAGGATGCCGCCCGGCTTGATTTTCTCGAATGCTTTGGCGTTTAGTTTCCGGTAACCTTGCAGAGCATTACGTAAAGCATCTTTATGTTTTGCAAAGGCTGGTGGGTCAAGAATAATTAAGTCATACTGGTCGCCCATGCGGTCGAGATATTTGAATGCGTCCTCGGCAAAAGCCTCGTGGCGAGGATCACCGGGGAAGTTCAACTCTACATTCTTATTTGTTAAATCGATGGCTTTGGCAGAGCTGTCGACAGAATGGACGAGTTTTGCACCTCCGCGCATGGCATAGAATGAGAATCCGCCGGTATAGCAGAACATATTCAGTACCGAACGGTCTTTGGCATAACGTTCCAGTAAAGAACGGTTTTCACGCTGGTCTACGAAGAATCCTGTTTTCTGGCCTTTCAACCAGTCCACATGGAACTTCAATCCGTATTCTTGCGCGATATTATCACTGCTTCCGCCTTTTAGGAAACCGTTTTCAGGGAAAAGGTCGGCTTTAAAAGGGAGTGTTGTCTCTGATTTATAATAAATGTTCTCTATTTTATCTCCCATTACTTCTGATAAAGCTTCAGCGATTGCTATGCGGTCTACATGCATTCCTGCCGAATGTGCCTGCATGACAGCGGTCTTGGCGTAAACGTCGATAACCAACCCGGGAAGGTTGTCGCCTTCACCGTGTACGAGACGATAGGTATTGTTTGTTGGATTCGTGGCGATACCGATGCTGCGACGCATGTCGTATGCAATTTCCAACTTACGTTTCCAGAACTCGTGGTCGATAGGTTCCTGGCGGAAAGAAAGTACGCGTACGGTGATACTTCCGATTTGGAAATGTCCTTCAGCGATAAATTCTTTTTTTGAGGTATATACTTCCACAACTTCACCTTCTTCGGGTTCTCCGTCGAAACGGGAGATTGCACCGGAGAAAATCCAGGGGTGAAATCTTTTGAGAGACTCTTCTTTGCCGGGTTTGAGGTAGACTTTATGCATGATGTTCTATTTATCTGATTCGATTAAATGTTCTTCTTTCTTTTCTTCGGGGGCTATTTCATAATTGCCCGTTTGCTTCAGTTCTTGTAGCAGGTTATAGATGTTGAGACAAGCCCAGGCATCGGTGGCGGCATATTGCTTTTGTCCGTCACTCAGTACATCGGCCTCCCAGTTGGACAGGCGTTGTGATTTGGAAATCTTTTCTTTAAACAGGATTGCGTAAATCTTTTGCAGGCTTTTGTCTTGGATGCCGAACTGGCGTACATAATCTTGCAGTTCGATGCAACTCTGCTGGGTGAAAGGTGCACGTTTATGCAGCATCATAAAATCATCTTTTAGTGAAAGGCCGACTTTAATCACGCCTGGATTTTCCAACAAGTCAACTAATGGTTGGGTTAATCCTGTCATATTAAGACGAAACAAAAAACAACATTCTTCGGAAGAAACCTGAAGGAGTGCTACTTTGTGCGACTGTCCTTTCGTGAAGGAAGGGCGCGTTTCGCTATCGATACCTATCACAGTTCTGGATTGCAGGTAGGCTACCGCCTTTTTCGTTTCCGCTTCCGATTGGATAACATGGATTCGTCCCGGAAAAATAGTTTTCGGGAGCTCCTTTAATTCATCTTTATCTATGGTTCTTCTTACAATCATTTCTAATTTATTCATCGTGGTGGCAATGGCAGCCGTCTTCGTGATAATGGTAATCGTCATCGTGGCAATGGCAACCGTCCTCTTCTTGTTGGTTGTATTTCACGTCGTGGAGTGCACGCAGCGTGTTTACCAGCTTCTGTCCCCACAACATTCCGAAATTCTCCTGGCAGAGTGCCAATGAGTCGTTCATCGTTTCATTCAGTCCCAGTTGGAAAACGAAGATAAAATCTCTGATATCCTGATAGATATCTGTCAAATCTTCCGAGATGGATTTTTTGATGGGTTGGTCGCTATAAACCATATCCTGTACGAATACGTCTAGATAATCATCCTTGTCGCCCATCAATTCTGCAAGATTGATACGCAGGATTTCGTAGATTTCCTCTGTCACATACGTTTCGAGTACCTCATCCCCGATAGTCTCGCACTCCGGGAGCATAGATGCTTTGAGATAGAGCAGGGGAAGTATTTTCAGGGATGTATCAACGAAGTCGCTACGCTTCATGCGTTCGGCACGTTCGAGAAATGCGCAAAATTCAGCGGCTACCGTTACGAACTCAATTACATTCTTATCAAATATCGTTTGACTTTCTTTTTCCATGATCAGTATTGATTTGAAACGCAAAGGTAAGAAAAAGGATTGAATGAGCGTAGTGCTCGTTATTTTTTTATTATTTTTGCGGCTTAGAATATGATTCCAATTTTATAAAAAGAATAAAAAGTCATGGCAAAGAAGAAATTAGATAAGGAGACGGATCGTACTCCCTCTTCCCCAAGTAAAATCGTTGCAATATTGAAGAATGAAACTGTCCATTTTGTCATCGGATTGATGTTGGTCATCTTTTCCGTTTACTTGCTGTTAGCTTTTTCCTCGTTCTTTTTCACGGGAGCAGCAGATCAGAGTATTCTTGACAGTGGAAATCCGGCCGACCTGTCGGTTGTTGACAATCATGTGAAGAACTATGCCGGTTCGCGCGGAGCACAGTTGGCGAGTTATCTGATTAATGACTGTTTTGGTATCTCTTCCTTCTTTATCCTTGTCTTTTTGGCTGTGGCGGGATTGAAACTGATGCGTGTGCGTATTGTCCGGCTATGGAAATGGTTTATCGGATGTACGTTGCTGTTGATCTGGTTCTCCATATTCTTCGGATTTACCTTTATGGACCATTATCAGGATTCTTTTATTTATTTAGGCGGTATGCACGGATATAATGTCAGCCGTTGGTTGGTTTCCCAAGTGGGTGTGCCCGGAGTATGGATGATTCTGTTGATAACGGCTATCTGTTTCTTTATATATATCAGTGCGCGTACAGTTGTTTGGTTGCGTAAACTTTTCGCATTGAGTTTCTTGAAACGTAAGAAGAGAGAAGAAGTGGAGGCGGCTCCGGCAGTAGGTGGTGAACCGGAATTTGCAACCTCTCAGCCGCAAGAAGTGGAATTTGAGTTGAAACGGACTTATAAGCAGACGCCGCCTGCGCCTGTGATGGATATACAATCTGAAGAGCATGAAGAAGAGGAAGACTTTCCGGTGAATCAGCAGGAAACGGAAGAATCCTCCTCTTTATCTGAAGAAAGCGAAGGGGTTACTATGGTGTTTGAACCGGCTGCTTCTAATTCTGTTGTATCACTCCCGAAGGTATCACTCCCGAAGGAACCTGCTGAGGATGAAGAACCTGGATTTGAAGTGGAATCTGCTGTTTCGGAAGAAGAGTATCAGGGCCCGGAAGTGGAACCTTACAATCCGACCAAGGATTTGGAGAACTACCGTTTTCCTACTATCGACTTGATGAAACATTTCGAGAATGACGACCCGACGATTGATATGGATGAGCAGAATGCGAATAAAGACCGTATCATCAATACGTTGCGCAGTTTCGGTATTGAGATTAGTACGATTAAGGCAACGGTAGGGCCTACGGTCACTCTCTATGAAATCACTCCTGAGCAAGGCGTGCGTATTTCCAAGATTCGCGGATTGGAAGATGATATTGCGTTGAGTCTTTCTGCTGACGGTATCCGTATTATCGCTCCGATACCGGGTAAAGGAACTATTGGTATTGAGGTGCCGAACAAGAATCCGAAGATTGTTTCCGGGCAAAGCGTTATTGGCAGCAAGAAATTCCAAGAGTCCAAATTTGACCTGCCTATTGTGCTTGGTAAGACTATTACGAATGAAGTCTTTATGTTCGACCTTTGCAAGATGCCGCACGTGTTGGTGGCAGGTGCAACCGGGCAGGGTAAGTCTGTCGGATTGAATGCGATTATTACATCCTTGTTATATAAGAAACATCCGGCCGAACTGAAATTTGTTTTGGTCGATCCGAAAAAAGTGGAATTCAGTATCTATTCGGTTATTGAAAATCATTTCCTTGCCAAGCTTCCCGATGGTGGTGAACCGATTATTACAGACGTAACGAAGGTTGTGCAAACCTTGAATTCTGTTTGCGTGGAAATGGATACACGCTATGATTTGTTGAAAATGGCGCATGTGCGTAACGTTAAAGAATATAATGAAAAGTTTGTCAACCGTCGCCTGAATCCGGAGAAGGGACATAAATTTATGCCGTATATCGTAGTCGTTATTGATGAGTTTGGTGACTTGATTATGACGGCTGGTAAGGAAGTGGAACTCCCGATTGCCCGTATCGCCCAACTGGCGCGTGCTGTCGGTATTCATATGATTATCGCTACGCAGCGTCCGACTACTAATATTATTACAGGTACGATTAAGGCTAACTTTCCGGCTCGTATCGCTTTCCGTGTATCTGCTATGATGGACTCCCGTACTATTCTTGACCGTCCGGGAGCAAACCGTTTGATTGGAAAGGGAGATATGCTCTTCTTGCAGGGAGCTGATCCGGTGCGTGTGCAATGTGCCTTTATTGATACACCGGAAGTGGAAGAGATTACGAAGTTTATTGCCCGTCAGCAGAGTTATCCTACTCCGTTCTTCTTGCCCGAATATGTGAGTGAAGATAGTAATAGTGAAGTAGGGGATATTGATATGGGACATCGCGATCCGTTGTTTGAAGATGCTGCCCGGTTGGTCGTTATTCATCAGCAAGGTTCGACTTCGTTGATTCAGCGTAAATTTGCTATCGGTTATAATCGTGCCGGCCGTATCATGGATCAACTTGAAAAAGCGGGAATCGTTGGACCCACGCAGGGAAGTAAAGCGCGTGACGTGCTTTGTATAGATGATAACGACCTTGAAATGCGTTTGAACAATTTGCAGTAATCAATTGTTTATTTATCAAATGAGAAAATATATTTTTAGTGTTTTAATAGCTTTACTGTCATTGCCTGTGATTGCTCAACAACAGCAGTCGCAGGCTAAAGTTGTTCTTGATAAGACGGCTGAGGCATTTCGTAAAGCAGGCGGCGTGAAGGCTGATTTCATTATAAAGGCGGTGACAAACGGACTTGCAGAAGGGGCGGAGAGCGGAACTATTCAGTTGAAGGGTGAGAAATTCGTATTGAAAACCTCTGATCTGGTCACTTGGTTTGACGGGAAGACTCAGTGGAGTTATGTGGCGAAGAATGATGAAGTGAATGTCAGCAATCCGACTCAGGAAGAGTTGCAGCAGATTAATCCGTATACGTTTCTTTATATATACCAAAAAGGATTCTCTTACAAACTGGGAGCAGTGAAAGTATTTTGTGGAAAAACTGTTTGGGAGGTAGTTTTGACGGCTAAGGATAAGAAACAGGAATTGGAACGCATTACTCTTTATGTAACGAAGGATGCTTACGAACCTCTGTATATTCTGCTTCAACAACGTGGGCAACAGACGCGTAATGAAATAACCATTATGAATTATCAGACAGGGCAGGATTATGCGGATGGCATTTTTGTTTTTAACAGAAAGCAATATCCGAGTGCAGAGATTATTGATTTGAGATAAAGTGTTTTTTTGAATAACAAAATAATAAAAGTATAATAAAATGGCAGAAATAGAAAAAGTGAAGTGCCTGATTATTGGTTCAGGACCTGCCGGATACACGGCAGCGATTTATGCAGGACGTGCAAATTTGTGTCCGGTGCTTTATGAAGGATTGCAGCCCGGTGGACAGTTAACTACGACTACGGATGTTGAAAATTTCCCCGGTTATCCTGAAGGTGTCAGTGGTCCGCAGTTGATGGAAGACTTGCGTGCGCAGGCAAGCCGTTTCGGAACAGATGTTCGTTTTGGCATTGCTACTGCGGCAGATTTGAGCAAGGCTCCTTATAAAATAACGATTGACGGAGAAAAAGAAATCGAAACGGAAACATTGATAATTTCTACGGGGGCGACAGCTAAGTATCTGGGACTGGAAGATGAAAAGAAATATGCCGGAATGGGTGTCAGTGCTTGTGCCACTTGTGACGGTTTCTTTTATCGTAAGAAAGTGGTTGCCGTTGTTGGTGGCGGTGATACAGCCTGTGAAGAGGCGGTTTATCTTGCGGGACTTGCGTCAAAAGTATATCTGATTGTCCGCAAGCCTTTCCTGCGTGCGTCGAAGATTATGCAGGAACGTGTGATGAATCATGAGAAGATAGAAGTGCTTTTCGAACATAATGCTGTCGGTCTGTACGGTGACAATGGTGTAGAAGGAGTAAATCTTGTGAAACGTTTGGGTGAACCGGATGAAGAACGCTACAGTTTGCCTATTGACGGTTTCTTCCTGGCTATTGGCCATAAACCGAATTCAGATATATTCAAGGATTATTTGGATACTGATGAAGTTGGTTATATTATTACAGACGGTGGTAGTCCGCGTACGAAAGTTCCCGGAGTGTTTGCTGCCGGAGATGTAGCTGACCCGCATTATCGTCAAGCTATTACAGCAGCAGGTAGTGGTTGCAAGGCTGCTATCGAAGCCGAACGTTATCTTTCTGCAAAAGGAATTATCTAAGATAAGAAATTATCCGATAACTTCTTCCAGCTATTGTCAAATACAAAGGCTGACTCAGAGCCTTTTAGAAAGAATCGCTTAAATTTTACCTAAGAATACGTTAGAATCCGTAAACCTGGGTAAAGTTCAGGCGATTTTCTTTTGTCTTTTGGCAACTGGGGGGTAAATGATAAGTTCCAATTATATGGAAACAAAAAAACGGAACTTGAAAGGCTCCGAAATTTAAAAATAATGTTTATCTTTTTAACTAGGATACTGTATTATCCGATCTTACTTATTTTCTTCAGTTTTTCTTCTTCGATGATTTTTATTTTTCTTCCGTCGATAGTAATCAGTCGTTCCGTAGCAAACTGAGACAGCGTGCGGATAGCGTTCGAAGTAGTCATATTCGAAAGATTTGCCAAATCTTCTCGTGAAAGGTAAATGCTCAGGGTAGATCCGTCTTCTTCCAAGCCGTAGCTTTCTTTCAGGAAGATGAGAGATTCGGCCAGGCGTCCGCGGATATGCTTTTGTGTCAGATTGACGGTGCGTTCGTCTGAGATGCCGAGATCAATAGACAGCTGGCGGATAAAAAACATGGCGAGGTCATTATTCTGGGCAATTAAAGTTAAGATAGCATTCATGGGAATCAGACAAACAACAGAGGGTTCGAAAGCTGCTGCAGCAGTTACAAAATCTTGTTTGGCAAAATAAGCACGGTAGGCAAAGTATTCGCGTGGTTTAATCATGCGGATAATCTGACTTCTACCTCCCACACCATCTTTGAAGATTTTTACTTTCCCACTGATAAGGCACATCAGATGGGAAGGTGTTTCTCCTTCGCAGTAGATGGTTTCATTTTTTTTGTAGGTTTGTATTGTATAGTTATTCATCAGAAACTCCTTTTGTTCGTTATTTAAAGGAGCTAACATATCGGATAACGGCTCCGAAATATCGATGTCTGACATATTCATTTTTACCATGAGTGCTATAAAACTGTGTTATACAGCACAAAAGTAAAAAGAAAAAATGAGAAAATGAACGAATCTATAAAAAGATTGCACAAAAGTGGGAGCTTTCGTGCAATCTTGAAGACATTTTATTTGGTAAATAACAGTTCCCTGTATTTGGGTAACGGCCATATTTCGTCGTCCACTTCCATCTCCAGATGATCGATGTGGTCGCGGATTTGATCGAGGTATGGACGTACTTTTTCTTCGTATGCAAATGCTCTTTCCTTATAGTTCTCCAGATGGTTGGCAACTTTTCGTGCTTCGGTCATCTCGCGAACCAGTACTTTGATGGAAGTCACCCGGTGTGAAATCTCACGAATCAGTTCTTTGCGGTCGGCACTCAATACTTCGTATTCGTCAGCCGGGAATATTTCTTTCAGTCCGCGAAGATTTTCGAGCAACCGGTTCTGATAGGCAACGGCAGTCGGCACGATGTGGTTAATGGCGAGGTCGCCCAATACACGGCCTTCGATTTGCACCTTCATGGTATACTTTTCCAGTTCCACTTCCAGGCGGCTGTTCAACTCTGTCTCGTTGAAGATACGTTCACCGATAAGTACAGCTTTGGATTGGTTGTCAACGTAGTGCATCAGGGCTTCCGGTACGTGGCAGATGTTAGTCAGTCCGCGGCGTGCGGCTTCCTGTTTCCACTGTTCTGAGTAACCGTCGCCTTCAAAGCGAATCGGTTCGGAGGCGATAATCGTTTCTTTCAGCAAGCGGAAGATGGCTTCGTCTTTGCCTACTCCTTCTTCCATCAGCTTTTCTACCGATGCGCGGAATTCGTTCAACTGGTTTGCCATGGCAGCATTGATTGCAATCATAGAAGCGGCACAGTTGGAAGAAGAACCTGCGGCACGGAATTCGAAACGGTTTCCGGTGAATGCGAAAGGAGAGGTGCGGTTACGGTCGGTAGTATCCAGCAGGATTTCGGGGATACGTCCGATACCTAACTTCAGGGTGGTTTTTGCTTCCGGTGTCATTTTCTCGTTACCTACCTGGCGGACAATTTCGTCGAGAGTGGACGAGAGTTGTGAGCCCAGGAAACAAGAAAGAATGGCGGGAGGAGCTTCGTTGGCTCCCAAACGGTAGCTGTTACTGGCGCTCATGATGGAGGCACGCAGTAAATCCTGGTTTTTATAAACCATCATTAAGACGTTTACCAGGAAAGTAAGGAATAGCATATTTCCTTTCGGATTCTTTCCGGGCGCGAACAGGTTGATGCCGGTGTCGGTGCAGAGCGACCAGTTGTTGTGCTTGCCCGAACCGTTTACTCCGCTGTATGGTTTCTCGTGCAGGAGTACATTGAAGTGATGTTTCCTTGCGATACGTTTCATCAAATCCATGACAAGCTGGTTGTGGTCGTTCGCCAGGTTGCAGTTTTCGAAGATAGGGGCCAACTCAAATTGGTTGGGGGCTACTTCGTTATGACGGGTTTTGGCGGGAATTCCCAGTTTGTGACACTCAATTTCGAGTTCTTTCATAAATGCGGTGACACGTGGAGGGATGGAGCCGAAATAGTGGTCTTCCAATTGTTGGTCTTTGGCAGAAGAGTGTCCCATCAGTGTCCGTCCTGTCAGGCAGAGGTCGGGGCGTGCATTATATAAGGAAGAGTCGACTAGAAAATATTCCTGTTCCCATCCTAAATTGGTATATACGCGGGTGATGTTCTTGTCGAATAGTTGGCAGACTTCCGTTGCTGCTTTATCTACAGCGGCAAGTGCTTTCAATAAGGGAGTTTTGTAATCCAGCGCTTCACCCGTGTAAGAAATGAAGATAGTGGGGATACAAAGAGTAGTATCTACTACGAATGCTGGTGAAGAAACATCCCAGGCTGTATATCCTCGTGCTTCGAACGTGTTGCGGATACCGCCGTTAGGGAAAGAAGAGGCATCCGGCTCTTGCTGGATCAGCAGTTTTCCGGAGAAGCGTTCGATTACTCCGCCGTCTTCGCCGAATTCGATAAAACCGTCATGTTTCTCGGCTGTTCCGTCTGTCAGAGGCTGGAACCAGTGTGTGTAGTGAGTGACGTTGAGCGACTTGGCCCAACTTTTCATGCCGTTAGCAATCAAGTCTGCTATTTCGCGGCTGATAGGTGTCCCTTTTTCGATAGCATCGGTTACAGCTTTGTAGGCTTCTTTAGGAAGATACTCTTGCATCTTCTTGCGGTCGAACACGTGGCTACCATAATAATCAGAGAGTTTGTTGGAAGGAGCAGTTACTTCCAGAGGTTTCCGGTTGGAAAGCTCTTGTAAGGCATAAAAACGCATTTTTGACATAAATGGTCTAATTTTTATCGGTTGATGGCGCAAAATTATATGTTTTTTCTGAAAGTACCCCTATTTTGAAAGGGGTATTTTAAGAAATTGATGTGTTTTTTATGGAAGATACCCCCTCTGCTGATTCTCCAACTAACCCAGCTATCCCTTTATGTGTATTTGGGGATTTCCCCTCCGACTCCCCCGTTATCGGGGGAGAGCAACCTTCCAGAAGGAGGAGAAGCTATGCAGAGCACTTGCGAAACTTCAGTAACAAGAATAAAGAAACAACTAGTCAATCATTACCTGAGAAGTACAGGTTCTCTTTGTCCCATATATTGTGGGAAAGTATTCCCTGTTAATTGGGAAAAGATTCCCTATTAGTTGGGAATAAATTCCCATAATATGAGGGAATACTTTCCCACAATATGTGGGACAATCGGAACTAGTTTATCTCTTTTTTACTTACTTTCATAAGAAAATATAGGCACTGACTAAATGAACTGAATGATCGGAGAGTGAGAGCAAACGTTTGCCCTCACTCTGCTATCATACTTGCCCTAACAGCGGAAAGCACCATGAATAAAGGGATTGAGAGGAAATATGAGGGCATGAGGGCAAAAATGAAAAAAAACTTTTATGGGAGAATTACAAAAGCTTCTCTAGTAGGGGCGGAATTCTCAACTGATGTATTCATGACTGAACCGTTCTTAGTTGAACGGTGAAATATAAATTTTAGTAGCTTAATCCCATTGCTTTTCGATATTCTTTTTTATATTTGCCTGCGTTAATGGAGGAGATACGATAATTGAGAGATAAAATATTGATAGGATGCATATTGTGTCTGTTCTCTTTTATTCCAAAGGGGGCAGCCAATAATTATATAATGAATCCTTATACTCGTCAGGAGATCTCCGTCGATTCCATCATTGAGCGTGTGATGACTTTTGCGCCTTTGTATGAAACAATAGTCAGTGACTATCGCGCGAACCTATATATAAAAGGTAGGATGGATATTCAGAAAAAGAATTTTATTCTCCGTTATGTGCCTTCTATGTTTCGTTTGCAAAAAGGAGTTCGCGAATATCTGCTTGAAACATACAGTGACCTCCATTATACGGCTCCCAATATTTATGACCAGAAAGTGAAAGCCTCCCAAGGAACAGTGAGGGGAAACAGGGGATTACCGGGTTTGCTCGAATACTTTAACGTAAATATCTACTCTTCTTCTTTGCTGAACGATGAACGCTTGTTGTCGCCGCTGGCTAAAAACGGACAGAAATATTATAAATACCGGATAGACAGCGTGATGGGAGATCCTAATAATCTGAATTATCGGGTCCGCTTTATTCCCCGTACCAAGAGCGATCAGTTGGTAGGTGGATATATGGTAGTTAGCAGCAATGTCTGGAGTGTGCGTGAGATTCGTTTTTCCGGAAGGTCGGAGTTGATAACGTTTACCTGCCGGATAAAAATGGGAGATGTCGGCAAGAAAAACGAATTCTTGCCGGTACGTTATGACGTAGAGGCTCTTTTTAAATTTCTCGGAAATGAGGTGGATGGTAATTATACCGCGTCTTTAGACTATAAATCCATCGAGTTGAAAGAAATAAAGGTGCGTAAGAAAGAAAAGAGGAAATATAATCTTTCGGAATCTTTCTCCTTGCAGTGCGATACGAATGCCTATAAGACGGATGCCTCTACCTTTGCTATCTTGCGCCCGATTCCTTTGAATGAGAATGAGAAGAAACTATATTCCGACTATGCGCTTAGACGTGACACGGCTACCATACAAAAGCCATCCAAGAGTCAGACCTTTTGGGGAACAATCGGTGATTTGATGATGGAAGATTATAAATTCAATTTGTCTAATATCGGAAGCGTACGGTTCTCTCCCTTTATAAACCCGCTTTTATTCAGTTATAGCGGAAGTAACGGTTTGTCTTATCGGCAGGATTTCCGCTATAACCGTCTTTTCAGAGGGGATAAAGTGCTTCGTATTGTACCTAAGCTCGGATATAACTTTACACGTAAGGAGTTCTATTGGTCGTTGAATGCCGACTTTGAATACTGGCCGCAGAAACGGGGATTCTTCCGGTTGAATGTGGGGAATGGTAACCGCATTTATAGTAGTAAGGTGCTGGATGAACTGAAAGCTATGCCGGACAGCATCTTTGATTTCAATTTAATTCACCTTGATTATTTCAAGGACTTGTATTTTAATCTCCGCCATACAGTTGAGGTGGTTAACGGACTGGATGTCGGGCTGGGTTTCTCTGCCCATAGAAGAACCGCCGTAGAGCCTTCCCGTTTTGTGATAACCGGTGATTATCCGATGCCGCCTCCGGAATTTATGGATAAATTCAAGAACACTTATATCAGTTTCGCCCCCCGTATCCGAGTGGAATGGACACCGGGACTCTATTATTATATGAATGGAAAGCGAAAGATTAACCTGCGTTCCATCTATCCAACCTTCTCGGTCGATTATGAACGGGGAATAAAAGGAGTATTTAAAAGTACGGGCGAATATGAAAGAATAGAGTTTGACCTTCAGCATCAAATCCGGATGGGATTGATGCGTAATATTTATTATCGTTTCGGATTCGGAGCATTCACTAACCAGGATGAGTTGTATTTTGTGGACTTTGCCAATTTCTCCCGTCATAATCTTCCCGTAGGCTGGAATGATGAAATTGGCGGAGTATTTCAGGTGCTTGACTCACGTTGGTATAACTCCTCCCGCCGTTATGTGCGAGGGCATTTCACCTACGAAGCTCCGTTCCTTATTCTCCGGCATCTGATGAAGTATACCCGTTATGTGCAAAATGAGCGTATATATGTCAGTGCGCTTTGTATGCCGCATCTTCAGCCTTATATGGAAGTCGGATATGGCATCGGTACGCATGTTTTCGATGTGGGAGTCTTTGTGAGCAGTGAGAACTGGAAATTCGGAAAGATAGGGTGTAAGTTTACGTTTGAGTTGTTTAACCGGTAGTTTTTCCCGTTCCAGTTGTTTTATCGAAAGATTATACATATCTTTGTGAAAGAGAGGATGAGGACCGAATTTAGCATCAAAGAGGTGTAGTCGCCTCGTAAGCACAGGTATTTTCCTAGAAAATAAATTCTAAGGTATAAATACCTAAATTTATTTTAGTAAATAACCCATCCTCTCTTCTCTTTATTTATATACATAATACAAAATGGACGGAATTCTAATAACAATACTTATTGTCACTGGTTTTCTGATTTACAAGATGATTTCCTCAAGCAGAAAACAAGAGGGGTATAAAAGATGGAAAGCGACAGACGGTTGTAAGGAAGAAAAGATTACTAAAGTAAAATGGGAGCATGGAGCCTGGCTTAGGCATGCTTGGGAAGCAATAATTCCAAGAGCACAGTATGATCAAAAGTATGATGAATCGGCTGTTGTCTGGTGTGCCAATCTGTTGGGAATGGAAGCGGGACAACTGAAGGAAATACTACAAAATGTTTCTGCGCATTACCGGGAGTTTTGGATGAGGAAAAGAAAAGGAGGGTATCGTATGATCTCTGCTCCTAACGAAAAATTACAGTCTATTCAAACTATTATTAATTTTCGTATATTATTACCTGTAACAATGATTCATCCGGCAGCGGTAGGTTTCCGGAGCGGTCATTCCGTAGTCGACAATGCCAATCCTCATTTAGGAAAGCGGTATGTGTTGAAAATGGATATCCATGATTTTTTCTTTTCTATACGGAGCCTGAGGGTGAAAAAGGCATTTGAGAAAATCGGCTATCCGGAAAATGTATCTAAAGTATTGGGGGCGTTATGTTGTTTGCACAGACACTTGCCGCAGGGAGCACCTACAAGTCCGTCGTTAAGTAATATCGTTAGTTATGAGATGGACAGAAAGTTGGCGGCATTGGCAGCGGAATACGGATTGACTTATACCCGGTATGCTGACGACCTGACTTTCTCTGGAGATGTATTTCCCAAAGAGCAGATTATTCCCCGTATTAAACAGATCATTCGTGATGAGAAATTCGAACCGAATCATAAAAAGACCCGTTTCATCAATGAGTATGGCAAAAAGATTATCACAGGCGTGTCCATTTCTTCCGGTGTAAAACTGACGATTCCCAAAGCCAGGAAGAGGGAAATCCGTAAGAATGTCTATTTCATCCTGACGAAAGGTTTGGCAGAACATCAGCGGCGGATTGGTTCAAGTGATCCTGTTTATCTGAAACGGCTGATTGGAGAGCTGTATTATTGGCGGTCAATAGAACCGGATAATAACTATGTATCCGATTCTATTGCTGCTCTGAAACGTTTGGAGAAAGGGTGTTAATTTAGTTTCGTCACCTGAATCTACCATTTAATCCGCTTAATCCGCAATCGTCACCCGTTCGTTTTCAATTTTGGCATAATTCCTTTTCACGGCTTCGCGAATACCTCTTTGCATGGCAGCGTCTATGTTCGATCCCATACGGACAAAGCCGAATTGTTGTGCACATGCTTTTATCAAATCTGTCGCAGGCAGGCTGATGGAGTCTGTCAACAGTTGTCGGATGGCATTGGCTATCTCTTCAGGAGCAATATCTGTCGCTTCCCGGTCGGAAACCGGACGATAAACAGAATAGGAGATACATTGCTCTCTGTTTTTCCAGCAGAAAACAATTCCTTCATGTTCGGTGCGATAGATATTCAGTGCATCTAATGCCGTCTCTATCTGTGTTTCTATCCGTGCGCCCAGACGACTGATTCCCCATTCAGACAGAATCTTCTTGCAAAGCAATGATTTGCTGACCGGAGCTTCGTTCTTTATAATTTTCCGTATTTGATACATGAGGACGGGATAGCTTTCGTTAAAGAAAAAAACTTCCGGCGAATAGTTGCCTGGAGTGATCTTTGCTGATTGGTACTTTTGCCGTATTCCGTCTTGTGCGGAAGCAGTTTGCTTTTCTGAGGTGGCAGGTGATGCTTTGAGTACAAATGAAATTTCATTGTTATCTCTCTCGGCAGTCGGTACTGCTTCTTCTATTGACTCTTCTTTTATAGGCTCTTCTTTTGTTATTTTTTCTTTGTCGGTCGACTCTTTGTTCACAGAATCTTTTTCTGCTGTTATTGGATCAGAGCCAATTCCGATGGTTGTCGTTGTTTTAGCATTAACCTTTGAACTCATTCTGCGTGCGATAGCCTCTTGGATGGCTGCTATTACTTCGTCCGGCTTTTCCCACCAGTCCATAGTCCATATCCGGTAAATATCCCAGCCGAGTGCTTTCAGTACATTGTTTTGTACAATTTCCCGATCGCGTGCGGTCTTGGTACGTTTGTAGTTTTTGCCATCGCAGATAATGCCTAATTGATAGTTGGATGGATGTTCGCTGTCAACGATACCTATATCTATTTTATAACCGGAACATCCGATATCTGTATGCACGGTGTATCCCAATGAACGCAGTTTATCGGCAATGATATTCTCGATGGAGGCTGCTGCTTCCGTTGATTGGGCTGTCACACTGCTGATTGTGTTTCTGGTTCCTTTCTCCGCATATTCGAGGAAACGTTTTAATCCGGCTACTCCGATAGAGGAAGTTCGGTTCAGGTCAATCATATCCGATCGTAAAGTGGAATAGATAATCATCTCATACCGGGCACGGGAAACGGCTACATTCAACCTTCTTTCGCCGCCTATCCGGTTCAATGGACCGAAATTCATGCTGACACGTCCTTCCGCATCCGGACCGTAGCCCACAGAAAAGAGAATGACGTCGCGTTCATCTCCCTGCACATTCTCCAGGTTTTTGATAAACAACGGTTCGTTACATTCCAAAGCAAGACTTTCCAGTTCGGGATGGAAGATAAAGAGGTCGGAAAGTAAGTCTTCTATTAAAGTTTGCTGAACGATGCTGAAGGTCACTACGCCGATACTTTTCTTTCTTAATTCCTCGCTTCTCAATCTTCTGGCTATTTCGTCTACCACCGCTTGGGCTTCCGCCCGGTTTTGGCGCGATTTGCCTTTGTCATAATAACCGTCGATGTTGACTATCCTGACTTTCGATTCAATGTTGTCCGGAGAAGGGAAAGTCATCAGTTTGTTATCGTAATATTCGGAGTTGCTGAAAGCGATGAGGCTCTCGTGTTTGCTTCGATAGTGCCACAATAAATATTTGGAAGGGATAGACAAGGCGAGACAATCGTCAAGAATACTCTCCAAATCCTCCATCTCAATATTATCTTCATCTACGGTGCTGACCGAGAAGAAGCTGGTAGGAGGCATCTGTTTCGGGTCCCCCACGATAATCACATTTTTGCCTCGGGCAATAGCGCCCACCGCTTCATAAGTAGGCATCTGTGACGCTTCATCAAAGACAATCAAATCGAATTTGTCGGCATCCGTATCAATGAATTGAGCGACGGAAAGCGGGCTCATCAGCATGCACGGACACATACGCGACAATAAAGTAGGAATCTGGTCGAACAGTTTGCGGATGGATGTACCGCGGGCGTTGTTGCGGATGTTCTTTTGAAGGATGCCCACTTCGGAACTTTGGATAGCTTCGCGAGTGAAAGACGGAATGTTGGAAGCCAGCTGCGCAAACAATTCTTTTTGGGTCGTTTCTTCGAATTTGGCGGATATTTGTTTGTATTTAGCAATCATATCGTTGAATATCTTGCCGTTGAATAATTCCAGCGTGGGTTCTTTGGCAATGATATACTGAATAGCCGCCTGGTAGAAACTCTTGCGGAAGATGTCTGTCAGTCGGTCGGTAGGGATATTCTTTTCCTTATATTCTGTCGCGACAAATCCGATTCCCAGTTTATTCAGAGTTTGGTATGCTTGTAACCACCGATACCAGTCTTTGAGTTTGTCGATGTTATCTTTCCAAGTTTGGGCTTTCGATAGCGCGATCGTTATCCAGTTGGTCGAAGAGGCATAAAGCTCTTCTGTTGATATACCCAACGTGCTGGACAATTTCTTTTCGATGACTGTAAGTGTATCCAGCAACTGATACAATTCATTGAGAGAGTGAGCGTGAATATCTCTGAATGTTTGAATTCCTTCTGCAAGTTGTACCGACAAATTCTGTTTGATTTGTGACACTTTGGCTATGTCCTTGGCATAATTCAGCAAATGCAAGTGAAGAGAAGCCGTGTCATTGATAATCTGCTCAATGGAAGTCCAGTCCTCATTCTTGCCGAATCGTCCGAACAAAGAGGGGAGTTGGCTGATGTATTTTTGAACAGCTTCCTCTTCTTCCTGATACCGGATAATCTGGTGGAGTAGCGGTTTGATCTCTTCTGTCTCAATCGTTTTTAAAGCATACATGTTGATGGTCTTTTTGATCTTTCGCTGTCCGAAATATCTGGGAAGAAACCATTGGTCGGATGCACGATTCCATTTGGCTAGCATCTGTTTTACATTAATGGACAGAATCTCTTTAGTAAATCCTGTCTCTATCTCTTTTCTTTGTTCATCACGTTTTTGTCCATGAGCCAGCACTTCACGATATTCATTCAGCGTTTCATTCAATAATGGCAGAGTCAGCAATCCGGGAGTCAGTTCCGGAATATCGAGTATTTTTTGGATGATACTGGCGATCGTTTGGAAATCTTTGCGTGTAGGATGTATATCCGTATCTTTCAAAAGTACGGAAAATGCGTCCAACTTCTGCCGGATGGTATCCAATAAGTCGATGAAATCGGTAAGTAATTGGGAGGCTTCTTCTTTTCCGGCAGATGAATATTCGGAAATCGAGATACCTGTTAATGGGTGCCGGTAAGGATGTCCGCACGCATTGGCGGTTCTGACTAGCGATTCGATAGCCTCTTCCCATTGCGCAAATGTATCTTTGTCTAATGTATCCAGATAAGGTTGTGGAATCTCAAAACAAGGTTCGACGTCCACAGACTGATAATGGATAATGGCGTCGTATAGTGAAACTCCGAACGGGTATTCCTTATGTAGGGCTTCAATATACTGATTCAGTTCCGTCCGCAAATTCAGCAAACGTTCCGCTTCCTTTTTGAATTCTTCGGGAGGTGTCTGCCTGATAATTTCCGTTGTTTTTTTCAGTTGTGAGATAACGGTGGATTTCTTTGTTTTGTTGGAATGAATTTCCAAACAGAACGGAGCCAGACCGATAGCCGCTAGTCGGTTTTGAACAACGGAGAGGGCAGCCATCTTTTCCGCAACGAATAAGACACGTTTTCCTTTGTAAAGCGCGTTGGCGATGATATTGGTAATTGTTTGCGATTTACCCGTTCCCGGAGGACCGTGCAGGATAAAAGTTTTATCGTGTACGGCTTCGTAGATAGCTTCCAATTGCGAAGAATCGGCAATAATAGGCAATACGATGTCTGTTGGCGACAGTTGTTTGTCCATATCCGTTGCGTCTATTTCTTCTGTTGCGGCTTCCCATTCTATCTTTCCGTTGATGAGGCTTGAAACAATTTTGTTCTGAACCAGTTTGTCGGCATTGTTGTGAATGTCATTCCACATGATGAACTTATTGAAAGAGAAGATGCCTAGGATGGCTTGCTCTTCCACGTCCCATTTACGTTGGTTTTTGATGCTGTTGCGAATGATGGAATAGATCAGTTTGACGTTGACGCCGCTTTCATCGGTAGGCAATGGGGTTAATCCTGATATGGTAATTCCGAAGTTTTGGCGAAGCATTTCTAATAACGTAATATTCATCATCGTTTCCTCTTCCCGTGAACGGATCACATAGCCTTTAGCAGCCGATTTACGGATGATTTCAACCGGCATTAGCAGGATGGGAGCGTAGCGGGGACGTTCGCTGGAAGGAGTCTCGTACCATTTCAAAAGTCCGAGAGCCAGATAAAGAGTGTTGGCTCCGTTTTCTTCGATAGAGGTACGCGAGGAACGGTATAGGTGAGTCAGTGCTTTACCTAAATCGTTTTCGGGCAGATAAAAACGCAGTCTTTTCTGTGAAAGCTCCGAGTTGATGAAACCAACTACCGGATCAGACTCCGGTACGGAGGAATAAATGCCGAAATCTATCGCCGGGCTTTCCCAATCAGCCGGGCGGTGCAGAATGCGGAATTCTTCTCCGTCAGCCAATGCATCTTCCAGGCAAGCCAGATTAGCCGGGATCAGTTGGAGCGTGTTTTTGGTAATCCGGATGTTCAGCAGGTTGTTGCGAAGGCTCAAGTCAAGCAGCCGCCTTTCCCACAACAATTGTTTGGTGATTACGGTTTGGGTTTCATTGCCCGATAAATCATACGGATTGATGCTTTGCGGAGTGGCATGAACGGCATTGTTCTGAATGTTGGTCTCTTTTTCGTCAATTTCCCATACCTGTCCGTGCAAAATACGTTGAGGGATGGGGCGTACACCCGAATATCTAGCTCTCTTGATGTCTATTGCAAGAAGGAAGTTATTCCTGTCCGTCAACTTTCCGTTTGCTTTCTTCACCGCATCGTCGAAATCGGACGAATGTCCCATGTTCATGCAGGTCGTTTCAACTAAAGTAATGTCGTAGATTCCTTCCGCTGTTCTTTTCGTTAATAGAGAAACATCATCAATCGTAGGATCCGGAAAGGTTTCCGGCACCAGCCAGGCTCCTGCGAAAGCGTGCCCTTGCGTGATGACGATTAAAGCATTCAGTCCGATTGCCTCCAGGCAGGAAGCATAAAGCAAAGCCATATCCAAACAGGTTCCCAATTTCTGTGCCATCACAGAATCGGCTAACCGGACACGCTGCCCATATTTTTCGAAACTGGCGGGAACGGTACTGTATATAATCTGTTGTTCCGCGATAGCCGTATAGATAGCAGCCATCTGTTTCCTCACCCTGTCCGGAGTGCGGCTTTGGTATTCATCGAGAGACGGATTGCCGGTCCATTGCCCCAGGATGGAAGCTGCTCTTTTGATAATCGGTACAACAGCCGTATGATTGGGAGTGGTGAAAGCAGCCAGCATTTCGGGCAATACATTGAGCCCGCCCCATTGGTCGTATGCCAGGATGTCGATAGGATATGTTTGGCAGAATATCGGTTCCGCTTCAGCAGTAATTTCAATTTTCAGGTTGCCGGATAAACGTTCGGTCAGTTGCGTGAAGTAGTTGGCGGACAAAGTGAGATTGAATGACGACAGACGGACCGAGCCGTTTGCCGGAATCTGTTCCACAGCTATCGGAGCGGCATTTCCGAAAGTCGGTTCTGTCGTGATTACTACCTGAATGTCCTTCAGTGGGGCAGATGTCGTGTTCTCAATAGAAAGCTGATGAATGACTGATGCTCCGTTTTGCTGTATCGCAAAATTAATAAGCGGTAAATAGTCGCATTGCACCTTGACTTTGTCCAATCTCTCGTCCATGGTAAAAACTGTATAAATTAAGAATTGCAATATTACAAAAAATACGGATATAAATCTCTTTTCTTCTGCCATTCTTTTGTCAATCAAGAAAATATTTCTACCTTTGCGCCCGATTTATAGATAATATAATGTCTTATTTAATTAAAGTATTAAACAATTTTATTATTAATGGAAAACTTAAAGAACGTAGCTCCTATTGAAGATTTCAACTGGGATGCTTATGAAAATGGCGAAACAGTAACCAACGTTAGCCACGATGAACTAGAAAAAGCTTACGACGGTACGCTTAACAAAGTAAACGACCGTGAGGTTGTTGACGGAACCGTAATCGCAATGAACAAGCGTGAAGTAGTTGTGAACATCGGTTACAAATCAGACGGTATCATTCCTTTGAATGAGTTCCGTTACAATCCGGACCTGAAGGTAGGTGATACTGTAGAAGTATACATCGAAAACCAGGAAGACAAAAAAGGACAACTCGTTCTGTCACACAGAAAAGCCCGCGCTACTCGTTCTTGGGATCGCGTTAACGCTGCTCTGGAAAATGAAGAAATTATCAAGGGATTCATCAAGTGCCGCACAAAGGGTGGTATGATCGTAGACGTATTCGGAATCGAAGCATTCTTGCCGGGTTCTCAGATCGACGTTAAACCGATCCGTGACTATGATGTATTCGTTGGCAAAACAATGGAATTCAAAGTGGTTAAGATCAACCAGGAATTCAAAAACGTTGTTGTATCTCACAAGGCTCTTATCGAAGCTGAACTGGAACAACAGAAGAAAGAAATCATCGGTAAACTCGAAAAAGGACAAGTTCTTGAAGGAACTGTTAAAAATATCACATCTTACGGTGTATTCATCGACCTTGGTGGCGTAGACGGTTTGATCCACATCACTGACCTTTCTTGGGGACGTGTTAGCGATCCGAAAGAAGTGGTTGAACTGGATCAGAAGCTCAACGTTGTTATCCTTGACTTCGATGACGAAAAGAAACGTATCGCTCTTGGCTTGAAACAACTGACTCCGCATCCATGGGATGCTCTTGATACTGACTTGAAGGTTGGTGACAAGGTGAAAGGTAAAGTGGTTGTTATGGCTGACTACGGTGCATTCATCGAAATCGCTGCTGGTGTAGAAGGTTTGATCCACGTTTCAGAAATGTCTTGGAGCCAACACCTGCGTTCTGCACAAGATTTCATGAAGGTAGGCGACGAAGTAGAAGCTGTTGTTCTTACACTTGACCGCGAAGAACGTAAGATGTCTTTGGGTATCAAACAACTGAAACAAGATCCAT
>CAMQVH010000017.1 GCA_947038155.1 uncultured Bacteroides sp. | reverse complement strand
CAATGAGACCGGACGTCGTTTAGTCCACTTGTCCCAGAGAGTTTCCGTATTCCATCTCTCCCTGAACCACGAAAAGAATCTCTTCAGGATCGTATTCTCCTTGTCCGTCACTCTTAGCTTCTTTCACAATGTAAGCCACAACCTCTTCCAAGTCGATGTTAACATAACCGTCGTCATCGGGCTGAGCATCGAGAATACCACTTTCAGCATAATATTCGTCGATCAAGTCGATGAAGTAGTACAACTCGTCGTCCACGAATTTCTCTTTCAGTTCCTGAGGCAGATAGTTCTTAATAAACTCGACAGTCTTTTCGTCGTCAGCATCTGCCATAAAAAAATCTTCTTCCAGTCCCATGATTATTTAAGTATTAAGTGATAAGTTTCAAGTATTACCGCTTAGAGCAGTTTCTTCACTTTTTCTACAAATACAGGTTTGCCTACGGCACCTACCTGCTTGTCTACAATCTCACCATTCTTGAAAAACAGTACGGTAGGAATGTTACGGATACCATATTCTGCAGGCAAATCACTGTTTTCGTCTACATCACATTTACCGATAATAACCTGTCCTTCAAACTCCGTAGCCAATTCTTCAATAATAGGAGCCACCATTTTACAAGGGCCACACCAGGGAGCCCAAAAATCTACAACAACCGGCTTGCCTTCTGCAAGGATTTCCTTATAGTTGCTGTCTGTAATTTCTAAAGCCATTTTCTTTAAGTATTAAGTATTAATTATTAAAAATTATTTCGCCGGGCATTTACGCCACAAATATAATCAATTTATATGGAATCCAAGTTCGGGACGGTCTTTTAAATAAGTAATTAATTCACGGCCTACCGAAAGCTTGATCGGACGGGAAATCAAATCGACCGACATATGGTTTATATCAGCATCATCCGTCACTTTGAAATAAAGCTCCGTATTGCCCGGATGGTCTTTCGTCAACGTTGCAAGTTCTGTGACCAGCGCAGAGTTCAATACAGACAATGGAATAACGATTGTTATCTTCTGCACCAATGCTTCTTTTACGTCCGGTAAAAGTTCCATAGAGGTTATCTTCACTTCCAGTTCATCCTGCCGCCATTGTTTTGCCTGGCAACGGGCTTTGATATATAAAAAAGTACCCTCGTTGAGATACCCCTGATAAGTCACCCAGTCATTTCCCCAGAATGGGATTTCGGTAGAACCGGAATAGTCCTCTATCTTGGCGATGCCATAAGGATTTCCATTCTTACTGATTCCACGGCGAACACTGGTCACAATGCCGCCCATTGTTATTTCACGACCGGCTAATGCAGCTTTATCTTCCAAATCAGCCATACGAGTATTGCAGACATGTTCCAATACAATAGAGAATTCATCCAACGGATGAGCGGAAAGATAGATACCGACCAGGTCGCGCTCCCGGTTCAGACGGTCAAGATCGCTCCAACGTTCCACTCCCTGGGGAATTTCAGGAGTTGCCACATCAATCACATTCTCACCACCGAACAAGGAGTTGACAGCAGCCATCTTATCTGCCTGGTAACGATTTCCATAACGCATCAGAGTTTCCAGGAATACCTCCCCTTTGGAGTTGACTGCAAAATATTGCTCACGTTTCAATTCCGGGAAACTATCAAAGCCACCGGCCAATGCGAGACATTCCATGTTCTTCTTATTGCAGGCATTCAGGTTGACACGTTGCACAAAGTCGAAAATTCCGGCAAAAGGTCCATTCTTTTCACGCTCTTCCATGATGCTTTGCACAGCAGCTTCGCCTACCCCCTTCACCGCACCAAGTCCGAAACGGATATTACCGTCATGATTTACTGTAAATTTCAGATTACTCTCATTCACATCCGGTCCAAGTGTCTGGATACCCATTGCCTTACATTCATCCATCAGTTTCGTGATATCAGTAATGTTCGACAAACTTCGGCTCATGACAGCCGCCATATATTCGGCAGGATAGTTCGCTTTCAGATAAGCCGTTTGATAAGCAACCCATGAATAGCAGGTAGCATGCGATTTATTGAACGCATAGGACGCAAACTTTTCCCAGTCCGCCCAAATCTTTTCGAGGACTTTCGGATCATGTCCGTTCTTACGCCCACCTTCAATAAATTTAGGTTTCATGTGATCCAACTTGTCACGCAGCTTCTTACCCATTGCTTTACGAAGAGCATCAGATTCGCCACGAGTAAAGTCCGCCAACAGACGTGACAAAAGCATCACCTGTTCCTGATAAACTGTAATACCATACGTATCTTTCAGGTATTTCTCCATTATCGGAATATCATATTCAATCGGCTTACGACCATGTTTACGGTCAATGAAGTCAGGAATATAATCCATTGGTCCCGGACGATAGAGGGCATTCATGGCAATCAAATCTTCGAATGTGGAAGGCTGCAATTCGCGCAAGTACTTCTGCATACCGGCAGATTCAAACTGGAATGTACCAATCGTACGACCATCACTGTATAACTTATAGGTAGCAGGGTCGTTGATATCTATCATATCCACATCTACTTCGATGCTACGGCTCAAACGGATATTTTCGACGGCTTCCTTGATAATGGACAAAGTTTTCAGTCCCAAAAAGTCCATTTTAATCAGTCCGGTATCCTCAATGACCGATCCTTCATACTGGGTGACGAGCATCTTTTCACCCGTTTCCTTATCATCGGCGGTGCTGACCGGCACCCAATCGGTAATATCGTCACGGCAGATAATCGTACCACAAGCATGCACACCTGTACCGCGCACGTTACCCTCAAGCATCTTGGCATATTTGAGCGTATCTCTCACCAATGGGTCGGGCGATACTTCGGCTGCCTGCAATTCGGGAACATATTCGATGGCGTTTCGCAAATTCAACTTCTTGTCGGGAATCTTGTCGGGCACCAATTTTGCCAGACGGTCGGATTCGGAGAGAGGAAGTTTTTGCACACGGGCAACATCCTTAATCGCCAATTTCGTAGCCATCGTACCATAAGTGATGATATGAGCCACTTTTTCCTGCCCATATTTATTAGTCACCCATCGTAGCACTTCACCACGACCGTCATCATCGAAGTCCACATCAATATCGGGCAATGAAATACGGTCAGGATTCAGGAAACGTTCGAACAGCAAGTCATACTGGATAGGGTCGATTTTCGTAATGCCCAGACAGTATGCCACTGCCGAACCGGCAGCGGAACCACGCCCCGGTCCTACGGATACCCCCAGCTCTTTACGGGCAGCATTAATAAAGTCCTGCACAATCAAGAAGTATCCGGGAAATCCCATCGTCTTCATGATGTACAATTCGAAATTCATACGTTCCTTTACTTCTTCGGTCAGCGGTTCGCCATATATCCGCTTCGCTCCGTCAAAAGCCAGCTTGGCAAGATAATCTCCCTCGAGTTTGATACGATAAAGTTTATCGTAGCCACCCAAGCGTTTGATTTTTGCCTTCCCTTCTTCTTCACTCAACACCACATTACCATGCTCATCTTGGGTAAACTCATCATAAAGGTCCTTTTCCGTATATTTAGCCCTATATCCCTCTTCCGTCCCAAAGTCTTCGGGAATAGCGAAAGTAGGCATGATAGGCGCATGGTCGATGGAGTAATATTCTACTTTGTCGAGGATTTCCAACGTATTGCTCAAGGCTTCCGGCACATCGGCAAAGAGTTCATTCATCTCCTCCCGTGTTTTCATCCATTCCTGTTTGGTGTAAAGCATACGGCTTGGATCATCCAGGTCCTTACCGGTGCTCAAACAAATCAGGCGGTCGTGCGCTTCGGCATTCTCTTCATCCACAAAGTGGACGTCGTTCGTACAAATCAGCTTGATGTTGAACTTCTGAGCATATTCCATCAGGTATTTGTTCACATTCACCTGCAATGGGTAACATTCGTGATTGGCACGGGGAACAGTTGCCTTATGGCGCTGCATCTCAAGATAGAAATCATCACCGAACAAGTTCTTATACCATTGTATAGCTTCTTCAGCTTCCGCAAATTGTCCGGCAGTAATCCGTTTCGGTATCTCACCCCCGAGGCAGGCGGAGCAGACAATCAGTCCTTCATGATACTTTTCGAGTTCGCTGCGGTCCGTACGCGGACGCATATAATATCCGCGCGTCCACGCGTGCGATACTAATTTAATAAGGTTATGATAGCCTTTTTCGTTCTTAGCCAATACAATCAAGTGATAACCGCTTTGGTCCGGCTTTCCTTCTTTCAAATCCATTGTGCGGCGCGCCACATACATTTCACAACCGATGACGGGTTTGAAGAGTTTGTTTTCCGCTTCCACTATCTTGGCTTTGCAAGCGGCAATCTCCACTTCTTTGTCCTCACACTCTATGGTACCGGCTTCAATTCCCGCTATCCGCTTTTTCAAGTCCTTGACTTCACCTTTCGGACCGCTATTCTTCTTATTGACGTAGTTCGTAAATTCCTTGATACCGAACATATTTCCATGATCGGTCACGGCAATACCCTTCATTCCATTCTTCATCGCCTTATCGACCAGACGGGCCACGCTTGCCTGACCATCCAAGAGAGAATACTGGGTATGGACATGTAAATGAACGAAATCCTGCATAATGATAAGTAGTTAATTTGAAGGCATAAAATTACTACCTCTTGGGTTATAAACAAAAATAATCCTCAAAAAGTTATCAACATTCACATTTCTATGCTCATTTACTTGCTGATTTTTTAAATTAAGTATATTTTTGCAGACAATATCATTAAACAGCACTCATGGGCCGACTAAAAAAATTGAAGAAAATACGTATTCACCGCGAAGGAACACATATATTATGGGCTAGCTTTTTGCTATTGCTACTGATGAATGCAGCTCTTTATTGGGGAATCGATTGCAAAATTCCATTTTATGTGGTAGCAGTAGCGAGTATCGCAATCTATCTGCTAATGGTGAACTTCTTCCGTTGTCCGATCCGTCTTTTCGGGCAGGACACCGAGAAAATAGTCGTGGCACCTGCCGATGGTAAAATCGTTGTTATCGAAGAAGTCGATGAGAACGAATATTTCCACGACCGCCGATTGATGATTTCTATCTTTATGAGCATTGTGAATGTTCACGCCAACTGGTATCCGGTGGACGGTACCGTCAAAAAGGTGGCTCACCATAACGGCAACTTTATGAAAGCCTGGCTTCCGAAAGCCAGCACAGAAAACGAACGTTCTACGGTAGTGATCGAAACTCCCGAAGGAGTGGAAGTACTCACCCGCCAAATCGCCGGTGCTGTAGCACGCCGTATCGTAACCTACGCGGAAGTAGGCGAAGAATGTTATATTGACGAACACATGGGATTCATCAAATTCGGCTCCCGCGTGGATGTATATTTGCCTATCGGCACAGAAGTATGTGTCGGCATGGGGCAATTAACAACCGGTAACCAAACGGTTATCGCCAAACTTAAATAATCCTGTCACAATGACAAACGTTATTAAAAACAGTATTCCGAATACCGTCACCAGCCTGAACCTTTTCTCCGGTTGTATTACTTGCGTCATGGCTTTTGAGGCAAAATACGAGCTGGCATTGCTTTTCATTATCTTAAGTGCCATTTTCGATTTCTTTGACGGACTGTTGGCCCGTACGCTCAATGCACATTCCATCATCGGAAAAGACTTGGATTCGTTGGCAGATGATGTCAGTTTCGGTGTGGCGCCTTCACTGATTGTATTCTCTTTGTTTAAAGAGATGTACTATCCCGCAAGTATGGAATTTATTGCTCCATATCTGCCTTATGCGGCATTTTTGATTTCCGTATTCTCCGCTTTGCGTTTGGCTAAGTTCAATAATGATACCCGGCAGACAAGCTCTTTTGTCGGTCTTCCTGTTCCCGCAAATGCTTTATTTTGGGGCTCTTTGGTAGCAGGGGCACATGACTTGCTGGTTTCCGAAAACTGCCATCCTGTCTATCTTTTTATACTTGTCTGTCTGTTTTCATGGTTGCTGGTATCAGAAATACCTATGTTTTCCCTGAAATTCAAAAATCTGTCATGGGCTGACAATAAAGTCAGTTTTATTTTCTTGATTATTTGTATTCCTTTCCTTGTTTTTCTGGGAATCAGTAGCTTTGCGGCCATTATTGTATGGTATATTTTACTTTCACTTTTTACAAGAAAAAGTAAATAAACAATCTCTTAGCACGTTTGTTGTACTATGAGTTTTATCAAAGTTACAACGTAAAAATCATAGCCCGATGTATATACTTTTATTTATACTTATCTTTATTATTGCCATTGTCGTATTTGGTCTTTCGATTATCGGATTTTTGCTAAGAGCCATATTCGGGATCGGTCGCCGTTCGTCGTCATCATCGCGTCCGAAACAAGCCGAATCCGGACGTACTGCTACAGGACAACAGGAATACGGTCAGATCCCCCAGAATCCAACGGATAATGAAGAAGAAATATATTCAGAGAATGTATCGGGAAGAAGACACAAGAAAATATTCACGCAGGATGATGGTGAGTATGTAGACTTTGAGGAAATTAAGGAATAAATGATCAACGTTTCGCAGCAAAAAACTCTTTCATAAGCTTAGCACACTCATCAGCCATCAAGCCTTTAACAACGACTGTTTTAGGATGCAGAGCCGAACCGGCATATTTCTGATAGCCACGTTTCTCATCTTCGGCACCAAACACGAGTCTGCCCGTTTGTGCCCAGGCGATAGCTCCGGCACACATCACACAGGGTTCAACTGTGACATACAGGGTACATTCATTGAGATATTTACCACCAAGAACATTGGCTGCAGCAGTAATCGCCTGCATTTCGGCATGGGCTGTCACGTCATTCAATGTTTCCGTGAGATTGTGGGCACGCGCAATAATCCGCTCTTTACAAACCACAACAGCCCCTACGGGCACTTCTCCCCGCTCGGCAGCTTTACGTGCCTCTATCAAAGCCTGTTTCATGAAATAAGTATCGTCCAGCACTCTCTTTGATTTTTAATCATAAACTATCCCCTATCGTCTCATATCGTGCTCACCGAAAAGGGTCGGATAATCTTCTTCCATATTCTTATGGATAAACATGAGAATGGTTTCGCGAAGCCAACGTGACTTATTCGTTATCTTGTACTTTTCAAGATAACGATCTACAATCAGTTGCTCTTCATCGCTCAACAAAATGCTCATCCGTCGTTCTCTTTTAGTACATTCGACGTGCATTTTCAGGCACTTCTTACTTCTTTTTCTCATATCTTTTGCAAAATTACTTTTACTTCTGTAAATTCAAAGAATAAAAGCAGTAAATTTGCAAAAAAAGATGGCGAAACATAATGAATTAGGTAAAGCCGGAGAAAATGCCGCAGTAGCCTATCTGGAACAGCAAGGCTATATCATCCGCGACCGAAATTGGAGAAAAGGCCGCTTGGAATTGGATATTGTGGCTGTAAAGGACCTTGAATTGATTGTAGCAGAAGTGAAAACACGCAGCAACACTCAGTTTGCAGAGCCGGAAGATGCCGTTGATTTACCCAAGATAAGACGTACTGTACGCGCTGCGGATACGTATATGAAACTATTTCAAATTGACATCCCTGTACGTTTCGATATTATTACCGTAGTGGGTAACGATGGAGATTTTAAGATTGAGCATATGAAAGAGGCATTTTATCCGCCTTTATTCTAAAGTTCACACCCAAAAGTGCAAAGTGTACACTGATTTATTATAAATTTGAATTATTATGAACGTAGAAACTGTCAGAGAATATTGCTTAAACAAGAAAGGAACTACAGAATCTTTTCCTTTTGATGAGGTATCACTTGTTATAAAAGTAATGAACAAGATGTTTGCTCTTATTGACCTGGAAGAAGCAAATCACATCTCATTAAAATGCGAACCGGAAAAGGCGATTGAACTGCGCGAACATTATTCCGGAATTGAAGGAGCTTACCATTTCAACAAGAAGTACTGGAATAGCGTCCGCTTTGACAGTGATGTAGATGACAAACTCATGAAAGAGCTGATAGACCACTCTTATGATGAAGTAATCAAGAAGTTTACAAAAAAGCTACGTGCAGAATATGATGCTCTCCCCTGAATTATTTCCGGTTCCATTGGTTCATATCAGCGAAACGAACTCTACCAACAACTATCTGCAAACTCTGTGTGCCCAAGAAAAGATAGAAGAGTTTACGACTGTAGTCGCCGACTTCCAAACTTCCGGACGGGGACAACGTGGAAATTCGTGGGAATCGGAGCCGTACAAAAATCTCCTTTTCAGCTTTGTGCTTCTTCCCGAGTTTCTGGAAGCACGCCGCCAGTTTCTTATTTCTCAGATTATATCTTTAGCTATCAAAGAAGAACTGGATACTTATACTAATGATGTTTCTATCAAATGGCCGAACGATATTTACTGGAAAGAAAAGAAAATATGCGGCATATTGATAGAAAACGATTTGATGGGGCGGAATATCAGCCGAAGTATTGCGGGAATCGGAATCAATATCAATCAGGAAGAGTTTCACAGCCTGGCTCCCAACCCTGTTTCATTGTATCAAATCACAGGAAAACAATATGATATTTTTGAGGTATTGAAAAATATTATGCTGCGCATACAGTCTTATTATAGTCAGCTTAAAAAGAATGATACTTCATCAATTGTTGCCCACTATGAAAAATCGCTTTTCAGAAAGGAAGGGGTGCATCGGTACAAAGATGCTGACGGAGAGTTCCTTGCACGGATTGTGTGTGTAGAACCCGAAGGAAGATTGATTTTGGAAGATGAGAGCCAGACAAAAAGAGGATATATGTTTAAGGAAGTGGAATATTTATTGAAATAAATAATTGACTGACTGATTAAAAACATTATCTTTGAAAGTTTGTATATAGTAATGCAAGAATTTACGCTTATGAAAAAAAGACTTTTTATCGCGCCGTTTAATATATTAATTATCTTATTAGGCATTATTGCTTCTTGTAGTGATGACAAAGATACTATATTAGAGGGTAATGGGTTAAAGGAAAAAAGTTGGTCCACTGACAAGACTTATTCCATTTCTGAGGGACAGACACTAAAGTTTACTTTTAATGCACGTTCCAGTTGGACGGCAAATAGTAATTCTACAACATTTCTGACACTGAGTGCAAATTCCGGCAACTCAGGCGAAAACACATTGGAAATTACTGCGAACAACTCTTCTCAGCAGCAAGGTACTGTCACAATCAAGGTAAATGGCTATTCTGCCGAAACCTATATTAATTTAAAGTTAAGCAGCAGCACTGAACACGAAGATAACGAAGTCAACTATGCAGTAGACGAATACTTGAAAAAGATGTATTTATGGAATGACGATTATAAGAAATTAACTCCGGACTTCACTCTATCCTATGATAAGTTCCTAGAAAATACCTTAATGAGTATGACTACTAATACTTTAGATAAAAAAGTATATATTAATAATTCCGGTCAATCATATTATGCCTTGTTCTCTTTCATCCAAAAATTAGACCCCGATTTACAGCCAACTCGCAGTAGCAACACTATAGAAAAGAAAGTCTTACAATACAATTTTGGTTTTATTGATATGCTACCTGTAGCGTATCGTGGCACTTCAAATTCAACATATATATTTCTTGCCGTTCAAGGTGTGCATCCCGGTTCTTCCGCCCATCAAGCAGGAATAAAACGTGGAACTAAGATTACCCAAATCAATGGTCAGAGATTGACAGAAAACAATTGGTTTGACTATTATTACAATTTACGTATTCCCACTTCGTCAATATCATTGGAAGTAAAAGACTACGAAGGAAAAACTTATAATATTAATTCCGGTCCGATTTATCCAAATCCGGTAATTCTCTCTCAAGTTAAACAGATAGGCTTACATAAAATCGGCTACTTAGCATATTCCGCTTTTGAAGCAGGATTTGACCAGGAACTTTTTGATACCTTTAAAAATTTCCATAATCAATCGATTACCGATTTAATTTTAGACCTCCGTTATAACGGAGGAGGACACGTTATATCCGCCAATTTAATGGCTAGTTGTATTGCAGGGGAAGCTTGCGCCGGAAAAACTTTCGCTTCTTATCGCTACAATAACAGTCGCATGGAAGCACTTGGGAATCAACGTCCTACTGAACAATTCGCCTATAGCAAATATGCAAATCTAAACAATACATCGCTTGCTGCCGGTGCGTTGAATTTACCAACCGTTTACTGTCTCGTTAGCAATAATACAGCCTCATCTAGTGAATTAGTTATCAACTCATTAAAAGGGATTGGCATTGACGTTAAACTAATCGGAATGACCACACATGGTAAAAATGTTGGAATGGAAGGAATTACAATTAACACAGCGGCAGCTAAGTACGAGCTATACCCTATAACTTTCCAATCATATAATGCCAAAGGAAATGGTGACTATGCAAACGGATTCCAACCGGAATATATAATAGATGAGGATGCCCCGAACGGGAATAATATGTTTGAAGGTTATGGTGATTTCGGTACTAGCGAGGACCCACTATACGCTATAGCGGAAAGTCTTATCACAGGAACAAATCTTATTAAGTCTACCACACGTTCTATCAATAAGGTAGTCGGTAAACCACTGAAAAAACCGGAAGTTAAACATATAGGAATGATAAAATAACAAACTTATATAATTAGAGAAAGAGTTGAATCGCCTATCGATTCAACTCTTTCTCTATTCTCAATATCTTATCCAACGTCTTTTGAGCCTCAGTCGACGGAAACCTTAAAACAACCTTCTGCAAAGAGCTCCGTGCCTTTTCGTATCCCGTAGCAAAGACTTTTGACAATCCATCCCGATACCGGGCATATTGCATTTTCGTTGGCGATGATATTTTCTTATAGTCAGTCTCCAACTGCTTCTTTTCCCGCTCAGCCATCAAATAATAGTAATTCCCTAAAAAGATATTGGCAGCCAAGTTATCCGCATCCAATTGCAATATCTTCTCATACATGCGCAGAGCATCTTTTTCTTGTCCTCGATAAACTTGCATTTCGGCACAGGGTTCGAGATAGTCTACATTATTGGGAGCCTTTTGAAGTAACTCTTTATAGAACAGATAAGCCTTGTCATAATTCCGCTTCTTCTTATAGGCAATCGCCAGTTCATTCGCCAGATTCACGCTAATTTCACTGCTTTTGTCCACACTCGTCCAATAGTACATTTCCGTGCGGTCAATATTCAGGCTGATCGTTTGCCGGAAATAGCTCACAGCCTGCCCGTTCTGCCCGGCTTCGATAGCGGCAGACACTTTCTGCAACATCTCATCCACCGACTGCGCATTGAGCATCAGCGGCAACGAAAACAATGATAAAAAGAAGATAGTTAAGGCTCTCATAATCCAATATTTGCTATTTAGTTCGTGACACACAAAGATACAATAAAAAAATAAAAAATGTACCTTTGCGCACAAAAAGAACAATCGATTTGATAAAAGTGTTTCTATAAAATGATAGATAAAAAACAAACCTCTGAAAACAGACGAATATTACAGATTGCCATACCATCGATTATATCCAATATAACCGTTCCTCTACTGGGACTTATTGATGTCACTATCGTAGGTCACCTCGGTTCTCCGGCGTATATCGGAGCCATTGCCGTAGGGGGAATGTTATTCAATATTATCTATTGGATTTTCGGATTCCTGCGTATGGGGACGAGTGGCATGACTTCACAAACTTACGGGCAGCATGACCTTAATGAAATCACCCGGCTATTGCTTCGCTCGGTCGGCGTCGGCTTATTCATAGCAGTCTGCCTACTAGTACTCCAGTATCCTATCTTGAAACTGGCATTCATTTTTATACAGACTACTCCGGAAGTTGAACAACTGGCAACCACCTATTTCTATATCTGCATTTGGGGAGCACCTGCCATATTGGGGCTGTATGGATTCGCCGGCTGGTTTATCGGCATGCAGAACTCACGTTTCCCGATGTATATCGCCATCACCCAAAATATCGTCAATATCGCAGCCAGTCTATGTCTTGTCTATCTGCTGGACATGAAAGTGGCAGGAGTAGCCACAGGAACCCTTATCGCACAATATGCAGGTTTCATTATGGCAACACTGCTGTACATACGTTATTACGGCAAGCTCCGTAAACGAATCGCATGGAAAGACATCTGGCAGAAACAAGCCATGTACCGCTTCTTCCAGGTCAACCGGGATATATTCTTCCGCACGCTTTGCCTTGTCATGGTCACCATGTTCTTTACTTCAGCCGGAGCCGCACAAGGAGAAATCGTATTGGCTGTGAACACATTGCTCATGCAATTATTTACGCTCTTTTCCTATATCATGGACGGCTTTGCCTATGCCGGTGAAGCATTGGCGGGACGTTATATCGGTGCCAAAAATCAAATAGGTCTGCGCAGTACGGTCCATCACCTTTTCTATTGGGGATTCGGGCTTTCACTGGTATTCACTATCCTATATTCTGCCGGCGGGAAGGAGTTTTTGGGATTACTGACTAATAATGATTCCGTAATCAATGCATCGGACTCCTATTTTTATTGGGCGCTCGCCATTCCATTAGCAGGCTTCTCCGCCTTCCTGTGGGATGGAATCTTTATCGGCGCTACTGCCACCCGCCAGATGCTTTACTCTATGTTAATCGCTTCTGCCAGCTTTTTCGGAATATATTACGCATTTCATTCTCTCTTGGGAAATCATGCTTTATGGCTGGCTTTTCTTGTTTATCTTTCATTGAGAGGAATTGTACAAACCTTCCAGGGAAGACGAATCATGAAAAAAGTAATCGTATCTCAATAAGGCTATATGACAAATTATCTCTATATTTGCGGCAAACAATAAAAAGCAAAAGATATGGCTAAGTATAAAAGAATCTTGCTGAAACTAAGCGGAGAGAGCCTGATGGGCGAAAAGCAATACGGCATTGACGAAAAAAGGCTGGCAGAATACGCAGAGCAAATCAAAGAAATCCACGGACAAGGCGTGCAGATAGGCATCGTTATCGGTGGTGGAAATATCTTCCGTGGATTGAGTGGAGCCAATAAAGGTTTCGACCGTGTGAAAGGCGACCAGATGGGGATGTTGGCAACTGTTATCAATAGCTTGGCATTGAGTTCGGCACTGGTAGCTGCCGGAGTGAAAGCCCGTGTATTGACAGCAGTCCGCATGGAACCTATCGGCGAGTTCTACAGTAAATGGAAAGCTATCGAATGTATGGAAAACGGTGAGGTTGTCATCATGTCTGCAGGAACGGGAAATCCTTTCTTTACTACTGACACAGGTTCTTCATTAAGAGGAATAGAAATCGAAGCAGATGTAATGCTGAAAGGTACCCGTGTAGACGGTATTTATACTGCCGACCCTGAAAAAGACCCGACTGCAACCAAGTTCGACGACATCACATACGATGAAGTGCTGAAACGCGGATTGAAAGTAATGGACTTGACAGCTACCTGTATGTGCAAAGAAAACAACTTGCCTATCGTCGTATTTGACATGGATACGGTAGGTAACCTTAAAAAAGTAATCGACGGAGAAGAAATAGGTACAGTTGTACACAACTGATTAACTCCTTCAATACATCTTTAACAAGGCAGAGAATCCCCTGAATGAGATTCTCTGCCTTGTTTTGTATATAATTACTTGCACTATTCCGATTCTCCTCCTTCAGGAAGGAGGAGTACCCGTAGGGGGAGGTGGTAGGTAAATACATAAATCTATCATTTACAATAAAATAGGAAGAGCCTCGTTTATCCTACCACCCCGTCCTTCGGACACCCCTCCTTCCCGAAAGGAGGGGAAGCCATGCGGACGAAATCATATCGAACTTACGTTAATTACCCCCTACGTTCCTAAAGACTATCCTTCCACCTGCACTCCTTTAATCCTCGAACTGCATGATTTTATTCGTCTGACTATAGTGTTTCTTTCGTCTAACTATAGTCAGACGAAAATTCAACTATAGTCATACGCAAGTTTAACTATAGTCAGACGAATAAAATCATGCATAAACGATATTAGTTCTATGCAGGCAGAAGATTAGTTTCTAGCATACGAAAGATTAAATTATACTATCAACGGAATGAAACACTTGTTTATCATGTGCGAACTGCGTACTTTTGCACGCCATTTTAAAAACTTAAAACGATGAACAGCAAAACCAAAGGCTTTATCTATGGAGCGATTGCCGCCGCAAGTTACGGTATGAATCCTCTTTTTGCGCTCCCGCTCTATGCAGCAGGAATGAGTGTCGATACGGTATTATTCTACCGTTACTTTTTTGCTGTCATTGTATTAGGGATACTGATGAAGATGCAACATCAATCTTTCTCCCTTCAGAAAGCGGATATTCTGCCGTTGGTTATGATGGGATTGTTGTTCTCGTTTTCTTCTTTGCTCCTTTTCATGAGCTACCACTACATGGACGCAGGAATCGCATCCACGATTCTATTCGTCTATCCAGTGATGGTAGCTGTTATCATGGGAGCGTTTTTCAAAGAAAAGATTTCAGCGATTACCATATTTTCTATCCTGCTGGCACTTTCGGGCATCGCATTGCTATATCAGGGAGATGGCGGTAAGCCGTTATCAACCGTAGGAATCATCTTTGTCCTGTTGTCCTCACTCTCCTATGCTATATATATAGTAGGTGTGAACCGTTCGACACTGAAAAACCTACCGACAACAAAACTCACATTTTATGCTATTCTGTTCGGGCTTTCAGTTTATATTGTCCGCCTGAACTTCTGCACGGAACTGCAAGCCATACCATCCGCATGGCTCTGGGCAGACGTACTGGCACTGGCTATTCTGCCTACTGCCGTATCATTGGTATGCACAGCACTGGCTATCCATTATATAGGCTCTACACCGACAGCCATCTTAGGCGCTTTGGAACCTGTGACGGCTTTGTTTTTCGGAGTTCTTCTGTTTCACGAAAAACTCACGCCCCGGTTAATGGTAGGTATTTTAATGATTATCACCGCCGTTACCTTGATTATCATTGGCAAGTCGCTCATAAAAAAGATGAGTATGCTGTTGCAGATGAACAAAAAATAATATACTTTTGCTAATTAATCAATCGAATAGCAACTTTAATTATCGAAAAATATGGTAGACGTAAAGACTTGCCTTGACAATGCACAAGAAAAAATGGATATGGCGATCATGTATCTGGAAGAAGCACTGGCACATATCCGCGCCGGAAAAGCGAGTACCCGACTGTTGGATGGTATCCGTGTAGACTCTTACGGAAGCATGGTTCCTATCAGCAATGTAGCAGCCGTGACCACACCCGATGCACGCAGCATCGCCATCAAACCCTGGGATAAAAGCATGTTCCGTGTCATCGAAAAAGCAATTATCGACTCCGACCTCGGCATCATGCCCGAAAATAACGGTGAAATAATCCGTATCGGTATCCCGCCTTTGACGGAAGAACGTCGTAAACAACTGGCAAAACAGTGTAAAAGCGAAGGCGAAACGGCTAAAGTAAGCGTGCGTAACGCCCGCCGTGACGGTAACGATGCATTGAAAAAAGCCGTAAAAGACGGATTGGCAGAAGACGAGCAGAAGAATGCGGAAGCTAAACTGCAAAAAATCCATGATAAGTATATCAAACAAATTGATGATATGCTGGCTGAAAAAGACAAAGAAATAATGACAGTATAAGTTGAGAACTCTCCATTCATGAAGGGATTAGTAATCAAAAACACAGGTAGCTGGTATCAGGTAAAGACCGATGACGGGCAACTTATCGAATGTAAAATCAAAGGTAATTTCCGACTCAAAGGTATCCGTAGCACCAATCCGGTAGCGGTGGGCGACCGTGTTCAGATTATACTCAATCAGGAAGGCACTGCTTTCATCAACGAAATAGAAGATAGGAAGAACTACATTATACGTCGTTCTTCCAATCTTTCTAAACAATCTCACATTCTTGCCGCCAATCTCGACCAGTGCATGTTGGTGATAACCGTCAACTATCCCGAAACTTCCACTATCTTCATCGACCGTTTTCTTGCATCGGCAGAAGCCTACCGGGTTCCTGTCAAACTGATATTCAACAAAATAGACGCTTACGATGAAGACGAACTACGCTATTTGGACGCACTTATCAATTTATACACACATATCGGATATCCCTGTTTCAAGGTTTCCGCCAAGAATGGCGACGGGATAAATGAGATTAAAAAGGCTTTGAAAGGCAATATCACTTTATTCTCCGGTCATTCGGGAGTAGGTAAATCGACGCTTATCAACGCCCTACTGCCGGGAATAGAAGCTAAAACCGGCGAAATATCCTCTTATCATAACAAGGGAATGCATACCACTACTTTCTCCGAAATGTTTCCTGTAGACGGAGACGGGTATATCATCGATACTCCAGGCATCAAAGGCTTCGGCACATTCGATATGGAAGAGGAAGAAATCGGACATTATTTCCCCGAAATATTCAAGATTTCCGCCGACTGCAAATACAATAACTGTACCCATCGCCACGAACCGGGATGCGCTGTGCGCAAAGCGGTAGAAGAACACCTGATAAGCGAATCACGTTACACCTCTTATCTGAATATGCTGGAAGATAAAGAGGAAGGGAAATACCGGGCTGCTTACTAATTTCCTTCGTCCAGGCAGCCTGCAAGTTCTCTTCTTTTCTCACAAACGTTTTCCTAATAAAGTTTCTTTTGCTTTTTTGTAGAGCCCTATTGTTTTTTAAATGCAAAATATTACTTTTGTACTTAGAGTTATTACAATATGTAAAAAGCAATACTATGAAAATCAATCCGACACTACGAAGAACAAGTAGGACGCTGTTCCTTTTGTTCTTGTTCTGCGCGCTATCCGTCCAACTGACAGCCCAAAACGCAGACAAAAAAATCAACGAAACGTCGACGAAAACCAACAAAGGAAACATCATCCGGGGAGTGGTGTACGACACAGACGGGCTTCCACTTATCGGAGCTACGGTGCGCAACCTGCAAAACCAATCGGGAACCGTCACCAACAATGACGGAGTATTCACACTTGCCGGAACCAAAGAAAGCGTGCGCCTGCTTATCTCCTACATCGGGAAAAAGCCGCAGGAGATACGTGCCACCACAGGAAAAAGCATCAAAGTGATTCTGGAAGATGACAACAGTGCCTTGAAAGAGGTAGTCGTAACGGGTATCGTGACGAAAAAGAAAGATACGTTTACGGGGTCGTCCGCCACATTCTCGGGAGAGGAACTGAAATCCGTAGGTGTGCAGAACCCGATAGCCAGCTTGAAAACATTAGACCCATCATTCAATGTGCTCGACAACGACCTGTTCGGGTCAGACCCCAACCGTCTACCCAACATCGAAATCCGAGGTAAATCGAGTATGTTAGGTATGCGCGACGAGTTGTCGGAAGATCCCAACCAGCCTCTCTTCATCTTAGACGGTTTCGAATCTTCGCTCGCCGCCATCTACAACTTAGACATCAACCGCATTGCCTCCATGACTATCTTGAAGGACGCCGCCTCAACAGCCATCTACGGTTCCAAAGCAGCCAACGGTGTGGTAGTGGTAGAGACGGTGAAACCCAAAGCCGGACAGTTAAGGCTTAACTACAGCGGCTCGATGGATGTGTCCTTCCCCGACCTGAGCAGCTACAATCTGATGAATTCCGAAGAGAAACTCCGGTTTGAGCAGATGATGGGAAAATATACCTCCAACAATTCGATTGAGGAGATGATTAGTTACGACAATATTTACCAGAAACGGTTGGCAGACATCCAAAGCGGAGTAGACACTTACTGGCTGTCGGAACCGTTGCGCACGGGTATCAATCATCGCCACTCGTTGTATGTGGACGGCGGTTCGGAAGGTTTTCTCTTCGGATTGGGAGTCAACTACAATGGCGTGGAGGGCGTCATGAAAAAGTCGCAACGCGACGTAATGGGAGCCAACATCGACCTGACCTATCGCGTAGGCAGGCTGCAATTCACCAACAAATTCACTGCACAGCAGACCAAAACGGACAATCCGATTGTCTCATTCAGCGAATATGCCGCTGCCAATCCTTATTTCAAGAAATACGACGAGGAGGGAAAGGTGAGCAAACTGCTTGACAACAACCGCATCGAGGGTGCTGTCGGCAATCCGCTCTACAACGACTCGCAAAACAGCCGTAACGAAGGCAAAGACCTGATGCTGTCCAACTTCCTGATTGCCGAATACTCGCCCATCACCGACCTGAAACTGCGCGCACGCTTCGGACTTACGCACACTAACAGCAAAGGCGACAACTTCATCTCGCCCGACGACACCCGCTACGAAACGGTGAACATACTGAAACGAGGCAGTTACGGACACTCGGAAATGGAACAGACCCGCTACGAAGGAGAAGCAACCGCCATCTATGCGAAAGTGCTGAAAGAAGCCCACCGCTTCAATGTAGCTCTCGGCGCCAATATCTCCGAACAGAAATCGCTCACGCAGGGATACTCCGCTTCGGGCTTCCCTTCGGGCGACTTTACGTATCCTTCTTTTTCCAACGGATATACGGAAGGCGGACGTCCCAGTTACTACGAATCGGTATCGCGCTCGGTAAGTGCCTATATGACCGGCGGATACTCCTTGTTAGACCGCTATCTGATGGACGTCAGCTACCGTGTGAACGGTGCATCCGTATTCGGATCGAACAAGAAATACATCAACACATGGTCCGTGGGACTGGGATGGAACCTACACAACGAGAAATTCATCCGCGACAACCTGCGCTTTATCAACTACTTCAAGATTCGCGGTTCGGTCGGCAATCCCGGAAATATGAACTACAGTTCGTCTATGTCGCTCACCACTTTCCGCTACTCATATGCAGCCTACAACTATTTCGGGCTGAGTTCCGTACTGAGCCAACTGGGCAACGACGACTTGAAATGGCAAACCACACTCGACAAGAATATCGGTCTTGACCTGACCATGTTCAACAACCGGCTGGTGCTGACCTTGGATTATTACCACAAAACGACAGACCCTCTGCTTATCGGTATCGGACTGCCCTCTTCGGCCGGTCTCACTTCCTATAACACGAATCTCGGCAAGCAGATATCCAAAGGATTCACCGGTATCGCACAATACTACATCTTCCGCGATTTCAACAAACGGCTCACCTGGTCGGTACGTGGAACAATTCGCCTGGCAAGCAGCAAGCTGGACGGCATCGGCAACGCTCTGGAAAAACTGAACAAATACGGCCAAAGCCGCTCTACCGTACGCTACTACGACGGTGCCGACCCGGATGATATCTGGACCGTACGCTCGGCAGGTATCGACCCGGCAAACGGACGCGAACTGTTTATCAAGAAAGACGGTACCTATACGTACGACTTCTCTTACGACGAAGAGGTAATCGTAGGCAATACCCGCCCGAACGCGGAAGGAACCATCGGTTCGAACTTCGGCTACAAGGGATTCACCGTCGGCGCAACCTTCCGCTACCGTATGGGAGCCGAAACCTTCAACAACGCCGTCTACTCGAAAGTAGAAAACATCGGAATGGCAGGACTGACCAAGAACCAGGACAAACGCGCCCTGTACAACCGTTGGCAGAAACCGGGCGACATTGCGCAGTTCAAGAACATCGCCGATGCAACCAACACCCCGATGTCGTCGCGCTTTGTGCAGAAAGAAAACACCCTGTCGCTCGAATCATTCCAAATCGGCTACGAATTCGACCCGCAGCTTGCCGGCAAGCTCGGCATCAGCGGTATGCGCATCAATGCTTATATGAACAACATCTTCCGACTGTCTACCATCAAAGAAGAGCGCGGAACCAGTTATCCGTTTGCCCGAAGTGTGTCATTAGCCCTTTCATTCACTTTATAAACCTACACTTATCATGAAAGCAAGTATTAAAACATATGTATGGATATTGGTCGCCGTGGTGCTGACCACCGGCTGTTCCGACTGGCTGGACTATTCGCCCAAAGACCAATATGTGAAGAAGCAACAATTCTCTACCGTAGACGGATTCTATTCTGCCGTCAACGGAGTGTACAACCGCATAGCCTCCAATACGCTCTACGGGCAAAACCTGAGCTACGGCATGATAGACATCCTCGCACAACGGTACACGCCGGGCAGCAACAACTCCAATTCGCTCAATTACTTATGGAGCACTTACGACTACAGCAGCACCAACCTGCAGGCAAGCATTGACGCCATCTGGAAAGAGGCTTACTCCACCATCTTGAACGTCAACGTCATACTGAGCGCACTGGAGGAGCAGAACGGAGTGCTGACACAGAAAGATATGGAACTGATAAAAGGTGACTGCCTTGCCCTGCGCGCTTTCATCCACTTCGACCTGCTACGCCTTTTCGGCCCGAACTACAACGACGGCTCGGCAGAGCAACCCGCCATTCCTTACAACAATTCGGACAAGGCGCAAGCACACGAACTGCTGTCGTCCCGCCAGTTCATCTACGACTATCTGATGCCCGACCTCAACTTAGCGGAAGAGCTACTGAAAGAAGCCGACCCGATACTGACCGAAGGAGTGCTGAACAGCAACAACGAAAACGGAAACAACTACCGACGCTACCGCCAATTGCGTCTCAACTACTTCGCCGTCATCTTGATGAAAGCCCGTGTCCATCTTTGGGCAAAAGACTATACCAACGCCCTGACAGAAGCCGAACGCCTCATCGGCGACGACTATGTGAAAACCACTTTCCCATTCGTTGACTCCGACAAACTGTTGGGCAGCATCTCGCCCGACCGGGTTTTCTCTTCCGAAGTACTGTTCGGACTCTACAATGCCGACCGCGAATCCATCTATTCCGACAACTTCGACGGAACCAACCTTAGCGGAGCAGCCCTCCTGCAACCGAAGGCAGGATATATCCAGCAGCTTTTCAATCAGGCCGACTACCGATTCTTGTCGCAATGGCGTGCCAACGGCAACCTGTATAGTTTCTGCAAATACGCCAAAATAAGCTACAACGAAGAGAATCCGCCTTTCTACGCTTTCCTGATGCCGCTAATGAGAATCAGCGAAGCCTATTATATAGCCGCCGAATCTTCCATCATGAAAGACCCCAGCAACCTGATGGCAGGAATAACGGCTGCCCAGACCTACCTCACTCCCATCAAACAGGCACGCGGAATAGGGCTTCCGGGGATGTTCGAACTTCTCACCGAGCACTCCAAAGAGTACCTGCGCGAATTCTGGGGTGAAGGACAGATTTTCTTCATGCTCAAAAGAAACAACCAGGGATTGAACAACCTGTACAATGCGAATACCGATGGCAGTATCACAGCAACCTACCAGTTACCATTGCCGGCAAGTGAACAAGAAAACCGTTAAAAAAACTCAGCAATCATGAAACATATTATTTATACACTCACCCTTTTACTATTGGCAGGTAGTTGGCTCACCTCCTGCGCCGAAGAAGATTTCACGACCTTTCAAGGAGAGAAATCGGGTATTTACATCCAAAACGTCACCGGATATACGATAACGGGGGTTCCTACTTCGTTTTCCGACTCCATCACGTATTCCTTGTCCGTCTACCCGGAAAGTTCGTCGGAAATAGCCGCCTCGGTAAACGTTTATCTCATGGGCAACATTGCCGACTACGACCGCCCGTTCGTGCTGAAAGTAGACGAAGAAAAGTCCACAGCCAAACGGGGCGTACATTTCGACTACGACGAAAGCACCTGCTTCATCCCGGCAGGCAAAGCCAGCAACAGTGTTTCCGTTGCACTGAAACGCCATCCGGACCTCACCGAATCAACCCTGCGAATCGAATTCTATCTGGAAAGCAACAACGAATTTACCACCGAACTCGAACAGTATAAAAACAGCGCGTCGTGGAACACACAAGGGGAATACATCTGCGGAACGCGGTTCAAAATTATGTTCCACAACAAATATGACACTCCGAAAGACTGGTCGAAAAATCATTTCGGCGACTGGTCTATCCTCAAGGAGCAACATCTGAACACCATTATGGGATGGTCGCACGAGGACTGGCTGCGTGGAAGATGCCCCTACTACCAATTCGGCTATGCCGCACGGGCACTGAAAGAAGAGTTGCAAGCACTCGCCGACGCCGGTACCCCGGTGATGGACGGAGATGCTTATATGCAACTGGGCCCCAACTATCAAGTAGATTATTCCAACTATGAAACGTCCAACCGCTAAACTTGAACGATTATGAAAAAGATTACAAAAAACACCCTATATCTTGCCTTGCTGCTCTTTCTTACAACCGCCTGTTATGAAGACAAAGGCAACTACGACTACAGCGAAGTGCCGGAAATCACCGCCGAAGGATTGCCCGAACAAGTGACGCTGCTCCAGAAAGCCGATGTGCTGTCCATCGCCCCCACCCTCAAGTCATCCACAGAAGGAATCATCCGGGAGGGCGATCCGAACTACGAATTCGGCTGTTTGCTATACATACGAAGCGGACGTTTGCCGAACGGCTCACGCTATATTGACATCAACGAAGAAAGAAAACAAAAGATAGAATGTATACCTGACGTGGGTCCCGGTGAATATGTCTGCTGGTACACCGTGACAGATAAACGAACCAGTGTCACTACCAACTTCAAGGTGGATGTCAAAATAGTATCCACCACCTACGAAGGATGGATGGTACTTTGCGATGAAGGAGCGGAAAACCATGTACGGCTTGACTTGATATCTGTCATATCCAAAGACCGTATCGTTGTTGCCCGCGACCTCTTGGGAATGAATGCTCCCCTACTTCGGAATGCCAAGAAAATCTATTTCGACGCTTACCCGAAAGACGTAAGAGGAGATGCCATCTTCATCAGCAGCGAGGAAGGAATCTACGAAATAGACAACGCCAGCCTGGAAACTTCCGACAGAAACGATATCAGTTGTTCGCTGTTCCTCAAGGCACTGGAGGACGAAAAACCGGATGTGATTGCCAGTGTGTACTTCAACAATCAGTTTGTCATCACCGACAAAGGCAACCTCTACAAGCGAAACACCTGGAACGCCGGAGGTGGTTTTGAATTTCCCATCAACACACTTATCTCGAACGGGAAGCCGGAATTTACTCTCGCACCGTTTATCGGTACCATGCAAACCCACAATGCGGAAACGGAACTCATCGCACTATTGTATGACAAAGACAACCGGCGTTTCCTGAAATGGGATGACGCCAAAGAGGAACTCTGTGCGTCATTCTCCGACCCGGAAAATGCACTCTTCTCCTTCTCCACCGGAAAAGAGATGATAGCAATGGAAAGCACCAAGTTCGCCTCGGCCACCGTCTATTCGATACTGCAAGACGAAGCACATAAGCGCTATGTCTACGGCATCAACCTTGCCGGAAAAAGTTACCAGCAAACCTATTACCGGCAAATAGAGGCTACGGACTTTGACAAGGCAAAGCACTTTGCATTCCATTCGCTCTATCCGTATATGTTTTACGAAACCGGCAACAAGGTATATTGCTACCACCTGCAAGGACAAGGCCTCATACCTTCCGCCACTCTGACGTTGGACGGGGAGGAAATCACGATGATGAAGTTCAATCCATTTCAGACACCTGCCGAAAGGCTGTCCGACACATCCGACGAATTTCTGGAGCAGGAACGTTATCTGATAGTGGGTTCGTATAAGAAAGACGACTCCGAACCCAACAACGGAATCGTACGTTTCTACAAGTTCGACAACACCAACGGCACACTGACGGAAGTAGCCAAATACACCGGTTTTGCCAAAGTGCGCGATGTAACCTATCGTGAACGTTGGAAATAACGTTGTTACGCTTGATGGCAAACTTCCGGTTTCTTAGATGGAAAGTTCCGCCCGATTGGTTTTAAACAATAAATGCAAGTTTCGTTTTTATAAACGAGACTTGCATTTATTGTTTGTAATCGGTAGAAAAAAGATTGTGATTACTTCAGCAACTCACCCAACTTTTGTTCCAACTGGTTTCCGCGATAATTAGAGCCGATGATGATTCCTTCCGGACTTACCAGCAGTGTACAGGGTATGCTGTTCACTCCATACTTCTGCGCACCGGCATTCTGCCAGCCTTTCAAGTCGGAAAGTTGCGGCCACGGCATTCCTAACTGTTCAATCGCTTTGAGCCAAGCCTCTTTTTTGTTGTCGAGCGACACACCTACAATCTCGAATCCTTTATCGTGGAATTTCTCATAGGCAGCCTTCACGTGCGGCATTTCCGCCCGGCACGGACCACACCACGAAGCCCAGAAATCAACCAACACATATTTTCCGTTGCCCACAAATTCGGAAAGTTTGCGCATATTGCCCTCCTTGTCTTCCATTTCAAAGTCCGCAAACCTGTTGCCCGAACGGCGCGCCTTTCCGGCATTGAGTTGAGCCAATACCCTCTTCACTGACGGGTATTCCTGAAAATCCTTTCCGGCACTCAAAATCAACTGTTCCGCTTCATCCTCCGAATAGAAACCTTTGACCGACGGAAACAAGTAGGCTCCCAACACATTGTCTTTGTTTTTTACAAACAGACTGTTCATGGCTTGTGACCGACGATCGCGCACGCTGTTGAACACTTCGATAAGCTCCTTTTTCCGCGCATCAGAGGTCTGCGGATTGCGAAACTCGTCCGCCATCTTGTCAATACCGAGACTTGCAGCTTCTCTGTTATAAGCAGCCATCGTGTCAGCGTATTCGTTGAGCCGCTCGCTCAGCGTACCTCCGCTCTGCACCGGAAAATCCTTTCCTGTAAGGTCGAGCGTGATAGTCGCCTCTTCCAACGCGACCAATGCATAAAAACCATGTTCGCTTCTCTGATAAACCGATGCGATATCGTTACGCTCCGTCTCACCCTTGAAAACAAAGGCGCCGTTTTCAATTCTGGCAGAATCCTGCGGCACACGGGTATTCTTCGACATCATGGAAAGGTAGACTTTCTCTCCATTCATTTCCTGGGGAGCTTTCCCCAAAATCGTGTATTTCACACCGGCAAAAGAGGCCAGCGACATACACAGCATACTACATACAAATACAAATCTTTTCATACATTTTGTTTTATAAAGTCAACAATTCCCACCAACCTGCTCTATCTGGAAGGTGACACGGCAAAGATACAAAAAGAATCAACCCATCATCCGACTATACTCTATTTTCTGAAAATAACACTCCATGTATTAAACCTTTTTGGAAATATACCATCTAACTGCAATAAGAAAACATATCTACAAACAATCATATTGTATGTAATCATGAATAAGAAAACTAAATGGGGCATCATTATTCTTGTCGGTGCCGGTATCATTGGTGGTGGAATCTACTCACAATTACCCAAAAAGAACAACGAACTGGCCGCTGCCGACAAAGTGATGGGCGGCAAATCCAAAAAGGGAAAGCAGATTTTAAATGTGAACGCCAAAGTCATAAAGCCACAATCCCTGACAGATGAATTTACGACTACAGGGGTACTTCTGCCTGACGAAGAAGTGGATTTGTCTTTCGAGACTTCCGGCAAGATTGTTGAAATTAATTTTGAGGAAGGAACATCGGTAAAGAAAGGTCAGTTGCTTGCCAAAGTAAACGACCGGCAGTTGCAGGCACAATTACAACGTCTTGTTTCACAATTGAAATTGGCAGAAGACCGCGTATTCCGCCAAGACGCGTTACTGAAACGCGATGCTGTCAGTAAAGAAGCCTACGAGCAAGTGAAAACAGATTTGGCTACCTTGAATGCCGACATAGAAATAATCAAAGCTAATATCGAGTTGACCGAGCTTCGTGCTCCGTTTGACGGAATTATCGGGCTTCGCCAAGTCAGTATCGGTACCTACGCCTCTCCTACTACGGTCGTTGCCAAACTGACTAAAATCGCTCCCCTCAAAGTTGAGTTTTCCGTACCGGAGCGTTATGCCAAACAGATAAAAAAAGGGACTAACTTAAACTTCAATGTTGAAGGCAATTTGGATGCGTTCGGCGCGCAAGTGTATGCTGTGGAATCGGCCATCGACCCCAACCTGCACCAGTTTACCGCCCGCGCACTGTATCCGAATGTCAACCATATCCTACTCCCCGGCCGCTATGCAAGCGTATTGATAAAAAAAGACGAGATAGAGAATGCAATCGCCATCCCTACGGAAGCGATTGTGCCGGAAATGGGTAAAGACAAAGTCTACCTGTACAAATCCGGAAAGGCCGAACCGGTGGAAGTCACTACCGGCATCCGCACCGCATCCGAAGTGCAAGTGATAAGGGGATTGCACATGGGAGATACTATCATCACCTCAGGAACATTGCAGCTCCGCACCGGACTTGCCGTGAAACTCGACAACATTGATTAATACCAGCGCCCTATGAATATATCCGAATTAAGCATACGCCGACCGGTATTAGCCACCGTACTGACAATCATTATCCTACTCTTCGGATTTATCGGATACAACTACCTGGGTGTCCGTGAATATCCGTCAGTGGATAATCCGATTATTTCCGTCAGTTGCTCCTATCCGGGAGCCAATGCCGACGTTATCGAGAACCAGATTACCGAACCGTTGGAGCAGAACATCAATGGTATTCCGGGTATCCGTTCTTTGTCCAGTGTCAGCCAACAAGGACAGAGCCGTATTACAGTAGAGTTTGAATTGTCCGTCGACCTGGAAACGGCAGCAAATGACGTGCGCGACAAAGTTTCACGTGCCCAACGCTATCTGCCGCGCGATTGTGACCCGCCTACCGTATCCAAAGCCGATGCGGACGCTATGCCTATCCTGATGGTGGCCCTTCAGAGCGACAAACGTACCTTGTTGGAATTGAGTGAAATCGCTGATTTGACAGTAAAAGAACAGTTGCAAACCATTTCCGATGTAAGTAGCGTATCCATTTGGGGAGAGAAACGCTACTCCATGCGCCTCTGGCTCGACCCTGCAAAAATGGCCGGATACGGTATCAGCCCTATCGACGTGAAAAATGCAGTGGACAGTGAGAACGTAGAACTTCCGTCCGGTAGTATCGAAGGAAATACCACCGAGCTGACAATCCGCACCTTAGGATTGATGCACACAGCAGACGAGTTCAATGATTTGATTATCAAGGAAGAGAATAACCGCATCGTGCGTTTCAGCGACATCGGACGTGCAGAATTGGGACCTGCCGACATCAAAAGTTATATGAAGATGAACGGTGTGCCGATGGTAGGTGTCGTAGTTATTCCACAGCCGGGTGCCAACCATATTGAGATTGCGGACGCCGTATATCAGCGTATGGAACAAATGAAGAAAGACTTGCCGGAAGATGTGCACTACAACTATGGTTTTGATAATACCAAGTTTATCCGCGCATCCATCAACGAAGTGAAGTCTACTGTGTATGAAGCTTTCGTACTCGTTATCATCATCATTTTCCTTTTCTTGCGCGACTGGCGTGTCACACTCGTGCCATGTATCGTGATTCCCGTATCCCTTATCGGTGCGTTCTTCGTCATGTATCTGGCTGGTTTCTCCATCAATGTACTTTCCATGCTTGCCATCGTATTGTCCGTGGGACTGGTAGTAGACGATGCTATCGTTATGACGGAGAATATCTACATCCGTATTGAGAAAGGAATGACCCCGAAAGAAGCGGGTATAGAAGGAGCCAAAGAAATCTTCTTTGCTGTTATTTCCACCACTATTACGCTGGTAGCGGTATTCTTCCCTATCGTCTTTATGGATGGTATGACGGGACGTCTGTTCCGGGAGTTCAGTATCGTAATCTCCGGTTCGGTCATCATCTCTTCATTTGCCGCACTGACTTTCACGCCGATGCTGGCAACCAAGTTGCTTATCAAACGGGAAAAACAAGGCTGGTTCTACACAAAGACAGAACCGTTCTTTGAAGGGATGAACCGGCTATACAGCCGTTCACTTGCCGCTTTCTTGAATAAACGATGGATTGCGCTTCCATTCACATTCATCACCATTTGCCTGATTGGTATCTTGTGGAATGCGGTTCCTTCGGAAATGGCACCTTTGGAAGACCGTTCGCAAATCAGCATCAATACGAGAGGTGCAGAAGGCGTCACTTATGAATACATACGCGATTATACCGAAGATATCAACCAACTTGTCGACTCCATCCTTCCGGATGCGGAAGCGGTGACTGCCCGTGTATCTAGTGGTAGCGGAAACGTACGTATCACGCTGAAGGACATGAAGGACCGCGACTACACGCAAATGGAAGTTGCCGAGAAAATCTCGAAAGCGGTACAGAAGAAGACAATGGCGCGTTCGTTCGTGCAACAGCAATCTTCCTTCGGCGGACGCCGTGGAAGTATGCCTGTCCAGTATGTACTTCAGGCTACCAATCTGGAAAAACTGGAAGAGGTATTGCCTAAATTCATGGCGAAAGTGTACGAAAACCCGGTCTTCCAGATGGCGGACGTTGACTTGAAGTTCAGCAAACCGGAAGCCCGTATCCAGATTAACCGCGACAAGGCGAGCATCATGGGGGTAAGTACAAAGAACATCGCCCAAACGTTGCAATACGGATTGAGCGGCCAACGCATGGGATATTTCTATATGAACGGAAAACAGTACGAAATCCTCGGAGAAATCAACCGCCAGCAAAGAAACAAGCCTGCCGACCTAAAAGCGATTTATGTTCGCAGCAACGGCGGAGACATGATTCAACTGGACAACCTGATTGAACTGGAAAGTGGTATTGCTCCGCCTAAACTATACCGTTATAATCGTTTTGTATCCGCCACTATCTCTGCGGGACTGGCAGACGGAAAAACCATCGGACAAGGGTTGGACGAAATGGATAAGATAGCCAAGGAAACATTGGACGATACGTTCCGTACGGCTTTGGCAGGCGACTCCAAGGAGTATCGCGAAAGTTCTTCGAGTCTGATGTTTGCCTTTATCCTGGCTATTCTTCTGATATACTTGATTCTGGCTGCTCAGTTCGAGAGTTTCAAAGACCCGTTGATTATCATGCTGACAGTGCCGCTGGCTATTGCCGGAGCATTAGTATTTATGTATTTGGGAAATATTACAATGAATATTTTCAGTCAGATTGGTATCATTATGCTTATCGGACTGGTGGCCAAGAATGGTATCCTGATTGTGGAATTCGCCAATCAGAAACAGGAAGCCGGAGAGGACAAGATGAGCGCAATCAAAGATTCCGCCTTGCAGCGTCTCCGCCCGATTCTGATGACAAGTGCTTCTACGGTTTTGGGACTTATCCCATTGGCTTTTGCCACCGGTGAAGGTGCTAATCAGCGTATTGCCATGGGTACGGCAGTAGTAGGTGGTATGGTAGTTTCTACTTTGCTCACCATGTATATCGTACCGGCTATTTACAGTTATATTTCGACGAACCGAATCAAAAAACTAAAAGAATGAAACAGAAAGATAGTTGTATGAGACGCATCATATATATAGTTACCGCATGTGCCTTCTTATCAGTTTCTACTGCGAAGGCACAGGTGCTCACCTTAAAAGAGTGTCTGGAAGAAGGATTGCAAAACAATTACTCTCTGCGTATCGTCCATAATGAAGAGCAAATCAGCAAGAACAACGCGACGTTGGGAAATGCGGGTTACCTGCCTACATTGGACTTCTCTGCCGGATATACCGGAAACTTGGACAATATTGAGACCAAGGCACGTGCTACCGGGGAAATAACAAAGCACAACGGAGTCTACGACCAGACGATCAATGTCGGTCTTAACCTCAACTGGACTATTTTCGATGGATTCAATATCAGTACGACTTACAAGCAGTTGAAAGAACTGGAACGTCAGGGGGAAACCAACACGCGTATTGCTATTGAAGATTTTATTGCTGCCCTGACTTCCGAATACTATAATTTTATCCAGCAGAAGATTCGTCTGAAAAACTTTCATTATGCAATGTCACTTTCCAAAGAGCGTTTACGTATAGCGGAAGCAAGCCACCTTGTCGGTAAGTTCTCCGGGTTGGATTATCAGCAGGCAAAGGTGGATTTCAATGCAGACAGTGCCCAATACATCAAACAACAGGAATTGCTACATTCTTCACGCATCCAGTTGAATGAACTGATGGCTAACAACAATGTCAATCAAAACATTATTATCAAAGACTCTACCATCGATGTATACAGCGACTTGCAATTTGATGATTTGTGGAATTCAACGTTAGCAACCAATGCTTCTTTGCTCAAAGCCGATCAAAACACGGTACTTGCCCAATTGGACTACAAGAAAATAAACTCACGCAACTATCCATATCTCAAACTAAATACCGGATATGGATATACATTCAACAAGTATGACATCAATGCAAACAGCAGAAGAGGTGAACTGGGCTTCAATGCCGGAATAACTATCGGTTTTAAGATATTCGACGGTAATCGTCGTCGCGAAAAGAGAAATGCAAGTCTGGCTTTCAAAAATCGTCGCCTGGAACGACAGGATTTGGAATTAGCCCTTCGTTCTGATCTCAGTAACCTATGGCAAGCCTATCGTAACAATCTTCAATTATTGAATCTGGAACGTCAAAACCTGATAACCGCCAAAGACAATCACGATATTGCCATGGACCGTTATATACAGGGGGACCTTTCCGGTTTTGAAGTGCGCGAAGCACAAAAAAGTTTGTTAGATGCAGAGGAACGCATCCTCTCTGCTGAATACAATACGAAACTTTGCGAAATATCCCTGTTGCAAATCAGCGGAAAGATTACGAAATATCTGGAATAAGGAAGTAGTTTCCATTTATTTTTTGATTGAGGCTGTCTAAAAAGTCGTCAGTAACTCTAACTCCCCTCCTTCGGGAAAGAGGAGAATGAAGATAGAACCGACTTTTTAGACAGTCTCAATTTTTACTGTATAAAAAACAGTTATTACATACCGATATTTTTCTTTCTTCCTACATTTGCATACTTAAAAACATTAAATAATAAAAGCCATGAGAAAACTAAGTCTTTTCTTACTATTACTTTTTATCCTGGCAAACGCCTCAGCCCAAAAAGCAACAGATTACAGAAAACAACAGAACTACAAAGATTGGGTACACATCGCCCCCAAATTTGACGATGATTTCTTCAAGACGGAAGAAGCCCAACGCATCGGCGACAACGTGTTACTCTATCAACAAACGACCGGAGGCTGGCCCAAGAATATCTATATGCCGGCGGAACTGACGGAACTAGAATATAATGCGGCACTAAAAGCTAAAGAAAATACCAACCAAAGCACCATCGACAACAATGCTACCACGACAGAAATAGAATATTTGTCACGGCTTTATCTGGCTACGCAAAAAGAGAAATATAAAGAAGGAGTGCTGAACGGTATTCAATATCTGCTTAAATCGCAGTATGAAAACGGTGGATGGCCTCAATTTTATCCGCGTCCCAAAGGTTATTATGTACAAATCACTTACAATGACAATGCAATGGTGAGAGTGATGAACCAACTTCGGAGCATATACGAAAAGAAAGCTCCCTACACTTTCCTTCCTGACAATATCTGTGAACAAGCACGCAATGCATTTAACAAAGGGATAGAGTGTATACTCAAAACGCAGGTGCGCCAGAATGGAGAGCTAACAGTGTGGTGCGCCCAACATGACCGTGTCACTTTAGAACCCTGCAAAGCACGTGCCTATGAACTCCCATCACTAAGCGGACAAGAGTCGGACAATATTGTATTACTACTGATGTCACTTCCCCATCCATCTGCAGACGTTGTGAAATCCATAGAAGGAGCTATCAAATGGTTCCAAAAGTCTGCAATAAAAGGAATACAGAAGGAATATTTCACTAACAGTGATGGCAAAAAAGACTATCGCATGGTTCCTTGTGAAGACTGTCCTACTCTTTGGGCACGTTTTTATGACCTGGAAACAAACCGGCCTTTTTTCTGCGACCGTGATGGCATAAAGAAATATGACATATCGGAAATCGGGCACGAACGCCGGAATGGTTATAGCTGGTATAACAAAGATGGAAGCAAGGTGCTGAAGAGATATGAAAAATGGAAAAAGGAACAGAATAAGTAATCATAACTGATGAAAGGTTGATATTTACACTACAAAAGTAAATATCCGGCAAATCTTTAAGTCCTAAAACATAAGAAGAGGGGCTGTCTAGTTACTAACGACTTTTTAGACAGCCTCTCTTCTTACTGTTTCATCCCAACAGGTATCAACCGGTTATTTTTTGCAATTCCACGGTTTCAACTGTTTGAAGAAGTCGTTACCCTTATCATCTACCAAGATAAATGCCGGGAAGTCCTCTACTTCAATCTTCCAGATAGCTTCCATACCCAATTCCGGATATTCCACACATTCGATGCTCTTGATGTTGTTCTGTGCAAGGATAGCTGCCGGACCTCCGATAGAACCAAGATAGAAACCACCATATTTCTGACAAGCATCTGTCACCTGCTGGCTACGGTTACCTTTTGCCAACATCACCATGCTGCCGCCATGACTTTGGAACAGTTCTACATAAGAGTCCATACGTCCTGCCGTAGTAGGACCCATAGAGCCACACGCCATGCCTTCCGGAGTTTTTGCCGGACCAGCATAATAAATAGGATGATCCTTAATATATTGTGGCAAGTCTTCACCGCGATCCAAACGCTCTTTCAGTTTAGCATGAGCGATGTCACGACCTACAATAATCGTTCCGTTCAATGACAGACGGGTAGCAACCGGATATTTAGTCAGTTCTTTCAAAATTTCAGGCATCGGACGGTTCAGGTCGATCTTCACAACATCACCTTCACCTGCCTGACGCAGTTCAGCCGGAATCAGTTCACCCGGATTTGAATCCAGTTTCTCAATCCAGATACCTTCCTTATTGATTTTACATTTGATGTTACGGTCGGCAGAGCAAGATACGCCCAAACCTACCGGACAAGATGCACCATGACGAGGCAGACGGATGATACGTACATCGTGAGCAAGATATTTACCTCCGAATTGTGCACCCAGCCCAATCTTGTGAGCTTCTGCCAATACTTCTTTTTCCAGTTCGACATCGCGGAATGCACGACCATATTCGTTTCCGGTAGTCGGCAGGTTATCATAGAAATGAGTAGAAGCTAATTTCACTGTCAACAGGTTCTTTTCAGCAGAAGTACCACCGATTACGAAAGCGATATGATAAGGAGGACAAGCAGCTGTTCCCAATGTCTTCATCTTTTCAACCAGGAACGGAACCAATGTACCGGGATTCAGGATCGCTTTTGTTTCCTGATACAAATATGTCTTGTTGGCAGAGCCACCACCTTTTGTTACACAAAGGAATTCATATTCCATACCTTCGGTAGCTTCAATGTCAATCTGTGCAGGGAGGTTACATTTGGTATTTACCTCATCATACATATTCAGAGGCGCATTCTGTGAATAACGCAGGTTTTCTTCAGTGTATGTTTTATATACGCCCAGTGAAAGCGCTTCTTCGTCAGAATATCCAGTCCATACCTGCTGTCCCTTTTCACCATGGATAATAGCAGTACCGGTGTCCTGGCAGAATGGAAGTACGCCTTTTGAAGCAACTTCTGCGTTACGCAGGAAAGTCAGCGCCACATACTTATCGTTTTCGCTTGCTTCCGGATCGCTCAGAATCTTAGCAACTTGTTCGTTGTGCGAACGACGAAGCATGAATGATACATCACGAAAAGCAGCATTAGCCATCGCAGTCAAGCCTTCTTTTTCAATTTTCAGGATGGGATTTCCTTCAAACTCGCTTACTGATACATAGTCTTTTGTAAGCAGATAATACTCAGTTGTATCTTTTCCCTTTTCAAACATGGGCTGATACTTAAACGGAGGTGTTGCCATAAGTTTCTTATTTTATTACGTAATGTTAGTTAGTGTGGCAAAGGTAGTAATTAAGAATGAAGAATGGTGAATGAGGAATGAAGAATTAAGAATGAATAACGGAGAATTCCGGTGCTGAAACAAAACGGCAGACAAGTTGTGCTTTAGTTGCACACTGCCCGCCGTCTATCGTTTCATAGGTTATAGTCTGTTTGCTCTTATATGCCTTCAATACGTTTAATCAGTTCATTTCCAAGCTCTGTTTTCTCTTCAATATGTTTCAACACAGCCGTCACAAACGTATTGCTTTCGAAATCACCGCGTACTTGCTCAAAGTCCTGCTTCATTTCGTCGTGAGAACCGTCGGCACCGAATCCGGTCATGGAAGACAGGGAGAATTCTTTCTTTGCATCTTCATACACCATCTTATCCAGTCCTACAACAGCTTCCTGCCAGGATTTTACGATACGAATCACATCTTGCGCTGTAATGTTCTCCGGATTCAAGCCATAAAATTCCTGAATCTTATTGTAAGCCCACGTCCATTCGTATGTGTAATAATTCTCGTGCATCTCTGCGAAGCAGGCATTGATTGATTTCAATCGATTGATAGTACCGTTCTCAATGCCATCCAGCAATCGGTCGATCTCGCTCTTTGGAGCAATCAGCCCGGACACATCCACCCATTCGCCGGTTCCGATTTCCGTATCCGGCTTCAAACGCTGGCGGATTTCTTCGTTGCTCTGGAAGTTGATGCCTTCCAACCGCTTAATTATTGAGTTACCCAAGAATTTATGAATAGCTATTTCATAAAAGCGGATACCATTATTCAAAGAAGAATTTTTGATTTTGGCACTTTGATAAGAATAGATTTCGGATGTCACACCGGATACCCGTCTCAATTCTTTCAGAATAGAACGTCCTTTGAACATCTTCTGAATGGTATAGGGACTCAAAAGGTTGTAATTGATATAATCCAGTCGGTTCGGATCTTGCCGCTTGTCACGTTTCGGCCATTTCTGGGCGTCACGAATTGTCCCCACGCTTCGCAGATTAACGCCCGGAACCAGATAAGTCGTATTCCGTTGCTCTATCAGGTAAGAGAAAGGAAGATTGGATGTATCTGCATGATTGACATGGCGTCCCATCACGAGAGAGAAAGCTCCGACACGTGCCGGCCACAGGATGTATGAATCGGAAGTCGTTTTCGCTCCCCTTTCCATCGTCCCCTGGTGAATCGGCCCCAGCTTATACATATGGTTACTTTGATTAGACCCTGAGCCTGCATTCATAAACGAGAACATTCCGGCAATCAGCAAAGTCGATTTGTGATGTGTCACGGTGAAAGGACCCGCGAAAATGGCGCATGCTTCTCCGTTCTCTCCCTGGCAGTTACTAAAGAACAAGGAATCGGAAGCGGAATAGTTATGCCCCAATTTACAAGACTGCCCGACGAAACAACGACTCAACATCGTGCCGTCATCCACCTGCGAACCGGAAGAGATTATAAAATCATCACAAATCACTCCATGTCCGATATGTACGGGAGCCGTCACGTTACTATTCACACTACCATTAGTCAGACGGCAGGTTCCGCAGATATGGCAATAATCGCCAATCCGGACATTCTTGATTGAACCTGTATTGAGAATCATGACATGATTGCCAATACTGCCAACGGCAGATGCATGTTTGTTGGAATAATAATCCGCAATTGCTTTCATGCGGTTAATCAGTTCGGGACGGTGGCGGTACAACGCAAGTATATACGCCTGGTGCGCAGACAACTTGTCATTTATCAAGACCTCACGTCCTCCGGTTTCATTGAGCACTGCCACTTCCACCCCATTGCCGAAAGTAGTCAACCCATCCACCAGGATGATATCTACATTTTCGATAAAGGTGTCACTGCCAATCTCATAATTTGCAATGTAATTCTGGATATTCTCAATGCAGCAGTTATCCCCTACTGTCACATTGTGCAGCGTCACATGGCGCAATCCCGAGTGTTTCTTAATGCCTCCCCGCAATGTAAATTCCGATTCGAATACTCCCAGTTTTACTTCACCCGAGAAACGGGTATGATGGACATACTCACAATTAAATCCATCAGCTACCAGAACATTTCCCCAATCATCGGCCAGACACGACTGGCTCTTCAACTGAAGCACCTCATCTTCAGTTAATCTACGATAGTCTTTCATATAAATAAATATAGTAATGTGCCGCTTCCCCCAATCAGCAAAGCAGCACATTGATTAATTATTCCACCTCCTCTTCGTAGGTCTGATAAAGAAAATCGTTATAGGGATATTTCTGAACGTGTAATTCTTTCACTCGCTGATAAACTACATTTTTCAGTTCGTCCATATTGATTCGTTCGCGGGCGGAAATAAAGAGGCAGTTGTCCTCCATCTTTGCCATCCACGTCTTCATCAGTTCTTCGAGTGTTAAGTTTTCCTTTGTTCGGGGGGTAAGGTCGTCCGGCGCTTTCTCCACGTAGGTGTAAGCGTCTATTTTATTAAATACAAGTATCACAGGTTTGCCACTGCCACCAATCTCTGCCAGTGTCTTATTCACTACCTCAATCTGTTCCTCAAATCCGGGGTGGGAAATATCGACTACATGCACCAGCAAATCTGCTTCGCGCACTTCATCCAAGGTAGATTTGAAGGAATCAACCAAATCGGTAGGCAACTTACGGATAAATCCTACCGTATCCGACAACAAGAACGGTAGATTTTCAATAATCACCTTACGTACGGTAGTGTCCAACGTAGCGAACAGTTTGTTTTCCGCAAAGACTTCGCTCTTGGAGAGAAGATTCATCATTGTCGATTTACCGACATTAGTATAACCAACCAGTGCGACACGTATCATACGTCCGCGGTTCTTGCGTTGGGTAGCTTTTTGTTTATCAATTTCCGCCAGGCGTTCTTTCAGCAACGACATACGGTTCAGGATGATACGGCGGTCCATCTCGAGCTGTGTTTCACCCGGACCACGAAGTCCTACGGAACCTTTACCGCCACCTGCACCGGAACCACCTCCCTGGCGTTCCAAGTGAGTCCAGAGTCGCTGCAAACGCGGCAACATATATTTATATTGCGCAAGCTCCACCTGCGTCTTCGCATTGGCTGTCTGCGCACGCATGGCAAATATATCAAGAATCAGTGAAGTACGGTCCAGTATCTTCACTTTCAGTTCGGCTTCAATATTACGAATCTGTTTCGCAGAAAGTTCATCATCAAAGATGACCATTCCTACTTCACGTTCTTCTTCCTCTTCATTACGAATATATTGTCTGATTTCTTCCAGCTTTCCCTTTCCGACATATGTCACTGAATGAGCTGTCGGCAATTTCTGCGTAAACCGTTTCACTACTTCCGCCCCAGCCGTCTCGGCAAGGAAAGCCAGTTCATCCAGATACTCGTTCGTCTTACGCTCATCCTGCGTTTGTGTGATGAGTCCGACAAGCACTGCTGTTTCTGTCTGGGCTTCGGAGATTACAAATTCTTTCATAGCCATAGTTTCTACACCTTATTATATATATTATGTATCGTTGGTTCGCGGCAACAAATATAGATAATTTTAATGGAAGCTACCAAAAAGAAAGCTAAAATAAAAACAGACGGAATAGAAAATGGCATGTAAAAATGAAGCCGAACTTCATTTTACATGCCATTTCAAATTACATGTTATCTAATTGCCTAAATAATCAGAATCCTTCCGGCATCTCCAGTGTTTCCGTAAAGTCTTGATAAAGCAATCCCCATCCGCCATTATATGACACTACTCCCCGCATCGGGAAAGACAGCACGTTTCCTTGACGCTCCATACCTTCTGCAGTAAAGTATAGCATGCCATAATTCGTCCCGTCATAACCAGTAGGCTGAGGATCCCAAGCTATCAATTCTTGCTTGTCATCACTTAATGAGAAGACTAACGGATATCCTTCTACTATACAGTCTGGTAACCTGTAGATATTTCCTTCTATTGCCTTTTCAATAGGCTGCGACCATGAATCATCAAATAATTCAGAAGTATAAGTTCCGGTGCCGATACTTTCCCAAGTCAACTTCCTTTGAGCCAACACTTTTATTTTCCCTAATTGTGAAGGGGATAATTGATCTTCATTATCTATAGTCAATACAATTTCGTATTTCTCGGTGGCACCCAAATTATTTATCTCGCCAAATCCAAGTTCTACATATCCAACTGCTTCACCTTTAGCAAAAGTAACGGCTGGGTTATTTAAAGAGAAAATGCCTTCGGCTATTGTGGCTTCATCCATACTAATATTTGCGGTACTTTCCGTACTGGTGTTACCCCGATATACAGGGACTCTGATAATGCCATTGTCTGCCGCCGTTACTTCCACATTCATCTGAGTGGAAGCAAAGGCAAGTTCTTCCCCGTTTATGTCATATATTGTACCTTCCGCATCTGTATTGCAAGAGGTCAAGGCTGCCAGGCAAAGGGTTATGGCTGCACAAATGTTGATTAAATATATTTTCATATTTGCTTTCATTAAATAAATTACTAATTTACTGAACTATAGGATTCTGATCAGAAGAATCTATATGCTCATTACCATCAATTTCCGACTGTGGCAAAGGAAGAATAAATAGCGGAGAAGAAGCCTCTGTATTCTTTGTCGTTACCTTTTCCGTATGGTTGGATCCTTCATAATTACGACTATATCCTAAACCTAAACGTTGCAAATCGAAGATACGGCCTGCTTCTCCCCAAAGTTCAACACGGCGTTGAAATAAGATTTCATCCATCAATGTCTGCAGAGGCGCGTTTGTATTCGAGTTGTAAGTCTTGGCATCCGTACGGGCAGATAAACGGTTTTCAAATCCGCTATCTCTTTGATTGCCTAAAGTCTTTATTGTTGCACGCGCGTCATCGTACTTGTCCTGATGGCATTCTGCTTCAGCTTTTATTAAAATCATTTCTTCTGCTCTCATTAGCAGGTAATCACCGGTACGTGTGGTGTAATCTGCCATCTTGAACTTTGTTTGGCAATAACTTGTATAAGAAGAAGACGATTTTTCCTCCTCAGCAGGAATGGCACCACGGAACCAAGCGGTTTTGCGTTCGTCCGTATCGGGTATTAGTGCATATAATCCCGTACTAATGCATTGGCGGGCTTTAGAAGCATACATTCCCGGAGCATCGGCATCCATGTGTGAGAAGAAACTAGCAAAGGCACTTGATTGATCGGCTATAATCTCCATTCCCCATAACACATCTGCTACTTTCACACTGTTGTTCCCTCCTAATTCGGCTATAGTCGCAACTTTTAAAGATGGCTTCTTCAATGCTTCGGCTGCTGCGGAGGCTGCATTGGCATAGTCATGCAGTACAAGGCAAATACGGGCTTTAATACCATTGGCAACATAATAATCCACATGCGATACATGTGTCTGTTCTTTATCATTCAGATTGCCAAGCAAATCAATAGCTTTATTTATGTCACTATTTATTTGTGTATATACATCTTGCACTGTACCGCGCGGGCTTCCTTCCGAACCGGCTACTGTCGGTGTCGTATATAAAGGTACTCCCGGTGCTGTTTCATGTCCCTTATAAGTTTGTTGATAGAGTTGGATCAGATAGAAATAGGCATAAGCACGCATGGCATAGGCCTGACCGACAACACTATTCTTAAGTTCGGGGTCTCCTCCCATCGAAGTCTCGGAAGCAATTATGTAATTAACATTGCTAATTAATGTATAATAAAAATTCCAGATAGAATAAGAACGTCCCGATTTGCTGGAATAATCGCCATGTACATTCAATCTATAATCTTCATAAAACCATCCTTGACCTTGTTCCTTCATCAAGTGATCTTCAGCCATTAAATCTCCCAACAGGTTAATAGCTGTTTGCCCACAATTTTCAGCTCCCCACTTCTCACTCCATCCCGCCACATACAACATACGATATACGCCATTGATGGCAGTTTCCGCACTACTGGCATCTGCAAATATTGTAGAACCGGAAACTTTATCAGTCGGTTCGGTATTTAATTCATCAGCGCATGAGCTAAATGAAAGGATGCCAATCAAAGAGAATATATATAATAATTTTTTCATCTTTTTACTGTTTGATCTATATTTATTTAAAATGTAATGTCAATTCCCAATGAAACTGTTCTTACAGGTACATAGCCAAAATTTGTTCCTCCGGTAAAATTGTATTGAGGGTCCATACCTTTCAAATGATTAAACAGCACTACATTGTCTGCTGTTGCGGTTAAACGTGCCGACTCAAATCCTATCGATTTCATCCATTTTGAAGGCAAAGTATATCCTAATGCTATATTTTTAATAGCAAAATAGGAGGCATTGATTAGGCTGTTGTCAGTAATGATGTAGCTTTTTCCTATTTCAATACGAGGAATGTCGGTGAGATCTCCGGGCTTTTTCCATGCACGTTCCAACATTTTGCTTTTTGCCTGGCCGATATAGTTGCCGTACAGTAATGTATCATAAACACCATCCAACACTTTACCGCCTATGGAATATGTACATAATATGCTTAAATCAAAATCTTTATATTTAAAAGTGTTGCCAATAGAGCCATACAGGTCTGGAATACGGCTGCCTTGAATTTCCTTACAAGCAGTTGCTTTCGCCATATCATTGGTGATGTATTTTTGTCCCTTAGAGCCATTCTCGTCTGTGTCCCAAGCCCAATACAACTGTTCTCCGGTTGCCGGGTCAACTCCTGCGGCAGTGGCAGTGTAGAATGAATTTAAAGTTTCACCTTCACGAATAATATAAGAGCCGGAAATTATCTCAGGCTTGTCGGCTAATTGCAATACTTTATTTTTAATAGTTGAACCAATCAGGGTCAGACTCCATGTAAATGGCGTATTTTTAAATATATCAACTCCCAATGTAACGTCAACACCTGTGTTGCGCATACTTCCTACATTTTTGTTATACCCGTCAAAACCTAGTGAGGATGCCATTGGGAACGACATCAGCATGTCTGTTGTCTTACGTTGATACCACTCTATAGTGGCAGAAAAACGGTCAAATAATTTAGCTTCGATACCGATATTCAGATTTGCATTCTTTTCCCATTTCAAGCCCTTGTTCTCTAAAGAGGTCACGGCAGCGCCACTCATAGAAGAATTTGCATATCCTAAATCATAGAAAGATTGCCAAGCATAGAAATTTTGTTTCGTGCCATCTAATATTGCATCATTTCCCTGAAGACCATAACTGGCTTTTAGAGAAAGATTATTAATCCAACTAATATCGCTCATGAATTCTTCATGAGAAATACGCCAGTTACCGCCAACAGACCAAAATTTACCCCATCTATTGTCTTCATAAAAACGAGAAGATCCATCGGTACGGAAACTTGCCGACAAATAGTATTTATCAGCGAAATCATAATTTAATCGTGACAACACGGATTGTACGGCATAATTATGCTGATAGGAGGATGCTCCGGTTATGTTGGTCGCCGCATCTAATTCATAAAGTCCGCCAAATGGAAATCCTGTTTTGGTTGCTGATAAGTAATCATATCTATATTTATAGAATTCATGTCCGACTAAAGCCTCAAAATGGTGATTGCCAAACTTACGATCGTACGTCAACAACTGATTGAAAGTATAACTGAAAGTGCGAGCTGTCGCTTTTTGCAGAGAACCTTTAACCGCAACAGAGTTACCATTGTATGGATTATAGTAAGTTGCTCCTGCTGAATTTATTAAATCAAAACCGTAATTTACTGAAAACTTTAAGCCTTCCAAGAATGTATTTTTCAAATCACCCAATTCGGCATATACACGTCCGCTGAGATTATCACTTTGTGTGGAGTATTTGTCATCATATAGGGTTGCGATCGTATTCCATTCTGAGTTTGCACCGGCCGGTCTGTTCTTGCCATAGTCAAAAACAGCATTACCTAAATTGTCGTATATAGTAGCACCATCAGCGTCTTTTTCATAAACAGGGAATATCGGTGCCATTAACTGCGCCGAGAACCAGACATTGGACGAACCGGATGAATTTTCTACGGCAGTATTGCTTTCATTGCGAGAATAGTTGGCACTCATTCCGGCTTTCAGCCAATTAGTCACTTCAGAATCAATATTTAATCGTCCGTTATAACGATTGAATTTTGTGGTTTTCAATAGTCCTTCTTCGTCTAAATAGCCTAAAGAAAACATATATTTAGTCTTATCACTGCCACCACTGAAGGATGCAACATATTCTTGACGCAATGGATTGGATTTCATAGCTTCGTCCATCCAATCTTCACTATACTTCAATTTTGCATCGCTGCGAACTTTTCCTGTAATAGGATCTATCAATTCCGCAATACCGTAATTGAATGGATTATATTGTTCATCCTTACCCAACATTGCAGTAGCACCACTTTTCATGGCTTCTAATGCTGCATTTCCTGCAATTTCAGGAGAAAGTCCATTATTTATAATTTGATTATTCTTGTATGATTGGAAGACAGTTTCTAAATATCCTGCTTCATTCATCGTTTCATAACGAGGAATAGCACGTGACGAAACGCCCCAATTGGCTTTCAAATTTACTCTAACTTTGCCGGAGTCTCCTTTCTTTGTTGTAATCATAATTACACCATTGGCACCACGAGAACCATAAAGAGCTCCCGCAGAGGCGTCTTTCAGCACTGTCATAGTTTCAATATCATTAGGATTAATTGCTGAAATATTACCGTCATAAGGTACTCCGTCAACAACATACAAAGGCGCTTGTGAAGAATTAATGGAACCATAACCACGAACCACCACTGAAGCACCCGACCCGGGCTGTCCGGAGCCGGAAGTGGTTTGCACGCCGGCTATCATACCATCTAATGCCTTCGTTACATTTGCTATTGGCCTTTCTTTCAGTTTTTCCGACTTAATGACCTCTGCCGAACCTGTAAATGATTCCTTCTTGGTGGTACCATACGCTACAACCATCACCTCATCTATTAGCTGTGCATCTGATTTAAGAACCACCTTCATTTTAGGCTTAATAACCACTTCTTGTGTTTGCATACCGATATACGAAATCTGCAAAGTCTTTGCAGAACTAAATATATTCATAATAAGTTGATTATTAAACAAATGCGTAGGTAGTGTTTGCTTCCCATAGTAAATATTATATTATTTCTATCATTCAGATTATCAATGTATTGATGACTTGTCAAACACTCAAAACGAGTGATTTATGCTACCGTATTTCTATCAGTGTTAAAAAGTAACTTGCTTTATATCAATATACTATACCTTTTATTAACGTAAATGCAGATGATATATATTGCCATATTTTATAATCAGTAGCAGTTTCACAGATTTGAATTGTATACCATAATTACTCTATGCAGTTGTTATAAGTATGCTCATTAATGAATCTAAAAAACATATTAAATGATTTTCTGCATCATTGTGAATGAAGTATTCTCTGAATGACAGTTATTTCTCCTGTAAGCCATTAATAGAAAAATTCCTTTTGATTAAGAGTAAACTTGTTTTTGTCCGATAGTAAACTTCTCTTCTGTTATTTGCATACTTAAAATGCAAGTTTCATTTTTATAAATGCAAGCTTTGTTTATAAAAACGGAACCTTTGTTTTTATAAATGCAAGTTGCGTTTATAGATTAGAAATCATAAAAAGGAACTTTGCTATTAAGCAAACAGAAGTTTAGCCTTAATCAAAAGGAACTTTTCTATTAATAGACTGCACGATAGGTAATGTAACAATGTACGATGAAAGCAAGTTTCCATGAAAAAATATAAATTAAAGGAAGAGATTAGAGTACATACATATATATTAAGCAGCTATTCAATCAAGACCGAAATACAATGAGAAATGAATCTGAAAACTATGAGAAATAACTAAAATAAAAGCCTTTTTACGATGAAAACTATGAGAAATGTCGATTTATAAAACATTTCTCATTAGTTATTATTTTCATTATCTGCTACTTATATTCATGTTATGAGAATATGAGAAATGAAAACGCCAAAACGATTTCAGGTAGAGGCAGAATAAATTGCTATTGTTTATTGTGGAGCTTTGATGAGGCCGTTTTCTCAAGATCACGCACCACTGTAATATCCATTATATTTGCATAGACTTGTGTAGTCTTCACACTTTTGTGCCCTAATAGCTTTTGTACCGTAGTAATATTGGCACCACTATATAATAATAAGGTAGCATTTGTATGGCGGGCAGTGTGGAATGATACACGTTTATCAATTTTCGCCAAGCCTGCCAACAGATTCAATTCTTTGTTGATATTAGAATTGTCTTTTAACTTAAAGAAGCTGTCAAGATCATCTTCATAGTGTTGCAATATCTCGATTCCTTTGCCTTCAAATAATAAATATAAAGGAAGGCGTACCTCAATACCAGTTTTAACAGACTTGTATATAATCCAGGTTTCCTGATGAAATTCAATAATATTTGCGGAGGTCAGACTGATGAAATCAGAATATCGTAATCCTGCGTAACAACAAAATAAAAAAGCATCTTTTGTTTTTTGCAATCTCGTATATCTTCCTGTCAACTGCAAATTCTCAAATCTGTATAACTCTTCCGGGGCTAAGTGCGTATGGCTTCCCTCTATGCTTTTAATTTTATACTTTCTAAAAGCATACTTTTGTATATCCATATACTCTTTATTTATAGCAACATTAACGTATCGTTTCAGGTGCTTCATGTGCTTGGCGATAGTATTAAGATGATAACTTTTAGACTGTAGGTAATTATCAAATGAGGATACAAATTCAAATGTCAAATCGGTAAATAATACCTCTTTTTTGAAGCCCTGAAGTAATTCAAGCGTGGAAAGGTGATTTTGACGGGTACTCTCTTTTAAAGAAGAATTAGCTATCTCATCTTTAAAAAAAATCAAAAATGACCTTTCGTTGCTGAGAGGTTTATCAATAGAATTTCTTAATAAATCTAACGATATGGTCTTTCCCTGTTGCCATAGTCCAAGTTCAGTTTGCTCAATAGCTGCTATATTTTCATATAACATACGATTCAAAACATTCGCATTGGGATGATTTTTCACCATTTTTCGTTTGGCATCCCACTGTTCCGGTTTGAGATATATTTTGGTGGAGAAATACATCTTTTTCCTGTTCAGATAGGCTTCTACCTGAACTAATGCCATTCCTCTTTTATTCAATCTCTTCTTTCTATTAAACACAAGGTTGTAACTGATCTTTTCCATACTTTCTTTTTTAATTAATAATAGAATAAATTAGACGTAATTCTGTGCTATCTCTGAGGCGAATAAGCATTAATATCTCTAAAAAAATAAGTCTTTCAATAACATAGTATTCACAAAACTTTAAATTAAATGCTACTTTTTTATTCGCTTTTCCACGAAAAAAGCAAAAAGAATAGCTTTTAAAGGAGTTTTATGACTAAAAACGAATAAAATAAATATTAAAAGATACATTTTGCTTATGCAAATTGTTAGTTATTGTTTTAATAAACAATACTTTTAAGAACGAAAAATATGCTTATAAGCATAAATATTGCTTATTAAATAGCAAAATGTTACATTTACAACTTTTTTTCATTAAATATAGTGGTTGGTTTTAGTTTTATTAATATATTTGCAAATTGTTAGAGTAAAGATACAAATAATGTAAAGTTAAACTTTAAGAGAGAATTTATGAAAAGAAAATTGATGCTGTTATTGGCATGCCTTTTTGTGGGCATAGGTCTAGTAACTGCCCAAACTCAAAAGGTCACAGGCGTTGTGATTTCTGAAGAAGACGGGCAGCCAGTTGTTGGCGCTTCTGTGTTAGTAAAAGGTACCACTCAAGGTACAATCACAGATGTAGATGGTAATTTTAATTTATCGAATGTACCAAGTTCTGCAAAGACTTTGCAGATTTCGTATATCGGTATGCAGACGCAAGAGGTGGCAATCAAACCTCAATTGAAAGTAATACTAAAAGCCGATGCACAGCAGCTTGAAGAGGTTATGGTAACAGCAGTTGGAATCCAACGAGCTGAACGCTCATTAGGCTATTCTGTATCCAAAGTTGATGCAGATGAAGCTATTCAGAAAGCAGAACCGGACCTAATACGTTCTTTAGACGGAAAAATACCCGGTGTTTCGATTAATTCACCCTCTGGTGCTGCCGGTTCAGCCACACGTATGACTATTCGTGGTAATTCATCGTTCCTAGGCAACAACCAACCATTATATATAGTTGATGGTGTTCCCTATAGCAATACGGAAGTTGCCTCTTCAAATCAAGCAACTGAAGCTGGTGGTGCTTACGGTAGTGGTATTTCTACGCTTGACCCCAATGATATTGAATCAATGAATGTATTGAAAGGTGCAGCAGCTGCCGCTTTGTACGGTTCACGTGCCGCCAATGGTGTAGTGCTCATCACAACAAAGACAGGTTCAAAAAATAAGAAAAAAGCAGGAAAAGGCATGGAAATAACCTTGAATGCATCTTACACTATTGAACAAATAGCCGGTTTGCCTGAATATCAAAATTCTTTTGGTACAGGTAACGATTTTATTCCAGGGGGCGCAAACGGTTCATGGGGAGCGGCTTTCACAGATGTAACAGAAGTGCCCTTAAGTATATATGCAAATAATGTTTATGGAAAAGCCTATCCGAATCTTCCCCAAACTGTACCTTACAAAGCGTATAAGAACAATGTCAAAGATCTATTCGATTTGGGAGGAATATACGATCTCTCATTAAACTTCAATAAGTATACCGAAACCGGTAATTTCACTGCAACTTTGTCCAAAATGGATCAGGACAGTTACATACCTTATGCAGACTTTAGCCGTTATTCTATCAGTGTCGGTGGAAACCAGACTTTGGCCAACGGAGTACGTATCGGGGGAAATGTTTCTTTTTCAAGAAACGAACAAAATGGCCCGATGTTCGGTAACAATCAATCCAACGGTATTGGTGCCTCTTCATTTGCACGCGCTTTAATTCTTGGACGTAACTGGGATATGTCACTACCTTATGAAACACCTGACCATAAATCTTTATTCTTCGTGGGCGATCAGGCAGATAATCCGATTTGGTCATGGAAGTATAATACGATCAACACCCAAATGGATAGAACCATAGCAAACGTAAACATGGGCTATGATATTACAAAATGGCTTTCTGTTGACTATCGTGTTGGTATCAATGATTATAAAATGGATCGTAAGGAGGTTTTGAATTTAGGGTCAAGAGCCTTGGGAGGAAAAGGACGTATTCTTGTTTCTACTTACGATACACAAGAGATTGAATCAACTTTACTGTTACGCTTCAACATCCCGGTTCATAAAGATTTTGGGCTGAAAGCAACTTTGGGACATAATGTAAATCAGTTCACCGCAAACGAGACTCTAACAAAGGGTATGAACATCATGTCTCCGGGAGTTTATAATATAAATAATACTGAATCACAAACATCGGAAGAATATTATACAAGAACCCGCTTGTGGGCATTATTTGGAGATGTGACATTGGATTATAAGAATTATGCATTCTTAAATATCACAGGACGTAATGACTTTTCATCTACACTACCCAAAAATCATCGTAGTTTCTTCTATCCGTCAATTGCAGGTTCGTTTGTATTTACAGATGCATTTCATATCAATGAAGATATTATTAAATTCGGTAAAGTACGATTAAGTTGGGCTAAAGTTGGTAATGACGCCGGCGCATACTACAAAAATGGTACATTCACTTTGGGACAGCCCTTTAACGGACAACCCATATTATCATTACCATCTTCTATGTTTGACCCGGATTTAAAACCGGAATTTACATCAGAGGTTGAATTTGGAGCTGAATTACAATTCTTAAAAAGCCGTGTAAATGTTGATTTCACTTGGTACAATCGTAATTCTACTAACCAAATCGCTCCATTAAGCCTTCCATATTCTACCGGATACGGGAGCTATTATACCAACTTTGGTAAAATGAATAACCACGGTATCGAAATAGGATTGAATGTTATACCTATTTTAAATAAAGATTTCAAATGGGATATGTACTTCACTTATACTCAAAACCGAAGTGAAGTAAAAGAATTGGCAGAAGGAGTAGAACGAGTTTCTTTAAATACAGGTTTTGCAACACCAAAAGCGGTTCTTGAAGTAGGCAAACCTTATGGAATGCTGGTTGGACAAGTTTTTGCACGCGATGAAGAAGGCAATTATCTGGTGGACCCAAATTCCGGAGCTTATCTTATAGCGGATGAAGAAGGTGATCTAGGAGATCCTGCTCCAGATTGCAAACTTAGCTTGAACAATACATTTACCTACAAAGGTTTTTCATTATCATTCATGTTTGATGCACAAATTGGTGGTTGCGTCTGGACTTCATACATTCCTGACTTATTGGGACGTGGCGTTACCAAAGATACAGAAGACCGTTATGGTTCACGTATCTTACCCGGATACCTGGCTGATCCTTCCACGAAAAAACCTTTATTAGACGGAAATGGAAATAAAATCCCCAACAATGTTCAAATGAAGGAGCTTGACTTATGGTTCTCACCGGGTAGCGGTGTGTCCACATTTGCAACTAATGGTGTAGATGAAGCATCCGTTTATGAAGCTACAACTTTCCGTTTAAGAGAGTTAAGCATCGGGTACCAGCTTCCTAAATCCTGGCTGGCAAAAACATTCATCGGTTCGGCAACCGTATCCTTTGTAGCCCGCAACCTTTGGTATTTTGCTCCCAATGTTCCTAAGTATTCCAATTACGATCCAACAGCAAGCAGTTATGGTGGCGGAAATGTACAAGGAATTGATTACACCTCAGCCCCTAACACAAGACGTTACGGCTTTAATATCAAACTCACATTCTAATAAAAAAAGAAAGTATGAAAATCATCAAATTATTATACACTTTAACAACAACACTGATTGTTTGTACGAGTTGCTCGAAATATCTCGATATTAATGATAATCCGAATAAGCCAACAACTGCCGAACTAAACAAAGTGTTAACCGGAGCTGAATATGACATAGCCATGTCTTTTGCAGCTGGCAGCTATATCGGTTCATCATTACCTTCTTATGTTTTTCATCTAAGCTCCCGTGAAGTTGACAACTACGGTATAACTAATGCCACTTCCACTTTGGGAAACACTTGGCTACAGGGCTATGCTTATGGTTTGAAGAATACAAATGCTGTTATTAAAGCCGCAGAAGAAGGAAATAACATGATTTATGCGGGAATAGGCAAATTAATGAAAGCTTATGCATTTACCAGTCTCGTTGACCTTTGGGGAGATATTCCATACACAGAATTTGATATAGAAGGTAATTATGCTCCCAAATTAGACCGTAGCCAAGATATTTATAATTCATTACTTGCACTTATAGATGAAGCCATAGGCAATCTGCAAGATCCCAATGCTGCTAATTTATTAAAACCAGCAAACGATGATTTGATATATAAAGGCAACGTTGAGAAATGGGTAAGAATGGGCAACACATTAAAGCTGAAGCTATTGGTGCAATCAAGAAAAGCTAAAAACGAGATAACAGAGTGGAATACAAGGTTATCCGATTTGCTTTCTGAGAACAATTTCATGAATAACGGAGAAGATTTCGAATTCAAACATACAGCCAAAGATACGCCAGACGAACGTCACCAAGCTTATGTAGATGAATATCTCGGTGGTCAAAGCACTTATTACATCAGTCCATGGATTTACGAAACAATGAGTGGAAAGAACTTAAATGTAACAGATAACCCATTTGTAGGAATCACAGACCCACGTATCCCTTATTACTGGGTAAACCAAATAAAAGCGGGGGATACAGCACAAAATCCTACGGATTACCGTGACGATGCTTTTGTTTCCATATTCTTTGCATCCAATGCTTCTGGAGCAAGTAATGACCAGCGGGAAACTTCTACTTTTATCGGTATTTATCCATGTGGTGGAAAGTATGATAATGGCAATGGCGGAAAATGTGACGCGAAAGTCGGTAATGGAGTGGCACCAGAAAAGATGTTGCAAGCCTATTCCGTCCCTTTCCTTTTAGCTGAATTATATTTAACAGGAGATGCAAACGGAGATGCCAAAGAAGCTCTTAAAGAAGGAATTAGACGTTCTATAAATCACGTCAATTCAGTAGCGAAGGCTTCTGATGCAACTGTACCTGCCATAAGCAATGAATCTATTGAGGCTTTTATAGAAAAAGTCTCAGGAAAGTATGACGCTGCTTCCAATAATGAAGAAAAGTTACGCATTGTCATGACTCAAAAATGGATTGCAAACTTCTTTAATCCAGTTGAAGCATATACCGATATACGCCGTACCGGATATCCTACCCTATTGCCTAAGAATGCAACGTATGCTCAATCTCCTTATAAAACCAGCCAAAATCCGGAATTAGGACCAGTAAATATTCCACTAAAAGGTATCAATGCTTTTCCGAGAGCAATGTGGTATCCTAGTTCGGAAGTAACACGTAATCCTAACGTGACCAACGAAGGAAGAAACTTAAGCAATCCTATTTTATTCTGGGATAAATAAACTATTTAATGATGAAAACAAAAACGAATATGAGATATATACAATTATTCATAGCAACTGCTTTTTGGACATTGCTGACAGTCAGTTGCGATAGAGATCTCCCTTATCCTATAGACGAAGTGAAAAAAGGAGTAGTCATTGACATTGTTCGTGCACCCGACTCTGACGGGGTACTTTCCGCCGGAGTCACAGACGGCGATTATAAAGTTTCCGTATCTATTCCCAAACAGCAAGGAGATTATTCCATGCTTGACTATGCGCAACTCTTATGTGTTTTCACCGATGTAGATGGCAAAACAACTTCAAAAGTCATCGTAGATAACATTAAAGAGTTCCCTAAAGATATATCAATAGATATAGCCAACGTATATCAACAATTTGGAAAAGAAGCTCCTACGCTAGGAGAAATTGTATACTTCACAACAAATGCTGTTCTAAAGGACGGTTACACTGTATATGGCTGGACTGAATATTCAGACTTCAACAACAAACTCTTCACCGGATGGGAAGTTGATGGAAGAGCTTATTCGTATAATGTCAGATATCCGGTTGCATGTCAGTTGGTTCTTGAAGAATTTGTCGGTCCTGTAGTATTAAATGATTTTTATGATGAGTATCGGGCAGAAATCGTTAAAACATCGGATACGGAACTGGAGATACATGGAGTCGCTGAAGGTGAAGAGCCTGATGGCATCTTAAAATTAACAATTGATACAAGCACTCACACTGTAAAAGTAGCCAAACAAATTGTTGCTCATGGATTTGTTCCATGGATTGGTTATAATAACCTTGCCTATCAAGCCACTGGTACTATTGATGCATGTAAAGGTACAATAACACTGAATGGTCCTCTGACTGTTGATGAAGGTAGTTTTGGTGATCAGCAAATGATTATATCAACGAACTATTGACATAATCTAAAGTAAAACATCTATAAAGGCATAATAACACCGACAGTTTGTATTATTAAAATCAAACTGTCGGTGTTTCGTATAAAACAGATTTTTCCTATATATAGAATTCTAGAATTACCAAAGTAATATCCTTTTCCCTTGCTTACTTAAGAAGATTCCCCATCCCCTCTCTCACAATATCCACCAATATCGGCTTCACCCCGCTCACGAAACATTCTACCGCAATCACCATCAGAATCAATCCCATAAGACGCATCATCACATTATTGCCCGTCTCACCCAAGACATTCACCAACTTCGTAGAAGCCCGAAGAATAAAGAAAGTCAGCAGATAAATTAATGCAATAGTGCCTATCAGTATCCCTTTCATTTCATAAGAATGGGCATCCTGCATCAATACGATAGCGTTGGCAATCGCACCGGGTCCACACAACATAGGTATGCCAAGCGGAGTAATAGAGATATCATCCGCATACGTTTTGATTTCCTCATCTTTCAGTTTCATCGGAGTATAACGGGCTTGGAGCATATCGAAACCTATCTTGAAGATAATCACTCCTCCGGCTATACGGAATCCGTTGGTAGAAATACCGAAGAACTTAAAAAGAAACTGACCGGCAAAGACGAAAACCATTATTGTGATAAACGACACAATAGTGGCACGACGAACGATAGACTGACGCTCTTTTTCTGTCATCCCGTGAGTCATAGTAAGGAAGACAGGCATTGTTCCCAAAGGATTGGTCAACGTAAAAAACGAGGTGAAGCAAAGTAAAGCAAAGGGCAGAAGTGCACTATCCATGATTATATCGTATTTTTATACATTTATTAAACGCAACAAAAATACGACTTAATCCAGAAAACTTATAATAAATTCATTAATTCTTTCAGAGAATGAATGTGATAAGTGGGAAGAAAAGGGAAAGCAGCCCGTTCCGTCACGTTGTAGAAGGCTTGATGCATCCCTATCCCGTGCGCTCCGGTAATATCCGCTTCCCAACTATCACCAATCATCAACGATTCGCGCATCTCGGATTGAGTGACGGACAGGGCAAAATTAAAGATTTCGGGGCGGGGCTTCAACACTCCGAGGTCTTCCGAAAGAATCACCTTCTTGAAATAGCCATCCACGCCTGCCGAACGCATCTTATGCGATTGCAGTTCACGAAAGCCGTTAGAAAGGATATACAAGTTGTATTTAGGAACAAGATACTCCAACACCTCCTTAGCGTGGGGCATCAGACCGCTTTTAGTAGGAATAATGGCAAAGAAATCTTTCGAGAACCGGTCGGCTAAAACCTCATCTTTCACTCCTACCGCCTGCAAAGGATAAAAGAACCGTTGACGGTTCAATTCATCTTTCGTCACCTTTCCTTCACCGTACTCAATCCAAAGTTCGGTGTTACGTTTCTGATAAAGTGTATAATAATGGTCGAACGAATCAAAGTAACGGTCGAATGCATATTTCTGATATACTTCTTCAAAAGTGTCACGGGCATTGCGGGAGAAAGCCCAAATAGTGTCGTCAAGATCAAAAAACAGATTTTTATATTTCATCAGTAGCTATGGGTGTATATAAGAAACAGAAAAGCCAATGTGCTAATTTCTCGAATCCAGGAATCAGCACATTGGCAATTCAAAAAGGGATATCTACATCTACCTTATTTTACCTGGATAACCAAGTATCTGGACACACTCCAGAATTCAGTAGGATTAGTAATCTTCAATGTCAACTGGCCTTTGTCATCTTTCACCAATTCATAAGAACCAGTCGGATGAGTAGTCAACAACTCAGCACGCTTAGAGTACAACTTGATTTCTTTGGTGGTACGAATATCGATTTGAGTGAAATAATCTTTATTGAAATCAGCGCTCTTCAATACATCTCCGCTCTGAAGTATTTTCTGAGCTTTCAATTCAGATTTAGTACCGAATACAAACCAGGCAGCATTCAGGCTCTTTTCCTGCTCGGCAACGGTTTTAGCTTTAGCTTCGTTTTCTGCAACCAACGTCTCTTTGGCAGCAGACAAGTCGCTGACAGCAGCATCCAGTTCCTGAATACGGATATTCTTGGAAGCCAGTTCTGTCTGAAGTTCCTCGATACGCTGTTGTTTAGCGTTCAGTTCGGCTGTCAAAGCGGCTACAGCTTTTTTCATCTGCGCAGAATTGTATTTACTGTTTTTCAACTGTGCCTGCAATTTGGCAATCTGAGCCTTGTTTTCTTCCATCTGTTTAGAGATGAATTCGATATCAGAAGCAATCTGTTGCTTGGCATTGGCAGAGTTTTCAGTGATGGTTCCACGTTGCAAATCAACACGGCTTTCGGCAGCACTGATCTTACGGAAGCCTTCCTGAACTTCATTGAAAGTTCCCATCATATCATCCAATTCAGCATTGCGTTGGTTCAGTTCCATCAAAAGAGAATCATTTTCAGCTTTCAGGTCCTTACTTCCACCTTTAAAGCCATCACACGAAGCCAACATGGCTGCGCATACAAATAAAACTGCTAACTTTTTCATACGTTTACGTTTTACGTTTTTAATGAAATTATTTTAATCGTCTATTCCTGCTAATACTATCACAATCTCGCCCCGAGGCTCGGTAGCGGTAAAGTGTTCTATCAGTTCAGCCAAACTGCCCCGAACAGTTTCTTCGTGGAGTTTGGATATTTCGCGCGACACGGTTGCCTGACGTTCAGCACCGAAATATTCGGCAAACTGCGTCAACGTCTTCAACAGACGATGGGGTGATTCATAAAACACCATCGTGCGGCGTTCTTCCGCCAATGTCTTCAGCCGTGTCTGCCGTCCTTTCTTCTGGGGAAGAAAACCCTCGAAACAGAACTTCTCATTCGGCAAGCCCGATGCAACGAGCGCCGGAACAAAAGCTGTTGCTCCCGGCAAGCACTGTACTTCAATACCGTTTCGCACACATTCACGAACAACCAGAAATCCGGGATCAGAGACTCCGGGTGTTCCGGCATCTGAAATCAATGCAACCGATGCACCACCCTTTATTTTATTAACAACACTTTCCACCGTTTTATGTTCATTAAATTTATGGTGAGATTGCATTGCATTCTTTATTTCAAAGTGTTTCAGCAAGATACCAGAGGTACGCGTATCCTCTGCCAGAATCAAGTCGACCTCTTTCAGGACTTTGATAGCCCGAAAAGTCATATCCTCCAGATTTCCTA
>CAMQVH010000016.1 GCA_947038155.1 uncultured Bacteroides sp. | reverse complement strand
AGCATAACCTTGCCAAGGTTAGGGTCGCGAGTTCGAGTCTCGTTTTCCGCTCTTTCTTTGAAAGGATGCTCGAATGGTGGAATGGTAGACACGAAGGACTTAAAATCCTTTGGCCATTGCGGCTGTGCGGGTTCAAGTCCCGCTTCGAGTACGAGTATTCTTTAGAGGCTTTATGAATCATTGATTCATGAGGCCTTTTTGTTTTTTAATGGGTGTACTATATACATTTGATTCCTTTATGGGAATCTGCAGTATGGTTGCTTAAGAAAATAAATCAAATTTAAGTGGCATTATTTTTTTTATTGTGTTATTAATCTTTTATTTTGCTTTTAGGTTATAATTACAATTTAATATTATACTGAGTTGTTCCTTTGTATTGGAATATTTGATTTTATTGTTAACACTGGAAATACTAGAGAGATGGAAAATAACGACAGGCAGATCGAATTAAAATTTCAGAAGTTTTTTACAGCTAACTTTCCTAAAGTAAAAAACTTTGCTCAGATGCTTCTAAAATCAGAAGCGGAGGCGGAAGATGTGGCTCAAGATGTTTTCTGTAAACTTTGGTTGCAGCCTGAAATATGGTTGGATACTGACAAGGACTTGGATAACTATCTTTTTATACTGACCAGGAATATTGTTTTGAATATCTTCAAACATCAACAAATAGAACAGGAATATCAAGATGAAGTTATCGAAAAGACTATTCTTTATGAGTTGGCAGAAAAAGAAGAGGTTTTGAATAATGTATATTATAAAGAAATGCTGATGATTATTCAACTGACTCTGGAGAAAATGCCGAAGCGTAGGAGGCTGATATTCGAACTTAGTCGTTTTAGGGGGCTGAGTCATAAGGAAATTGCTGATAAGCTCGATGTTTCCATTCGTACAATAGAGCATCAGGTTTATCTGGCGTTGATTGAATTGAAGAAGATACTTATCTTATTTATTTTTTTTCTCAAATATTTTTAAGTAGTCTGTGCGGAGTAGTTGTATTTAGTATATAAAGCCCCAAAAAGAAAGAAAAGGTTTATGAAAGACTGTATTCAACAACTCGTAGAATTATTCGGAAACAATGATTATTCAGCTGGTACACGAAAGAAAGTACAACGATGGCTGGCTGATGAAGAGCATGTTGACGAAAAGGATAAAGCACTCCGTATGCTTTGGAAACAGGCAGGGGAACAGGAAGTACCCAATGGAATGCAACAATCAATACGCCAAATGCAACAAAATATAGGATTAAAGCCTGTTTCTCATAAGAATTGTCAGCTATTTGTATGGAGAGCGGCGGCTATTTTTTTACTGGCTGTATCATCTGTTTCTGTTTATCTGATGTTGGAAAAAGATCGGCCTGTAAAAGATTTGGTAGAGTGTTATATACCAACAGCGGAGATTCACGAACTCACCTTGCCTGATGGCACGCATGTCATGTTGAATTCAAAAAGTACTTTATTATATCCGGAGCAGTTCAATGGAAAGACGCGAAGTGTATACTTGATAGGTGAGGCTAACTTTAAAGTGAAACCGGATAAGAAACATCCTTTTATTGTAAAAGCGAACGATTATCAAGTAACTGCTTTGGGTACGGAATTTAATGTGAACGCTTATCCGGAAAGTAATGAGTTGATTGCCACTTTGCTGGAAGGAAGTGTAAAGGTGGAGTTCAATAATCTGATATCTAATGTTATTCTAAAGCCTAATGAACAATTGATATATAACAAGCATACAAAAGAACATAACCTGCAATTGCCGGAAATAGATGATGTGACAGCATGGCAGCGTGGAGAATTGGTCTTTAGTAATATGCATCTGGAAGATATTTTCACAAGCCTAGAACGTAAATTCCCTTATGCCTTTGTTTATAGTCTTCATAGTATGAAGAAGAATACCTATAGTTTTCGTTTCCAGAATCAAGCAAGTCTGGAAGAGATTATGAGCATTATATCACAAGTAGTGGGAGATGTAGACTATGTTATTAAAGGAAATAAATGCTATGTAACCAATAAGAAATAAATCAGTTGTAGAACCTATTTAAATTGAAAATATTATGTGAAAAAGTATCCGGAAGGAACGGGCATTCCTTCCGGATGTGAAATCAAGTTCTCCTTAATATTAGCGTGTATTGACGCTATTCTGAATGATCATAGAATAATAACCAATTAACTAATACTAAAGATGCTACAAATTTACGAAAAAATAGCAGAACAAATAGTTCATAAGCGAGGCTTTCTCACTTTTTTAAGTTTATTGTTACTGACATCTACCCTTGCTTTTGCTCAAAGTGGTAATAAAATTACTATTCAGCAGAAAAATATCACTGTTGTTGATGCTCTGAAAGCTGTAGAAAAACAGTCGAAAATGTCTATTAACTACAGTGACTCCGAATTGAAAGGAAAAGAAATAGCAAATCTTAATTTGCAAAATGTTGCTGTATCGGCAGCACTTGATGTAATCCTGAAAGGAACAGGTTTCGCCTATCAAATTCAAGGTAATTATATTATAATCACTGAGAAGAAACCTGCAGTTGCAACACAAACTATGAAGGATATCAAAGGGAAAGTTGTTGATGAGAGCGGTGAACCACTGATTGGAGTTAATATCTCAGTGGATGGCAATTCGACCGGTACAATTACCGATTTTGATGGAAACTTTGCAATAAAAGCTTCAGACAACTCTACTTTGAAAGTTTCTTATATAGGATATGCTACTCAAATGGTAACTGTTTCCAAAAAAGATTTTTATCCGATTACTATGAAGCAGGATACGGAGGTGCTAGATGAGGTGGTTGTTACTGCATTGGGTATTAAACGTGCAGAAAAAGCTTTGTCCTATAATGTGCAGCAGATAAAAGGTAATGAATTGACTACTGTGAAAGACGCAAACTTTGTAAACTCATTGAACGGTAAGATAGCCGGTGTAACCATAAACAAGAGTGCGGCTGGTGTCGGTGGTGCAACTCGTGTTGTGATGCGTGGTGCAAAATCCATCGAAGGAGATAATAATGCATTATATGTGGTAGACGGTATTCCTTTGTTTAATACCAATATGGGAAATACAGACAGTGGTATTATGGGTGAAGGAAAGGCTGGAACAGAAGGTATTGCTGACTTTAATCCTGAAGATATCGAAAGTCTCTCTGTGTTGAGTGGTCCTTCGGCTGCTGCGTTGTATGGTAGTAGTGCGGCAAACGGCGTCATCCTAGTAACAACCAAAAAAGGTAAAGAAGGGAAACTATCTATTCAGTTCTCATCTTCTACTGAGTTTAGCAAAGCGTATATGACTCCAGAATTTCAAAATACATATGGAAACAAGAAAGATGTGTATGAAAGCTGGGGAGAGAAATTGCCAACTCCGTCAAGTTACGACCCTAAGCATGATTTCTTTAATACCGGTACGAATTTCATAAACTCACTTACTTTGACCACGGGAACTAAGCAGAATCAGACTTTTGCTTCTATCTCATCTACTAATTCTAAAGGTATCGTGCCCAATAACGCATACGACCGTTTAAACTTCACCATTCGTAACACTTCTACATTTCTGAATGATAAGTTACAACTGGATTTGGGAGCATCGTATGTGAAGCAAAAAGATAAAAATATGGTTTCGCAAGGTCAGTATTGGAATCCGGTGATGGCTGCTTATTTGTTCCCGCGCGGTGAGAATTTTGAGGACATAAAGACTTTTGAACGCTATAATGAGAGCCGTAATTTACCTGTGCAATACTGGCCTGTGGGTGAGTCTACTTATGCTTCTCAAAATCCTTATTGGACAGCTTATCGCAATGTAGCTACCAATGAAAAGAGCCGTTACATGTTCAATGTGGGATTGACCTATAAAATCACCGATTGGCTGAATGTTGCCGGTCGTTTCAGAATGGACGATACCTATGTGAGTTTTGAACGTAAAATTTATGCTTCTTCCGATCAGAAGTTTGCAGAAGGTACTAAGGGGCATTACGGGTACAGTAATTACAATGACCGCCAGGAGTATGCCGACTTTATGCTGAATATCAACAAACGCATTCTGGATTTCAGTCTTGCTGCCAACCTTGGTTGGAGCTATTCTAATTATTGGGCTTTGGAAAGAGGATATAAAGGTGCCTTACTCAAGCTTCCCAATAAATTTACCACTACTAACATCGATACAAAAAATGGACGTATCTCCGAAAAAGGAGGTGGTGACAGTGTGCGTAATCATGCCATCTTTGCTAACGTGGAGTTGGGGTGGAAAAGTATGCTCTATCTGACTTTGACCGGTCGTAACGAATGGAATTCTCGTTTGGTAAATACCAATGAGGAATCTTTCTTTTATCCTTCTGTTGGTCTGTCGGCCATTGTATCTGAAATGGTAAAACTACCTGAATTTATATCTTACTTAAAAGTACGTGGTTCTGTCACTGGAGTAGGTGCTCCAGTATCTCGTGCGGGTTTGACTCCCGGTACGGTGACTGATCCGCTTGTGGGTGGCCTTTTGAATCCTACCTATATCTATCCTTTCACTGATTTCAAGGCAGAACGTACCAAATCTTATGAATTTGGTTTGACTTTTCGTTTGTGGAATAAATTGAGTGCGGAAGTTACTTACTATCATTCTAATACGGAGAACCAGACATTTTTGGGTGAACTTCCCGAGTATACTGGATACAAACAAATTTATTTGCAGGCAGGTGATGTAGAGAACCGTGGTTGGGAAGCTTCATTGGGATATAGCGATAAGTTTAAAAACGGATTATCTTTCTCTTCTACTTTGATTTTTTCACGTAACGTCAACGAAATTAAAGAAATGGTAACTAATTATGAGACAGGTTTGGAGGGAACTTCGCCGATTAATATTCCCGAAGTTGTGAAAGACAAAGGTCGTACGATTTTGAAAGTGGGAGGTAGTATCCATGATATTTATGCCAATACATTTTTTAAGAAAGACAGTCAAGGATTTGTGGCAGTAGAGAGTGATGGAAAATTTGGTATGGAAAGAGGTGAACCTGTTTACTTGGGCAAAACCTCACCGGATTTCAATCTCGGTTGGAGTAATGCATTGTCATACAAAGGTTTTGGGCTAAATTTCCTGGTTAACGGACGCTTTGGTGGTGTAGTAACTTCTTCTACAGAAGCTTTGCTTGACCGTTTTGGGGTTTCCAAACGTTCGGCTGAGGCACGGGATGCCGGGGGGGCTTTGATAAAAAATCAAGGTAGAGTAGACGCGAAGGCCTATTATCAAATGATTGGTACAGGAAACTATGAAACATCCGGTTATTATGTGTACAGCGCTACCAATATTCGTTTGCAAGAATTGTCATTCAGCTACACTATGCCTAATAAATGGTTTGGAAATGTACTGAGAGATGTTACGGTTTCGTTTATCGCAAATAATCCTTGGATGTTATATTGTGAAGCTCCGTTTGACCCTGAACTTACACCTTCTACAAGTACTTATGGACAAGGTAACGACTACTTTATGCAACCAAGTGTACGTAGCTTTGGTTTTGGCATTAAATTTAAATTATAATAAACCAACTTTATTATGAAAAAGATAAATCAATATAAACTCTTAGCAGGTATATGCCTCTTGTCATTTTTGACGGCATGTGATTATGAAAGAATCAATACCAATCCGTTTGAAATGACTGAAGAAGAAGGGCTGATGGATGGTTTTGCTGTAGGCGGTTTGGTTACGGCCATGGAGCAAACTGTTTTTCCGGTGGGTACTCAAGCCGATGATACAGACATTATTAATCAATATCAGACTGATTATCATCTTTCGGCCGATTGTTGGAGTGGTTTCTTCGGGCAGAATAACTCTACCAGTTGGAATTCGGGCCGTAACAATACAACCTATTTTTTAATTGACGGTTGGATTGCGGGCACTTATACACGTTCGTATACCAATGCATTTAATTCTTGGAAGAAATTGAAAGTATTTTCAGAAAAAAATGATGCCCCTGAAATTTATGCATTGGCACAAGTTCTGAAAATTTCGGCTTGGCACAAAACGTTGGAGTGTTTCGGGCCAATGCCTTACACCCATGCTGCCGATCCGACAATGAATATACCTTTCGATTCGGAAAAGGCGGTATATACTGCTATGTTTCAAGACTTGACTGATGCCATTGACGTATTGACTGAAAAAGCTGTGAACGGTATAAAAGTGATGGAGGAATATGATGCGGTTTATGCTGGCGATACCAGGAAATGGGTGAAATACGCCAACTCATTGATGCTTCGTCTGGCGATTCGCGTTCGTTTTGCTGATGAAGAAATGGCAAAGAAGTATGCGATTCAGGCTGTCGGACATTCTATAGGTGTAATGACTGCAAGGGATGATGAAGCACAGATGAGTGCAGGTGCTGGTATTACTTTCCGTAATAACATTGAATGGTTGTCCGAAACGTACGAGGAGTCACGTATGGGATCATCTATATTCTCCTACTTAATGGGATATGCTGACCCTCGTTTAGGTGCTTATTTTAAGCCTGTAGACGCGGCAAGTACAGCCGGGCAAGTGGCTTATGACGGTAAAAAATATCAAGCAGTGCCTGCCGGACATACTTTTGCGCCGAATGATGTTTATAAATTGTTTTCTAAACCAAAGATTGAAAGTAACACTCCGACTTATTGGCTGCGTGCCTCCGAAGTTTATTTCTTGCGTGCTGAAGCAGCTTTAGTATGGCCTGCCGACTTCGGTAGTGCTGAAGCGCTTTACAAACAAGGTATTGAAATGTCGTTCCAGGAAAATGGTGTAACTACTTCTGTGGATGCCTATATGAATTCTGGTAAAGCACCGATGAAGCATGAATTCACAGGTTCCTATGCTTGTAGCTTCCCGGCACCTTCTACTGCTACTGCTAAATTTGAAGGTAGCACAGAACAGAAATTGGAGAAGATCATCATTCAGAAATGGATTGCTCTTTTCCCTAATGGTCAGGAGGCTTGGACAGAGTGGAGAAGAACCGGATATCCGAAATTGAATCCTGTAATGGTAAATAATGGTTCGAGTCAAGGTGCAACTAAAGAGAGTGGCGTACGCCGTATGATTTATCCTACAAGTTTTTACCAGACAGAGGAAGGACAGGCTATTTATAACGCAGCTTTGCTGTTACTTAATAACGGTCAAGGAGGCGAAGATAAATCTTCAACCCGCTTGTGGTGGGACTGTAAACGATAACCTATAATCACTATTTTGATACAAAATGAAGAATATGAAAACATTAAGAAATTTATTATATTTCCTCTCTCTGGCAGGCTTGATGATAACAACTTCCTGCACTGATGTGGAAAATATAGATATGGAGCACATCGGAGGTAATAATACGATGGGCGATAGTGAATATTATGCCAATCTGCGTGCCTACAAGGCAACCGCCTGGAATTATGGGCGTCCCGTTGCTTTCGGATGGTACTCCAATTGGTCTCCTGCCGGAGCTTACAGAAAAGGATATCTGACTTCTATGCCGGACAGTATGGACTTTGTTTCCATGTGGAGCGGTGCTCCCGGACGCTTTGATATCACTCCTGAACAGAAAGCGGATAAAGAGTTTGTGCAAAAAGTGAAAGGTACAAAATTGTTGCAGGTGAGCCTGCTTTCTTATATTGGCAAAGGGGCAACTCCAAACTCGGTATATACTCCTGTGGAAAAACAGGCAGAGGAAGAAGGCTGGAGTGATTCCAAACTGGAAGATGCGAAGAAGAAAGCTCGTTGGGAATTTTGGGGATTTGAAGGCGAATTCAACAGTGAAAACCATTATGAATGTTTGGCAAAGTTCGCTAAAGCTCTTTGTGACTCTTTGGATGCAAACGACTGGGATGGTTATGATGTTGACTGGGAAATCGGAAGTGGTGTGTTTGATATGGATGGAACGTTAAGTGAGAATAGGCACTTAATTCATTTAATAAAGGAGATGAATAACTATATTGGTCCGAAAAGCGACCCGGAAGGCAAAGGACATAAGATGATTTGTATTGATGGTCAAATTTATGGTCTTACCAGAGAGTTGGATGAGTATGTCGATTATTGGATTATACAAAGTTATGGTTCTTCCAGACCTAGTCTTGAAGGATATGGTGTAGATCCCAAGAAAATAATTTGCACGGAAAATTTCGAAAAGTATGCCGTTAATGGTGGTCAGTTGCTTAACCAAGCTGCTCATATGCCGTCCAAAAGTTATAAAGGTGGAATAGGGGCTTATCGTTTCGATAATGATTATGACAATACTCCCGATTACAAGTGGATGCGTCAAGCCATTCAAATAAATCAGAAGGTTTTCAATGAATGGAAAGCAAATCAAAGTAAAGAAGAGAACAAGTCAGAATAGACGGGTTGGTAAATCAATAAAACGAAAGAATTATGAATAAACATAGATTCAATTATTTGGTGTTAGGAGGTATGGCCTTGCTGATGAGCGCTTGCAATAATAGCGAGAGTGACTTATTGGAACCTAAACTTTATTTTGAAAATAGGGAATATGTATTCTCGTTGGAAGATGAAAGTGGGGTAAGGAGTTTTGATTTATCTTCAAGACTTTCTTCCATGGTTTCTTCGCAGGTGGATGTGTCGTATGCCATCGCTGATAAAAGTGTACTGGACGAATACAACACGCAATATGGGACAGCTTATGAGATGTTTGATGCATCGAATGTAAAATTAAGCAGTGCGACTTCTACTATTCCAAGTGGAAAGTTGTATGCGGAAAATGTACAACTGGAACTCTCTAATCTGGAGACGCTTGAAGAGGGTAAATCATATGCCTTGCCGGTGCGTGTACAGTCGACTTCTATATCGACTCTTCCCGGAACAAGCATTGCTTATTTCATTCTCTCTAAACCTCTAAAGATAACCAAAGTCGGTACATTCAATAGCAATTATATTTCTGTAAAATTCCCGGTTGGAACTTATTTCTCATCGTTCACTTATGAAGCATTGGTTTATATCGACAGATTTGGCGATAACAATACGATTATGGGGACTGAAGGCAAAATGATTCTTCGTATCGGTGACGCAGGAGGTGGGGTAACTCCTAGGGATATTCTGGAAGTCGCAGGAACACAGGGCTATAAAGTCAAGGAGGCATTACAGGCGAAGCGTTGGTATCATATTGCTTTGACTTATGACCAACCTTTGGGAAAAACGGCTATTTATGTCAATGGCTCGAAATGGGCCGGATCAGATTGGGGTATTCCGGGTTTTGATCCAAATTCAGATGTAGGTTTCAACATTGGTAAGATTCCGGGCTTCCCATGGGGAGAACGTCCGTTGTATGGCAAAATGTGTGAACTTCGTGTCTGGAACGTAGCTCGTACGGAAAATCAGCTTAAACAGAATGTGCTGGGCGTTGATCCGAAATCGGATGGATTAGTACTCTATTATAAGTTGAACGGAACGGAAGTCGAAGAAGGAGGAGTTATTACAGACTCTACTGGTAAAATAAATGGCACAACTAATGGTATAAGAATTACCACATTGGATACTCCGGTAGCTATCGAGTAGTGATAAACATCAGTTTTTAAAATACCGATAAGTTTAGATCTGTTAATCAGCGTATAAAAGAGCTGAACTTGGATAAGCTTGGGCTGTTTTTTTATACAAAAGGAAGAAGGGAACCTGTGAATTAAGCAAATGTTTGTTCGCAGGTTTTCTTATCTTTTAATAAAAGATATTTTAGCCATATTTAAATTTTCTCTAAAAAGTTTCCATTTTATAAGTAAAATATATTTCTTTGCAGCATTTAATACTTATGAACATCCGAAATGGCTCAAATTAACTTCAATTCGATATATACAACTTATTACAGGAAAGCTTTTCTGTTCACCTTGTCGTATGTCCACAACGACCAAGTTGCAGAGGATATCGTTTCGGAGGCAATCATTCATCTGTGGGAATTGAGCAAAGAACGGGAGATTCCAAGTATTGAAGCTATATTGATCACTTATATCCGCAGTAAATCACTAAATTATCTGAAACACATACAGGCACAGGAGAGTGTTTATCAAACTCTGCTTGATAAGGGACAGCGCGAACTGGAGATTCGCATATCTACATTGGAGGCCTGCGATCCTAATGAAATACTATCAGAAGAATTACGGGCAAAAGTAAAGACGCTATTGGCTAGTATGCCTGAGAAAACCCGCATTGCTTTCGTACGCGACCGGTTGGATGGTAAATCGCATAAAGAGATAGCCGAAGAATTAGGGATAAGTGTGAAAGGGGTGGAATATCATATCACTAGAGCGGTTAAAATGCTACGAGACAGTCTCAAAGACTATGCTCCATTTTTATTTTTCTTCATTTAAAGCGGCAGTATGGGGGTATTTTTTCTACTTTTTTTGGGGTAATAACAAAAAAAATCGCATTTCTTACTAGGGAATATGCTTGGTGGGTGGTATTCTTTATGAAAGGGGGCAAGTAACCTTGCTTATTCCTGTTTATAAACTATACGTTATTATGAATAAAGAATTACTATTAAAATATATTTCAGGCAAAGCATCCCAACAAGAGAAAGAAGAGGTTGCCACTTGGATTGATGCAGATGCTACCAATCTCAAAGAGTTCATTTCACTTCGTAAAAGTTACGATACATTCCTATGGCAGGATACGGAAAGTCTCTCTCGGAAAACGAAAAAGACTTTTTCGTTGCGTCCCGTTGCACGGTGGGTATGGCAGATTGCAGCCGTGTTTGTAGTGGCTTTCGGTTTGAACTATATAATGATACAGGCTTTCCAAAAAGAAAATGTAGAGATGCAGACTGTTTACGTGCCTGCCGGACAGCGTACCCTAGTAACACTTGCCGATGGAACCACGGTGTGGGTGAACGGAAAAAGTACATTGACTTTTCCAAATCGTTTTTCTTCCCGTACACGCAAAGTTGAACTTGATGGAGAAGCTTATTTTGATGTTCGGAAAGACCCAGAGAAACAATTCATTGTTTCCACTGCCCATCAGTCTGCTATAAAAGTATTGGGTACCAAATTCAATGTAAAGGCATACAAAGAAGCAGATGAGGTTATTACAACCTTGGTTGAAGGAAAAGTCAACTTTGAATTCAACAATGCCGGGCAACAGCCGCAATATATTATAATGGCTCCCGGGCAAAAGTTGGTTTATAATTCTCAAAATGGAAAGACACAACTCTATACAACTTCCGGTGAGAGAGAACTTTCATGGAAAGATGGCAAAATCATTTTCCGTCAAACGTCATTACGGGATGCACTGGATATCTTGGCAGATAGATACAATGCCGAATTTGTCATACAGGAGAATGTACCGCATGACGACTCATTCTCAGGAACATTTACCAACCGGAATCTGGAACAGATACTTAATTTTATCAGTGTCTCTTCAAAAGTACGTTGGCGTTATTTGAATAACAATGGAACTGCCGGTAAAGAAAAGATAAAAATAGAGATATTTATTTAGTGCTAGAAAATATAAAACCTTGAAAACCAAAACTTATTGCCATGAAAAACAAAGACCCTTAAAAACAAAAAAATACGGGACGATATTGGCCGTATCTTCCCGTATGAGCCTCAGTAATTGTGAACTACTTGTTTGCAGACAAGTATAACTACCAATTTTCTAATTAAACTCGTTACAAATCTATGCAAAATTATTGTATCGTCCAATTTCTTGGAGGATTAAAGTCGCTTAGACGAACCTTAAAGGAAATATCGTTGGCTATGAAATTACTATTAATGCTGCTTGTTTGTTCTGTTGGGCTGACTTATGCGTCTGACGGATATGCACAAAGAAACTCTATCTCGCTGAACATGAAGAACAGCACCATCGAAGAGGTGCTGCACACTATCGAACGTGAGTCCGGATTCGGCTTTTTTATCAATAGCAAGAATCTGAATCTTAACCGGCGGATAACGGTTTCCGTATCGGATAAAAATATCTTTCAAGTACTGAAGCAAGTCTTTGAAGGTACCAATATCGAATATAAGATATTGGATAATCAAATTGTACTGACAGCTAAGGAAACTAAAGTTGCCCAGCAAAAGACGCAAAGCGTTAAAGGTACGGTAGTTGATAAAAATGGAGAACCGCTGATTGGTGTTTCCATAGTGGAGAAAGGAACCACTAATGGAACGGTGACGGATCTTGATGGAAATTATACGTTGACTGTTCATACTGCCAATCCGGTGTTATTATTTTCATATGTGGGGTATCAGAAAAAGGAACAACCTGTCACGGATTCGGTCTTGAATGTTACTTTGGAGGATGATTCACAAGTATTGAATGAAGTGGTGGTCACCGCCCTTGGTATTAAAAAAGAAGCGAAGGCGCTTTCTTATAATGTTCAGGAAGTATCTTCCAGTGAAATCGTTGGTGTTAAGGATGCCAATTTTGTAAACAGCTTGTCCGGTAAAATTGCCGGTGTGGTTATCAACTCCAGTTCATCCGGTATAGGTGGTGGAGCGAAGGTGGTGATGCGTGGAGCAAAATCCCTTTCTGGAAATAATAATGCACTGTATGTGATTGACGGTATTCCGATGCCTTCATTGGAAACTACACAGCCGGACGACTTTATGACTGGTATGGGACAGTCCGGTGACGGTGCTTCCATGATTAATCCCGAAGATATTGAAACCATGTCTGTATTAAGTGGTGCCGCAGCTTCTGCACTTTATGGAAGCGATGCCGCCAATGGCGTTATCATGATTACCACGAAAAAAGGTGCAAAAGATAAACTTCGCGTCAGTTATGCTAACAATACTTCGTTTTTCAATCCGTTTGTAACTCCGGAGTTTCAAAATACTTATGGTGCAACTACAGGTGAACTGAAAAGTTGGGGGCAGAAAATGGGACAACCCAGTAATTACGATCCGTTAGATTTCTATCAGACAGGATGGAATGAAACTAACTCTTTGACTATCAGTAATGGTAATGAGAAGAATCAGACATTCCTTTCTATGGCTGCTACTAATGCAGCGGGCATTGTTCCGAACAATACATTGGATCGTTACAACTTCACTATCCGGAATACAACGAGTATGCTTAATGACCGTTTACGTCTCGACTTGAGTGCTAGTTACATGAATGTGCGCGAACAGAATATGCTATCGCAGGGGCAGTATTTTAATCCGATAGTTCCTGTCTATCTGATGTCGCCGAGCTACAGTCTGGATATGCTTCAACAGTTCGAGATGTATAACGAAACTCGTAACTTCAAAACGCAATATTGGCCGTGGGATAATCAGGGAATTGCTTTGCAGAATCCATATTGGATTGTCAACCGCGACAATTTTATCAATCATAAGAATCGTTTTCTTGTAAGTGGAGGTTTGAATTTTGAAATCACTAAAGATATCACATTGGGGGCACGTGCCAAAATGGATTATACCTCGGCTCTGTTTGAAAAGAAATATTCGGCGTCTACTGATAATATCTTTTGTCAGGACTTTGGCGGATATTATAAAGGCGATGCTTCTACCCGTCAGCTTTATGGTGATGTGATGTTGAATATAGATAAATATTTTGGTGATTTCTCATTAACAGCTACGTTAGGAACCAGCATTCAAGATGTCAACTACCAGTATTTCGATGTCGGTGGTAGTTTGAACTCGGTAGCCAATAGCTTTACAACGCTTAACTTGATGCAGTCTACCGTGAAGTTTCAGCAAGATGGTTATCATGACCAGACGCAATCTATTTTTGCTACCGCACAGTTAGGATGGAAAAGCAAACTTTATTTGGATGTAACAGGGCGTGTTGACTGGTCTTCTGCTTTGGCATGGACTGATACGAAGTCAGTCGCTTATCCGTCGGTCGGTCTTTCTGCCATTCTGACAGAACTGTTGCCTATCAAGAGCGATGTGCTTACTTTCTTGAAAGTGCGTGGTTCGTATAGTGAGGTGGGAAATGCTCCTACGCGTTATATTGCTTATCAGACCTATCCGTATGAGTCGGCTTCTCCCACAACAGCTACTACGTATCCTAACACAGATATTAAGCCGGAGCGTACCAAAGCGTGGGAAGTCGGTTTGCAGTCTCATCTTTGGAATGATAAATTGGAACTGAACGTATCTTTGTATAAGACATCTACCTACAATCAATTGTTCAATCCTTCACTCCCCTCATCTTCCGGTTATTCTTCTATCTATATTAATGGCGGGCAAGTGGATAATAAAGGTATAGAAGCCAGTCTGACATTGAATCAGCCTCTCGGACCGGTGAAATGGAACTCTACGTTCACTTACACTCTCAACCGCAATAAAATTAAAAAGTTGTTGAAGCCGACCACTTTGTCGGGTGGAGAAGTCGTGAGTCAGGACATGATGGATCTTGGAGGGCTTGAAATCGTGAAGTCACGTCTTGTTGAGGGTGGTTCTATTGGTGACCTCTATGTGACCGCTCTTCGTACAGATCATCACGGATATATTGATGTGGATTATGTCAATAATACAGTAGCTATTGATGACAAAGCCGGTGAACGTAAGGATGGCTGGATTTATGCAGGTAACTCTCAAGCCAAATACATGATGGGATGGCGTAACTCCTTCTCTTGGAAAGGGCTGACATTGAGTTGCTTGATTAATGCCCGTATCGGTGGAGTGGTTGTTTCGCAGACCCAGGCATTGATGGATGCTTACGGTGTTTCTAAGGCTACGGCTACGGCACGTGATTTAGGATATGTATTGATTGATGGTCACGAAGTGCCTGCCGTGCAGAAATATTACAGTACTGTGGGAAGTGGTGTAGGCTCGATGTATGTTTACAGTGCAACAAATGTCCGTCTGGCGGAATTGTCTCTCGGTTATGACGTTCCCGTTCAAAAGATAATTCCCTGGATTCAGAGTATGAATGTTGCCTTCACCGGACGCAATTTGCTCATGTTCTATTGTAAGGCTCCTTATGATCCTGAGCTGACGGCAAGTACAGGTACACACTTTAGCGGTATGGACTATTTTATGTTGCCGAGCCTGCGTAATTTAGGCTTCTCTGTTAAACTTAATTTCTAAAGAATCGACAAGATGAAACAGATATCAAAATATATAAAAGTTGTCAATGGTGCGTTGCTTGCCGGAAGTTTGTTGCTTACAGCCTGCACCAGCCATTTTGAAAGTTGGAATATCAATCCGAATGAGGTGATTCCGGAGCAGATGGAACGCGATAACCTTAAAACTGGAGCTTACTTCACACAGATGGAGAGGGGGATTTTCGTGGTAGGTAAGGATAAGGGAGGTTTGTTTGAGGAAACTCAGATGCTGACCGGTGACATATTTGCCAGCTACTTTGCTCCTGTCAAGACGTGGGATTATGCCGGAACAGAAGATAACGACTGTTATAAACTATATCGCCAGTGGTATAATTCACCGTTCAACAACGCTTATACCGAAGTGATGCAGCCGTGGCAAAGCATCGTAGAGAATACCGATGAGGTTTCACCTGCACGTGCTTTGGCTACTATTGTCAAGGTGTTTGGTATGAGCCGTATTACGGATAAGTATGGTCCCATTCCTTATTCTAAGTTTGGTACAAGCATTCATGTGGCTTATGACAGCCAGAAAGATATATACTATCGCTTCTTTGAAGAATTGGCAGATGCCATTGAGGTGCTTACTGGATATAATAGCCGGACATCCGAACCTTATATGGAACGTTATGACTATATTTATAATGGTAGAGTGGAGAAGTGGATTAAGTTTGCCAATACACTCCGTCTTCGTTTGGCAATGCGTATCTCTTATGTAGATGAGACAAAAGCCCGGACAGAAATAGAAGCTGCAATCGGTCATAGTATAGGGCTGATGACGTCTGTTGATGATAATGCAGTTTTGAAGCAGTCTGCATCGTTCACTTTCATCAATGAGTGGTGGGAAGCATTTGAAAGTTTTAATGATTTTCGCATGAGTGCTACCATGGATTGTTATTTGAAAGGTTTACAAGATCCACGTTTGACGTGTTACTTCAAGGGTGCTGTGAAAGACGGGGCATATCATGGAGTCCGGAACGGGCAGACTAGCCGTAATCAGGGAACATTGTCAGAGGCGGCTTCCAGTATGAATGTGGGACAAAATGATAATATACAGTGGATGAGTGCTGCTGAAACTTATTTTCTGTTGGCAGAGGCTAAATTGCGTTTGAACCTAGGGGATAAGACAGTACAGGAATACTATGAAGAAGGTGTGAAAATCTCTTTCTCTTCCAAGGGGGCTACAGGGGTGGATACTTATCTTGCTGACAATGTTAACGTGCCGGTTACTTCTTTCATAGATCCGACAACAGGACGTAGCACTGATGTAAGCCGTATGGTTTCGACCTTGACAGTGAAGTGGGATGACAGTGCTTCTGAAAGTAAGAAACTGGAGCGTATTATGGTACAGAAGTGGATTGCTCTTTTCCCTGACGGGCAGGAGGCATGGAGTGAGATGCGTCGTACAGGTTATCCAGGAATTGTAACTATCAGTTCGAATCGTTCCGGTGGTGAAGTTCCTGAAGGAGAACTCATAAGTCGCCTGAAGTTCCCGACAACAGAGTATTCTGACAATAGCGAGAATACGCAAGCCGCCGTCTCCTTATTGCAGGGTACGGATATTGCCGGTACACGTCTTTGGTGGGATGTGAAAAGGTAATCAGATATATAATGTAGAATAATCTAACCAAGTAATTAGAATATGAAAATAATGAAATACTTGTTGACCGCGATAGCCACAGGCAGCCTGATGTCTGCTTGCAACACCGACATCGAATCGCTGACTATCCAGAAGCCGTTGACTTACGACGACCAGTACTACCAAAACCTGCGCGATTACAAAGCAAGTGACCATGAAATAGCTTTTGGATGGTTTGCGCAGTATGGAGCTCAAAACTCAGCGGCTGTTCGATTTATGGGATTGCCCGATAGTCTCGATATTTGTTCTATGTGGGGTGGTATCCCTGCAAAGGAAAATACTGAGATATGGGAAGAAATTCGTTTTGTGCAGAAAGTGAAAGGTACCAAAATGCTCTGTGTGGCAATTACACGTATTGACGCGGAAACTGACGAACACGATTTTAAGAAGGCTTACAATGAAGCAAAGGCAATGCCGAATGGTGATGAACGAACCGCAGCGCTTAATCGCTCCTTTGAAATGTATGCTGAATATTTCCTTGATCAGGTGTTCCTGAATGACCTTGACGGCTTCGATGCTGACTATGAACCGGAAGGTGACTTTTTGAGTGATTCGAATTTTGAACACTTCTACAAGCATATGGCTAAATATATGGGGCCGAATCCGGATATCACTAAAGAAGAACGTCTACAGCTTATTGAAGAGCGTTATGGTAAAGAAATAGCTTCGCAAGAAGGCATTTGTGATAAAATGTTGAATATTGACCAGACAAGTACCAGTATGACTAGTCTTGTTCCATATAGTAATTATTGTTTCCTTCAGGCGTATGGTGGTGGAACTGGCGCTGGTGGATGGCCTGATGAAAAGGTGGTATACTGCTGCAATATGGGTGACGGTTGGCAAGGTGATATGCAGTCTATGTACGAACAGGCACGTTATAAACCTGCGAATGGCAAACGCAAAGGAGGTTTTGGAGCATTCTTTATCCATCGTGACTATAATGTGCACGAATACAATCCTGAACCTTACTATCGGTTCCGTCAATGTATCCAAATACAGAATCCGGCTATCCATTAATTAACTTTTTAATGAAAGATGACAATGAAAAATAGAAAAAATCTGTTTTATATAGGTATGTTCGCCATCTGTGTGCTCGGTTTTACTGCTTGTGGCGATGATGAGACTTACGATGTCTATGGAGATCCGTATAATAGAGTGTACATTTTGGATAATTCCAAGGAGTATAAGATAGTACAGACTCCCATCAGTACAGTCAGTAATGTCGATTTCACATGGGAGGCGAGATGTTCAAAGAAAGCGAGTGGAGACATTAGAGTAACAGTAGCGGTTGATAACTCTCTGATTGATGCTTATAATGAAGAACATGACACAGAGTTTGAAGCTTTGCCTGTTGAAACTGTTGTGCTGGAGAATGCAGAAATGACTATTCCCGCGGGAGAAATGGTGGTGGCAGACGCTGTACATCTAAAATTGACTGATGACGCGAATGTTCTCTCTACCCTTAAAAGTGCGAAAGGATATATTATTCCTTTGCGTCTTGTTTCGGCAGAAGGGGGGAATTCGCAGTTGAGCACTAATATGCTGGCGCCTTCTTTCTTGACTATTACTGTGACCGAGGATAATATGAATCATGAAGCTACCCGATATACTGGTACTGGCACATTAGTGGCAGACCAAACAGGATGGACTGCTACCACCAATGGGACTGTTCAGTCTTGGTATGAACCGATTGAAGCCATTTTTGATGGAAATTATGAAACTTATTGTTCCATTTCTAACCGCTCAGGTGAGCTTTTACTGGATATTGATATGGGGAAAGCATATTCTTTTGATGGTATCAAAATGACAAGTTCCGGATATGATTATGATACTTGGACTGAAAAAGAGGTCGGTGTGTTCAGTGCCGGCATGACTGTCAGCACAAGTGATAATGGTACGAATTGGAAAGCACAAGGGGAAATTGAAAGTGATGCCGAAGATTGTGTTTTCTATGCTCCGTTGACTGCCCGATATATTCGAATAACTGTTTCGAATGCTGGTGGTTGGTATGGTGCATCTTTGGAATGTGGTGTATTTAATGTTTATGCTAAATAATAATTGAAGTTATGAAGAAATATACGCTCTTATCTTTATTTGCCTTGTTGCTTTGTGTGTCAGGTTGCAAGACTGAACCAGATTACAGCGATGCTGTCTATATGACCGGCACGTTGACTTCTTCAAATGTGAAATTTCTCGTTGAGGGGCAGTCTACATTAGGCTTAACCGTAACTTCAACCGATAAGATGGACACTGATGTGAAAGTTGGTGTACAGGTGGCTCCTCAGCTACTTGAGTCTTTTAATGCCTCTACTGGTCGTAACTGCCAGATGCCTCCCGAAGGTAGCTATAGTTTTGAAGGTGGTGAAGTGGTGATTCCGGCAGGGCAAAACCAGTCTACGCAAATCAAGGTGACTGCTGATTCCGAGAAATTACAGGAGGGTGTATCCTATTGCCTTCCTGTATCTATTACTTCTGTGTCAAATAGCGATCTGAAAGTGATGGAAACTTCCCGTACCGCTTATGTTATGTTGACTAAGGTTATTAATATCAAGGCTGCTTACCTGGCACGCCGGGGATATTTCAATATTCCTTCGTTCGGTGATCAGGAAAACAGTCCGGTGAAAGCACTCGGACAGATGACGTTGGAGATGAAGGTGCTTCCCGTATCTTTCCCGGTTGGACAGGAAAGAAGTGCCAATGGCATTAGTTCGTTATGTGGATGTGAAGAGAACTTCCTTTTCCGTTTTGGTGATGGTGCCGGTAATCCGGTTAATAAATTGCAGTTTGTGAAAGGTTCCATTGGTTCGGCTTCGCATCCTGATAAGAAAGACCATTATGAATCATGGGTAGAGAAAGAATTTCCTACAGGTCATTGGTTACACTTCGCTGCTGTGTATGACGGTCAGTATCTACGTCTCTATTTGGACGGTGAGCAGATTCACTTCGTAGAGACAAAGAATGGTGGTTCCATAAACTTGAGTATGGCTTATGACAGTCATACTTGGGAGGATACATTCTCTATTGGCCGTTCGGCAGGTAACGCACGCTTCTTTGATGGTTACATCAGTGAGTGCCGTGTATGGAACGTGGCGCGTACGGCTGCCCAGATTGAGGATGGCGTTTGCTATGTAGACCCCACAAGTGAAGGACTAATCGCTTATTGGCGTTTTGATGGTGAAACGCAAGATGACGGTACGGTGCTTGATATGACTGGACATGGACATAATGCCGTACCGGGTGGTACTGTTACTTATGTCGACAATCAGAAATGTCCGTTCTAAAATAGGATAAAATAGAGGTTGTTTTCACTCAAATGGAGCCTGCTGTCAAATCAGCTTTGCCACAAGGCATTGCGGGATGATAGCAGGTTTCTTATTTGAAATGTTTTTTATAAATGGAGAAATAAAGTCATTAATATAAATAGAGGTTATTTATGCTAAATAGAATATGTGGATTACTATTGTTTTTGGGACTGTTGATGGTGGGAACCTGTGTTTCTGCACAACTGCCGATAGAATCCTATAAAAATCCCCAACTACCGGTTGAACAACGAGTGGCAGACTTACTCTCCCGCATGACCGTGGAAGAGAAAGTCGGTCAGCTTCTCTGCCCCTTAGGTTGGGAAATGTATGAGATAAAAGGAAAAACAGTCACCGTTTCCGATAAGTTCAAGCAACTGATGAAAGAACGGCATGTCGGAATGCTTTGGGCAACTTACCGTGCCGACCCGTGGACAAAGAAAACACTCGAAAATGGTCTGAATCCCGCATTGGCAGCTAAGGCTGGAAATGCCTTGCAGAAATATGTAATGGAGAATACCCGTTTGGGAATCCCCATATTCTTGGCAGAAGAAGCTCCACACGGTCATATGGCAATCGGTGCTACTGTCTTTCCGACGGGAATCGGAATGGCTGCCACTTGGTCACCTCAATTGATAAATGAAGTCGGGAACGCGATAGGAAAAGAGATACGACTTCAGGGCGGGCATATCAGCTATGGTCCCGTGCTCGACCTTACCCGTGATCCGCGTTGGTCGCGTGTAGAAGAAACGTTCGGTGAAGACCCTGTGCTGACTGGGAGGATAGGGAAAGCAATGGTTGAAGGATTGGGTGGTGGAAATCTATCCCAACCATACAGCACACTGGCTACATTGAAGCATTTTCTGGCATACGGAATCTCGGAGAGCGGACAGAACGGAAATCCCTCTTTTGTAGGGATACGTGAGTTGCACGAGAACTTTCTTCCCCCTTTCCGACAGGCAATTGATGCCGGAGCCTTGTCTGTCATGACTTCTTATAATTCGTTGGATGGTATCCCCTGTACTGCAAATTACTACTTACTGACTGAACTTTTGAAGAATGAATGGCAATTTAAAGGATTTGTGGTTTCGGATTTGTACAGCATCGAAGGGATTCACCAAAGCCATTTTGTTGCGCCAACCATGGAGGAAGCGGCTGTCATGGCTTTATCGGCCGGAGTGGATGTAGACTTGGGAGGTGATGCGTATATGAATATAATCAATGCCGTAAATACCGGTCGTGTCAGTAATGCAGTGCTTGACGTATCTGTCGCCCGTGTACTCCGGTTAAAGTTTGAAATGGGTTTATTTGAGAACCCATATGTCATCCCTGAAAAGGCTGAGAAAGAAGTGTGCAATGATGCGCATATTGCTTTGGCACGTAAGATAGCACAAGCCTCAATCACTCTGCTGAAAAATGACCGTTCACTGCTTCCGTTAAATAAGAATATTTCCAAAGTAGCATTGATAGGTCCTAATGCCGATAATCGTTATAATATGTTGGGCGACTATACCGCTCCGCAGGAAGAGGAGAATGTAAAGACCGTATTGGATGGAATCAGGACTAAGTTATCTCCATTGCAGGTAGAATATGTGAAAGGCTGTTCCATACGCGATACTTTGACATCCGATATAGAACAGGCTGTCGCTGCCGCCCGACGTTCAGAAGTCGTAATTGCCGTAGTAGGTGGTTCCAGTGCCCGTGATTTTAAAACCAGTTATAAAGAAACGGGTGCGGCAATTGCTGATGAAAAGACAGTCAGTGACATGGAATGTGGCGAAGGGTTTGACCGTGCGACGCTTTCTCTATTAGGGAGACAGCAGGAATTGCTCAAAGCATTGAAAGCTACGGGGAAACCGTTGATTGTAGTATATATCGAAGGCCGTCCTTTGAATAAAACCTGGGCTGCTGAAAACGCTGATGCTCTGTTGACAGCCTATTATCCGGGACAAGAAGGCGGAAATGCCATCGCTGATGTCCTGTTCGGAGATTATAACCCGGCAGGAAGATTACCGCTGACAGTTCCTCGTTCGGTAGGGCAGATTCCCGTTTATTACAACAAGAAAGCACCTCAGAACCACGATTATGTAGAACTGTCCGCTTCTCCGCTTTATGCTTTCGGATATGGTTTGAGTTATACCTCTTTCGAATATTCGGATTTATGTGTATCAGCTATATCCCCTCATTCTTTTGAAGTTTCATTCAAGGTCAAGAATACTGGGGAGTATGATGGCGAAGAAATACCCCAGCTTTATTTGAGAGATGAATACGCTTCGGTAGTGCAGTCCCTGAAACAGTTGAAACACTTCGAACGCTTTTATTTAAAGCGTGGAGAGGTTAAGGAAGTGAAGTTCGTTTTGTCTGAAAGTGATTTTACGATAATAGACCGGAATTTAAGGGAAGTAGTGGAGCCGGGTACTTTTCAGATAATGGTTGGGGCGGCTTCGAACGATATCAGATTACAGGCAAAAGTGGAAATAGAATAGGATACTACAGACTTGACAAATATCAATGCCACTATAAGATTATTGCCATTCATCGGTTTCACCTGATTCTTGAAATGTCGATGAATAAGGAGATAGCGGGTGAAAGCGAGGGGTAAAATTGGGTGAAACAGGACATTATCGGTTTTACCTTGTCTTTTCAAAATATCCTTTGAGCTAAAACCAATATCATTATAGCTAATCCGGATATCCTTATAGCTAATGAAAATATGCTTATAGCAAATCCATTGTCAGGTATTAATAGATGAACTGTCAGATGTTAATAGCCTAGTCGTCAGGTGTTAACACCTTGGTTCTCATCTGTTAATACTTGAATTGGTACATCTATAGATTCAACAGATTGCATCTATATACTCACCGTATTGCATCTATATATTCAGCACGATGACTATATATGCCCAGCAATCGGTATAAATAAATTCAAAAGGTGAAAGCGATAATGGAAGACTTCACCTGTTTTTTTCCTACGCTTTCACCCGCTATCTCCTTATTCATCGATGTTTCAGTTATAAGGTGAAACCGGTGGAACTTATGAGTCAAAAGTTCATGTTATACTTATGCAAATCAGTAATTGAAAACAAAATCTCATTCATTCCCGTACAAGAATGAGCTAAACCGTACGAAAATGCTCGAATCTGCAGTGACGGAGATTGATATTTCGGATACGGTTGTTTTGAAACAGATTCCTCAAATTGGTAAACTGAAATAATACGTTAGATTCCCAATAAAATAATGTGCCCCCTGCTTTTTAGCTTGTCGCCTACAAATCAATATTATATAACTTCAACTTATTATATAAAGTTTTCCGGTCAATATCCAGTAATTGCGCAGCTTTGCTCTTGTTATTTCCGGTTTGGCGCAATGCTTCTAGGATATGTTCTTTTTCAGTCTCTTCATTGCGGAGTGCCATACTAGTACCGGTGGATACCGGAGCTTCCAGCAACTCTGTTCCTAGTTCCAATAAAGTAATAAAACTTCCTTGTCCCAATAAAGTCGCTCTTTTGACGATGTTCTTCATTTGGCGTAGATTTCCCGGCCAGTGATAACTCAGCAAGGCCTGTGACGCCTTTGCGTCAAAACCAACCAGATGCTTATCCAGTTCCTTGTTGGCCTGGTCGAGGAAGAAGTTGGCGAAGAGCAGAATATCTTCTTTTCGTTCTTTCAGGTCAGGCATCCGCAACGTAAACTCATTGATACGGTGATAAAGGTCCTCGCGGAACGTTCCTTTTTCAATCGCTTGCTCCAAATTCTCGTTGGTAGCGGATACCAGACGAATATCCACGGATATTTCCTGGGTAGAGCCGACCGGACGTATCTTTCTCTCTTGCAGGGCACGCAGCAGTTGAATCTGTACCTCATAACTAAGATTCCCGATTTCATCTAAAAAGATAGTGCCGCCGTTGGCTGCGACGAAAGCTCCGGTTTTGTCCGTCAGTGCGCCCGTAAAAGAGCCTTTCACATGACCGAAAAACTCGGAAGCTGCCAGTTCTTTGGGGATAGAGCCGCAATCTACAGCAATAAACGGTTTGTCGCTTCTCTTGCTGAGTTGATGGATACGATGCGCCACATATTCTTTTCCCGTTCCGCTGGAACCGTTGATTAGTACGGACATATTGGTCGGAGCCACCAATCCTACATAATTGTATAGCTGCTTGGCAGCATCACTTTCTCCCTCCAGATAAGAATGGTTAGTTTCGGAAGTGTCTTGTGAATTAGAACCTCCTTTTTTAGGATTGGAAGAGTTCCGGGCTGTAGAATGGGGTACCGCCGGACTACTTTCCGTTTGCAAAGCCTCGGATATTTTCTTCAGCAACTCTTCAGGATTTACGGGTTTGGCAATATAATCCCGTGCTCCGAGTTTCATCGCCAGTACGGCAGATTGAATATCCGCATATCCTGTCATGATAATCAACGGAATATTTATACCCCGGTCATTCATCCATTTCAACAAATCGATACCTTCGTAATCGGGCAACCGTAAATCTGATAATACCAAGTCAACAGTCTGACTTTCAATATGCTTTCGGGCACGTGCAATATTACTCACTGATGATACTTCAAATCCCTTCTTGCCTAACCAGGTCTTTAGCATCATTCCAAAAGTGATATCATCTTCAACGATCAATATGGAGCTCATCATGTCAGGTTTTGATTCTTTTAAGTCACAAAGGTAAGATGATTTAGGCGAAAATGGTATATTTGCAAACTTAAATTAAATAAAAGCGTAATGAAAAAGATTGTATTGATATTATTAACTATATCGTTTTGCGGATTAACTTCCTGCAAGACCGGAACAAAAAAAGGAGGAGACATGGATAAAGAGACATTGGTAAAGATTGAGACAACTGCCGGAGATATCAAAGTGAAGTTGTACAATGAGACACCAAAGCATCGGGATAATTTTATCAAACTGGTGAAAGAGGGGATGTATGAAGGGACACTGTTCCATCGTGTCATCAAAGATTTTATGATTCAGGCAGGCGACCCGGATTCAAAGAACGCGCCGAAAGGGAAAATGCTTGGAGCAGGTGATGTCGGTTACACCATTCCGGCAGAATTTGTATATCCGAAGTATTTCCATAAGAAAGGCGCCTTGTCGGCAGCCCGTCAGGGAGATAATGTGAACCCGAAAAAAGAATCTTCCGGTTGTCAGTTCTATATCGTGACAGGTAAGGTGTACAATGATTCTACGTTGCTCGGCATGGAAAGCCAGATGAATGAAAATAAAATCAACGTTATTTTCAACAAACTGGCGCAGAAGCATATGAAGGAAATTTATAAGATGCGTAAGGAGAATGACGAAAACGGTCTTTACGATTTGCAGGAAAAACTGTTTACGGAAGCACAGGAATTGTCGGCAAAGGAACCGGAATTCCACTTCACCCCCGAACAGATTGAAGCATATACTACCGTAGGCGGGACTCCGCATCTGGACGGTGAATATACCGTATTCGGCGAAGTAGTGGAAGGTATGGATGTGGTGGATAAAATCCAGAAGGTAAAAACAGACCGTAGTGACCGTCCCGAAGAAGATGTGAAGATAATAAAAGCGGCAATACTTGACTAAATGATATGAAAATCAACAGGCACATTCTTGACAATGGGTTACGGTTGGTACATTCGCAAGATGAAAGTACGCAGATGGTGGCCCTTAATATATTATATAATGTGGGAGCTCGTGACGAACACCCCGAACATACCGGCTTTGCCCATCTGTTTGAACACCTGATGTTCGGCGGCTCAGTGAATATTCCCGATTATGACATGCCGCTTCAATTGGCGAGTGGCGAGAATAATGCCTGGACGAACAATGATATCACCAATTACTACCTCACTGTACCTCGTCAGAACGTAGAAACCGGCTTTTGGCTGGAATCCGACCGTATGCTGAGTCTTGACTTTAGCGAACGGAGCCTGGAGGTACAGCGGGGAGTGGTCATGGAAGAGTTCAAGCAACGCTGTCTGAACCAGCCTTATGGAGATGTAGGACATCTTTTGCGCCCTTTGGCTTATCAGGCGCATCCTTATCAATGGCCTACCATTGGCAAAGACCTGTCGCATATTGCCAATGCTACGCTGGAAGAAGTAAAAGCATTCTTTTTCCGTTTTTATGCCCCGAATAATGCGATTCTGTCCGTAACCGGAAATATCACTTTCGAAGAAACAGTATCGCTGACAGAAAAATGGTTTGGTCCTATTCCCCGTCGGGAAGTACCCCAGCGGAACCTGCCTCAGGAACCGGAACAGACGGAAGAACGCCGGTTGACGGTAGAACGGAATGTTCCCCTCGATGCCTTGTTCATGGCTTTTCATATGTGCGATCATCGGCATCCGGATTATTATGCATTTGATATTCTGTCGGATGTGTTGAGCAATGGGCGCTCCAGTCGATTGAACCAACGACTTGTACAAGAGAAGCAACTATTTTCGAGCATAGATGCCTATATTTCAGGCAGTGTAGATGCAGGGTTATTCCATATTAGTGGAAAGCCTTCGGCTGGTGTCACTCTGGAACAGGCGGAAGCGGCAGTAAGGGAAGAACTGGAACGGTTGCAGCAAGAACTGGTTGACGAACAGGAACTGGAAAAAGTGAAGAACAAATTTGAGTCCACCCAGATATTCGGCAACATCAATTATTTGAATGTGGCAACCAACTTGGCATGGTTCGAACTGCTTGGCCGGGCGGAAGACATGGAAAAAGAAGTAGAACGTTATCGTTCTGTTACGGCGGAACAATTGCGGACAGTAGCCCAATCCGCTTTTCGGAGGGAGAACGGAGTTGTACTCTATTATAAAAGTAGGGCGTAGTACCCGGCAAGGTTTCCTTGCGGCATGCAAGTATTTATAAGACAAGGACAATGAAGAGACTATTTGATATATATAAGACTCATTACAAAGCGCTAATTTTTCTCGGATTACCTATTGTTATTGGACAGATAGGCGTTATTATACTCGGATTTGCCGATACATTAATGATTGGGCATCATAGCACGGTAGAGCTGGGCGCAGCATCTTTCGTGAATAATGTGTTTACTCTTGCCATCATTTTCAGTACCGGATTCTCGTACGGACTGACACCTATTGTGGGTGGTCTGTACGGTACTCATCAATATGCGCCTGCCGGACAAGCCCTGCGAAACAGCCTGCTGGCAAACCTGATGGTTGCGCTTCTGTTGACTGTCTGTATGACTGTTCTTTATCTGAATATAGAGCATCTCGGACAACCTGACGAATTGATTCCCCTGATTAAACCTTACTATCTGGTGCTGCTTGCTTCCCTAGTGTTTGTCATGATTTTTAATGGATTCAAACAATTTACAGACGGAATCACAGATACCAAAACCGCTATGTGGATACTGCTCAGTGGAAATGTATTGAACATCATCGGCAACTATATCCTGATTTACGGAAAGCTCGGCTTTCCCGAACTGGGCTTGTTGGGAGCTGGTGTCAGCACGCTGTTTTCGCGTATCGTGATGGTGGTTGTATTTATAATCATCTTTGCGCGTAGTTCGCGTTTTGTCCGCTACAAAGTCGGTTTTCTCCGGCTGGGGTGGTCGCGTGCCATTTTCGGCCGTTTGAACGGACTCGGATGGCCGGTTGCTTTCCAGATGGGAATGGAAACAGCCTCTTTCAGCCTGAGTGCCATCATGATTGGTTGGTTGGGGACGATTGCTTTGGCTTCCCACCAGGTCATGTTGGCAATTTCCCAATTCACCTTTATGATGTATTATGGGATGGGAGCTGCCGTAGCTGTCCGTGTCAGCAATTTCAAAGGACAGAATGACATAGTCAATGTGCGTCGTTCCGCCTATGCCGGTTTTCATTTGATGATGACATTGGGCGTTGTGCTTTCCTTTATTGTCTTTCTTTGCCGCAATCACTTGGGAAATTGGTTTACCGACAGCCCGGAAGTAGCTGCTATGGTTACTTCTCTTATATTCCCTTTCCTCATCTATCAGTTTGGCGACGGATTGCAGATTACTTTTGCCAACGCTCTGCGTGGAATCTCGGATGTGAAACTGATGATGGTTATCGCCTTTATAGCATACTTTATCATCTCCCTGCCTGTAGGTTACTTCTGCGGTTTCGTGATGGGGTGGGGAGCAGTAGGTGTTTGGATGGCGTTCCCTTTCGGACTGACAAGTGCAGGATTAATGCTTTGGTGGCGTTTCCGCTATATGACGAAATTCTCCGTTCCCCGAATTAATACTTAATGATTTAATACTTAAAATCGCATGGCTTCCTATCGTTTCACAAAACTGAAAGTAACCATCGGTTACACGTTATTACTTGCGATTCTTCTTTTTTCTCTGGTGTTTGTGCATCATGAGATGGAGACATTGTCGGCTGCCGACGACCAGCAGAATCTGCGGACAGACAGCCTGCTGACTCTGATTCACGAGAAAGACCAGAATACCATCCAGATGCTCCGCGTATTGAGTGAAGCGAATGACAGCCTGCTTTCCGCTTCGGAGATTGAAGAGATTATTTCCGAGCAGGACTCTGTTATAATTCAGCAACGGGTGCAGCATCGGGTTATCACTAAACGTGACTCTCTGCTGACTACTCCCAATAAGAAAGGTTTTTTCAAGAGACTGGCGGAAGTGTTTGCTCCTTCCAAGGATAGTGCCGTACTCGTTAATACATCTTTGGAAGTCGCTACGGATACCATTTTGGAACCGGTTGCTTCTAAAGATTCCCTGCAGCAAAAGATTCGCATGGCTACCGAAGAAAAACGACTGCAACGACGAAGAACAATCCGGCGCACCAGTACTAAATACCAACGCATGAATTCGCAGTTGACGGCAAGAATGGATAGCCTGATAAAACAATACGAAGAAGAAATGACTTTGCGTGCCCGTCAGGATGCTGAGATGCAACAAGAGGTAAGAATGCGCTCCGCACGCACCATTGCCGGAATCGCTATCGGTGCGGTTTTGTTGTCTGCCTTTTTCTTGGTATTGATAGTACGTGACATCTCTCGCAGCAACCGCTACCGTCGGCAGTTGGAAGAAGCGAACAAACGGGCGGAAGACCTGCTCGTAGCCCGTGAAAAACTGATGCTCGCCATAACCCACGACTTCAAAGCGCCGCTCGGATCCATCATGGGTTATACTGAACTACTGTCCCGTCTGACGGAGGACGAACGGCAACGCTTTTACCTGGATAACATGAAAAGTTCCTCGGAACATCTCTTGAAACTAGTCAGCGACTTGCTCGACTTCCATCGCCTTGACCTTAATAAAGAGGAAGTGAATCGTGTCACTTTCAATCCTTCGCAGTTGTTCGAGGAAATCTATGTCAGCTTTGAACCGTTGACGGTCGCCAAGGGATTGGCATTGCAGTGCCACGTCGCTCCGGAATTGAACGGACGTTACGTCAGTGACCCTCTGAGGCTTCGGCAGATTGTGAACAACCTTCTGTCTAATGCCGTGAAGTTTACTCAACAAGGCGAGATAACGCTGACAGCCCGATATGATTCTTCAAAGCTGACGATAGCGATTGCAGATAGCGGAAAAGGTATGGCAGCCGAAGACCGCGAACGCATTTTCCAAGAATTTACCCGTTTGTCCGGTGCCCAGGGAGAGGAAGGGTTCGGCTTGGGATTATCCATCGTGAAGAAACTGGTTGTTCTGCTTGAAGGAACGATTGATGTGCAGAGCAAACTGGGAGAGGGAAGTTGCTTTACAGTAGTTCTGCCCTTGTATCCGGTAGGCGAATCCATTCCGGAAAGTCAATCATCTCCGGAAAACGAAACTGCGGATATTGACGAAGCTGCAACTGCCGTTCCTCTGATGAAAGTTATCCGTGTCCTCTTGATTGATGATGATAAGATCCAACTCAGCCTGACGGCAGCCATGCTGAAACAGCACGGTGTTGACGCAGTATGTTGCGAGCAGCTCGAAGAGCTTATCGAACAACTCCGCACTTCTGTTTTTGATGTATTGCTGACAGACATACAAATGCCCGCTATCAACGGTTTCGATTTGGTAAAACTCCTGCGTGCTTCCAACATTCCGCAGGCAAAGACCATTCCTGTGATTGCCGTGACCGCCCGTAGCGAAATGGATAAGGATGCCTTGTGCGAGCACGGCTTTGCCGGATGCCTGCATAAACCGTTTACAGTAAAAGAATTGTTGATGACAGTCAACGAAGGGCAACTTTCGGCTGATGAGGTTCACATCACAGAAGATATGGTAAACACCGGAATAAACTTTTCCGCACTCACCGCCTACTCCGGGGATGACCCGGAAGCGGCATATTCTATCATTCAGACCTTTGTTGAGGAGACAAAAAAGAATGTCGAACGGATGCGACAAGCCTTCGTTGACAAAGATACGGACGGGATAGCTGCCATGGCGCATAAACTGCTCCCTCTCCTCACGTTGATAGGCGCATCGGACGCAATAGCTCCTTTAAAGTTTTTGGAATCCTGCCGTGGAGAGTCTTTCTCTACTGAAATAAGCGATACGGCATCGGCTGCACTATCAACCGTTTGTATTATAATCAGCGAAGCGGAAAATTACTTAACGTCGATGAAAAGTGTCGATTAGGCGGAAATATCCTACTCCTTGACCGGTCATCGTATCTTTCTTGCCTTTATCCAAACCTTTTCTAAAAATAAATTGTTTACTTTGTGTCACTTAATTTATACTGGCACATTTTTACATGAAACGAAAATGGATACGACGGGTAAGCTGGATTCTGCTTACTCCTATAATACTCTTTGTAATACTAATGGTGTTGCTTTACGTCCCTCCTGTACAGAATCTTATACGTCGGGAGGTTACTGCATATGCTTCTAAAGCAACCGGCATGCAGATTCAGGTGGAACGAATCGACCTTCGTTTCCCGCTCAATCTGTTGGTTCGTGGCGTGGAGGTGATTCAGCAGCCGGACACACTCTTGTCTCTGGAAAGCCTGAATGTACGTGTGCAGGCGTGGCCGCTGCTCAAAGGGAAAGTGGAGGTGGACGAAGTGACATTGAGCCGCGTTGCTTTCAATTCTGCCAATTTGATAGACGGCATGGAGATAAAAGGTGTATTGGGACGTTTCTTCCTGCAAAGTCACGGTGTCGATTTGTCTAACGAAACAGCCGTTATTAATGCGACGGAACTATCGGACACTCATGTGCAGATGCTGATGAACGACACCACGACTACTCCCAAGGATACCACCGCTTCGGCCCCTGTAAACTGGAAAGTAGACCTTCATCAGCTGAAACTGAAAAACGTATCGTTCAGTATGCAGCTTCCCGCTGATTCGATGCGGATGGCTGCGCATATCGGTGAAGCGACTATTGACGATGCCCAAGCCGACTTGAAGAACCAGTTCTATGGACTGAAACAATTTTTGTTGTCGGGCACTTCCGCCAGCTACGATACTGGTGCGGCTAAACCCGTCGAAGGTTTCGACGCTTCACATATTGCCGTCCGTGATGTCAGCATCGGGCTGGATTCCTTATTATATAAAGGTAGGGATATGAAGGCTGTCATCCGTGAATTCACTATGAACGAACGTTCGGGATTGAGCGTTACTTCACTGACGGGACGGGCATTCTCCAATGATTCAATCATCAGTGTACCCGGCTTGAAACTGCAAACTCCTCATTCTGAAATAGATTTATCCGCTCATACTTATTGGGAACTTGTCAATATCCCGACTACGGGGCGTTTGTCTGCCAACCTGAATGCGTATATCGGCAAAGAGGACGTGATGTTATTCACTGGCGGACTGCCGGACAGCTTCAAGGAAGCCTATCCTTTTCGTCCGCTTGTCATCCGTGCCGGTACGGACGGTAACTTGAAAGAAATGCAGATTTCCCGCTTTACGGCAGACTTGCCGGGCGCATTCTCCTTAGAGGGCGGAGGTATCCTCGAAAACCTCGCTGATAGCATTACCCGCTCGGGAACCATCGGCCTGAAGATGAAAACGCAGAACCTGAATTTCCTTACCGGCTTGTCCGGTGAAGTGCCTAACGGTACGCTTGTCATCCCCGACAGTATGAATCTCGTTGCGCAGGTAGACATCAAAGGCCCTGAATACAAAGCAAACCTGCATCTGAAAGAAGGGCAGGGGGCTATGAATGTGAACGCGGCATTAAATACTGCCACCGAGGTTTACAAGGCAGACTTGAAAATAGACAACCTGCAACTCCATCATTTCCTTCCGAAAGACTCCATTTATGAGCTTTCCCTTTCTGCTGCCGCTGACGGGCGCGGACTGGATGTGATGTCTTATCGTTCATATGCCAAACTGGATTTGGCTTTAGACCGATTGCATTATGCTCAATACCATCTCTCCAACGTCCATCTGACGGGAGCTTTGAAAGGTGCGTTAGTGACAGCTAACTTGACGAGTGATAATGAACTGTTGAAGATGACGACGGATGCCGAATATAATCTGGCACACAGCTATCCCGACGGAAAAGTGACGGTTGATGTCATCCGGCTCGACTTGCACGAACTGGGACTGATGCCCGAACCGATGAAACGCCCGCTTGCTTTCAATCTTTCTGCGGAAGCCCGTCAGAACCGGGTGTTTACGCATTTTATTTCCGGTGACATGAAACTCAACCTGAGTGCACGTTCCGGTGTCAATCCTCTGATTAGCCAGTCTATCCGCTTTGTGGACGTCCTGATGAAGCAGATTGACGAGAAGGAACTGAATCACGCCGAACTGCGTAAAGCATTACCGACAGCTGTCCTGTCTTTCTCCGCAGGAAAAGAGAATCCGTTAGCCTATTTCCTGGCTACCAAGAACATATCCTATCATGACGCTTCCATGAAATTCGGCACGGCTTCCGATTGGGGAATCAATGGAAAGGCGGCGGTTCATGCGCTGAAAGTAGACACGTTGCAACTGGATACCGTTTTCTTCACAGTGAAACAGGACACTACGCTTATGAAGTTGCGTGCCGGAGTGATAAACGGCCCGAAGAATCCGCAATTCTCTTTCTCCACTACCTTGACGGGAGAAATTCGCGACCGCGATGCGGAATTGCTGGTGGATTATAAGAATGGTAAAGGTGAGACTGGCGTATTATTGGGCGTAAACGCCCGCCCTCTGTTCGAAGGACAGGGAAAGGGCAACGGAATAGCTTTTACGCTGATTCCGGAAAAACCGATTGTCGCCTTTCAGCAGTTCCATTTCAACGAGAATCACAACTGGATTTATCTGCATAAGAATATGCGCGTATATGCCAATGTGGATATGTGGGACGAGGAAGGCATGGGCTTTAGGGTTCATTCCATGCAGGGCGATACGGTGTCTTTACAGAATATAGATGTCGAAATACGCAGAATCCGCTTGCAAGAGATTACGAGCGTGTTGCCTTATTTCCCCGAAGTAACCGGATTGTTCTCTTTGGAAGCCCACTATATACAAACTGAAAAAGACTTGCAGCTCTCTGCCGAAGCGTCTATTGACGAACTGACTTACGAACGCCAGCGTATCGGTGACATTGCTTTGGGGGCTACCTGGCTGCCGGGCGAACAGGGAAAACAATATCTCAACGCTTATCTGAACCACGACCAGGTGGAGGTGCTGGTGGCGGATGGAAAATTGCTTCCTACCCGGACGGGCAAAGACAGCCTGGAAGTGAATACGACACTGGAACATTTCCCGCTCCGGGTGGCGAATGCGTTCATTCCCGACCAGATGGTCACTCTGTCCGGTGACATGGACGGAAACTTGAATATCACGGGCAGCACTGAGCAGCCTTTGATAAACGGCGAACTGGTATTGGATAGTGTTGCTGTTTTTTCCAGTCAATATGGCGCACGTTTTGTGTTCGACAACCGCCCCGTGCAGATAAAGAACAACCGGCTGTTATTCGATAAATTCGCCATTTGTACTACATCGAAGAATCCGTTTACCATTGACGGTTATGTCGATTTCCGTGATATGAGTCGTCCGATGGCGAATTTGAATATGCTGGCACAGAATTATACATTGCTGGATGCCAAACGCACCCGTGAAAGTCTGGTCTACGGTAAAGTATTTGCCGACTTCCGGGCAACGGTGAAGGGACCTTTGGACGGACTGAATATGCGTGGGAATGTAAGTCTCTTGGGCAATACCGATGTCTCCTATGTCTTGACAGATTCACCTTTGACAGTGCAGGACCGCTTGGGAAGTCTGGTTACCTTTACCTCATTCAGCGATACCACGACTGTCGTCCGACAGGAAGTGCCGACCGTCTCGTTAGGAGGACTGGATATGGTAATGATGGTGCATATCGACCCGTCCGTCCGCGTGAAAGTCGACTTGGATGCAAGCAATGACAACCGCATCGAACTGGAAGGTGGTGGTGACCTCTCCATGAAATATACTCCGCAAGGTGACTTGACCCTGACGGGACGCTATACTTTGAGTGGCGGCTTGATGAAATATGCCTTACCGGTGATTGCCGCGAAAGAATTTGCCATTGACAATGGCAGCTATGTGGAATGGACGGGAAATCCGATGGATCCGATGCTGAACTTCAAGGCGACCGACCGCATCCGTGCGTCCGTCTCCGAAGGGGAGAATGGCGGAAGCCGCATGGTTAATTTCGATGTCTCTGTCGTTGTCAAGAACCGTTTGGATAATCTTTCGTTTGCGTTCGATGTCTCAGCTCCCGAAGATGCGACTGTGCAAAATGAGTTGACTGCCATGGGGGCGGAAGAGCGTGGTAAGCAAGCCCTGTATATTATGGTGATGAAAACCTATCTCGGCACCGGCCCGATTGGCGGCGGTGGTGGCGGACTTGGCAAGTTGAACATGGGTTCTGCCTTGACTTCCGTATTGAGCAGCCAGATAAACTCATTGATGGGCAATCTGAAAAATGCGAGTCTATCCGTGGGTGTCGAAGACCACGATGACTCGGAGACAGGAAGCAAACGTACGGATTACAGTTTCCGTTATTCGCAACGTCTGTTCAACAACCGCTTCCAGATTGTAATCGGCGGTAAGGTGTCTCAGGGTGAGAATGCGACGAATGATGCCGAATCCTTTATCGACAACATTTCTTTGGAATATCGTCTGGACAGAACCGGAACCCGCTATATCCGTCTGTTCTATGACAAGAACTATGAGAGTGTGCTCGAAGGCGAGATTACGGAAACCGGAGTCGGTATCGTGCTTCGCAAGAAGTTGGACAAACTAAGTGAGTTGTTTATCTTTAAGAAAAAGAAGTGAAGAAACAAGAATAAAGAAATAAGAAGCAAGGATGAAAGCTATACATATAAAAATATTGGCTGTTTGCCTGATAAGTGTAGTAGTATCGGCATGTTCGGTGACGAAACATCTCCCCGAAGGGGAAGTGCTTTATACCGGAAGCAAGACTGTCATATTGAATAAATCGACAACGCCCGTAGGAGTAACGGCTCTGACGGAAATAGATGCAGCCCTTGATAAAACACCCAGTACGAAGATGCTTGGCGGTATGTTGCCTATTCCCTTTAAAATGTGGATGTACAATAACTTCGTGAAATACAAGAAGGGATTCGGCAAATGGATGTTCAATCGTTTTGCCGCAAACCCGCCCGTGTTTATTTCTACGGTCAATCCGGAGGTGCGTGTGAAGGTGGCTACCAACTTACTGCGTGATTATGGCTATTTCAATGGCAAGGTAGCTTATGAAACGATTGTTGACAAGCAAGACAGTCTGAAAGCAAGTCTTGTCTATACGGTGGATATGAAAAATCCTTATTTTATTGATACGGTGTATTATCAGCGTTTCACTCCCCAGACTCTGCGGATTATGGAGCGAGGACGTCGGATGTCTTATATCAGTCCGGGCGAACAGTTCAACGTAGTAGACTTGGACGAAGAATGTACCCGCATCAGCACTTTATTACGTAATCGTGGATATTTTTATTTCCGTCCTGACTATATGACTTATCAGGCGGATACTACTTTGATACCCGGCGGGCATATCAGCCTTCGCCTGATTCCCGTTCCAGGATTGCCTGCCGCGGCACAACGTCCTTATTACTTAGGCGATGCCTCTGTCTATTTGTTTGGAAAGAACGGAGAAGCCCCGGATGACAGCATGATGTACAAGAACCTGAATATTCACTATTACAAGAAATTGCAGGTTCGCCCTAATATGCTTTATCGTTGGCTCAATTATCAGCAGTTTGTACGCAACGCGCAAATGCGTGCTTCCAACCGTACCCGGCTTTACAGCCAGTATCGCCAGGAACAGGTACAGGAAAAACTCAGTCAGTTAGGGATATTCAGCTATATGGATATACAATACGCCCCCAAAGATACGACAGCTGTCTGTGATACGTTGGACATTACAATGCAGGCGACTTTCGCCAAACCTTTGGATGCGGAACTGGAACTGAACGTAGTAACTAAAAGTAATGACCAAACCGGTCCCGGCGCCTCATTCGGTGTCACCCGGAATAATGTGTTCGGTGGCGGTGAAAGCTGGAATGTAAAACTGAAAGGTTCTTACGAATGGCAGACCGGCGGTGGAGAGAAAAGTTCGTTGATGAACAGTTGGGAAATGGGTATATCCACTTCTTTGACTTTTCCGAGAGTCGTTTTCCCGCGTTTCAGTAAAAGGGAATTTGACTTTCCCGCCACGACTACTTTCCGTCTGTATATCGACCAACTGAACCGGGCTAGATACTACAAACTGTTATCCTTCGGCGGAAACGCGACCTACGATTTCCAACCGACACGTACCAGCCGTCACAGTATCACGCCTTTCAAACTGACATTCAACGTACTCCAGCACCAGTCGGAAGAGTTTAAAAAGATTGCCGCTGACAATCCTGCGTTATATGTCAGTCTTGACAATCAGTTCATTCCGGCCATGGAGTACACCTATACGTATGATAACGCGTCTGTGCGTAGAGTGAAGAATCCTATCTGGTGGCAATCCACCATAACTTCTGCCGGAAACGTGACCGCTACCATCTACCGGGCTTGCGGCCGGCCGTACAACGAGGAAGGAAAGAAACTTCTGGGTGCCCCCTTCTCCCAGTTTATGAAATTCAATACGGAATTTCGCCATCTGTGGAATATAGACAAGAATAATAAGCTTGCCTCTCGTGTAGCCTTGGGTGCTCTTTTCGCATACGGCAACGCTACGATTGCCCCATACAGCGAACAATTCTATGTCGGTGGTGCCAACAGTATCCGTGCTTTTACAGTGCGTAGTATCGGTCCCGGTGGCTATCACCCGAAAGACAGCAAATATTCTTATCTTGACCAGATAGGTACATTCCGCTTCGAGGCAAACGTCGAGTATCGTTTCCGTATCTTCAAGAGTATCTGGGGAGCTACCTTCCTCGATGCCGGCAACGTCTGGCTGATGCGCAAGGACGAGGCTCGTCCCGACTCGCAGCTCCGTCTGAAAACTTTCCCGAAACAGATTGCTTTAGGAACAGGTGTCGGCTTCCGCTACGATATGGATATCCTCGTCTTCCGTCTCGACCTCGGTATTCCTTTGCATCTGCCGTATGATACGGAACGAAGTGGCTATTACAATGTTACCGGAGCCTTCTTAAAGAATTTGGGAATACATTTTGCTATCGGGTATCCGTTTTAATGTTCTTTCTTTGTCTTGAAACAAAGAAAGTTTTTGTACATTTGCAAACGAAATCTGATGCCGTTGACATCACTAACCTTTTAATATTACACAATTTATGAAACCAACTTTATTCTTATTGGCAGCCGGTATGGGCAGCCGTTATGGAGGCTTGAAACAATTGGACGGTCTGGGTCCTAATGGCGAAACTATTATGGATTATTCTATCTATGATGCCATCAATGCCGGATTTGGCAAACTTGTATTTGTAATCCGCAAAGATTTTGAGCAAGATTTCCGTGATAAAATTATTTCCAAATACGAAGGTCACATTCCTTGCGAACTGGTATTTCAATCAATCGACGATCTTCCGGAAGGCTTTACTTGCCCGGCAGACCGTACCAAACCTTGGGGTACTAACCATGCAGTGATGATGGGCGCTGATGTGATTAAGGAACCGTTTGCAGTGATCAACTGCGATGACTTCTATGGTCGCGATTCTTTCCAGGTAATGGGTAAATTCCTTTCCGCTCTTCCTGAAAATTCAAAGAACGTTTATTCGATGGTAGGTTTCCGTGTAGGAAATACATTGAGTGAAAGCGGTACGGTATCTCGCGGTATCTGTAGTACCGACACTAAAGGATTGTTGACATCTGTAGTAGAACGTACAAAAATCCAACGTATGGACGGTGAAGTGAAGTACATTGATGACAATGGCGAATGGACAGCTACTCCTGACACTACTCCGGTTAGTATGAATTTCTGGGGATTCACTCCTGATTACTTCGCTTACAGCCAGGAATTCTTCAAGGCTTTCCTTAGCGATCCGAAGAATATGGAAAATCTGAAGAGCGAGTTCTTCATCCCATTGATGGTAGATAAATTGATTAATGACGGAACTGCAACGGTTGAGGTGCTGGATACTACCAGCAAGTGGTTCGGTGTGACTTATCCGGAAGACCGTCAGAGCGTAGTAGACAAGATTCAGGCATTGGTTGATGCCGGTGAATATCCTGCTAAGTTGTTCTAAAGAAGAGCCATTGATTAAGATAGAGAGCAGTCATTTATAAGAATGACTGCTTTTTTGTTTTTCATAACGTATCATACTAAGTAGTATCTAATAAATATTCAGTATCTTTGCGGTCCAAAATGTTATAAATCAGAAGCAGAAGTGATTTCAGTAGAAGGATTATCAGTAGAATTTAATGCGACGCCGCTTTTTGAGGACGTCAGCTATGTAATTAATAAGAAGGACCGCATTGCGTTGGTCGGCAAGAATGGCGCCGGCAAATCAACCATGCTGAAGATATTGGCCGGTTTGCAGTCGCCGACACACGGAGTGGTAGCTACTCCGAAAGATGTAACCATCGGATATTTGCCGCAGGTCATGATTCTTTCCGACAGCCGGACAGTGATGGGAGAGGCGGAACTGGCGTTCGAACATATATTTGAACTTCAGGCAAAACTGGAACGGATGAATCAGGAATTGGCCGAACGGACAGACTATGATTCGGAAGAATATCACCAGTTGATAGACCGTTTCACGCATGAAAACGACCGGTTCCTGATGATGGGCGGTACGAACTATCAGGCGGAAATCGAACGGACACTTCTCGGACTGGGATTCAGCCGGGAAGATTTGGAACGCCCTACTTCAGAATTCTCCGGTGGATGGCGTATGCGTATCGAATTGGCAAAATTGCTTTTACGACGCCCGGACGTGCTTCTGCTCGATGAGCCGACCAATCACCTCGATATAGAAAGTATCCAATGGCTGGAAAACTTTTTGTCTACACGTGCCAATGCTGTCGTATTAGTCAGCCACGATCGTGCGTTCCTGAATAACGTAACTACCCGTACCATCGAAATCACCTGCGGTCAGATTTACGACTACAAAGTGAAGTACGATGAGTTTGTAGTCCTGCGTAAAGAACGCCGTGAACAGCAACTCCGTGCTTACGAAAATCAGCAGAAACAAATACAGGATACGGAAGACTTTATCGAACGCTTCCGCTATAAGGCGACGAAAGCCGTACAAGTACAAAGCCGTATCAAGCAACTGGAAAAGATAGACCGCATCGAAGTGGACGAAGAAGATAATTCCGCCTTGCGTTTAAAATTCCCTCCAGCCAGCCGTAGCGGAAACTATCCCGTGATTTGCGAAGATGTGCGCAAAGCGTATGGCAGCCATGTCGTTTTTCATGATGTCAACCTGACTATCAACAGGGGAGAGAAAGTTGCTTTCGTCGGGAAGAATGGAGAAGGTAAGTCTACCTTGGTGAAATGTATCATGGATGAAATAGATTTCGAAGGTAAATTAACGATCGGACATAATGTGCAAATCGGTTATTTTGCGCAGAACCAAGCACAAATGTTGGATGAGAACCTGACTGTATTTGATACCATCGACCGTGTAGCCACAGGAGATATCCGTCTGAAGATACGTGATATACTGGGAGCTTTCATGTTTGGAGGCGAGGCTTCGGATAAAAAGGTGAAAGTCCTTTCCGGAGGAGAACGTACGCGATTGGCAATGATTAAACTTCTGCTGGAACCCGTAAACCTACTGATTCTGGACGAACCGACCAATCATCTGGATATGCGTTCGAAAGATGTTTTGAAGGAAGCTATCCGCGAATTTGACGGAACTGTGATTCTTGTCAGCCACGACCGTGATTTTTTGGATGGGCTTGCGACTAAAGTATATGAGTTTGGTGGTGGACTTGTAAAAGAACACCTTGGAGGCATCTATGAATTCTTGCAAAAGAAAAAGATAGATAGCTTGAACGAGCTTCAGAAAGGAGCGGGACTGTCGGCTTCTCCTACGGCTTCAGCTAAAGGTAATCAACCCGAAACCGTTCAGCCTTCGGAGAATAAGCTTTCTTACGAAGCCCAGAAAGAACTAAATAAGAAGATCAAGAAACTCGAACGCCAAGTGGCGGATTGCGAAGCCTCGATAGAGGAAACCGAATCCGCGATTGCTATCGTAGAAGCGAAGATGGCAACCCCCGAAGGAGCTTCGGACATGAAACTGTATGAACAACATCAGAAACTGAAGCAGCAGTTGGATGTCATTGTTGAAGAGTGGGAGCGGGTTTCGATGGAACTGGAAGAAGTGAAAGGCTAGAACTTCCTTTTAGATAGCATGATAATTCTATAATTATTATATTGAATATGAAAGTAACCAAGTATTTACCAATTCTTGCCGTATGCCTTATGACAACAGGATGTAACAGTAAGAAAGAGGCCGTGCTGACGTCCGGTATCGACCTTGCTAATCTGGATACCACGGCTATGCCGGGTACAAGTTTTTATCAATATGCCTGTGGAGGTTGGATAAAAGACCATCCGCTGACAGACGAATATTCACGTTTCGGAACATTCGACATGTTGCGCGAAAACAGCCGCGAGCAATTGAAAGCACTGATTGCCGAACTGGCTGCGAAGACAGATAACGCTCCGGGCAGTGCCGCTCAAAAAGTGGGCGACCTTTACAACATCGCAATGGATAGCGTGAAGCTGAACCAGGAAGGTGTAGCTCCGATTAAGGCTGAACTGGAAGCTATCGACGCACTCAAGGATAAGAACGAAATCTATGCATATATTGCTGAGAGCCAGAAGAAAGGCATCCGTCCTTACTTCACCATGTTTGTAAGTGCGGATGATATGAACAGTTCCATGAATATGGTGCAGACCTATCAGGGCGGTATCGGAATGGGACAGCGTGACTATTATCTGGAGGATGACGAGCAGACTAAAAATATCCGTAATAAATATCAGGAACATATCGCCAAAATGTTCCAGCTGGCAGGTTATGATGAGGCTACTGCACAGAAAGCTGTGAAAGCGGTGATGAATATCGAAACCCGCCTGGCGAAAGCCGCTCGTTCACAAGTGGAATTGCGTGACCCTCATGCCAACTATAACAAGATGGATAGGGCGACGTTGAAAAAGAACTTTCCTACTTTTGACTGGGATACTTATTTCACCGTTTCCGGTTTGAAAGATTTGGAAGAAGTAAACATTGGTCAGCCTGCTGCCATGAAGGAAGTAGCCGATGTGATTAATACCGTATCACTGGACGATCAGAAACTGTACCTCCAATGGGGATTGATAGATGCCGCCGCTTCTTACCTGAGCGACGATTTTGAAGCACAAAACTTCGACTTCTACAGCCGGACAATGTCTGGCAAGAAAGAAATGCAACCTCGCTGGAAACGTTCCGTGAGCACTGTAGATGGTGTACTTGGCGAAGTGGTAGGACAGATGTATGTAGAGAAGTACTTCCCGGCTGCCGCCAAAGAACGTATGGTTACATTGGTGAAGAACCTGCAAACTTCTTTAGGAGAACGTATCAAAGGTCTGGAATGGATGAGTGAGCCGACCAAGGAGAAAGCTTTGGAAAAACTGGCTACCTTCCATGTAAAGATAGGTTACCCGGATAAATGGAAAGATTACTCCGCACTGGAGATTAAAAACGATTCTTACTGGGCAAACATCGAACGTGCCAGCCAATGGGATTACAATGAAATGATTGCCAAAGCCGGCAAGCCGGTCGACAAGGAAGAATGGCTGATGACACCGCAAACTGTCAACGCATACTATAACCCGACTACCAACGAAATCTGCTTCCCCGCAGCCATCCTGCAACCGCCATTCTTTGACATGAATGCAGATGACGCGATGAACTACGGTGCTATCGGAGTCGTTATCGGACATGAAATGACGCACGGATTCGACGACCAGGGACGTCAATATGACAAAGACGGAAACTTGAAAGACTGGTGGACGGAAGAAGACGCTAAGAAGTTTGAAGAACGGGCACAGGTGATGGTTAACTTCTTTGACAGTATCGAAGTGGCTCCGGGCGTACAGGCTAACGGTCAATTGACCTTGGGAGAAAACATTGCCGACCACGGCGGTCTGCAAGTTTCCTACCAGGCATTCAAGAACGCGACAGCTGCCGCACCGCTGGAAATCGTTGACGGATTTACTCCGGAACAACGTTTCTTCCTGGCTTACGCTAATGTGTGGGCAGGAAATATCCGTCCGGAAGAAATTCTCCGATTAACCAAACTCGACCCTCACTCGTTAGGCAAATGGCGTGTAGACGGTGCACTTCCTCAAATCGGAACATGGTATGAAGCATTTCATATTACCGAGCAAGACCCGATGTTCGTTCCTAAAGACAAACGTGTGTCTATCTGGTAATAGTTTTTGAATAGAAACCAGCTTTGCGAAGAAGCGTTGATTTTTCATATAGAAGAGTCAACGCTTTTTTTTATTAATTCACACCTTATTTATTACGTACGATAAACAATATTTCGTAACTTTGCACATCAAATACTTAATAAGCAATTCAATGTCAGAGTCTAAAAGAATAAAAACAGCATTGGTATCTGTATACCACAAAGAAGGTTTGGACGAAATTATTACCAAACTTCATGAAGAGGGAGTAGAGTTTCTGTCAACAGGCGGGACTCGCCAGTTTATTGAATCATTGGGATATCCCTGTAAGGCGGTGGAAGATTTGACTACTTACCCTTCTATCCTCGGTGGTCGGGTAAAGACATTACATCCGAAAATCTTCGGAGGTATCCTTTGCCGTCGCGGACTGGAACAGGATATGCAACAGATTGAGAAATATGAAATTCCCGAGATAGATTTGGTAATTGTTGACTTGTATCCGTTCGAAGCTACCGTAGCTTCCGGTGCATCTGAAGCAGACATTATTGAAAAAATCGATATAGGCGGAATCTCTCTGATTCGTGCCGCAGCCAAGAACTATAATGATGTAATCATCGTAGCTTCTCAAGCTCAATACAAACCGTTATTGGATATGTTGATGGAGCACGGTGCCACTTCTTCACTTGAAGAACGCCGCTGGATGGCCAAAGAAGCGTTTGCCGTTTCTTCCCACTACGACTCGGCTATCTTCAATTATTTCGATGCCGGCGAAGGTTCTGCCTTCCGTTGTTCGGTGAACAATCAAAAGCAACTCCGTTATGGTGAAAACCCGCATCAGAAAGGTTATTTCTACGGAAATCTGGAAGCAATGTTCGACCAGATTCACGGAAAAGAAATCTCTTATAATAATCTTCTCGACATCAACGCAGCCGTTGACTTGATTGACGAATTCGATGACCTTACTTTCGCTATCCTGAAACATAACAATGCTTGTGGTCTGGCTTCGCGCCCTACCGTATTGGAAGCATGGAAAGACGCATTGGCAGGTGACCCGGTTTCTGCTTTCGGCGGCGTGCTGATTACCAACGGTGTTATCGACCAGGAAGCAGCCGAAGAAATCAACAAGATTTTCTTCGAAGTGATTATAGCACCGGATTATGATGTGGATGCACTCGAAATCCTGGGACAGAAAAAGAACCGCATCATCCTCGTCCGCAAGGAAGCCAAATTGCCGAAGAAGCAATTCCGTGCCTTGTTGAACGGTGTGTTGGTGCAGGATAAAGATACTAATATTGAAACGGTAGCCGACCTGAAAACCGTGACAGACAAAGCTCCTACTCCGGAAGAAGTGGAAGATATGTTGTTTGCCAACAAAATTGTGAAGAACAGCAAGTCCAACGCCATTGTATTGGCAAAAGGCAAACAGCTTCTTGCAAGCGGTGTAGGACAGACTTCACGTGTAGACGCATTGAAACAAGCAATTGAAAAAGCTAAATCATTTGGTTTCGACCTGAATGGTGCAGTGATGGCTTCGGATGCCTTCTTCCCCTTCCCCGACTGTGTGGAAATTGCGGATAAGGAAGGTGTTACGGCTGTTATCCAACCGGGAGGTTCGGTAAAAGACGACCTGTCATTTGCTTATTGCAATGAGCACGGTATGGCGATGGTGACTACTGGTATCCGTCATTTTAAACACTAAAAAATAAGAATTAAGAATGGGATTGTTTTCTTTTACACAAGAAATTGCGATGGACTTGGGTACAGCCAATACCATCATCATCACGAATGGAAAGATCGTGGTGGATGAGCCTTCGGTTGTAGCTTTGGATCGCCGTACTGATAAGATGATTGCCGTTGGGGAAAAGGCGAAGTTGATGCATGAAAAGACCCACGAAAACATACGCACCATCCGTCCGTTGAGGGACGGTGTAATTGCCGACTTCTATGCTTGCGAGCAGATGATGCGCGGTCTGATTAAGCGGGTGAATACCCGCAACCACTTGTTTTCACCCTCTCTCCGTATGGTGATTGGTGTTCCTTCGGGAAGTACGGAAGTCGAACTCCGTGCTGTCCGTGACTCTGCCGAACATGCCGGCGGACGTGACGTTTATCTGATTTTTGAACCGATGGCTGCGGCAATCGGTATCGGTATCGATGTGGAAGCGCCGGAAGGGAACATGATCGTTGATATAGGTGGCGGTTCAACGGAAATTGCTGTAATTTCTTTAGGCGGTATCGTATCCAACAACTCCATCCGTGTTGCCGGTGATGACCTGACCGCAGATATTCGCGAATACATGAGCCGTCAGCACAATGTGAAAGTCGGCGAGCGTATGGCGGAACGTATCAAGATAAACGTAGGGGCAGCCTTGACCGAATTGGGCGAAGGTGCTCCCGAAGATTATATCGTTCGCGGTCCGAACCGTATCACGGCTCTTCCGATGGAAGTACCCGTATGCTATCAGGAAGTGGCTCACTGTCTGGAGAAATCAATTTCGAAGATTGAAACAGCTATTCTGAGCGCATTGGAGAGCACTCCACCCGAACTCTATGCGGATATTGTGCACAATGGTATTTATCTTTCCGGTGGCGGTGCATTGCTTCGTGGATTGGACAAGCGGTTGACTGATAAGATCAATATTCCTTTCCACATTGCGGAAGACCCTTTGCACGCTGTTGCCAAAGGTACAGGAGTTGCGTTAAAGAATGTAGACCGTTTCTCCTTCTTAATGAGATAAGTCAGGGATGAGGAATTTAATAAACTTCCTTCTGAAATACAATTACTGGTTTCTCTTTATCATATTAGAGGTAGCCAGTTTTGTTTTGTTATTTCGGTTCAACCGCTATCAGCAGAGTAGCTATTTTACTTCTGCCAATACGGTTGTGGGGGCGGTTTATGAAGTCTCGGGAGGTATTTCCTCTTATTTTCATCTGAAATCGGTCAATGAAGACTTGCTGGACCGCAACATGCTGCTTGAACAGCAAATCACAAACCTGGAGAAAGCGTTGAAAGAACGTCAGGTCGATTCGGTGACAGTCAGCAGTATCCGCCAAATGCCGCAGAATGATTACCAACTGTTTAAGGCGCATGTGATAAAGAACAGTCTGACACAGCCTGATAATTACATTACCCTTGATAAGGGTTCTTCTTCCGGCATCCGTCCCGAGATGGGAGTGGTAGACGGCAATGGTATTGTAGGTATTGTGTATGAGACATCTCCGTCCTATTCGGTCGTGATTTCTGTGTTGAACAGCAAGTCCAATATAAGTTGTAAGATAATAGGCAGTGATTACTTCGGTTATCTGAAGTGGGAGCACGGGGATTCGCGCTACGCCTATCTGAAAGACCTGCCCCGCCATGCGGAATTCAATTTGGGAGATACAGTAGTGACCAGTGGTTTCTCAACCGTATTCCCGGAGGGTATCATGGTAGGTACGGTAGATGACATGGCCGACTCCAACGACGGACTATCCTATCTGTTGAAAATCAAGCTGGCTACCGATTTCGGAAAACTCAGCGATGTGCGTGTAGTAGCCCGCAACGGCCAGGAGGAACAGATGAAACTTGAAAACAAGGCAACGAAACAATGATTATCACCTATATACATAGAATCGGATGGTTTATCGGCTTGGTACTTCTTCAGGTGCTTATCCTGAATAACGTGCATATAGCGGGATACGCTACCCCCTTTCTCTATATTTACTTTATACTGAAGTTCAGCTCCGGCACTTCACGGAATGAACTGATGCTGTGGGCTTTCTTTTTCGGACTTACCGTCGACGTATTTGCCGATACTCCGGGGATGAATGCGGCTGCCACGGTGTTGTTTGCTTTTCTGCGCCCTTCGTTGCTGCGTCTGTTTACTCCCCGTGACAACCTGGACAGCTTCATCCCTTCTTTCAAGACAATAGGAATCACTCCTTTCCTGAAATATACTACTGCAAGTGTTTTTGTGCATAGCTTGGCACTACTCTTTATTGAGTTTTTCTCGTTTTCCAGCATTTGGCTGTTGCTGTTGCGGGTGCTGCTCTGCACCATTCTGACTGTAACTTGTATTGTGGCTGTTGAAGGTATAAGGAAGTAAAGATGGCAAAAGATTATAGATTAGAGAAACGCAAATTTGTTATCGGCGGCATTGCTCTGTCCATTGTCCTGATTTATCTGGTACGGCTTTTCGTATTGCAGATTACAACGGATGACTATAAGAAGAATGCCGACAGTAATGCTTTTTTTAATAAGATACAGTATCCCTCGCGCGGAGCTATCTACGACCGTTCAGGTAAACTGCTGGTATTCAACCAGCCTGCCTATGATATTTCGATTGTCCCGAAGGAAGTCGAGAATTTGGATACGCTTGACCTGTGCCAGTCACTGAATATCACCCGTGCCCAATTCCTGAAGATTATGAGCGATATGAAAGACCGTCGCCGCAATCCGGGGTATTCCCGCTATACCAACCAGTTATTCATGTCGCAGCTTTCGGCAGAAGAATGTGGTGTCTTTCAGGAAAAGCTGTTTAAATTCCGTGGCTTTTATGTCCAGCGGCGTACAATTCGTCAATATTCCTACAATGCCGCCGCACACGCTTTGGGAGATATCGGAGAGGTTTCTGCCAAAGAAATGGAAGCGGATGAGGATGGATACTACACTCGTGGCGATTATGTCGGCAAGTTGGGGGTGGAGAAATCATATGAAAAGTATCTGCGTGGAGAGAAAGGAATTGAAATCTTGCTGCGTGATGCGCACGGCCGTATCCAAGGACATTATATGGATGGCGAATACGACCGTCCTTCCGTCCCCGGTAAGAATCTGACATTAAGCCTGGATATTGATTTGCAGATTTTGGGCGAACGTTTATTGAAGAATAAAATTGGAAGTATCGTTGCCATCGAACCGGAAACCGGTGAAATCCTCTGTCTGGTATCTTCTCCGAACTACGACCCGCATCTGATGATTGGCCGTCAGCGCGGTAAAAACCATCTGATGTTGCAGCGCGACAAGATGAAGCCTCTGCTGAACCGTGCTTTGATGGGAGTTTACCCGCCGGGGTCTACCTTTAAGACTGCACAAGGCTTGACCTTTCTGCAAGAAGGCATTATCACCGAGCAAAGTCCGACGTTTCCCTGTTCGCGTGGTTTCCATTATGGCAGGCTGACAGTTGGTTGCCATGCTCACGGAGCACCGATTCCGTTGATACCGGCTATCGCTACATCGTGCAACTCCTACTTCTGTTGGGGGCTGTTCCGTATGTTCGGCGATCGTAAATACGGCTCACCGCAAAATGCTATTACCGTTTGGAAAGACCACATGGTTTCGCAAGGATTCGGTTACAAGCTGGGAGTTGACTTGCCGGGGGAGAAACGTGGATTAATCCCAAATGCCCAATTTTATGATAAAGCCTACCGCGGACATTGGAACGGACTGACAGTAATCAGTATCTCTATCGGACAGGGAGAAATCTTGTCTACTCCTCTTCAGATAGCCAACCTGGGGGCGACGATTGCCAACAGGGGATATTTCGTCACACCGCATATCGTGAAGGAAATCCAGGATAACCAGATAGACAGCCTCTATCGTACCCCACGCTATACCACTATTGAGAAGAGACATTACGAATCGGTGGTGGAAGGTATGCGTGCCGCCGCTACGGGCGGTACTTGCCGGATGCTTTCCATGATGGTGCCGGATTTGGAAGCCTGTGGAAAAACGGGTACTGCGCAGAACCGCGGACACGACCACTCGGTATTTATGGGCTTTGCGCCGATGAACAAACCGAAGATTGCTATTGCCGTCTATGTAGAGAACGGCGGATGGGGCGCTACATACGGAGTTCCTTTCGGGGCACTGATGATGGAGCAGTATTTGAAAGGCAAGCTCTCGCCGGAGAACGAATTGAGGGCGGAAGAATTTAGTAACAGAGTGATATTATATGGTAACGAGGAACGATAGTTTGTGGAAAACGCTGGACTGGGTAACGATTTGCATTTATCTGCTCCTGATTGTCGGCGGATGGTTTAGCGTCTGCGGAGCGAGCTATGACTATGGCGAACGCGACTTCCTCGACTTTTCTACCCGTGCCGGAAAACAGTTCGTATGGATTATCTGTTCGTTCGGGTTAGGCTTTGTACTGCTGATGTTGGAAGACCGGATGTATGATATGTTCGCGTACATTATATATATAGGGATGATTCTCTTGCTTATCGTCACTATCTTTATTGCGCCGGACACAAAAGGTTCGCGTTCCTGGCTCGTCATGGGGCCTGTCAGTCTTCAACCCGCCGAGTTTGCCAAATTCGCCACTGCCTTGGCGTTGGCAAAATACATGAACGCCTACTCATTCAGCATCAAGAAGGAAAAGTGTGCTTTGATTCTTGGACTGATTATTCTTCTTCCGATGATGCTGATTATCGGTCAGCGGGAAACCGGTTCCGCGTTGGTATATCTTGCCTTTTTCCTGGTTCTCTACCGGGAAGGAATGCCGGGTGTGGTACTCTTTGCCGGAGTATGCGCGGTGATTTATTTTGTGGTCGGCATCCGTTTTGACGAAGTGTTTATAGCTGATACTCCCACGCCATTGGGAGAGTTCGTCGTATTGCTCCTAGTCTTATTGTTTGCCGGAGGCATGGTATGGATATATCGTAAGAAAGCCGTGCCTACCCGCAACATCATTGGCGGAAGCCTGGGGGGATTATTAATCGCCTATCTGATATCCGAATACTGGGTACATTTCAGCTTGGTTTGGGTGCAATGGGGGCTTTGTGCGGCGGCGATAGGTTACTTGATTTATCTGGCGTTAAGTGAACGGCAACGCACCTATTTTTTGATAGCCTTGTTCACCATCGGCTCCATCGGATTTCTGTATTCCAGTAACTATGTCTTTGACAATGTATTGGAACCTCATCAGCAAATCCGTATCAAGGTAGTGTTGGGCTTGGAAGAAGATTTGATAGGTGCGGGATATAATGTGAACCAATCCAAGATTGCCATCGGCTCCGGCGGGCTGACTGGAAAAGGTTTCCTGAATGGCACGCAAACCAAATTGAAGTATGTGCCCGAACAAGACACTGACTTTATCTTCTGTACGGTAGGAGAGGAGCAAGGCTTTGTCGGTTCGGCTGCCGTCCTGATAGCTTTTCTTATTCTGATTTTGCGGTTGATATTCCTGTCCGAACGACAACCCTCTACTTTCGGGCGAGTCTATGGTTACTCCGTCGTCAGCATTTTTCTCTTTCACCTATTTATTAATGTCGGTATGGTGCTGGGATTGACCCCGGTTATCGGTATCCCGTTGCCGTTCTTCAGTTACGGTGGATCTTCTTTGTGGGGCTTTACGATATTGCTGTTTATTTTCCTGCGTTTGGATGCAGGGCGGGGAAGAAGGCTTTAGGAGAACTTTTAATTCTCTATGTGTTGTTTCTCAATCCGTATGCCTATGTCATTCATTCCTTGCAATTTCTCGTCTTTCATTCCGCTCGTTACCTTAATGGTATAATTGCCCGGATGCAAAGGACGGACGGATTTGACAAATGTTTCTGTCTGATAAACGCTTCCCCATCCTTTCCCTATCCATCTGCCAGTGGAATCGGCAAGGCTGATGGCGATAGTATCGGTATGCCACACCGTAGAATCCAACATATTCTGAGAAATGAATAAGTGCAAGTCATGATAAGGATAATCTGTCCTGTTGCGGACTTCTGCGAATAACCGGAAAACGGTAGGAAGACTATCAGTGACAGGAATAAGAAAAGAGAGTGTATCACTCTTTCCCCATCCTTCATTGGGAAGGGATTGGTAAGAGTGATACACTGTATTCTCGTTGTTACAGGCTGCTAAACAAGCAGCGAACAGACAAAATAAACTATTTCTGAGAAGGCTTTTCATTATTATTCTGCGGTTTCTCCTGATTCGGATTTCTTTCTGGTCTTTCTCCTCTCTCCGGTCTGGGACGACGTTCCTGCCCTTGTGGACGCTCGGGTCTATCCTGGTCCTGGTTCTGCTGTCTATCCAGATTCTGCTGTCTATCCTGGTTTCTGGGTCTTTCCTGATTTTGAGAACGTTCTTGGTTCTGCGGACGCTCTTGGCCTTGCGGACGTTCCGGGCGTCTGTTTTCGTTATTCCGTCCTTGATTCTGTCCCCTGTTCCGATTATTGTTATTGTTGTTTCTCGGCCGGTTTTCTCTTTCCCCTCTGTTACCGTTTTCTGATGGCTGCGAGCGGTTATCGTTTTCTCGTTGAGGTTGTTGCGGACGATTCTCCCCTCCTGCTTGTTGTTGCGAGCGGTTATTATTGTTGTTATTTCCTTTTTTCTTCTTTTTGTTATTCCGGTTTCCGTTGTTGCCGCTGTCCTTATTATTCCGGCTACGGTCAAAACGGGTGACACTTTCCTGTTCAAGCAAATCCACCGGTTTCTTCGGTTCCGGCTTTCTTTCTTCTTCGACCAGGCTGTCCGGTTTCACCCCTTTTCTATTCATTGAGATAATCTCGAACGCACGTTTGCCGCTAATCGTCACCAGGTTTGCCGGGAAACTTTTATCTGTAGAATAAGAAATCTGATTGCTCAGAATATCTGCTTTGAAGAAATAGAAGGTGCCGTCCTTCGTTTCCAATTCAATTTCCTTGGAAGGCAGGCGTTTCTGAGCTTCCACATAGCAGTCCACCTCATAGTTCAGACAGCATTTCAATTTCGCACACTGTCCGGCAAGTTTCTGAGGATTCAATGAAATATCCTGATAACGGGCTGCACTGGTAGATACCGATACGAAACTCGTCATCCACGTAGCGCAGCAAAGCTCGCGTCCGCAAGGACCGATACCTCCGATACGTCCCGCTTCCTGGCGCGCACCAATCTGCTTCATTTCGATACGTACACGAAACACTTCTGCCAATACCTTAATCAGTTGGCGGAAATCTACACGCTCGTCCGCAATATAATAGAAGATAGCCTTGTTGCCGTCTCCCTGATACTCCACATCTCCGATTTTCATGTTCAGGCTCAGATTCAAAGCAATCTGACGCGCACGAATCATCGTAGCATGCTCCTTACCTTTGGCTTCGTTGAATTTCTCCATATCCACCGGTTTGGCTTTCCGGTAAACACGCTTGATTTCCGTATCTGCCTTGAAGTTTGCTTTCTTCATTTGCAGCGGAACGAGCCGGCCGGTCAATGTAACCACTCCGATGTCATGACCGGGAGCCGCTTCAACGGCAACAATATCCCCCTTTTCCAGTTTGATTTTGTTGCTGTTGCGGTAATACCCTTTTCGAGTATTCTTAAATTGTACTTCCACCATGTCATTCTCTTCCGCATTGCCCGGAATGTCCGCCAGCCAATCATAGGTGTTCAGTTTCTTATCTTGTCGGGAGCACCCTTTGCAGCAAAGGCCGCCGCTCCCATTATGAAGTTTATATTCCATAGTTTATATATTTATTATTGCTTCAACAGTACAATCATCTTCAGCGAGAAGTCGAAGAATACCATCTTGGCATTTACATTCTGTTCTATATGTAGTTGCGCTTCGCTTAATTCGTCCATGATGCCTATCACATTCCGTTCGTTGACAAAGGGGGCAAAGCGGGTTGCAAAATTCTGTTCATTAATCGTCATATACGTCAGGTCGCGTTGGTGCAGGTTGAAGATAAAATTCTCCCGGATCATGCGTTGGCAATATTCCAGGAAGTTCTTCTGACGCTCACGTCCCATGCCCGCCACTTGCTCGCTCCACATTTTCATCTCCCTGAGTTTCCGTTGGTAAGACAATCGCATCAGGCTGACAAACAAGTCAAAAAACAATTGGTTCTCTTCATTCAGATGAATCGTTTCGAGTGCCTTGATAAAATTCCCGTTTGCCAGATGGGCAATGGAAATACTGTCGGCAGGCAAAATGTTATATTTCGTCTGTAATACCCGGTCGATGCTGGCTTCATCAATCTTCCGTACATTCATGCGCTGGGTACGGCTTAGGATAGTGGGCAGAATCATGTCCGGTGCTTCCGATACTAATAAGAAAACCGTTTTCTCGGGCGGTTCCTCAAGCAACTTCAGCAGTTTGTTGGCGCATACCGGATGCATCTTTTCCGGCAGCCATACAATCGTAATCTTATGTCCCCCTTCACTGGATTTCAGGCTAAGTTTTTTTAGGATTTCGTCACTCTCTTTGGCGTAAATCAATGCCTGTGAGTTTTCCGCATCCATCTCTCCCAACCAGTGATTGAGGTTAAAGTAAGGATGATTGATAACAAACGGTCGCCAGTCGGCAATATAATCATCGCATACTTCCTTTTTCCCTTTTGCGCTTTTCACGATAGGGAATACGAAATGGACGTCGGGATGCACCAATTTATTGAATTTCACGCAGGACGGACACGTTCCGCAGGCATCAGTCTTTCCCCGATTAGTGCAACTGATGTAACGTGCGTATGCAATAGCCAACGGCATTTTCCCGACCCCTTCCGGTCCGCAAATCAGCTGGGCATGTGGAATACGCCCCTCATTCACTTCCTGAATGAGCCGTTGCTTGATTTCTTCTTGTCCGATTACGTCTCTGAAAAACATATCAATAAATGATTTTGGCTACTTCTTTGATACTGTCTACTGCTCCGATAGAGTAGAAATGAATACTCGGCACTCCATGAGCCATCAACTCCTTGCATTGGGATACACACCATTCGATGCCTACCTGCTCGGCTTCCGCGTCATTCTTGCACTTCAACGCTTCTTTCACCAACTCTTCCGGCAAGTCCACTTTGAAAGTCTTTGGAACCATGCTTAGTTGAGACAGTTTCTTGAACGGCTTGATTCCCGGAATGATAGGTATATTGATACCTGCCGCCTTCGCCTGCTCTACAAACTCAAAATATTTCCTGTTATCGTAGAACAACTGTGTCACGGCATATTCCGCCCCGTTCTCCACTTTTTTCTTCAGCCAGTAAAGGTCTGTCTCGATATTAGGTGCTTCTTCGTGCTTCTCCGGATAACAAGCCACCCCGTATGAAAACGGCGTATTGCTGACTTTCATCTCCGAACCATCCACAAAAATGCCTTTATTGAAATTATTGATTTGTTCCTGCAACTCGATAGCATGATGATAACCGTCGCCTTCCGGTGTAAATGCCGACTCATGTTTCGCTTTGTCACCACGCAATACCAGCAATTCTGTGATATTCAGGAATTGCAGGTCGAGCAGCACATACTCGGTTTCTTCACGTGTGAATCCGCTGCACAATATATGCGGAACTACTGTAATATTGTATTTATTCTGAATGGCGGCAGCCACGGCAACCGTTCCCGGACGCCTTCTCAAGCGGTTTCTCTGAAACAATCCGTTACCGAGGTCTTTATACACGTATTCGCTGCGGTGGGTAGTGATATTGATATATTTCGGGTCAAATTCCCGAAGCGTATCGATTGTCTGATATAACTTTTCTATTCCCGTTCCTTTCAGCGGTGGAAGTATCTCGAAAGAAAAAGCGGTTTTCTTGTTGCTATGTATTAAATCAATTACTTTCATTCTTTTTTTGCTAATGTTCGTTATCTACTTGGATTAAACGTGCATATTGGGACAAAAATACGAAAAAAGAAAGATTTCTTCTTGATTTACTCTAAAATAGTTTTGTTTTTATCGTATTATTATAGATAAAAGAGGAAATATCCCCTATAGGATATGCCCTCTCTTATCTAATCATTGTTATATCAGAATTTATTTTTCGATGCAGAAGTTTTTTCTTATCTATGCAAGCGTAAATAAGGCTGAGTCCTCTCTTCGTAAGAACTGAATATAGATACAACAGATCTTGTAGAGAAAATACGGATAAAATAGTAGCAACTTCCACAAAAGTTTTTCTCTCTTGTTGTTTCAAGATAAAGGGCTTTTCTGTATGCAATATGCCTTGCGTTTGCCCTGCTTGGCCCTGGCTTTGGAAGACTTTTACACTAGAATAAAAAAAGCAAAAACATTTCTCATATTCTCATAGTAACGCATATTTGCCTGATTACTAAATGTATAAAGAATGAGAATAAAATTGTTTACATGCATTTCTCATGGTTTTATTAAGAAAACGCGCTTAAAACAATGCATTTCTCATACCATTACCGGCATTTCTCATACATCAAAAACAGTATTCCTATAATCTGATCATTAACACTTAATAGACTGTAGCAAAACTGCCGCTCATTTTTATTATAACTAACTGACAACCAAAGACTATACTACTGTAATCAATAGATTTTCAATAAGACATCTCTATCGTTTCACTTGAGTGAACAGATTTGTGCAACCGAGTACACAAATCTATCCACTCGAGTGAAACGGTCTGTCCACTGGAGTGGAAAGATACGGATGAAGGCAGGAAAACACAACAATGTCTGTTGTGAAAGATATGTTATCTACCGACTCAACATACAAACTACGGTTATATTATCCTATACATATTAGTATCCTGAAACAAGGACAAGCATAATATACAGTATGAGAAATGCGAAACAAAGTATGAGAAATACATGTAAATATTTTAATTCTCATAGTTTATACTTCTAATTATCAGTCGAATACTATTCCTTGGAGCAGGGTGGAATTGACCTGAGTCTGAACAAATGGGCGGAACTCGTTAATTTGCTCCAGTCTTCTGAGTCTTGAATTGCATAAATCGGATAAAATCATCCGTATGCTCCGTATTCATCATCTTGTCGTATGGCATGGACATGGTGACAAATCATTTTTCGTAATCCTACCAGTTTTTTAGTATGTAGTTCCTGAATCTTCTGTCTGCTTGTGAAAGCCGTTCTTTTTTTCTTCCTTCCTTCTCTCTTCGTTTCTTCTCTTCGTTCTCTTCGCGCGCACGTGTGAACGCGCACGTGTGAATATAATAAGGTGTCCTTCCTCTCCCGTCCCCGCGCACGCCTGTCCCTTCATTAAAAAATATGTTCTACAACATCATTATCAATCAACAACTTAGCTTATTTATTCAAAAATAATTAGAAAAAAGAGTTGAATAAATTTGGATGATATTCCAAAAGGGTGTACTTTTGCACCCGCTTTCCAAGA
>CAMQVH010000015.1 GCA_947038155.1 uncultured Bacteroides sp. | reverse complement strand
GGGTAGAAACAGAACGTCCGATTTCCGTAGAAGAAGCTCGTGAAGCATTCGCTAATGGCGAAGGACTGGTTCTTCAGGACAACCCGGCAGAAAAAGAATACCCGATGCCACTGTTCCTGGCAGGTAAAGACCCGGTTTACGTAGGACGTATCCGCAAAGACCTGACGAACGAGAACGGACTGACTTTCTGGATTGTAGGCGACCAGATCAAGAAAGGCGCCGCACTGAACGCCGTTCAGATTGCCGAATATCTGATAAAAGTAAAAAACATCTAGACTTCAAGAGAAGCATATAAATAAAACAAAATAAGTGACCGGCTTGCTATACGACAATCGTCGTAATGCAAGTCGGTCACTATTTTTATATACCTATTTATTATATCACAAACCATTTTTCGATTAACAGGCGAAAATCCCCATCACCACATATAGGTATCAAATGTCCCAAAATAGTCATTTATTGCGATTGCCCTGCATTATATATTTAGGGAACTTTGCACAAAATTTGTATATGGGACATTTTCGACTAAACATAGCGTTCTTTGGGCTTCTCTTTTGTATTGTATTTAAAGCCACAGCCAATCCGGGTACGTATACAATCTCTGGTCGTATCACCGAAGAAAAGACAAACACTCCATTACCGGGAGCATCCATCATTATCAAAGGTACCTATTTGTGGGCTGTATCCAATCAGAACGGAGATTTCACAATACAAGGAGTTCAGGAAGGAAAATGTAATCTGGAGGTTTCCTTTCTCGGTTACGTCACAACAACAATTCGGGTTGATATCCGCAGCAACGTCAAAGGTCTAACGATACAACTCAAAGAAAATACCCTTGCGCTAGATGATGTAGTTATAACAGCACAAGCTCCCAAAAGTGAGTTGAATACGACTCTCATCATTGGAAGCAATGCTTTGGAACACCTTCAAGTATCTAACGTCAGCGACATATCCGCCCTTCTTCCGGGAGGAAAGACGAAAGTCCCGGATCTGACTACCAATAATGTATTTTCACTAAGAGACGGAGGTTCAACCGTTGGCAACGCCACTTTCGGAACAGCAGTAGCTGTAGACGGTATACGCATGGGAAATAATGCATCTTTCGGTAATATGAGCGGAATAGATACACGCAGTATTGCCGTTACAAATATAGAATCGGTAGAAGTCATAACAGGTGTACCTTCAGCAGAGTATGGAGATTTGAACAGTGGCATGATCAATATCCGGACAAAAAAAGGTAAAACACCTTGGGAGATCTTATTGGCCATTAATCCCCGCACAGAACAGTTTTCATTTTCAAAAGGACTGGCTTTGGGAAATGACAAAGGTACCGTTAATATCAGTGGCGAGTGGACAAAAGCCACCCGGAAATTATCATCACCCTACACTTCCTACACACGAAGAGGATTCTCTGCAAACTATAATAATACATTCCGGAACATTTTCAGATTTAATATCGGTTTCACTGGAAACATCGGAGGTATGAACACCAAGGATGATCCCGATGCCTATACCGGAGAATATACAAAAGTAAGGGATAACGTGTTCCGGGCAAACACATCATTCAGCTGGTTGCTCAACAAGTCACGGATTACCAATCTGAAATTTGACGCATCCCTCCATTACAATGATAATAAGTCACACGCACATACTCCCTACACGTATGCGTCCGAACAACCGGCTGTACATGCTGAACAGGAAGGTTATTTCCTTGCCGATAAACTGCCTTATTCGTATTTCGCCGACCAAATTATAGATTCAAAAGAACTGGATTATGCCGCTTCCCTAAAATACGAGTGGAACCGACATTTTAAAAAGGTGAACAGCAATCTGATAGCAGGAATTCAGTGGAAATCAACAGGTAACATAGGAGAAGGGGAATACTACCAAAACCCGTCATTAGCTCCTAACGGATATCGCCCGCGTCCGTACACTGCTTATCCGTATATGCATAATGTTTCACTTTATGCTGAAGAGAATCTGACAGTACCTCTCGGAAGCACTACACTAAGACTCATGGCAGGTATACGCTGGGAAAAGATTTTCATCAGTGGAACAGAATATAAAAACCTGAATACGTTTTCACCACGTTTCAATGCCAAATGGCAGTTGAACCGGAATATATCAGTCCGTGGTGGATGGGGAGTTGCCGAGAAACTGCCGTCTTATTACATTCTCTATCCCAGACAGGAGTATCGTGACATACAAACTTTTGGTGTTTCTTATAACAATAACGAATCATCCTACGTCTATTACAGCCAACCATACGTGCTCTTACATAATAAAAACTTGCGTTGGCAACGGAATCAAAACGCAGAATTGGGAGTCGATATCGAAATCGCAAAGACCAAGATATCATTGGTTGGTTATTTCAACCGTACTAAAAATCCTTATAAATACACCAATGCCTATACTCCGTTTTCTTATGATGTCCTGCAATTACCGGACGGATTCAGCATGCCTGCCAATCCGCAAATTAACGTAAACAACCAAACAGGAATGGTGTATATACGCGGAAATGAATCGGAGAAGTGGGTACCTATGGACGTAAAAGTAACGAACCGTACTTTTGTCAATTCCGTTTCACCGGACAACGGACCGGATATCAATCGCCGGGGAGTGGAAATGATTGTCGATTTTCCCGAAATAACTCCTATTCGTACACAATTGAGACTGGATGCCAGCTATGATTATATGAAATATATAGATAATTCGTTGTCTTACTACTATCAAACAGGGTGGTCACATACCGGTATCCCAAATCGTTCCTACCAATATGTAGGTATCTATGCCAACGGAGATAATTCATCGACAACAGCTAACGGCAAACGTACTCATTCTCTGGACGCCAATATAACGGCAATAACCCGTATCCCCAAAGCCAGATTGATTATATCATTCCGGCTGGAGGCCTCTCTATTAAAACGGTCACAGAACCTGTCCGAATACAACGGTAAAGAATATGCTTTCAACGTAAGTGATAATAGTAATGCGGGAACAGGAGGTAGTATTTATGACGGCAATTCGTATACAGCGATTTATCCGGTAGCATACCTTGATCTCAATAATGAGATACGCCCTTTTACCGAAAAAGAAGCCCAGAATTCCGCATTCGCAAACCTGATACGCAAATCGGGCAATGCCTATACGTTCGCGGCGGATGGATACGATCCCTATTTCTCCGCCAATATCAATATAACCAAAGAAATAGGCGATCATGTCTCGCTCGCTCTCAATGCGATCAACTTCACGAATTCACGGAAGTATGTAACCTCTTACGCAACAGGAGTAAGCGCCATTTTTACTCCGGATTTTTACTATGGATTAACTTGCCGCATAAAATTCTAGAACAATGAAGCAACTAGCATACATATTATTACTGATGACATTCTTCACCACAGGAAGTTGTACAGACATTGACAAGGACAACCCTTACGATAACCAACTGCATACGCTTCAAGTAAATGCAGTATATCCGGACGAATACTCAGATTATCTCCGAGAAGGAGTTACCGTAAAAATCGAAGATATAGACCGGGGGAATTCGTATACGTCAAAAACAGATAAAAACGGAACAGTCCGTTTCAGCCTGACCAAAGGCATATACCGCATTCAGATAAGTGATAAAGCGGAGCAGGATATCTTCAACGGATTGGCAGACAAGGTGAAATTTGTGAATGGAGACCTCGCCCTCAATCTCCCACTGGTGCACTCCAGGTCCGGTGACATTGTTATCAAGGAGATTTATTGCGGGGGATGCACCAAGCTACCGTTTGAAGGCAACTATCAGTCAGACAAATACATGATTCTACACAACAACACCTCCGAGACACAATATCTCGATGGTTTATGCTTCGGCTCACTCGATCCTTATAACTCGCAGGCAACCAATGTATGGGTAACACAGGATGAATCAACTGGAGCTACCATATTTCCGGACTTTTTACCTGTGGCACAGTGTGTCTGGCAGTTCGGAGGTACGGGACAGACATTCCCTTTGGCTCCTGGCGAAGATGCCGTAGTTGTTATCTGCGGAGCTATCGACCACGCAGCGCAATACCCCCAATCGGTCAATCTGAACAAACCCGGATATTTCGTTTGTTATAATCCCGTATATTTCTGGAATACATTGTATCACCCCGCACCGGGCGACCAGATAACGCCAGACCATTATCTGAATGTTGTGATAAAAACAGGACAGGCAAATGCTTATACTTTCTCTGTATTTTCTCCTGCCACTGTCTTGTTTAAGGCAAAAGACACTACCATACAAGATTTTGTATCGCAGGCAGACAATGTTATTCAAAAACCTGGAAGCACAGTAGACAGGATTGTTAAAGTACCGGTCGACTGGGTATTAGACGCAGTAGAAATATACTATGGAGGTTCCTCCAATAATATGAAACGTATGCCGCCTTCTGTCGATGCGGGTTATGTTACTCAAAGTGCGCTATATGACGGACGAACCCTGTACCGCCATACCGATGAAGAAGCCTCTCGTGAAGCAGGCTATGAAATACTGGAAGATACCAACAACTCTTCCTCGGACTTTTATGAAAGAGAAAAACAATCCCTGCATGAATAATATGAAACGAATATATATAACTTGTCTTTTCTTGTACGTGGCATCCACAGTCTCGGCACAATCTTACGATCTTGTGGAACGGCGTAATCCTTGGAATGCCGGAGCAAACGTTACCGGAATAATGGTGGACAGTACCACCGTTTCCTATGCTGAACTATATGGCAGGAATAATCATGGCGATTTCCACAATTATTACGAAGCCGACAAGTTATGGAACGCAGGTGCAATAGCAAAGTCTATCACACATCTAAAAAGCTATTCTCTGACAGGTTCATTTTCGTTTGATCACACTTCCGGTAGAAATATGAGTGGTTCTATGTTCATTCATCCGGGATTCTATCCGGTAGACATACTGGAATTTACTCCCGGCCGGAAAGATTTACAGACGTATGCTTTCATGGGAGGTATAGCCAAAGACATTGCCCCCTGTTGGCGTATAGGCGGAAAAATAGACTTTACCTCCGCCAACTACTCGAAACGTAAAGATCTGCGGCATACCAATTATAGACTAGACTTAAAAGTAGCTCCAAGTATAATGTATCATTCGGATGACTATGCCATAGGATTCTCTTACATTTTTGGCAAGAACAGTGAATCGGTCAAAGCAGAAGAAATCGGCACCGCTGCTACATCGTACTATGCCTTCTTGGACAAAGGACTAATGTACGGTGCGTATGAGACATGGGAAGGCAGCGGAATTCATCTGAATGAATCGGGTATGAATGGATTTCCTATTAAAGAACTATCTCACGGAGCAGCCGCTCAATTCCAATGGAAGGCTTTTTATGTAGATGTGGAATACAGCCATTCATCAGGTTCGGCTGGAGAAAAGGAAAGCATCTGGTTCAAATTCCCGGCCAATCGGGTCACTTCACACTTGAGCTATCGTTTCTCAAAAGGAAATGCAGCACACTTCCTACGGTTAAATTTGACTTGGTCACGCCAATTTAATGATGAAAATGTATTAGGTCGGGAAACTTCCAACGGAATAACGACTACTCATGTTTATGGTTCTAACCGCATTTTTGAAAGAAGTGTCTTTTCTGTCCAATCCGAATATGAGTTCATAGCCCCCCGGAGAGAACTACGCTTTGGCGCGAATGTGTCATCATTGAAAAGTCTGACTACACAGATGTTCCCCTACTCCGTTTCACAGACCATGACATGTAGGCGTATATACCTTGCCGGCACATTCCACACCAAACTGTTTGATCTGAAAACTTCCGGCATTTTCTCTGCCGGAGATTATACAGAGAAGAGTAAAACAGTTAAAACTGAATCAGAGCCGGGTGAACCTCCGTACCGATTGACAGAGTATTATAATCTACAGAACGAATACGCAACAGCCCCCCGACTAACGTTTGAAGTTGGACTCCGATACAAGTTTTATCGAGGAATCTATGCAGAAATCCAAGCCGAATATACACATGGTTTCAACCTTAAATACATAGCAGGAGCAAATCGGTGGAATGAAACCATCAAACTAGGATATATATTTTAAATGAATCAATATAATTATATAAATTAAATTTATCAGAACATGAAAAAGTACTTAATGTTTATGCTCGCAGCAGCACTCTTCGCATCTTGTAGTGATGATGACAAATTACCGAAAGAAGACGAAACACCAGGTGATACTAATTTTGAGGAACATGATGGATATTTCGTCTATTATGGAGAGACTTATAAAACAATCAAACTTGCTAACGGAACGACTTGGATGGCAGAGCCATTACGTTATGTGCCGGAAGGATATACGCCGTCAAGTGACCCGACAGCTGACGCTCATATTTGGTATCCGTATCAACTTACCGGAATTACAGATAAGGCCACTGCCGGTGGAGCGGAAGCCCTGACAGATGAAGCATCCATCAAAAAGTTAGGCTATCTTTATGACTTGTATGCAGCACTTGGCGGCAAAGAAGTAACAGAAGAAAATTGTTATGAATTTGAAGGTGCTCAAGGCATCTGTCCGGAAGGTTGGCACATCCCGACACGCTTGGAATTCGTCGGACTCTGCGGACTTTCAAATAAAGCAGTAGGAGAAACCGGCAACATGACCAAAAATGACGCTCTTTTTTATGATGAGGCATATAGTGGAGGAAATATGAATAAATACAACGCTGCGGGCTGGAATTATGTTTTATCAGGTGTGAGAATGCAAAGTACTTTTGCTGCTACACCTACATACCAGTTAACAACGTTCTATTCAGGTAATACAACATCAGAAACTTTAGAAAAATATAAAGGACAACCGGCTTTGACATATATTATGTCTTCTACCTGTTACGCACCACTTTATCTAGACAAGACAGATCCAACAAAACTAACCAATATCCAGTTCTTCGCCCAAATGACAACATTTACAAAAAGCTATCCCGAAGGACGCATCAACGTTCCTTATATCAGCATTAAATCAGGTCAGCAACTCCGTTGTGTAAAGGACCAAGCCGTCAACTAAAAGGCTAATATGTATTATATGCCGTGAAACAAAGTGTATCACGGCATGATACTAAAAATTTTAAGCAGGGGCGAAACGCCACGCCTATAAGGCGAACTATTATAAGCTATAAACAAACGAAAAACTGATTACAAACTATATAAAAACGAAGCAATAATAATGAAAACAAAAAAGTTAACAATCGCAATTGCCCTTATGGCAATAACCTTTATCGGAACTTCATGTGGTAACAAACAACAGAAAAGCGCATCAGAAGCGACAACAGAACAGTCTGCATCTTCCGCTTTGGAAATCGATTCTCTCCTTGCCAATGCCGAAAACCTTGCAGGGCAAGAAGTTACCATTGAAGGCGTTTGCACACATACCTGCAAACATGGTGCAAAGAAAATCTTCCTGATGGGTAGTGACGATACACAAGTGATCCGTGTAGAAGCCGGAACATTGGGAGCCTTCGATCCTAAATGTGTAAACTCTATCGTCCGTGTTACCGGAACATTAAAAGAACAACGCATCGACGAAGCCTACCTCCAAAACTGGGAAGCGCAACTGAAAGCACAGGCTGCCGAGAAACACGGAACAAACGAAGCCGGATGCGACTCTGAAAAGAAAGCACGCGGCGAAACGGCTAACAGCCCCGAAGCCCGCATCGCAGACTTCCGCGCAAAAATAGCCGACCGCAAGGCAGAAACGGGAAAAGAGTATTTATCTTTCTATTTTATGGAAGCTAATTCGTATGAAGTGGAGTAGTAACATCCGTAAATGGAGTCGGCTCATACACCGTGACCTGTCATTTTTCTTTTCCGGAATGGTATTAATATATGCCATTTCCGGAATTGTAATGAATCACCGTGACACGATTAATCCGAACTTCTCCATCACACGGAAAGAATATAAAATAGCGGAAAAGCTACCGGACAAAGCTGGAATGAGTAAAGAGAAAATACTAACTCTACTGGAACCGTTAGGAGAAACCGGCAACTATACCAAATATTACTTCCCGAAAACGAATGTAATGAAAGTCTTCCTGAAAGGCGGTTCCAACCTCCTGGTAAACGTGAAGACAGGAGAAGCGGTATATGAATCCGTCACCCGTCGCCCGCTTATCGGAGCAATGTCCCGTTTACATTACAATCCGGGACAATGGTGGACTTACTTCGCGGATATTTTCGCTATCGCCCTTATTATCATTACTCTCTCCGGCATCATCATGCTGAAAGGGAACAAGGGCATTATCGGCAGAGGGGGAATAGAAATCATTGTCGGAATCCTGATTCCCATTCTTTTCCTTTTCTTCTTTTGAATCGAAATAACAGATAAAATCAAATGGAACAAATTATCGAATGTAACAACCTGACGCACTACTATGGCAAACGGTTGATTTACAAAAACCTTAGTTTCACAGTACCTAAAGGACGTATCCTGGGACTATTGGGAAAGAACGGTACGGGCAAAACCACCACTATCAATATCTTGAGCGGTTACCTGAAACCCCGTTCAGGGGAATGCCGCATCTTCGGACAGGAGATACAAACAATGGCACCGGCTCTGCGCCGCAATATCGGACTGCTCATCGAAGGTCATGTGCAATACCAATTCATGACCATCACCGAAATAGAAAAATTCTACGCAGCCTTCTACCCCGGCCAGTGGAAAAAAGAAGCGTACTACGAACTGATGAATAAACTGAAAGTAGCTCCCGGACAACGTATCTCACGTATGTCCTGCGGACAGCGCTCTCAAGTAGCTCTCGGACTTATCCTTGCACAAAATCCGGAACTTCTGGTACTGGACGACTTCTCACTCGGACTCGATCCCGGCTACCGCCGCCTGTTTGTCGACTATCTCCGCGACTACGCCCGCTCGGAAGGAAAAACCGTCTTTCTGACTTCACATATCATTCAGGATATGGAACGTCTCGTTGACGACTGCATTATTATGGACTACGGAAAGATACTGATTCAGAAACCAATCGCCGAATTACTGGAAAAAGGACGTCGCTACACCTTCACTATACCCGAAGGTTATGAACTTCCTGCATCGGATGATTTCTACCATCCTTCTGTCATGCGGAACCAGTTGGAGACTTTCTCCTTCCTGCAACCTGCAGAAACAGAAGCTAAACTGAAATCAATGTCAGTGCCCTACAGAGACTTGCACTGTGAACAAGTGAATTTGGAAGATGCCTTTATCGGCCTCACCGGGAAATACTGATTAAATTAAGAATAAGAGTTGGCAACTCGTAACCCATAAATCATCATTCATAAATCATAAATCCTCAAGAATGTACGCTATATTTTATAAAGAATGGATAAAGACACGGTGGTATTTTCTGCTTGCCGTGGTCGCCACACTTGGTTTTACAGGCTACTGTATGCTCCGCATCAACCGGGTGGTAGAAATGAAAGGGGCTGCCCATGTATGGGAAGTCATGCTGCAACGGGATGTCATCTTCATTGATATGTTACAATATATCCCTCTGATTGCCGGAATCCTGATGGCAATCGTGCAGTTTGTCCCTGAGATGCAACGCAAATGTTTGAAGCTGACTCTCCACCTGCCTTATCCGGAACTGAAAATGACAGGCAATATGTTACTCTCCGGACTCATATTGCTTCTTGTCTGCTTCGCTTCCAATTTCCTGTTGATGGAGATCTATCTAAACGGAATACTTGCTCATGAACTCAAAAACCACATACTGCTAACCGCTTTAACGTGGTATCTCGCCGGCATCTCCGGCTATCTGCTCGTCGCATGGATTTGCCTCGAACCGGCATGGAAACGCCGTATCCTGAATCTCATTATCGCAGTATTGTTACTCCGAATCTTCTTCCTGTCGCCTACACCGGAAGCATACAACAAGTTTCTCCCTTATTTAGTGGTCTATACTTTGTTGACAGCCTCTTTCTCGTGGCTCTCTATCGTACGGTTCAAAGCTGGAAAACAGGATTAACCAATAAAAATAAAAGATTAAATATTAAAAGATTGAGAAATGAGACGTTTCAGTACCATACTATTATATGTAACCATCGCTTTTCTGCTGCTTTGGCAGTTGCCTTGGTGTTACAATTTCTTTATCGTAAAGCCGGAAAAGACTCCCTTTACCCTGTATAGTTTCGTAATTGGCGATTTCGCCCAGATGGGACAAGAAGAAGGGAAAGGAACCGTGCGCCGTGACCTTGCAGGAAACATTTATTCGGAAGCTGCTTTCGACAGCATCCTGCCTATGTTTTATTTCCGCCAGTTGATGTCTGATGAGCGTTTTCCGGATACCATTCAAGGAATCGCAGTGACTCCCAAAATGGTGCAGACGGAAAACTTCAACTTCCGTAGTGTACCTTCGGATATAAACACGCCTTCTATCAGACTTTACCCGCTGATGGAATCTATGTCAGGACGTGTAGACCTGAAAATGCCGGATGACGTATTCCGTATCACCTCCAAAAGGATCGAATTTATCGACATGGCTACCAACAGCGTGAAGGAAGATAAAAGCCTTCAGTTTACCGAAGCTATGACTAAGAAGGATTTTCGTTTTCCGGCAACGGAGATCGTAGGAAATCCGACGGTAAAAAAGGAGTATGACGAAGGTTATCTTCTGTTGGACACAGACCGTCGTCTGTTTCATCTGAAACAGGTGAAAGGACGCCCGTATGTCCGTGCCATCACCTTGCCTGAAGGCCTGACATTAGAACATCTGTATCTGACCGAGTTCAGAAACAAAAAGACACTTGCTTTTATGACCGATGTCAACAACGCTTTCTATGTGTTGCAGAACCGGACATATGAAATCGTAAAAACTGGGATTCCGGCATTTGATCCAAAAACAGATGCGCTCACCATCATCGGTAATATGTTCGACTGGACAGTCCGCGTGACAACTCCGGCTTCAGACAATTATTACGCATTGGATGCCAACGATTATTCGTTGATAAAGAAGTTGGAGAACAAATCGAACGTTCATTCCATGCCAGGTATTACGTTCACATCTTACACTGATAAATATGTAATGCCACGCTTCGAATAATGTCTCAATATTGAATGTAACATCAGTGAGGGGTTATCAAAAGTCAATAAATCAGATATGACTTTTGATAACCCCTCACTGTTTCCTTTCCACGCATTTACAAAAAAACAAAAGGATTTACAATTATTTCTTCAATAAATATGGTCTTTTTCCAACAAAAAAGTCTACCTTTGTCAACTCATTCAACTATTAAAACCGCAATTGCTTCTGCATTATACACAAACAAATACGGTAAAACGAAAAAACTCAAATTAAAAAACGTATGAGAATTTACAAAGCACTTCTCCTCTCAAGTCTTTTCATGACTCTGATTTATAGTTGTTCACTCCCTGCCGATGACGAAGAAAAGGAAACCTATCTAGAAGAGGAAGATAATGCCACCGCAGAACTCCCCTGGGAAGGAGAAACGGATAAATTCACTATCAATGCCAAAGAAGGAGTGCGTCTGGATGCTCCACAAGAAGACGGTGGAACTGCATTTATTACCTTCCCGTCCACTACCGTAAGAAATACCCGTTGGGAATTTGGAGTTCATCTCACCTTCAATCCATCTGCTAATAATTACGCACGGTTTTATTTAGCATCCTCTTCCAATATACTGTCCGGCAATTTGAACGGTTATTATGTACAAATAGGTGGAGCCAAAGACAATGTAGCACTTTACCGTCAGAATGGTGAGCAACGGAAACTATTAGCTTCGGGAAGAGAATTGATGAAAGGAAATAATTCACCGAAACTATACATAAAAACAGAATGTGACAACAACGGTTACTGGACTTTCTGGACACGATTGGAATCAGAAAATGAGTACACCAAAGAGAAGCAGGTAAAAGACACCGATATACAAAGCTCTGCCTGCTCAGGTATATATTGTGTCTATACAAAAACTCGCAGCCAAGGATTCACATTTCATCATGTGCAGTTATCGAACGATGTGGAAACAACGACAAAACCCGACGGAACACCGGATACCCCCGTAGACCCTGTCCCCGTTCCGCCTGATTATCCGGCAGAAGTAAAAGGGATTTTATTGTTCAACGAAGTAATGTATGATAATGCAACAGACGGGGCAGAATATATAGAACTCTATAACCCGTCCGGTTCTGCCGTCTCTGTCCCGTCATTAAAGCTTATGAGATATGTAGATGCAGGGGCGAACACCACAACCACCAAGTCTACTGTTATCCTGCAACAGACGGACGGCAATCTGGAAATAAGCGTTCCCCCTTACGGTTATATATGCCTTACGAAATCAGCCGCTACCCTTATCAGAAAGCACAAAGCTAACGAAGAAACAATCATAGAAATATCCAACTTCCCCAAACTGACTAATGAAGACAGTCATCTGGCCATAATGACTAACGAGGAAAAGTCACGGCTTATCGACAAATGCAGCTACTATGAATCCATGCACAGTTCGGGTGATAAAAGACATCAAGGCATATCTCTCGAAAAGGCTTCACCGGAATTACTTTCTTCAATCAAAAAAAACTGGAATTCTTCCAAAGCACTGACAGGAGGAACGCCGGGGATACCAAACTCACAAGAATAAGTTCACCATTATCAAACATTTGAGTTTGTTTCATTCCCACACTGTTTTGACTGAAACACACCTATTGAATGAAGGCAATCATATATTCGAGAAGAATGAAGAAGCCGACAACACTATTATCATCTTTATGAGCGATAACGGTGAATTTGTTTCGGAATCGTACCGGTGTGGCGGGGAGTGTGGAATAAATCCACACTCCCCGCCACACTTTCCACACATTCCCCATTGCTTTCCACATACACTCATCATCCTATTTCTTCATTATTTTATTATTTATCAACACTTTACAAACTCCTTATTTCCTTTGGCACGTACTTTGATCTTTATTAAGAGTTAATGTAAAAGCAATAACCGATTCCTTAACTCCAAAGAGAATTGAAAACATATGTCTAATTATCATTAAAGCAAACGATTATGAAGAAATTAGTATTAGTAGTAGCAATGTTTATGTTTGTTTGTGGTGGTTCATTCCTTGTTAAGGCTCAGAACTCCGCAGAAGCTGTGACAGCCCAAGCAAGAGTTAATGCCGCACTTATCGTTAATGATACAGTAGTGAAAGATACTGTAACCAAAGACGAACCTGTGAAAACGGAACTGAGTGCACCAACCGCTTTTGTCAATGATACAGTAGTGAAAGACACTGCATCCAAAGACAAACCGGCTGAGCCTGTCAAGGAATAACCTTGCCAACAACAAGCAGGACATAGTCTGCCGAACAATAGTAAGCACACTACAAAAAAAGCCATCCCTACTTCGTCTATTCCGGGGATGGCTTTTTTGTTCTTTCTATTCGTTTCTTATTCCACTGTCAATATCGGGTCGGCTTTCCACGTAGAAACCACACTTGCCGCTTCAGCTTCAAAGCTCTTGTCCGCTAAAGAAACAAATGTTTTAATATTTCCGTTTCCATTATTGAACAACCAGTTGGCAATCATTCCTTCCGCTTCCTCATTCAGTATCTTGCCACTTTGGTCTGCAATCTGCTGTTCCGTCAATGCTTTCGTCCAGATACGGGCGTAACTGATAGCACCATTCAAGCGGCGTTTGCTGTCAGACTGACCGATGTAGAAGTTGGAAGTCAGGTTAATATTCTTCAAATCATCCGGTGTGCCACTTGTATATTGGAGCGTTTCCTTCACACCATTCACATACAAGGCAATCCGGTCACTGCCACTCTTGCTATCATCCAGAACCACGGCAACATCATACCACTTATTAGTCTCTATCTTAGTGGAGCCTTCATATCGGATTTTACCTTTATCGTCTGCTGCCAACTGAAGATAACGTGATTCCGTATCACTATCGTTCTTATGAACATCCACACGCAATAAGAAGTTTTTCTCGATTCCCATCACCGTATTAATCTGCGCATCACCGCTTCCATTCAACGACTCAATATTGAAACGAGCCTCAAACGTGATTGTGCTCACACTCTTCAGCGATTCGTCCGCCACCCCATTATACGTAAACGGTACATGGAAATAATTGCTGCTACCCAAGTTCGCCACTCTATCTGCCAGTACCACTGTTACAGTCAAAGATAATTCCTGGTCTGCCTGGTCTTTGACAACCACTGTGGTGACACCTGCCTTCTTACCAATCAGATTGAAACGGGTATCATCCACCTGCTGAACACCGACTATCTCATCATCTTCCGCTGTAAGACTATAACCTCCGTTTCCTTTTTCTACAGTAATCATCACCTTGTTGTTCACACCGACTCTCGGAGTCAGGTTGGATACATCAATAGAGATAGGATTCACTGTTACTTGAATCGTAGCCTGCTTTCCCTTATGGTCAGTGAAAGTCACCGTGGTATGTCCGCTCTTCAACCCCGTCAATGTATAGAAAGGACGGAACACATCAGTATTGACCATGCCGACAATCGTTTCATCACCCACCGTATAAGACAATTCATCATTACTGGAGAAGTTTCCCATGCTGACAATCAACTGTTTTTCGTCCCCCACTTCCAACGTAACTTGAGATTCATTCACTTCCAGTTCAAAGACCCCTACATTGACCGAAATATTGGCAATCACTCCTTCACCATCCATCACTTCCACCGTAGTGGCTCCATTCTGCGAGCCGCTTCTCACCGTAACCACCTCACCGGAAACCGTAGCCGTTGCGATAGCAGTATTGAAACTCCTCACTGAGTAATTTCCGTTTCCAACCACTATATTCACTTTGGTCTCTTCATTCTGCCCGATACGTATCACCGGTTTATTCACTATCAATTCTATCAGGTCCTTGGCAATATCGTCATCGTCATCATCGTCACAACCGGCAACGGCAAACGACAATACCGATAAAAGCAACAGACACATATATGTATAGATTCGTTTCATCTGATTTTCTTTTTAAAGTTATACATTCCTATCGGTTTACCATCCCGGATTCTGCTCAATAGACGGTGTCTTCTGCAATTCGCTCTGCCGAATCGGGAACAGATAATGCTGAATGGAGAACGTACGTTCTTCCACACAGAAACGTTCCATTCTATATTTTACACCGTCTACAGTAATAGCACCATTCTCATCCTGCACCGGACGCATTCCGTTAATCATCCTTTGGCAACGGGGCAACGCTCCGTTGTTTGCCGCCCAGTATTTCTGCGTACGTTTTGAGTTGTCGCTGCCGCTGGATTTCCAAAGACTCTCTTTAGCCAATTCTTCTTTGCTCGTCGGTTCCAGATACAAACGGCAAGTCCAGGGACGTTTGCCTTCATAGAAGAGCTCCACACGACGTTCGCGCTGAATATATTCACGCATCAACTGCTGATTGGACTTAACTTCCGGTGGCATCGGTTTCATGAACGAACGTTCGCGGACGGTATTTACCAATTTATAAGCCTCATCCAAATCCTCTCCCAGCTCATTGCAAGCCTCCGCATAGATATAGATAAATTCAGGCAGACGCCAGATAGCAGGCGCATTGATGCTGAAGTTACCGGATTTGTTCCAGGACTCCTGCTGGAATTTGCGCAAGTAATATCCGGTAGTCGTCGCATTAGTTGCTCCTATCTTATCAGAACCGCTGGCAGTATTCAGTGTTTTCGATTCATTCTTATTGTTGCGGTAAGGAGCACCGTGATAGATAATATCCCGATAGAAACGTGGGTCACGAGTTCCCTTCACATACGGATTCGCATCATCATAACCGCCCTTGCGCGCTTCCGCCGAATATACAGGATAACCGTAATCACCTACGATATATTCATACTCGTCCACCTGTTCCTGTACAGGCTGCTGACGGGAACTTCCCTCGCGGCTGGGCGGATAAATATCTCCCTGCCAGGCCTGGTCCTTGCTCTTCGTCATAAAGAACACATACTCGTTGGCAAACGCATCCATATCATAGAACATATCCCACAGGCGGGCATACACACGGCTATCATTCAAGTTGCCGTCCGCCGGGTCTTTGAAATCATTTGCGTCATGTTTCATATAAAGAGAATAACGCTTTGTACCACCAACTTCAAAATCCAGTACAGCCTTAGCCGCTTCCTTCGCCCTTCTCCACCGGTTGATGTCATACGTATATTCATTCTCGAACACACGACGCAAGTTGTATCCATATTGGGAAGCCCCATTCCACAGCGGAGTCGCCACTATCCAGCGGACAAAGGAAATCAGTCCCAAGCAAGCACCCTTATCCACACGCCCGAAGTTTTCAGAGGTCTTCACGTATTTATTGGGCACCATACCATACGCAGTCTGTGCATCCGCAACAATTTTTTCCACCATCGTATGAACAGACTCCTTCTTGAAATCCATATTATCTCCGGCATGAACTACATAATCAATATACGGAGCTTCTCCGTACATACGCAACAGCAACATATGGAAATAACCGCGCATGAAATACATTTCTCCGATACGGTTACGCAAGTCACCGTCCTGTTGAGGATTATCGGGCGTATTATACTTCGCCACATTTTCTATAATCAAGTTCGCCTTACGGATTCCTTCATACAAACTTTCCCAGTACTGACCGCAGCTACCCGGCAAGGAGTTCGGGTTCCAGGCACCGTTATTGAAGTTATTCGTAATATTCCCTTCTACGTTAGTACCTTCACATTCGTCCGTAATGGCACTGTTACTGAAGTGTTCGAAAAACACCAGCGGACGGTCGGCTTTCTTCGCCTTGGCATACACATCCGATACCAGTCCGTTTACTTTCTCATAACGGGCAAACACATCCGCTTCCGTAATGTTATCATCATCATCCCGGTCGAGGTAATCATTGCACGAAGCGAAAGACAACGTCAGAAGCGATAAAGCGATTGCTGAAAATCTATATAACTGTTTCATGTTTCTATACTGTTTTTAGAATGTAATATCAATACCGAAGTTGAATACCTTTTGAATCGGATACCAGGAAGCACCGTCACCGGACTTCGTTTCCGGGTCGATGTCCACATCACCCAGTTTATCAAAAGTCAACAGATTCAAGCCCTGCACATAGATACGTGCCTGCTGTACATGGAACTTACGCAACCAGTTAGGCGATACATTATAACCGATTTCCACATTCTTCAGACGAAGGTAGGAAGCGTCATACAGGAACAGGCTGCTGTTTCCATTCTTATTGTTATCATGCGTTCCGTAGTGCAAAGCCGGATATTTTGCCGTAGCAGCCGTTTCCGGTGTCCAACGGTCAAGATGCATCTTCTTCACACGCCCGATCTTATCTTGCTCGAACTGCGGGAAGTCAAATACAGCAGCCCCATTCAACAGGATAGATGTTTTGGTGGCTCCCTGCAACAATACACTAAAGTCGAAATTCTTATACTGGAATCCGAAAGGAATACCGAACATAAGCTCCGGGCTACGCGGATTTCCCATAGCCGTACGGTCTTCATCGTCAATCACCCCATTGCGATCCAAATCCTTGTAAACGACATCTCCCGGAATTAACTGCCCCCATGGCTGATAACCGATTTTATTCAAGCGGTCGGCCTCTTCCTGATCGGCCACAAAGTGGTCGAATACATAGACAAAGTTCTCATACAGGCGCTTGCCCGTTTCTTTACGCCAGGAGTTCTTACGGGCTACTTCCGCCTTATATTCCAGGCGGTTGCGGGAGAAGGTCAGATTCGGACGAATATAATAACGGAAATTCTTTCCTATCTTGTCGTTCCAGCTCAATTCGATGTCCACACCACGGTTGCTGACCTCACCCAAATTCTGTAAAGCCGCATCCTTACCTACAATGTCCGGATATCCCATGATACCGTCACTATTCATATCCGTAATAATATCGAACCGATATTCATAGAAAGCATCGACAGTCAATGCCAAACGCTGGTTCAAGGTAGTAAAGTCAATACCTACATTCAACTTGCGGGCTTTCTCCCAAGTCAGGCTTTCATTTGCCAGGTTTCCTTCGGAAGTACCACCCACGTTCGTTCCGAAATTATTGCCGAAATCATAGCTGCTACCACTACCGTAGAAAGCTAAATAAGGGAAACGGCTGCTCACGTTGTCACTACCTACCAAACCATAAGAAGCCCTTACCTTCAAGAAGTCGATCCAGGAAGCCTTCTTCATAAAAGACTCTTCCGAAATCACCCAGCCGATAGAACCTGCGGGGAAAAATCCGTAACGTTTGTCCGGAGCGAAGTTCTCGGAACCATTGTAACCGAAGTTGAACTCCATCAGGTACTTCTGATTATAATAATAGGCAAAACGTCCGGTGATACCCTGGCTATGATAAGCCAGTTCATTATTAACAGTACGGTTGCCACGGTTTGCCAGCAACATCGCTGTCAGTTCGTGACGGTCGTTGAACAAACGGTTGTAGTCCACACGTGCCTGTATATACGTTCGTCCGTCGGAAGCATTATGGCTGAATCCGTTGCCGATAGTCTGGTCGATGTCGTATTTATTACCTGTCTTGTAAGCACCGGTATAATGTCCGCCCGCCATATAGGCATCCGAACCTTCAATCGGCATAAACGTCGCATATTTCGGATATTCACGGTATCCGTCCTTATAAGTATCCAGCTTGCGGTTGATCCAGCGTCCTTCGGAAGCATCATAAGAAAACATCACTTCCGCTTTCAGCCCTTTTGTCAGGAATCCCATATCCAGGTTCATGGCAAAGCTACCGTTCAGATAGGTATTCTTCTCATTCAGATAACCGGTACGGCTCAGCTCACCTAATATATTATAGCGATAGATGTTGTCACCATACAGCATGCCCCGGGAGTTCTGCTGAATATATTCTTCATTCTGCGGATGCGAGTTCTCCTCTACCAAGATAGGCAGATACGGCGGTTGCGTAGCACAGATAGTCATCAGTCGCCCGGCAGTAGTACCCGGTGCATTACGGTCGGTAATACGGGCACCCAGGTCGAGACGTGTACTCAGATAGCGGTTAATATTAATGTCAATATTCGAACGGAAGTTGTAACGGGTAAATCTGGTCTGCGAATTATATTCACCGGCATTCGAATATTTGTAGTTACCGCCCTGTGAAAAATAATTAGCCAGCACATAGTAACGCACCTTGTCCGTACCTCCACGGATAGAAAGGCTGACATCTTCCTGCATACCCGGTTTGAAGGCGAAATCATAATAATCCCAGTCATACCCCAGCCCGTCGGAGTTGTCGCCTTTTGCACGGCGGAAGTTGTCGATAGCCTGTTGAGAGAAAAGATTCAGGCTGCTAATGTCTGCGCCTGTCATCTTGGCGTCATTCAGTCGCGCTTCATTATATAAGGTAGCATAATCGGCAGAGCCCAAATATTCGGGGAATCCGATAGGTTGGTTGATACCGACAGAGGCTTTCAGGTTTACAGTTGCTTTCTCGGCGGCCTTACCACGTTTGGTTGTGATCACGATTACACCGTTCGCGCCACGGATACCGTAAGCGGCAGTCGCGGAAGCATCCTTCAGAATAGTGAATGTTTCAATCTCGTCCGGTGCCAGATAACTCATGTCGCGTTCAATTCCGTCAACAATGACAATAGCACTCTGATTGCCGTAAGTAGCTTTACCACGGATGAACAATTCACTTTGGTCAACACCCGGCTCACCACCCGCATATTGGTTCACAACCAATCCCGGCAGACGTCCGGCAAGTGCATTGTTGATATTGGCGGTCGGACTTTGCGTCAAGTCTTTCGTTGTAATGGTAGCTACCGAGCCGACCATCGTTTCCTTGCGTTGCTTGGTGTAACCTACCACCACAACTTCCTGCAAGGCTTTCGTATCTTCCTGTAATAAGACCGTCAAGTCTTTCTTGGCACCGGGAACAATTTCCTGCGGCTGATAACCCAAGTAAGAAAATACCAGCGGAGCTTCCGCGTATGGCAACTTCAACGTAAACTTACCATCCATATCCGTAATCGTTCCCGCATTGGCTACTCCTTTTACCACAACAGACACACCAATCAACGGGTCATTTGTCGTCTTATCCAATACCGTACCCGATATCGTTATCTTATTGTTTTGCGAAGCCTGTGTCCTTGCGGCTCTGCCTGTCTGCGCCATACTTTGTACAGGGATACCTGCCAGCAAAGCGCAAGAAACAGCCATCAGACAAATATTTCTTTTTATATGTATCATTTTTATTTTCGATTTTCTATGTGTAATGAATCAATCTTATTCCCCTGCTTTCTTCCCAAATTCCGGGCCAACCCAGTTGGCCTCTTCGGAAGCCTTGCCCTGTACCCAGTCCTCATAACGGGCACGAATCTCGATCATTGTCGCTCCGGGAACCTCTGCGTTCAAAGAAATCGTCAGGCGGTCTTCCCTGTTATCGCGATTGCCGAACTTCGGAGCTTTCGCCCAATCGTATTCCCATACATAATATCCTTCCGGATGTGCCAGTGTCCAAAGTACATCGGAACAACTCCGTAATGCGGCAATAAACTTATTCCTGGTCTTTTCCGGATAAACACTGCTGACAGGTTGTTTCACCATATCCAGGAAATAACGGACAAAGATTCCCCGGAACAAAAGATTATCACCGGAATTACCCTCCCCGCTGAATACCGGATAATTGGAATCCATTTTCTTATTCACCTGATAAGAACCGAAAGCAACAGCGTTACGGAGATATTCCTCCTCACCGGTGGCATTGTAGAGTGCCAGAGCAGATGCCATGAATGTTCCCTGATTGTAAGACAGAGCCACTTTATCCGGGTCACCCGGAGTGCCGTCATCCTTGATTCCCAAGTTATCATATACCTGTCCGGTCGACGTGTCACACAGATAAGCAGTCATCCAGTTGTACACCTCTTTGGCAAAGTTGAGATAATAAGCCGCCTTATCCTCCCATCCCTCTTTCGCTTCTTTGACAGTCAGCTTGTACAGTTTCATAGCCAAAAGACAACCGGGGCCATTTGAACAAGCCATACGTGAAGCCGGCGCATCCGTTTTCCATGCCATGCCGCCTACTCCTTTATAGTCATTCTTGGCTTCCTTGATATGATCCCACATTTTCATCAAGGCACTGTAATAGTCTTCGTCGCCCGTCAGCTCGTACACCCGCAGGCAAGCCAATGCCATCCACTCCATATCATCATAGAAGTTATTCCAGAAGTCCTTGCCACCATAACCGCAATGCTCATTCCAGTCGTCAAAAGCCGGAAGGAACGGTTTCATTATGTTCTCATACAAATCGGCCTGATAAGCAGGATTGTCTGCATGACGGATATAAGCGTCGATGACTATATCCAGCGCATGTCCCTGCGACCATCCGCCGCTGCCCCCTGTACTTGTAGGTTCTCCGGTTTCCGGTGTATTCGGTTTTTCCCAATAAATGCTTCCGCAGAAAGTATCCCGTCCGCCAGCATTCTCAAAGAAATATTTGATGTAAGTTTCTGTACTTGTATTGGCAGCATCCGTCCAGTTTACATCCGACACATATTCGCCGGATGAATTCCCTTTGTAGATGTCACTCAATTCGCCGTCGTCGCAAGCAGCGAACATGGTTAACGTAACACCGCCCAAGAGCAAAGCCTTTTTTGAAAATGATACTATATAGTTCTTCATATTATTATTCAGTTTTAATCTTCATTGGTTTCCGAAGCCACCCAACGATGAGTATAGACTCCAAATTCAGCATTGAAATAAAGGGTAACATCTGTTTTTACCGTTGCATAATACACATTTCCCTGTATTGCGCCCCACTGAAGCAGTTCGTCACAATAACAGAAACTGTAATCCCAAGGATCGGTACCCAACGCCAATTGATACAAGTTGTAATAGCCGGCATCGGTAGCCAAGTTGGGCTGACTCTTATCTTTCTCCTTATGTCCCCAACGATAAGTCGTCCCGTTGATTTCCATCTTAAAGCTATGACGGGTTTCACCGCTTCCTGCCCAACTTTCTGTCTGTTTCCGTGCAGTATAATTCTTCACGCCCCACTTGCCATATCCCAAGTAGTCGAAGTTCTGCCGGTATCCGCCCGAATGGTTATAGAGATAGACTGCTCCTATTTCATCATAACTGATGGTTTGTTCACCCATATTGATAGTAATACGGTAAATGCCGGACTTCGGAACGGTCACCGTATACTCTTCACCGTCATTGCGTTCGCGCAACAAGCCATTGTCGTCTACATAGTAATAGCATCTGCGTCCCTCTACCGTTGACATAAAGATAAACGGCTGGTCTGCTTTCAACTGAACGAAAGTCTGATAAATTCCTTCGTTCTGCCGGAGCATCTGCAACGCTTCCGCTTCGTCCCCGTCATCTTCCGTACCGATACCTGTGATATAAACCGGTTCATTCTCCGAAGGCACATCGTCAATGCCGTCCATCATAAATATTACGAAATAACCTTCCAGGCTACTGATTGCCTGATCCAATCCACAGTAGGCACGTACTTTCCAACGTAGTGTTCCGTTTGTGTTGCAACGGAACTTGGCAAGTTTGCCAATCGTATTTGCTTGATAATGCGTCAAAGTAAGCTGAGGTTCCAAGCCGTTATTGTCGGAAAAGATAGTTTCTACCGGCTCCGTAAAATCCCCGCCAATCGTATCAATCAGCACTTCGTAACGATATACTGTATTACCGTGTTTCTCAGTAGGCGTCCATTTCAGGATGATGTCCGTCAGTGAAGCTCCCGAAAGCACCACTCGTTCACCGCTAGCCATAGCGTCCATCGTACGTACTGGTTCAGGCGGAACAATCGCTTCATAATCGTCCGGGTCGAATCCCGGATTCAGTTCATTGTCACAAGCCGTCACTCCGATAAGAAAAAACAGCAGGGCAAATTTGATTAGGTTCTTTGTAATCATATTGTTTCTCATATTATTGTATTCCTTGTTTTTAGTATGAATGAGGACATTCCACTCGTTTATAGCGGTCAGGGAAAGTGACAGGACTTATACTCTTACCGTTGTTATAAACCACTGCATCCAATCCGTCGCCTGCAGAACCATAGTTCTTGAAAACACTGATATCACCAACACCATTAGACGGTATCCAATAACCCAATAAATCAGTATTCGCCTTAGCTTCTTCCTGAGAGTAGTATTTACACATATCCTCTTTTATCTGCTCTGCAGTACGGGCAACTTTCCACATACGCGCCTGAGCAACGGCACAATATCCCAAACGGAATTCACTATTACCCGAACGTCCAATCATCAAGGCGTTATCACCGGATACGGAAGAAAGAACCAAATACGGATCGGGCCGTACATCTTCATAATCACTGCTTGCAGGAGTCAGCGTTTCACGCACACCATTGATATACATCTTGTAAGCCTCCTTTGTACTGCCCTGTGTTCCATCAAACACAATAGCGATATGATACCATTTCCCGTTTCCCTGACGGTCATTGCCCATTTTCTGCTGACTGCGGAAACGGGGGTCATTGTATTTATCCCCATTCAAGTTATTGGGATCTTTATGGATTTTGGTAGCTATTTCAAAGCGCAAATCAGTATCCCCATTGGATTCGCAACGAAGCAGGAAAACACCTTCCAACCCGATAAACGACTGCAAAGCACGTGAGTATGTCGGATAAAATACCATCTCAAAAGTAAGTTGTTGCATATTATCCAAAGCCTGGTTACCTTCTACAAATTTCTTGATGTCAATCTTAAAGCAACGGTCAGAGTCGAGGCAGGTTGCCATCGGCATGACAGTAACCGGTAAGTCCAACTTCTTCCCGGCAGCATCCGTAATTATAAGCGTAGTAGTTCCCAGCCAGTTAGCTTCAATTTTCAGATGACCGTTTTCATCTATTTCCGCTGATTTCAAGTACTTCCTATTATCATCCGTCAATGGCGCTAACTGATATTCACCGTTACCACGGGAAATTGCAATCTCTTTTGAATTATCAAATCCGTTGATAGTTAATGAAGTCGCATTATCTTCCAACTTGATTTCATACGGATTTACCTTTACCGCAATTTCTTTTGACGAACCTTTCTGATCGGTCACAATCACCTTTACATCCCCTCTTGCTTTCGGCTTCAGCGTAATCAGATTCTCTTTCTCGGTAGCTTCTACAACGGTAGCCTCCGTAGTCGGTTCGCCGTCTCCCACCTGATAAGTAAAGCTATATCCACCATTCCCTTTTTCAATCTCGATATACTGAGACTCGGCATCCGGCTCCGCAAAAACCGCTTCGTTGGCTTTCAGCGTCAAGTCAACGATATTTACTACCACAGGAATAACTACCGTCTTACCTTTTTTATCAGTAATCGTAATTTCGACAGGTTCTGCTCCTGTTTCAAATTTGGCAGTTACGGGGAATACCTGACCGGAGAGTTCGCCCACTTCGATATACTTGTCGGCACCTTCGGGAATGGAAATCTCATAATTACCATTACCAGTCAGGATTTTCACCATTCTTTTTTCACCGATAAACAAATCGAAGCCTTCTTCCGGTACATCTGCCGTCAAGTCCCAAAGTTTGGCTACCTGAACCTGAATCCTAGCCACTTTCTTGCGTCCGTCTACTACTAATACAGTTGTTTCGATGCGGTTATTTTCTTCAAGCCGGCTATTCTCCGTAGCTTTAATTGTTACTTTATTACCACTGACCGTAGCTGTCGCTATACTTTCATCAAATGGTTTCACATAATAATCTCCATTACCGGAAGTAATACCTACCGTAATTTCGTCTCCTTGCAGTAATGTCACCGAATTATTATCGACCACCAAGTCAGTTGCCGGCTTCACCTCCTGTTCTTCTTTATCATCACTGCACGAAACCATAAAAAATGGAAGGGCCAATGCTGACAGGAATAAAAAACTAAGTTTCCTTTTCATTAGATTAAAGATTAATAAATTAATACTTTCGATTTTATCTACTTAAATTTTCGATGAAGCAAAGATAAAATCACTAAACTCTACCAAAAGAAATCAAACTCTACTTTTTTACTTTTTGGCACGGATATTTACCATATTAACACGGATATTTACTTCTTCTTTTTCTCGGAAAATCCCCCACTACAGCCTATTGCCGAACCTCTTCCAAATGTTTCATCCGAAATTCTTTTGGCGTGCACTCGTACTTTTCACGGAACACTTTGAAGAAAGTTACCTTATTGGAGAACCCTGAATCGAATACTATTTCATCAATAGTCTTTTTAGTCGTCAGCAGCAAATCCTTGGCGATATGCAAACGACATTCCTTTATCAGATCCGTCGGACTATCTTCACCGATTTCTTCCATTTTCCGGTAAAGGCTACGCGGGCTGATTGCCAGCCGGTCGGCGATATAACGCGGGGTCAGTTCCTTATTCGTTATATTATCATTGATAATCTTCAAGACAGACTGGAGGAATTTCTTCGATTCCTTATGTGTCAGCTTGCCGTCCGACTTCTCAAAGGAACTGATGGGCGAACTGAAATAGTTTTTCAGCACTTCCTTACGCTCCATCACCTGCCCCACCGATATGCGGAGATATTCCGCATTAAACGGTTTCGTGATATACATCTCCGCACCTGCCGAGAGAGCCGCCATCTGCTCTTCCATCTCATGTCGTCCGGAAACTATGATGATAGGTATATGTGCCGTCTCTTTCACCGCCTTAATCCGCCTGGTCAGTTCAATGCCACCGATTCCCGGCATCATGACATCACAGATTATCACATTCGGATAAACTTCGTTCATCACCTGTTCCACCCGCTCAGGGTCCTGCAGGGTTACTACATTAAAGTCACCGGAGAAGATTTCACCGATAAACCACAGCATTTCTATTTCATCATCAACCACCAACAAGGTAGGACGCATCTTATCAAACTCATAATGAGGAAGTTTCAGAACAGGCTGTGTGTCTATCTTCGGAATATATTCCGAAGTAATCCGCTTTGTTGCCGTTGCTCCGGTAGTCGGCTCCATGACAGGCAAGGTCAATGTGAACATCACCCATCCGTCAGGCGTATTTTCCACTTTCAGCGTGCCGTTCAGCAACTTCGCCATATTGTAGGAGATGGCAAGCCCCAATCCATTACGGGAGAAGTTCTTCTCATCCTGATTTTCAAAGTTATCCAGGATAGAATAGCGGTTGAAGATATGCTGGAAATCTTTTTCCTTGATGGCACTTCCTTCATTGGCTACCCGGAGCACCAATACACCTTCCTCAGCCGTATCCACTTCAATCTTAATGCTTTGCCCATCGGGAGTATATTTGAATGCATTCGAAATCAGATTGATAATGATTGTATTCAGGAAGCCTTTGTCCGAGTTCCACATCACCTGTTCGGGAATCTTGCTCAGGAAAGTAATATTTCTCGATTTCGCCATTTCGACAAAGGTTCTGGCTATTCCTTTTACGATGGACGATACATTTAACGTTTCAATACGCACTTCCCTGTTGCCCGTCTCGATACGGCGGAATTCAATCAGTTCATGAATCAGGTTATTCAGACGCTCGGCATTGGTCTGAATCATCTGTACGTAGTCTACCACAAACTTGCTCAGTCCGTTGGACGAAAGGATGCGTCCGCAAGGGCCGTAAATCAAAGTCAGCGGCGTGCAAAATTCATGAGCGATATTTGTAAAGAAGCGGAGTTTGGATTCAAAGACATTCTTTTGATGACGTTTCTCTATTTCGTTCAGCAATTCCTGCTTCTTGCGTTTGGAGCGCAGGATAAAGGAACGTATCAGCAAGGCAGCCAGCAAAAGCAGGCACAAGGTATAAATCAGATAAGCCCACCAGGAAGCATACCACGGGTCGCCGATACGGATGACCAAAGAGTAGACATCACTCTCTTTATCAAAGACACTATTATAGTATTTCACCAGCAGCGTATATTCGCCGGGAGCCATATTCGTAAAAGACACTCCGCTCTCCGAACCGTTGTTCACCCATTGGTCGCTCAAACCTTTCAGCTTATAGAAATAGGTGCAGTTGTTACCATTCAGATAATCCACCGAAGCAAAGGAGACAGAAAAGAAGTTTTGATTGTACTGCAGGTTCAGCACCTCCGTATCCTTTTTCCGGGTGAGAAATTCGCCCAAGTTATATTGTTCGCCAAAGATGGATAATTTATCAAAATAGACGGGCGGTGTATAAAGCTGTTCGGGACGACCGTCCGCACGGATGGCAACAAAACCGTTGATGCCGCCGAAGAACAATGTACCCGTCCGAGGATCGCGGTAAGCGGCTCCGTCACTGAACTCCACCACTTTCAGCCCGTCACCGAAACCATACGAACGGAATACATTCCGGCGGGTATCGAAGTTAATTAGTCCCAGGTTGGTACTTAACCAGAAGTTATCGGATGAGTTTTTGAGAATGGCATGAATCGTGTTGTTCAGAAAGCCATTCTTTGCATTAAAAAGTTGGTAAGAAGTCTCCGAGGTATATTTTATCAGCCCGTAGCTCGTGCCGAAAAGATAATTGTTACTGCTGTCCTTGCTGATGGCGAGAATATTGTTCAGCGTCATGTTCTCATATTTATGAGTAGATACAGGCTCCAGTCCGTTCGTTGTCTTGTTGAAGCGGAACACCCCATATCCTTTATTGCCAAAGAGCAGACGGGATTCGTCTTCCGCATAGATAGTAAAGAAGTAGTTCGAGCCCAGTTCGCCATCGTTGATGACATAACGCTGGGCATCTACGATGACCGGATTATCCGGTGTTCCGGCAATACGGGCTTTCAGGACTCCCATTCCTACACTTGCCAACCATAGTTCGGAGTCCGCCGTTTCGTAAATATCGTGTATATATTTGAAGTCTTCGTTAGCTACCCGGATAGGGATATTCCTGACACGTTTTTCCTTATACGAATAATAGCTCAGCCCTTCTTCATCGCCTATCCAAAGAAGATTCCGGTGACTTTTGGCAAAACAATAGACGGCGTTGCTTCCCAATGCACTGTTGGAAGTGGTCAGCGTCTCCGCACGACAGTCGGAAATGCTCTTATCAACCTCGTAATCATAGATTTTCAAGATGCCGTTTCCCTTTGTGCCTACCCAGAAAGTACGGTCTTCATCAAGATAAAGGGCACGTACGGGGCGTTCTATCTTCTCGCTGTAATTGCTGAGCACCGTTGATTTGATAGAATAGAGAGGGGTGGAATAAAGATAAACACCTTGTCCGTCCGTACCTATCCACACAATATCCTGAAAACGGTCTTTCTTGAGACAAAACACGCCACTGTTGACAGGCAACGGCTGAATCTGATAGGTATTCGTTCCCTTCTGCTTCTCCAATAACAGAATGCCGTCCATCAGAAAACCGACAAAGAAGCTGTCGTGATAATGAACAATGGAAGAGATTTTGCCGCGTGCCTGTATCTCTTTGCCCAGATTGGCGATAAACTCATTCTTTTTGGTCGGGATATGGAAAGCGTAGAAGTTATAGTCCTTGTCGATGTAATAAAGAGATTGCTCATCATTGAAGCAGTAAATCAGTGAAGTCTGATAAATCAGGCTGGTTTTCTGCGGCAGCAAAGTGATGTCTCCCGAGGCGGACTCCTGCTGTATGTCATAACAACGGTTGTACCCTTTCATCACTACCCACATACGGTTGTTGCCGTCGATAAAAAAGTCTACGATGTCCGAGATGGGAATACCTGTAATATTTATTTTCCTGAAAGCCCCCTCTTTCTTATGATAATAATAGATGCAGTTGCTGTCCTGGATAATAAACAGATTGCCATTGATATCCTTGTTCATAAAGAAGAGTTTCTGAAACTCATTGTAGTGCGTAATCGTGTTGGTTCGCCTGTCCAGCCGGTTCAGTCCGTAGTAGGTTTGAATCCAGTAAATTTCGTCACCGGTATATACAATATTGTCAATCAGATTACCGGATAAGTAATCTTCCTTGTCACGTGTTTTAAACTCTTCGATTTCCTGTCCGTCGTATATATTCAGTCCGTCGCAAGTACCTATCCACATCAGCCCGCGTTCGTCCTGGCACAGAGATGTAATCGAACTGTTAGACATATATTCCTTATCTGCAATCTGCTTCAGGTCATAGGCGGAAGCCGTATGTATCAACAGATTAAGGATTAAAACAAAGATAAAAAACGGTTGTCTATTCATGGCGTGTCATTCTTAGATTTGATGTATGGCAAAGGTAAACAAAAAAATAATTCGCGCTTTTTTCTGGCAGGAATATAAGTTAAGTTCCACGCCATAATGGTTAACATTAGCGCCATCAGGCATTTTTGCTTTTCTATTCGTGGAAGCACATTCCTTTTCTCCCTATTTTCGTCGTAGAAATTATTATCAAATCAATAAATTCATTTGTTCATGAAAGCACATTTTTCATTTAAACACTTGCTATTTCTTGGAAGTGCCGTGTTGTACACCCTGCAATCTTCCGCCGTAAAGAATCCGGTGGACTATGTCAGCACACTGGTAGGCACCCAATCCAAGTTCGAACTGTCCACCGGAAATACGTATCCGGCTACGGCACTGCCGTGGGGAATGAATTTCTGGACACCGCAGACCGGTAAAATGGGAGACGGCTGGGCATATACGTACAATGCCGACAAAATCCGGGGATTCAAGCAGACGCACCAACCCAGCCCGTGGATGAACGACTACGGCCAGTTTGCCATCATGCCCATTACCGGCGGACTGGTATTCGACCAGGACCGGCGCGCCAGTTGGTTCTCTCACAAGGCAGAAGTCGCCAAGCCTTATTATTACAAGGTGTATCTAGCCGACCATGACGTGACTACCGAACTCGTTCCCACCGAACGTGCAGCCATGTTTCGCTTTACGTATCCCGAAACGAAGAATTCCTATGTCATCCTGGATGCCTTCGACAAAGGTTCTTACATCAAAGTGATTCCCGAAGAGAACAAGATTATCGGCTATTCGACAAAGAACAGCGGCGGTGTGCCCGAAAACTTCAAGAACTACTTTGTAGTGCAGTTCGACAAGCCGTTTACGTTTACTTCCACCGTTTCGGAAAACAGGATTCTCCCTAATGAAACGGAAGCGAAGGGAAACCATACGGGAGCTGTCATCGGATTCGCCACGAAAAAAGGAGAAATCGTCCACGCCCGTGTCGCCTCTTCTTTTATCAGCCCCGAACAGGCGGAACTGAACCTGAAAGAGCTAGGCAACAAGACTTTCGACCAACTGGTGAGCAGCGGACGAAACATATGGAACCGTGAAATGGGCAAGGTAGAGATAGAAGACGACAACATCGACAACCTGCGCACGTTCTACTCCTGCCTGTACCGTTCGATGCTCTTCCCGCGCAGTTTCTACGAAATAGACGCGAAGGGACAAGTGATGCATTACAGCCCTTACAACGGCAAAGTACTTCCGGGGTATATGTTTACCGACACCGGATTCTGGGATACATTCCGCTGTCTGTTTCCTTTCCTCAACCTGATGTATCCGTCAATGAACCGGAAGATGCAGGAAGGACTGGTGAACGCTTACAAGGAAAGCGGCTTCCTGCCCGAATGGGCGACACCGGGACACCGCGACTGCATGGTAGGCAACAACTCGGCTTCCGTTGTAGCGGACGCCTATATCAAAGGTTTGCGCGGATATGACATCGAAACTCTTTGGGAAGCGTTGAAACACGGAACGAACGCGCATCTCCGCGGGACTGCTTCCGGCCGTCTCGGTTATGAGTCCTACAACCAACTGGGCTATGTAGCCAACAACATCGGAATCGGGCAGAACGTAGCCCGCACCCTCGAATACGCTTATAACGACTGGACTATCTATGCATTAGGCAAGAAACTGGGTAAACCGGCCGACGAAATCGAGATTTATAAAAAGCGCGCACAGAACTACAAGAATGTCTATCACCCGGAACGCAAACTGATGGTGGGCAAGGACGATAAAGGTGTATTCAACCCCAACTTCGACGCGGTAGACTGGAGCGGCGAATTTTGCGAAGGTAACAGTTGGCACTGGAGTTTCTGTGTATTCCACGACCCGCAAGGGCTTATCGACCTGATGGGCGGCAAGAAAGAATTCAATACCATGATGGATTCCGTATTCGTAATTCCGGGCAAGCTGGGAATGGAAAGCCGCGGCATGATTCACGAAATGCGCGAGATGCAGGTGATGAACATGGGACAATATGCACACGGCAACCAGCCGATTCAGCACATGGTTTATCTTTACAACTATTCCGGCGAGCCTTGGAAAACCCAGTACCGGGTACGCGAAATAATGGACAAGCTGTATACCGCCGCACCGGACGGTTATTGCGGTGACGAGGACAACGGTCAGACTTCTGCCTGGTATGTATTCTCCGCCTTAGGCTTCTACACTGTTTGTCCGGGAACCGACGAGTATGTCGTAGGCTCTCCTCTCTTCAAATCAGCCAAACTGCATCTGGAGAACGGGAAAACAGTCACTATCAAGTCGGATAACAACCAGCCCGACTACTGCTACATCAAAGAAATGAAAGTGAACGGAAAGCCGTACTCACGCAATTATCTTACACACGACCAGTTGACGCGAGGTGCGAATATCCAATTCCGGATGAGCCCTGTACCCGACAAACAACGGGGAACCACTGAAAAAGATGCTCCCTACTCTCTTTCATTTGAATAAAATATCGTACTTTTGAAGTCTGAGAATTATCTATCAAACAAACTATAAAAACATGAAACTTAAAAGCCTTTTATTTATTGCTATTGTCGCGATAGTCTTTTGCGGTTGCCAAAGTAACTATCAGCCTACTTCCATCACCGTTGCCTCCTACAATCTGAGAAACGCCAACGGCAGCGACTCCGTCAACGGAAACGGTTGGGGACAACGTTACCCGGTCATTGTCCAAATGGTGCAATACCATGATTTCGACATTTTCGGCACGCAGGAGTGCTTCATCCATCAACTGAAGGACATGAAAGAGGCATTGCCCGGTTATGATTATATCGGTGTAGGACGCGACGACGGCAAAGAGAAAGGCGAACATTCCGCGATTTTCTATCGTACGGACAAGTTTGACGTGATAGAAAAGGGGGATTTCTGGTTGTCAGAAACGCCCGACGTGCCTAGCAAAGGTTGGGATGCCGTACTGCCGCGTATTTGCAGTTGGGGACATTTCAAATGCAAGGACACCGGTTTCGAATTCCTTTTCTTCAACCTGCACATGGACCATATCGGTAAAAAAGCCCGCGTGGAAAGCGCATTCCTCGTACAGGACAAGATGAAGGAACTCGGCAAAGGCAAAGACCTTCCGGCTATCCTGACGGGGGATTTCAATGTCGACCAGACTCACCAGTCGTATGATGCTTTCGTGAGCAAAGGGGTATTGTGCGACTCTTACGAGAAGTGTGATTTCCGCTATGCCATCAACGGTACGTTCAATGACTTCGATCCGGACAGCTTTACGGAAAGCCGTATCGACCATGTGTTCGTGTCGCCGTCTTTCCATGTGAAAAGATACGGCGTACTGACGGATACATACCGCAGCATCGTAGGAAACGGCGAGAAGAAGCAGGCGAACGACTGTCCGGAAGAAATCGACATCAAGGCTTACCAGGCACGCACGCCTTCCGACCATTTTCCCGTGAAGGTGGAACTGGAGTTTGACGAGCGGCAACAGAAATAATATTTGTCAGCCGTGTGCCGTCTATCCGTCATTCGGCTGACACTTTTCACTAATAACCTGAAAGTTTCAATTCCCAACTCCGATACTCCTATGAGAAATATATGTTTTGCAGCCTGTATGCTATTTTGCCTTACTTCCGCAGTAGGAAAGACTCCAGGAAATGCCCGCTATCTTTCTATTGCCGACTCGATTCTATATAATGTCTTGAATCTGTATCAGACAAATGACGGGCTACTGACAGAAACGTATCCCGTCAATCCCGACCAGAAAATCACTTATCTGGCAGGCGGTACGCAACAGAACGGAACGCTGAAAGCGTCTTTCCTATGGCCGTATTCCGGGATGATGTCGGGCTGTGTGGCGCTATACAAAGCTACGGGAAATAAAAAGTACAAAAAGATACTCGAAAAGCGGATTCTTCCGGGAATGGAGCAGTATTGGGACGAAAGCCGCCTGCCAGCCTGCTACCAGTCGTATCCTGCCAAGTATGGGCAGCACGGACGTTATTATGACGACAACATCTGGATTGCACTGGATTACTGCGACTACTACCAATTGACGCACAAGCCTGCTTATTTGAAGAAAGCCGTCGCACTGTATCAATATATTTACAGCGGATGGAGCGATGAAATGGGGGGAGGCATCTTCTGGTGCGAACAGCAGAAAGAGGCGAAGCATACTTGTTCCAACGCCCCGTCGACAGTGCTCGGTGTCAAACTGTACCGACTGACAAAAGACGCCAAGTATCTGGAAAAGGCGAAAGAGACTTATGCCTGGACGAAAAAACATCTGTGCGACCCTGACGACCACCTTTACTGGGACAATATCAACCTGAAAGGAGACATCTCCAAAGACAAATATGCCTACAACAGCGGACAGATGATTCAAGCGGGCGTATTGCTTTACGAGGAAACAGGGGACAAACAGTACTTGCGCGACGCACAACAGACAGCCGCAGGAACAGACGCATTTTTCCGTACAAAAGCCGACAAGAAAGACCCGGCAGTCAAGGTGCATAAAGACATGGCGTGGTTCAACGTGATTTTATTCAGAGGACTGAAAGCCCTGTATAAAGTTGACAAGAATCCGATGTATGTCGATGCCATGGCAGACAATGCCGTGCATGCCTGGGAAAGTTACCGGGACGAAAACGGACTATTAGGCCGGGATTGGTCGGGACACAACGAAGAGCAGTATAAATGGCTGCTCGACAATGCCTGTCTCATCGAATTATTTGCCGAAATTTAATCAATTAAAAACTATTACCATGAATATTACTAAAGCCTTTTGCTTATCCATGGCACTCTTGGGCACAGCCAACATACAGGCTATGGAGAGCAGTGATTTTATCATCCGACAAGATAATACCAAAGTCAACAACTATCGGACGAACCGCCCGGAAGCAGCGAAACGCCTGTTCGTCTCGCAAGCCGTAGAGCAACAGATTGCGCACATCAAGCAACTGCTGACTAACGCCCGGCTGGCGTGGATGTTCGAGAACTGTTTCCCGAACACGCTGGACACGACCGTTCATTTCGACGGCAAGGACGATACATTTGTTTATACGGGCGATATTCATGCCATGTGGCTTCGCGACTCCGGTGCACAAGTATGGCCTTATGTGCAACTTGCCAACAAAGATCCGGAACTGAAAAAGATGCTCGCCGGCGTCATCAACCGCCAGTTCAAGTGTATCAACATCGACCCGTACGCCAATGCCTTCAATATGAACTCCGAAGGAGGCGAATGGATGAGCGACCTCACTGCCATGAAGCCCGAACTGCATGAGCGCAAATGGGAAATCGACTCGCTCTGCTATCCTATCCGTCTGGCTTATCATTACTGGAAAACGACGGGAGACGCCAGTGTATTTTCCGACGAATGGCTCGCAGCCATCGCCAACGTACTGAAAACGTTCAAGGAGCAGCAACGCAAGGACGACGCCAAAGGTCCTTATCGCTTCCAACGCAAAACGGAACGTGCGCTCGACACCATGACAAACGACGGCTGGGGTAATCCTGTGAAGCCTGTCGGGCTGATTGCTTCCGCTTTCCGCCCTTCCGACGATGCCACAACTTTCCAGTTCCTTGTTCCGTCCAACTTCTTCGCTGTCACTTCTCTTCGCAAAGCTGCCGAGATTCTGACTACGGTCAATAAGAAGCCGGATTTAGCCAAAGAATGCACAGTTCTTGCAGACGAAGTGGAAAAGGCCCTGAAAAAGTATGCAATTTACAATCACCCGAAATATGGTAAAATCTATGCTTTCGAGGTGGATGGTTTCGGTAATCAACTGTTAATGGATGATGCCAATGTGCCGAGCCTTATCGCCTTGCCTTATCTGGGAGACGTAAAAGTGAACGACCCGATTTATCAGAATACCCGCAAATTCGTATGGAGTGAGGATAATCCTTACTTCTTCAAAGGTACTGCCGGAGAGGGTATCGGTGGCCCGCATATCGGATATGACATGATTTGGCCGATGAGCATTATGATGAAAGCGTTCACCAGCCAGAACGATGCGGAAATCAAGACTTGCATCAAAATGCTGATGGACACGGATGCCGGAACAGGTTTCATGCACGAGTCCTTCCATAAAAATGACCCGAAAAACTTCACCCGCTCCTGGTTTGCATGGCAGAATACACTGTTCGGGGAGTTAATCCTGAAACTTGTCAACGAAGGAAAAGTGGACTTATTGAACAGTATCCAGTAGTTCCTACCCTGCTCTTGCCTATGAGATAATTGATTCATACGGCGAAACCAATGGTTCCATGCCTTGAAACTTTTGGTTTCACCGTATGAAACAGAGAGTTTCATGCTTCGGAAACAAGAGTTTCAAGCAATAGAAACTAAAGTTTCAAGCCTTTGAAACTACAGTTTCAAGCAATAGAAACTACAGTTTCCCACTGCTGAAACTATGGTTTCTCACCGTTGAAACTATGGTTTCAAATAAGGAAACAATTCTTTTCCCGTAAGCACACACAATGTGACAGCAACAGTTGTCGTCACATTGCTATCACATCATGCTGTCACATAATAACTCATGCATTATCAAGCACTTGCATCTAACCATGTGACAGATGACAGCATTTTTTTATTTTTTTCAATTTATATGTAGAGGAGCAATTGTCCTCATAAACCAATTAATAGATTATGAAATCAACTTTTTTATTTCTACTTGCTACAACGATGATGACCTGTACCGCCTACGGACAGTCTGCCAATAACAAAGAGAACAAATTGCCCGATTGGGCTTTCGGCGGTTTCGAACGTCCGAAGAACGTCAATCCTGTAATATCTCCCATAGAAAACACTAAGTTTTATTGCCCGTTGGCAAAAGATTCCATTGCCTGGGAATCGAATGACACCTTCAATCCGGCAGCCACACTCTACAATGGGGAGATTGTCGTATTGTATCGTGCAGAAGATAAGTCCGGTGTCGGCATCGGTCACCGCACTTCCCGTCTCGGCTATGCCACTTCTACCGATGGCACGCGTTTCAAACGGGAAAAGTCGCCGGTGTTCTATCCGGACAATGATTCGCAAAAAGAACTGGAATGGCCGGGTGGCTGTGAAGACCCGCGAGTTGCCGTGACAGAAGACGGACTTTATGTAATGATGTACACGCAATGGAACCGCCATGTGCCCCGCCTGGCAGTAGCCACTTCCCGCAATCTGAAAGACTGGACAAAGCACGGCCCTGCCTTTGCCAAAGCATACAACGGGAAATTCTTTAACCTGGGATGCAAATCCGGCTCTATCCTGACGGAAGTAGTAAAAGGAAAACAGCTTATCAAGAAAATCAACGGGCAATACTTTATGTACTGGGGCGAAGAACATGTATTTGCCGCCACTTCCGATGATTTAATCAACTGGACGCCTGTTGTCAACATAGACGGCTCCCTAAAGAAACTATTCTCTCCCCGCGACGGATATTTCGACAGCCATCTGACCGAATGTGGACCTCCGGCTATCTACACCCCAAAAGGGATCGTCCTTCTCTACAACGGAAAGAACCATGCGGGAAGAGGAGACAAACGCTACACCGCCAACGTCTATGCTGCCGGACAAGCTCTTTTCGATGCCAACGAACCGACCCGCTTCATCACCCGTCTTGACGAACCGTTCTTCCGTCCGATGGACAGCTTCGAGAAAAGCGGGCAATATGTAGACGGCACCGTCTTTATCGAAGGAATGGTTTACTTCAAAAACAAATGGTATTTATATTATGGCTGTGCAGACTCCAAGGTAGGCGTAGCCGTTTATGACCCGAAACGCCCCGCCAAGGCTAACCCGCTGCCATAAGCAATGAAATAACAAACAGCCGGTTATAGAAAACACAAATCCTGCTCTCATCCCTATTCACTGAAAAGAATAGAGTTTGAAAGCAGGATTTTTTTTGGATTCTCAAAGAGAAATCAGCCAATCACATTCAAGCAAGTTATGTACAAACTCTTTGCACATATTTAACGCTATTCGCTATTCCATTGTTTCCATTAATAACATTCAGCCCTCTTCTATAAAACCTGTTAGTCTTATGGAAGAGGACTGAAAACTACGTTCAAACAACTATCTGAATCCTATTACCTATTGAAAACTATGTTCTTCTTATTCATTTATCTTATTCAAAACAACCGGTCTGTTTGCCGGAGCCTTGCCGAAATTCTTATTCGGTTTCTTTCCCATTACAAACTTCAAAGTGCTGCCGTTGATAATATCATCATATATGATATAACTCTTATTATAAGGCTTACCGTTCAAATAAACTTTCTGGATATAAATATTCTCTTTGTTATTGTTGGGAGCTTCAACTGTAAATGTCTTGCCACCACGTACCTTCATTTCGACTTTCTTAAAACACGGGCTGCCGAAAACAAATACACCGTCCGACGGATTCACTTGATAAAGCCCCATGGATGAAAGAAGATACCAGGCGGACATCTGACCGCAGTCTTCATTGCCGATGATACCGTCCGGTCGGTCTGTATAGAATTCATCCATGATGAAACGGACTTTCTCTGCCGTTTTCCATTGCTCGCCGGCATATGCATACAGGTAGGCGACGTGATGGCTCGGTTCATTTCCATGTGCGTATTGCCCAATAAGTCCGGTAATATCACTGGATGCGCCTTCGCCCATGCTGTCATTGTTGGTGAAAAAGTCATCAAGTTTTGCAACAAACGGTTTATCACCGCCGAACAGCTCGATTAGTCCATACGGGTCTTGCGGAGCGAAAAATGTATATTGCCAGCCGTTACCTTCGCAAAAATCTCCGACGGTATGGATGGAACGTGCCGGGTCATAAGGAGTACGCCAGGAACCGTCTTCCAACTTCGGACGGATGAAGTGGATGGAAGAGTCGAAGTAGTTTTTATAGTAATGCGCACGTTTCGCGTAAGTTGCCGCATCTCCGGTCTTTCCCATTTTACGTGCCATGGCGGCAATTCCCCAGTCATCTACTGCATATTCCATGGCTATCGAGGTAGCTTCATGGATTTTATCGGCAGGGATATATCCTTTCTCTATCACATAAGGGACTCCTTTTTGTTTCTCATAAGTGGCAGTCGCTTTCATTGCCTGCAATGCTTCTTCCGCATCAAATCCGGTAAATCCTTTCAGGTAAGCATCGGCAATGACAGGGACGGAGCTATAACCCGGCATTTGATTAGTTTCACCGCTCATCAAAGGCCAGATAGGAAGCTTGTCCTGCTGGCGGTAGATGGAAAGCATGGAGTTGACCACGTTGTCTACCATTTCAGGCTGGATGATAGTCATCAGAGGATGCAGGGCTCGGTAGGTATCCCATAAAGAAAGGGTGGTATAGTTGACCTTCTTCGGGTCAGTATAAATCATATCATTCATCCCTCTATATTCTCCATTCACGTCACAATAAAGCGTAGGAGCAATCATGGTATGATAATGCGCAGTATAAAAAGTACGTTTGGAAGCCTCATCATCCGTCTCTACTGTCATTCTTGCAAGTTCTTTATTCCATCGTCCGGCACTCATCTTTACTGTCTTGTCAAAGTCCCAGTGAGAAAGTTCTTCTTGCAGGTTCATTGCTGCATTGGCACAGCTAACGGAAGAAATAGCAACCTTTATCTTTACTTGTTTTACATTGCCGAAGGTGAGGACGCTTTTTACGGATGCTACTTTCAGTTGGTCCCAGGGTTTCGGCGTATTATCATCGTAGGCTGTAAACTGCTCTATCTTCTTGTCGCTCTTCAGCACAAAATAGACTTTCCGGGAAGGGCTCCACCCCCTTACGTAGCGATAGCCTTCTACTGTATAGTCGTCTATTTTACGGATATAGCTATCATAGGCATTCGAGCCGTTCCCTTCGCGCAAGTCAATCAATATAGAAGCAGGCTTGCCTTCGGGGTATGTATAACGATGGAAGCCTACCCGGTCTGTTGCCGCCAGTTCCGCTCTGATATTATAGCGATCGAGAAGTAAGGAGTAATATTCCGGACGGGCTATCTCATTATCGTGCGAATAGCGGGAAGCGTAGCCGTCACGTATATCATCCTGATTTCCTCTAGGGGTACGGATTTCATTCAACGGCATAATGAGAATATCACCTAAGTCGGTACATCCCGTACCGCTCAGATGAGTATGCGAGAAACCTATCAGGATGCTGTCGGAATAATGATAGCCGGAGCACCAGTCCCATCCTTTATGGATATTGCTAGGGCCGAGCTGCACCATGCCGTAAGGAACGCTCGTTCCTACAAATACATGCCCGTGATAACCGGAGCCGATATAAGGGTCGACATACTGAAGCAGTCCTTCACTTTTTGAATAGTCCCGTTGTGCAACTCCGCTTCCTGTCGCAAGTAAAAAGCAGGAAGTAAGTGCGAGTAGTTTAAATGCCTTCATTCGTATTTTTCTTTAGTATAATTGAATATAGTAATTAGCGAATGATGCAAATATAATATGTATCGGGGAATTTACCGGCTGTCGCTAGAATTAACCGAAAGAATGGCAGGCAAGTTTACTCTTTTGGCAAAAAGAAGAAGGATTTGTACTGCCTAGAACAGTTCAAATCCTTTCCATAGGTTTCCATCGGGAAGAGGAGCTTCAAGCTCTATCAACTCTTTCGAGACGGGATGTACAAACCGTACTCGCCGGGCATGCAGACAAATACTTCCATCAGGATTGGAACGTGGAAAGCCATATTTCAAGTCTCCCTTGATAGGGCATCCCATTTTTGCCAGTTGGCAGCGAATCTGATGATGGCGTCCGGTTTTCAAGTCAACTTCGAGCAGGAAATAATTCTCTGAACGGCCTATTAAACGGTAGTCTAAAATCGCCTTCTTGCTATTCGGCACTTCTTTATCGTACGCATAGCTCTTGTTCTGCTTTTCATTGCGCACAAGGAAATGCACCAGTTCGCCCTCCGGTACTTTCGGCGCATTTTTCACGACTGCCCAATAAGTCTTCTTCACCTCACTGGTGCGGAACATATCATTGAGACGCGTAAGTGCCTTACTCGTCTTGGCAAAAATAACAAGACCGCTTACGGGGCGGTCCAGCCGGTGTGTCACACCGATGAAGACATTTCCGGGTTTCTGATACTTCTCTTTCAGGTACTGTTTCACACTCTCCGAAAGCGGTGTATCCCCCGTCTTGTCTGCCTGGACAATCTCGGAAGCGGTCTTGTTGACTACAATGATATGGTTGTCTTCGTATACAACAGTCATTCTGTTCGATTACATATTCATACCACCATCTACCTGAATCACCTGACCTGATACATAAGAAGACATATCAGAAGCCAGGAAGGTAGCGATGTTTGCCACATCTTCAGGAGTACCACCACGACGCAAAGGAATTTTCTTTGCCCATTCAGCTCTTACTTCGTCAGATAGAGCGGCTGTCATGTCTGTCAGGATGAATCCCGGAGCGATAGCGTTGGCACGGATGCCGCGAGAGCCCAACTCTTGTGCGATAGACTTAGCCAATGCAATCATACCTGCTTTAGAAGCAGCATAGTTAGCCTGTCCTGCATTTCCGTGAACACCTACAACAGAGGCCATATTGATAATGCTACCAGCTTTTTGACGCATCATGATGGGGGTACAAGCGTGGATGAAGTTAAATGCAGACTTCAGGTTCACGTTGATTACCATATCCCATTGCTGTTCGCTCATACGCATCATCAAGCCGTCACGAGTGATACCGGCATTGTTTACCAATATATCAATACGTCCGAAGTCCTTGTGGATTTCTTCTACGACCTTTGCAGTATCTTCAAAGTTAGCAGCGTTAGAAGCATAACCTTTGGCTTTCACACCCATTGCTTCCAGTTCTACCCTTGTTTTTTCTGCATTTTCGTCAATGACCAGGTCAGTAAATGCAATGTTTGCACCTTCGGCAGCAAACTTCAGAGCGATAGCCTTGCCAATACCACGGGCGGCACCGGTTACAATGGCTGTTTTTCCGTCTAATAATCCCATACTAAAAAATTATTTAATTAAATTTCTGTTCTATGCAGTGCGCCAAACACAATGTTGGACACATATCTGTTTCTTGTATCTTCATCCAGATGTGCACCTATATGTCCACGAATATAAGGAACTTCAATGCCTTTCACACAATAATGTATCAAGTCGGCAGTCATCTCCACATCGTCAATATGAAAAACTCCTTTTGCCTGTCCTTCCAACAGAACAGTCTTAAAGAACTGTATTTCCTTTGCGTCGAATTTCTTACGCACCTTCTCCACCCGCCATATATCACGGAAAAAGTTAGCACGCAACGTCCCGTTCCGATAGACCACCTCTTTCACTGCGTCTAATCGGGTATATATCAGCTCCAGCAGTTTTTCGTCCGGAGAAATGTTTTTCTCGGCTACCCGCTTCATCATATCCGACAAAATATCCAATTCCGATTCCACAACAGCCAGATAGATTTCATCCTTACTTTTAAAATAAGTATAAAGCGTTCGTCTCCCTTTTTTAGAAGCAAGAGCGATATCGTTCATAGTCGTATTTTCTACTCCCATCTTCGCAAACAACTGACGGGCTACATCTACTAACTTGGCTTTTGTCTTGGATACGGTCATAGGTTACAAATTGCACATTGCTGAATATTTTGAGCAAAAGTAACGCTTTTCTTTAGACCATACAAGAAAATAGAGAGAATATTAACATTTGTGTATTTTGAGGTACTAAAAAAAAGTCTCAATATTATACTACTCATTTTCAGTCATATAAGAAAAAAAGGAGAATTTATTAGAAAAATATTCTCCAAATAATTTGTGTATTCCAAATAAAGCCGTACCTTTGCACTCGTTAAACATCGCGGAGTGGAGCAGTTGGTAGCTCGTTGGGCTCATAACCCAAAGGTCATTCGTTCGAGTCGGATCTCCGCAACTAAGATAAGAAGAATCGCAGAAATGCGGTTCTTCTTTTTTATGGCAGCTCTTCTTTATTAATGTTATTCACAATCCTATTTCAATTATCAACAAGGATATCAACAAAGTTATTAACAGGTTAATTCTTTTATAATAAGACAATTAACATAATAGTACCCTTTTCTATTAACAAGGCAGTATTTAGACTCAGTTGCACATCCATTCATCAATCATCTTACTAATATTTACATATAGTAATCGAAAACTACTCTTCGTGCAATTCTATATTCATTTCCGGATTCGACCAACCCGACATTACATCCGCATCGCATCATAACAGGAAATATAGCGGGGATGATATTCTTATAAAAATCATAGAAAAAGGTCCCTTGTCTTGAGTCAGGACAACCGCACACAAGGTTTACATCAGGGCTATGCGGCAATTCATTCCTCCCGCCCGGACGAACGATACTCCAACGGAGTAAGCCCCGTACGCTTCTTGAAGAAAGAGAAAAAATATTCGGTAGACTGAAAACCAAGAAAGAAAGAAATCTCTTTCACAGACTGGGAAGTTCCCACCAGCAGTTGTTTGGCTTTACGAAGTTTCAATTCCTGGAAATATTTGGCAGGAGCATAACCTGTATACTCCTTAAAGACACGACGGAACCATGAATAGCTGATATTGAGCCGCATAGCCAACTCTTCCGGGTCCACATTGCCGGATACATTCTCGTTCATAATAATCTTTGCCTGTTCGATCTTCTGGTCCACATCACTCATCTCAAAAACTTTATTCTTGGAGACGGAAAGAATCATCCCTATCATGTGGAGCACAATCCCGGAAAGATATTGTTGCGCGGAAATCTTATCCGCTTCGGCTACGGCAAGAGCACGGGAGAATAATGAGACTAACTCTTCATTAAGGCCTATTTCCAGTATTTGCTGTTCCTGCGACAAAAAAGCATCACCAACAATGGCGTCTATCATAGGACCCTCGAAACCGATATAATATTCCGTCCAACCAGTCTGCCGCAACGGACGATATGTATGCCACTGGCCGGGAAACAAGACCATCAGCCTGCCTTTACAAACTTGCTTTTCAGAGGTAGAATCGGACGAAAACAAACCGCGACCCTTGGTGATATATACCAATTGATACTCACGAAGCACCCGCCCTTTTTCCGCATTAAAGAAGTAGCCGGAAGGATGCTCTTTCAACGGGTAAGGCGAATCGGGAGGAATGGATTGATAGCCGACAGTATTTACCCACAGGCCGAATTTGCGGTCCATGTCATTTACAATCAGATATTTGAATTCAAGTCCTAAACTATTATCCTCGATCATACCAGTGTGTTTTCATGCAATTGAGTTGGACAAAAATAGGAATTATTTTCAGAAAACACACGCAAGGATACCAAAAAACATCCGGTTGTAGTAAGGAAACACCACAGACTGCACAGATTAATACGGAATCTTGATATAGAAGAATCGATAATTTAAGAATTAAATCTGTGTAAACCTGTATAAACCCGTGCAATCTGTGGTGAAAAGAGCTTCCGCAAGAACCAGCTTTTAGAAAGCTTTGCGATATATAGCTTCGATATCTGCTACCGAAGTAGGACGAGGATTACCACCCGTACAAACATCATTGAAAGCCGCCACTGCCAATGCAGGAATATCCTCCTCCTTCACATTGATTTCATGCAGTTTCTGAGGGATGCCGATGCTAAGGGAAAGGGCTTTTACTGCTTCAATAGCCGCCTTCACACCTTCCGCTTCACTCATTCCGGCAGTGTCCACTCCCAAATTCAACGACTGGCGTACAAATATTATTTAGGAAGATTGAAAGCTACTGACATTTCTTTCATCTGTTCCTGACTCATGCCATCCGGTTCGAAGCCCATATTCTTGGCTGCAATATAAATCAGAGCCGACTTATTGAGTACATCAATCTGGTCGAATGCCTGCATAGCATCACAATCCACTGCAAATACGCCATGTTTCTCCCACATCACGACATCATAGTCCTGCAATTCCTTGATGGTAGCTTCCGCCAGTTCTACCGAACTGGGCAACTTATAAGGAATGATACCCAGACCACGCGGGCAGAATGCCTTTGTTTCGGGAATCATACTCCACAACAGATTGGTGGCCACATCTTTTTCCAGGAACTTCGGACAATGTGTCATGGCAATCAGCTCAATCGGGTGTGTGTGTACAGATGCTTTATAAGGAGAGTTTTTTCTCAACAGGTCATTGTGTACGCTCAAGTGGGAAGGCAATTCCGATGTCGGGGCTACGGCTTCATCCGCAATAATCACATAGCTGGCACAGTCATCCAGAATACGGATTACCGAACCGTTTTCCATCGGCCGGCGCGCCAAATCACGCATGCGTTTATTAGTTCCCTTGCAGTAGAAATAGCAGCCTTTCAGATAAGGAAGCGTCACACCGATAGACTTTACTTCGCTGATCGGCTCCATCTGACGGATTTCATCGTCTACAAACTCTGTGATATTGACAGTGATATTGCCACCATTACGTTCGGCCCATCCTTTCTGCCACAAGTATCCGGCAACTTCCGCTACCTTGTTTACTTCCTTGGCAAGTGCCGGACGATTCTCTAAAATTGATTTCATTATATATATATTTTTTTTAATTAGGCACGGATTACACGGGTTTTGCCGCAAGTTATAAAAAAACTGCGTAACCTGTGTAATCCGTTCTTGATTTTTTTAGAACAAATTTGGGAACACCAAAGAGAAGACAAGGACAATCAGACCAGCTATCAGCACAGTGATAGTCTTGGTGGACACCCCTTTCCATTCTTTCAGAATTATTCCCCAAACATTACTGAAGGTTACGTTCAATACCATCAGGATACACCAGGAGAAAGCCAGCAACACCGGGCTTTCGGTGAGGAAGCTCTTGCCCATCTCCAATCCGAAGAACTGCATATACCATAGTACGCCTGCCAACGCACAGAACACCAGATTATTGCCCCACACTTTTCCTTTAGCATAGTCGCCCATCGTTTTGTTAGCCACATTCTGTTGCAGACAATAAGCTGCATTTGTCAGGAAACCTCCAAGCGTAACCAGAAAGATAACCGGCAGACCGGCATAAAGTCCTTCCACTCCCCCAGCCAAGGCGGCTTCCTTGATAGGTGTTCCCGCATCCAGTCCCAAAGCGAAGCAGGCACTCATGATACCAGCCAGGAGTGCTACCAGCAAGCCTTTTGTCAATGCAAAGTCTTTTACGGCAGCGCGTTTTTCCTCTTCGCTCATGTTTTGTGCACGCAGGCTGCCGGCATACCCGATAATAGCAATACCAGCCAACGTGATGCAAACACCCAGCAAAAGAATCAGTCCGTTGCCTGCGAACAGGTTTGTACCGGCAAAGAGCGCCGGAAGGAGGGTTCCGAAACCGGCACAAGTGCCCAATGAGATACTCTGTCCGAGCGCAACACCCAGATAGCGCATGGAAAGTCCGAAAGTCAACCCTCCTACTCCCCACAATATACCATAAAAGATGCTCATTCCGGCACCTCCCGCTCCCCACAAGCCGGGCAGGCTGCCCCCTTGGGGTACGCCCAGCAGTGAGCCCAGGAACGGGAACACCAGCCAGGCAAACACACCTTGTATCAACCAGAAGCTTTCCCAGCTCCATTCCTTTACCTTCTTGATAGGTACATAGGAACTGGACTGGCAAAAGCTACCGATGGCTATAATCAACAAGCCGATTAAGATTTCCATACTTTATCGTTTAGAAGTTACTTCGGCTTCGTACTTTTCGATTTCCGCGATGAAATCTTCACCTACCGGAACGTTGTTCTTCAAGCAGAACATATCCCAAACTGCATTCCAAGGCAGCGCTTTTGCTTCTTCGAGCAGCGCCAGACGCTGGAATCCCTGTCCGTTGGCTTCGTATTCGCGCAACTTGGCGATGGGTTCGAGCAGAGCGCGGGTCATACATTTCTGTGCGGCACGGCTACCGATTACGTATGCGCCGATACGGTTGATAGATGCGTCGAAGTAGTCGAGACCATAATGTACACGGTCCAGAGCACCGCAGCGGACGATTTCCTGGAAGAGTTCCATGGTCGGGTCGTCCATGATAGTAACGTGGTCCGAATCCCAACGGACGGGGCGGCTTACGTGCAACATCAATTCGGGCACATAAAGCAACAGTGAGGAGACTTTGTCGGCCACACTTTCCGTGGGGTGGAAGTGGCCGGTATCCAGCGTAATCATCTTGTTGCGTGAAGCACCATAACCGATATAGAAGTCATTGGAACCTACCGTGTAGCTTTCCAGACCGATACCGAACACCTTAGATTCGATGCAATCCTTCATATTCTTATATTCGGTGGCGAAAATCTGGTCCAGAGAATCTTTCAGCAATGCACGATATTTCATGCGGTTCACCGTGATATCCTTGCTTCCGTCGTGCACCCAAAGATTCATGATACACGGGTCTCCCTGTGCCTCGCCCATCGCTTCTGCAACGGCACGGCAACGTTTGGTATGTTCAATCCAGAATTGACGGATACCTTCATCAGGATTAGAAAGAGACAAGTCGCCTGATTTCGGATGAGAGAAAGAGGTAGAGTTGAAGTCGAGCTTCATGTTGTGTTCTTTCCCCCATTCAATCCAGCTCTTGAAGTGTTCCGGTTCCACCTGGTCGCGGTCTACTACCTTGCCCTGGAAATCTCCATAGATTTCGTGCAGGTTGAGGCGGTGAGTGCCCGGGATATAAGAGGCAGCTTTCAAGATGTCGGCACGCAGTTCGTCGATGTTGCGGGCCTTGCCCGGATAGTTGCCGGTAGCTTGGATACCTCCGGTCAATGAGCCGGCCTGCACTTCGAATCCCGCAACGTCGTCAGCCTGCCAGCAGTGGAGCGACAGATGAAAATCCTGCATCGTTTTCAACACTTGTTCGGTGTCTACACCTACTGCCGCATAGCGTTCGGCAGCAATCTCATACGCTTTCTGAATCAGTTCTTCCTTTTTCATGATATTCTATATTAGTTTAAATGAATGAATGATTATTCTGTCGGTTGTCCGATGCATTATCGGACGCAATTCTTGAAATGGATATAAGCCGCGTCCCAGGCTTCCGTATCTTGCGGCCGGTAGGTTTTCAAGGGGATGGAGCGGTTGATCAGCTGTCGCATGCCGGCAACGTCCGTCGCTTCGCCTGCCGCCATCGCCTGAATCATCACATTGCCGATAGCGGTAGCTTCGGACGGGCCGGCTACCACGGGGATTCCTGTCGCATTGGCTGTAAACTGATTCAGCAAGTCATTACGGCTGCCGCCGCTAATCACGTGCAAGGTCTCAATCGGACGGGGAGAAAGCGAACGTAAGTTCTCCAACACCTGGCGATAACGCAACGCCAGACTTTCGAAAATGCAACGCACCACTTGTCCGCGTTTCTCGGGAACCGACTGTCCGGTAGCCCGGCAATATTCTGTAATAGCTTTTTCCATATCCGCAGGATTGGCGAAACAATCGTCGTCCGGATTAATCAGGCTACGGAACGGCTCGCAAGCATCCGCCTCGCTGATTAGTTCGGGGTAGCTTGTATCTCCCCAATTCAGGCGGCAACGTTCGAGCAGCCACATTCCGCAGATATTCTTCAACAGGCGGATGGTGCCTTCCACACCGCCTTCGTTGGTGAAGTTCAGCGCTTCCGTTTCGGCATTAATCACCGGAGCATCCGTTTCAACTCCCATCAACGACCAGGTCCCGCTGCTCAAATAGGCAAAGTTACGATCGAGTGCCGGAACGGCAGCCACGGCCGAACCGGTGTCATGTCCGGCTACGGCAATCACGGGAATGGCTCCCAGCCCGGTAATCTTCTGCACTTCTTCTGTCAATACTCCGACCTTTTCACCCGGGAATACAAAACGGCCGAAGTTCTTTTCACTCAAGCCGACTGCTTGCAACAATTCCGGTTCGAGACGACGGGTCTGCGCATTCACCAGTTGGGCTGTCGAAGCAATCGTATATTCCGTCACCATTTCCCCGGTCAGCATATAGCTCAATGCATCCGGCATAAACAGAATCTTATCTGCTGCTGCCAACGCACTGTCGTTATTACGACGTAAAGTATCCAACTGAAAAAGTGAATTAAAATTCATTATCTGAATACCCGTCTTACCATATACTTCGCTACGCGAGATGCGGGAGAAAAGAGCTTCCGGTGCTCCTACCGTATGCGGGTCACGATACGCATAAGGCTGGCGAAGCAGGTTTCCGTCTTTTCCGACACATACAAAATCCACTCCCCACGTATCAATGCCGATAGAAGTGATAGATTCACCACGGTGAGCCACCAGTTTCAAGCCGTCAATAATATGACGGTATAATGCATAAATATCCCAATAGAAATGACCACCGACTTCAATCAGATGATTAGGGAAACGGTTAATCTCTTCGAGGTTTAATCCGCCTTCAATGAAAGTTCCCAAGATTGTACGGCCGCTCGTTGCGCCCAGGTCGACTGCAAAAAAGTTTTGTTTCATGGTATTCTGTCTATATATTTAAGGTATCCATTTACCTATATTGCAAAGATAGGCGATTCCCTCCTCGTGCTCCTTACGCATTTTGATTGAAAGGATATACATTTTGACACAAAACAGAAAAAGGATTCTTCAAGTATAGTTTCCATACAATAACAAAACCAAAGAATAACTCAAAACCGATGCGGTTTTGAACTAATTGTGCCGAAAATTACCAAAGCCTCAATAAAGTTTAGTTCTCCTCCTTCACATCCTTCACGGATGGTAATCATTTGTTTGACAGGTGTTTTCTGTGAACAAATAAAGAAAAGTCTTTTCTTCACGCCCTTCACGCCTTCACAATTCCCATAGTTTGCACTTTCACAGCCCGTAACCTTCGCATCTGGATTGTCAATCTTAGCAAATTGAACAGCTTGCACCCAAGAAGCCGACTGGAGTTGTCCATCTAGCCGACTGAGGTTGTCCAATCAGCCGACTATAGTCAGCCAGGTAGACAACTATAGTCGGCGATTAATAAATAGAAATAAAGTATACGATAAGACGGTAGTTTATCAGTAATAAGAAAGCTGATTCTTAATATTGGTAATGAATAAAATATATTCATTACCGCACAAAACAAACGAAAAACTTCTCCCAACAAATGTTTTAAATAAACATAAATTAGCAACGATAAGATAAGCAATGCAGAATCCACAATTGTACTATATATATAAAGCCGAATTATGAAAAACATCAAGCACCCGACCAAAGAACATAACAGACTAATATATTACCTCTGTTTATTTAATCTGATATTCGTAACCTTTGCCTGCCAACAAAAAGGGAGTGGAGATTTACTTTTATCTGCTGCAGATTCATTGATGTCCACCCGTCCGGACAGCGCATTGTATCTACTGGAGAATGTCTGCGTGTCAGAGATAAAAACACCTGCCCAAAATGCTAAATATGCCTTATTACTAACCCAAGCACAAGACAAAAACTACGTTACACCAACCACAGATTCTTTAATTCGTATAGCCACCGAGTATTATGATTCGATAGGTAATGATATAACAATGCAGGCAAAAGCCCATTATTATCTCGGAAGAGTGTATCAGGAATCTGGAAATAATCCTGCCACCATACGCGAATTTCTCAAAGCAATGCCATTAGTGAAACAAGCCAAAGACCATAAACTATTGTGTATGCTATATGGTAACCTTGGGTATGTATACTACCAGCAAGATCTACTGGACAAAGCGGACTCTCTTTATGTATGCGAAGAAGAACTTCTTAAACAAGAGGCTGACTCTGCCCATTTAGCAACGTTACTTGTACAACGAGCGGATATTTGTATTATGAAAGGAGCCGCATTTCATGGCAAAGCCGAAGAGTTGTTAAACCGCGCCTTACCCATTGCTGAAAGACTGAATAATCCATATGTAAAAATAGAAGTTATTAGCTCCCTAAGAATTCTTTATAACGAAATGGAAAAACCGGAAAAGGCTATTTCATATATCAGACGTGAGCTTATGCTGCAAAAAGACACCACTCAACTATATGGCATATATCTAAGTCTAAGCGATGCTTATTACAAAAGCAACCAGAATGACTCAGCAGTTTATTATGCTCATAAATGCCTATTTTCTCCCAGTTTTTACACTAAAGCCGGTGCTTGCATCATACTAGAAAATGTAGCACGAAAAAAAGGAAACTTTGCCGAAGCATTACATTTCAAAGATAACTATGAAGTATATATGGATAGCACAAAACACATTGAACGCACAAAGGAAATTTTAGCAGTTGAAAAAGAGACCCTTCTCCAACAAAGTGAACAAAAACACAGGAGTAACCTATCATTATACTTACATTATATCTACGCCGGGGGTAGTTTCATAATAATACTCATTATTCTTTTTGCATACAAACGAATCAAATACCATCGAAAAGCACAACAACTAAAACAGGAACAGGAATCTCTATTACAAGCTATCTCCACACAATCCATCCAAATGAAAAAAGATATGGAGGATAAAGATGCAGAAATAACGGTGTTGAGACAAAAATGTAGTAAGTATAATGAAGATAAACAATATTTAGACCAACTGAATAGCTGCCTTAATGAGTTATTAAAAGAAAAAGACAAGATATACACAGATATTAAAAAAGCTATTGCAGAGAAAGAGAAAGCGATAGAACAACTTATGCAACAAATACAATTATCAGATGAAACGAGGTATAATATTCATTTAGGAGAGCAACTGACTAACATAAAAAAAGAAAAAAGTTACTTGTTCGATAGTTTATTAACAAGTCAGTCTGTCGCCTACAAGACCTTATTAACCATAAAACAACACAATTATGAAAATCCGGATGCAACCGAAAAAGTACCGAATGAAATATGGGAAACATTGATTTCGGAAATAGACCAATTAACACATGGGTTTATCAAGCGATTGACGGGGAAGCATGAACGACTATTGAAAGAAGATGTCTATTTCTGCTGTTTGGTTAAAATTGGCATGAAATATGCAGATATTGCGAATGTATTTGGTTGCACTTCCAATGCTGCATACAAAAGAAGAGATGCTATTATGAAGAGGATGGATATAGAGACGCCTATAAAATTTGATATTCTGATAGAAGAAATTTAATTGTAACGCATTGATTTTCAACAAATGCGTATTTGTTAATTAAGTTTTAACAAAATACTACACAAAACAAATCAACGCTAAGCCCTATGTTTGCAACATCAAAAATGAAAAACCGAATTTATATTTTACAGACATGAAAAAAGAACTACTTATTATTTGTGTACTATGCAGCATGCTATTCACACAATTACCGGGTTTTGCCAATAGTGGGATTGATACTATGTTGATTTGATTCCTATGATACAATAAATTGAGATATATGAAATATACCGTCGTTTTTCTTGTTTATTTATTGAGCATTTTTCTATTTCCACAAATTCTTTATGCCCAATGCAGCATTACTGGTAAAGTAACAGATTTGGAAGGCCAATCATTATCGTATATTTCAGTACAACTATTCCGTGTCGATTCAAGCTTTGTGACCGGTACAACCACTGACACATTAGGCTATTATCAATTTACAAAGGTTTCCCCTTCACCTTATTTTATAGTTTTTTCCTCAATAGGATATAAAAAGCAAATAGTTAACGCCAATACAACAGAGAAGAAAAACGAACTACCACCAGTGATAATGGAAACAGATAACATAGAGTTGAACGAAGTGGTGGTAAAAGGAGCTTCTGTTATCCGGCAAAAGGATAGGCTACTCATTTTGCCTGACAAGCAACAGGTAAAACAAGCAGGTACAGGGTATGATTTATTATATAATTTGATGATTCCTGGAATGGAAGTGGACAGGATAAAGGGAAAAGTAAAAACATTTGGTGGGGAAGCCACTTTATATATTGATGGGAGGAAAGCTGATTATCGAGAAGTGCAGAGTTTAAGACCACGAGATATAGAGAAAGTAGAGTATTTCGACACACCATCAGGGAGGTATGCCGACGATGTTGCTGCAATCAACTATATTACCCGTCAGTACAAGTCAGGGGGATACGTGGCAATTGATGGACGGCAAGCTATGGGATACCTCAATGGAGACTATAACATAGTGAGCAAACTGTCACATGGCAACATGAATTATACGCTTTTTGCGGGATATAGCATGAACAAATATAAGGGGGATATAAATGATAATCACGAATATTTTATCTTTCCTAAATATGCTATAGATAGAAAAACTAATACACTGGATAATAAGGTTAAGAGCGACAACCAATATGTACAGTTAAACATAGCTAACCAGAATAAAAAACGTAATTTATTGGCGAAAATATCATTCGTGCGTAATGATGCACCAGACAACTTTAGCCGGGAATTACTTGAGTATGGCGGCGGACACACAATGAATAAAGAATCGAGCAAAACAACTAATCAGTCCGGCAATATGCCTACTATAGATTTATATGGATATTTTAACTTGAAAAACAATCAGTATATTGAGTCGTCATTGACAGGTACCTATGCTAATAATTCTTATTCTTACAATTACCTGGAAGATAAATATACCACTTTAACTCATACAAAAGAAGATATCTATACAGTTCGAGCAGATATAAAGTATGGAATACGATGGAAAGAACGCAATGCTTTATCTCTCCGAATAGGGCACTATCATACCATTAGTTCTTCCTATTATGATGGAAACAATTCATCTTGGCAGCATTTATGGACAGGCCAAACCTTGTTTTATGCAGAATACAATCGAATGTTTAAAAAGAATCTAACATTCAGTGTATCCCCCGGATTATCGTCACTGCAATATCGCTTACATAACGAGAAGCGTATTAGCCAAATCTCACCACGCTTGAAAACAAATTTAACTTATCGAATCTCCAGCCTACATCAAATCGTTTTCAATGGAGTTTTAGGTAACACACAACCTCAAATTTCCCAATTAAGTAATGCTGTACAAGAAATTGATTCATTAATCATTAAAAGAGGAAATCCTAACTTGGATAATACTATTTTTGGAGATGTCAATTTCAACTATAGCGGCCAGTTTAAAAACCTCAATCTATATGCGGCACTTCATTACGAAAGAGTTGAACATGTTAATACTGATGAGTTTTTTATTAAAGACGGTAGACTCATAAACACCTTTCGTAGTGATGTAAGTGCCCATCATCATGAAGGCATGCTATCCGCCACATGGAAAGTGTCGGAAAATTTTCGTTTAAAAATGGACGGATATTGGTCAATTACTTCTCTCTTTAAAGGGATTTCCGACAAATCGAGCAGTCTTTCCGGATTGATTCAAATGGACTATTACTGGAAAAATTTATCATGTAGTCTTTATGGCAAAACAAGTTCGAAAAGTTTTAGTGCAGATTTGATCCATAGATATGAACCGGCTAAATACGGATTAACGGCACGCTGGAGTTGTGGAAACTGGTTGGTGGAAGCAGGAGCGGAAAGCCCTTTTACCAAACACCGCCAGTGGAAACAATCAGTGACATTAGATGCTTACAATTACACAAATTATGTGACAGGGCGCATATATCAACAGACAGGCTTTCTAAAAGTGATTTATACACATAATTTCGGAAAGAAAACCGCACGAGACGACAATAACACGAACAGACATATTAACAGTGCCATCCTAAAAGCTTATTAAAAGATGAATATTTTCTTTTCTATTCAATAGGAAATTTATGTGGAGCTTGTAAATATTGTGGGGTAAAACACGGAAGTATCGGTTTGGGGCTCTACTTAAATTTTCCCGTCCTATATACAGATGCAACGGAAATATGGAAATTAATAACAATATCCTGTTTTTTTCTATTTTATGCAAAAAAAACAGGATATTATGCATCTTTTCTCCGAAATAATGCATATTTTTGCGCCATCATTAGAATAATTATACAATGAAGAAGAAAGCAAATCGGTTAGACGCCATCAAAATGATTATCTCAAGCAAGGAAGTCGGTTCGCAGGAAGAACTACTGCAAGAGCTGAACCGCGAAGGCTTCGAACTGACTCAGGCCACCCTCTCCCGCGACTTGAAACAACTGAAAGTAGCCAAGGCTGCCAGTATGAACGGAAAGTATGTATATGTACTGCCGAATAACATTATGTATAAACGTTCTACCGACCAAAGTGCCGGCGACATGTTACGCAATAACGGATTTATCTCTTTGCAGTTCTCCGGTAACATAGCTGTTATCCGTACCCGTCCCGGTTATGCCAGCAGCATGGCTTATGACATCGACAACAATGAGTTCACCGAAATTCTCGGAACCATTGCCGGAGACGATACGATAATGTTAGTGCTTCGTGAAGGAGTTGCCGCAAGCAAGATACGCCAGCTTTTGTCACTCATCATCCCAAATATCGAATAATTATAATTATACCTATATTATACATAAAGAAATGGACACTCAACAAATAGATGTTATGGTAGCCGACGCCTCACATGAGGTTTACGTTGACACTATTTTGGAAACTATCAGAAATGCTGCCGCCGTACGAGGAACAGGAATCGCGGAACGCACACACGAATACGTAGCGACAAAGATGAAGGAAGGAAAAGCAATCATTGCCCTTTGCGGCGACACGTTTGCCGGATTCACTTATATCGAATCATGGGGCAACAAACAATATGTAGCCACTTCCGGTCTGATTGTTCATCCCGATTTCCGTGGTTTAGGGCTGGCAAAACGTATCAAACAGGCTTCTTTCCAACTGGCACGTCTCCGATGGCCGAAAGCGAAAATATTCAGCCTGACTTCCGGCGCAGCCGTGATGAAGATGAATACGGAACTGGGCTACGTCCCCGTCACCTTCAACGAACTGACAGACGACGAGGCTTTCTGGAAAGGATGCGAAGGATGCATCAACCATGATATTCTGGTTGCCAAGAACCGTAAGTTCTGTATCTGCACAGCCATGCTGTACGACCCGACAGAACCGCGGAACATTAAAAAAGAACAAGAAAGAAATAACATTTAAAAAATATACAGCACTATGGAAGAAAAGAAGAAAAAAGTAGTGGTGGCATTCAGCGGCGGACTGGACACATCGTTCACCGTCATGTACCTCGCCAAAGAAAAAGGTTACGAAGTATATGCAGCTTGTGCCAATACAGGCGGTTTCAGTGAAGAACAACTGAAAACAAATGAAGAGAACGCCTACAAACTGGGAGCAGTAAAATACGTTACACTCGACGTTACCCGGGAATACTACGAGAAAAGCTTGAAATATATGGTTTTCGGAAATGTGCTGCGCAACGGTACTTATCCGATTTCGGTCAGTTCCGAACGTATCTTCCAGGCACTGGCTATCGCACGTTATGCGAACGAAATCGGCGCAGACGCCATTGCCCACGGTTCTACCGGAGCAGGTAACGACCAAATCCGTTTCGACATGACTTTCCTCGTGTTGGCTCCGAATGTAGAAATCATCACGCTGACTCGTGATATGGCATTGAGCCGCCAGGAAGAAATAGACTATCTGAACAAGCATGGTTTCAGCGCGGATTTCACCAAACTGAAATACTCGTACAACGTAGGTCTGTGGGGTACTTCCATCTGCGGTGGCGAAATCCTCGACTCCGCACAGGGATTGCCGGAAACTGCCTACCTGAAACATGTAGAAAAAGAAGGTAGCGAACAGCTCCGCCTGACTTTCGAAAAGGGAGAACTGAAAGCCGTCAACGACGAGAAGTTTGACGACCCGATTAAAGCTATCCAGAAAGTGGAAGAAATCGGTGCCGCTTACGGTATCGGCCGTGATATGCACGTAGGCGATACGATTATCGGTATCAAAGGCCGTGTAGGTTTCGAAGCCGCCGCCTCGATGTTGATTATCGGCGCTCACCGATTCCTTGAGAAATATACACTGAGCAAATGGCAGCAATACTGGAAAGACCAGGTAGCCAACTGGTACGGTATGTTCCTGCACGAAAGCCAGTATCTGGAACCTGTGATGCGTGACATCGAAGCCATGTTGCAGGAAAGCCAGCGTAACGTGAACGGTACGGCTATCCTCGAACTTCGTCCGCTTTCTTTCTCTACCGTAGGCGTGGAATCGGAAGACGACCTCGTGAAAACCAAATTCGGAGAATACGGTGAAATGCAGAAAGGCTGGACAGCCGAAGACGCGAAAGGCTTTATCAAAGTGACCTCTACTCCGCTGCGTGTTTACTATAACAACCATAAAGACGAAGAGATATGATTAAGGCAGGAATCATTGGTGGCGCAGGATATACAGCAGGCGAATTAATCCGCCTGCTGCTCAACCATCCGGAGACTGAAATCGTATTTATCAACAGTAGCAGTAATGCCGGAAACAGAATCACGGACGTACACGAAGGCTTGTACGGGGAAACAGACTTGAGATTCACCGACCAGTTACCTCTGGACGAAATCGACGTTCTTTTCTTCTGCACAGCCCACGGCGACACGAAGAAATTCATGGAAAGCCACAACATACCGGAAGACCTGAAGATTATCGACCTCTCCATGGACTACCGCATCAAGAGTGACGACCACGACTTCATCTACGGCCTGCCGGAACTGAACCGCCGCGCCACCTGTACGGCAAAGCATGTAGCCAACCCCGGTTGTTTTGCCACTTGTATCCAGCTGGGTCTGCTCCCGCTAGCCAAGAACCTGATGCTGACGGACGATATTTCTGTAAATGCCATTACAGGAAGTACCGGAGCCGGAGTGAAACCGGGAGCTACCAGTCATTTCAGTTGGAGAAACAATAACATGAGTGTGTACAAAGCGTTCGACCACCAGCACGTGCCCGAAATCAAACAGTCGCTGCAACAGTTGCAGAACAGTTTTGATTCCGACATAGACTTTATTCCGTACCGTGGAGATTTCCCGCGCGGCATCTTCGCTACGTTAGTAGTGAAAACTAAAGTGTCATTGGAAGAAATTGTCCGCATGTACGAAGAGTATTATGCGAAGGATTCATTTGTGCACATCGTAGACAAGAATATAGACCTCAAACAAGTAGTCAACACCAACAAGTGTCTGATACATCTTGAGAAGCATGGCGACAAGCTGTTGATTATCTCCTGTATCGACAACCTGCTGAAAGGTGCCAGCGGACAGGCGGTTCACAACATGAACCTGATGTTCAACCTCGAAGAGACGGTAGGACTGCGTTTGAAGCCTTCAGCTTTTTAAAAACAGAAGAATTATGAATTTATTCGACGTATATCCTTTATATAATATCAATATAGTCAAGGGAAAAGGCTGCAAAGTCTGGGACGAGAACGGGACTGAATACTTAGACCTTTACGGCGGACACGCTGTCATCTCCATCGGACACGCACACCCTCACTATGTAGAGATGATTAGCAACCAGGTAGCCAATCTTGGTTTCTACTCGAACTCGGTAATCAACAAGCTGCAACAACAGGTAGCCGAACGGCTGGGAAAGATTTCCGGCTATGACGATTACAGCCTGTTCCTTATCAACAGCGGTGCCGAAGCGAACGAGAACGCGCTGAAACTGGCTTCTTTCTACAACGGACGTACCAAAGTGGTTTCTTTCACCAAAGCCTTCCACGGACGTACTTCACTGGCAGTAGAAGCGACCAACAATCCGTCCATCATCGCTCCTATCAACAACAACGGTCACGTTGTCTATCTTCCTCTGAATGACACCGAAGCCATGAAGCAGGAATTGTCTAAAGGAGACGTATGCGCCGTAATCATTGAAGGAATACAAGGTGTAGGCGGCATCAAGATACCGACTACCGAATTTATGCAGGAACTCCGCAAGGCATGTACCGAGACGGGCACTATCCTGATTCTCGACGAGATTCAGAGCGGATACGGACGTAGCGGAAAGTTCTTCGCCCACCAGTACAATGACATCAGACCGGACATTATCACCGTAGCCAAAGGTATCGGAAACGGATTCCCGATGGCGGGTGTTCTTATCAGTCCGATGTTCAAGCCTGTGTACGGACAGCTAGGAACCACTTTCGGCGGAAACCATCTGGCATGCTCGGCAGCCCTCGCCGTAATGGACGTTATCGAACAGGAAAACCTGGTAGAAAACGCAGCGAAAGTGGGCAACTACTTGCTGGAAGAGTTGAAGAAATTCCCGCAAATCAAAGAAGTGCGCGGACGCGGGCTTATGATTGGACTCGAATTCGAAGAACCCATCAAGGAATTGCGCAGCCGTCTCATCTATGACGAACACGTCTTCACGGGAGCAAGCGGCACGAACGTACTGCGTCTTCTGCCGCCCCTCTGCCTCAGCATGGAAGAAGCAGACGAGTTCCTCACACGGTTCAAGAAAGCACTTTAACCACTCATTTGATTAATAATAAACAGCCAACGATAAAAGCAGCCTCTATCAGAAATTTATTTCTTATTCAGGCTGCTTTTTGTTTTTTCGCAATTTACCGTTACCTTTGCCTATGACAACTCATTAAAAACAAGCGTAATATGAAAATAGCCATTATCGGTGCAGGAAACATGGGCGGTTCCATCGCTCGCGGCCTGGCAAAAGGAAGCCTGATAGACGATGCGGATATCATCGTGTCCAATCCGAGTGCCGGAAAACTAGAGAAACTGAAAAAGGAATTTCCGGGTATCTCTATCACCAACAATAACGCGGAAGCTGCCACAGGTGCAGATATTGTCATCCTTGCTGTCAAACCATGGTTTATAGAACCGGTGATGCGCGAATTGAAACTGAAAAGCAAACAGATACTCATCTCCGTAGCTGCCGGCATCAGTTTCGAGGAACTGGCGCATTATGTGGTATCACCGGAAATGCCGATGTTCCGCCTTATCCCCAACACCGCTATCAGCGAACTGGAAAGCATGACACTCGTTGCCGCCCGCAATACGAACGATGAACAAGACAAATTCATCCTCCGGTTGTTCAGCGAGATGGGAACCGTGATGCTTATTCCCGAAGATAAGATAGCGGCAGCCACCGCACTGGCCTCCTGCGGCATTGCTTACGTATTGAAATACGTTCAGGCAGCCATGCAAGCCGGCATCGAAATGGGAATCCGTCCGAAGGATGCGATGACCATGGTAGCACAATCACTGAAAGGAGCAGCCGCACTGATTCTAAACAACGACACCCACCCCAGTGTGGAAATAGACAAAGTAACCACTCCGGGAGGAATCACCATCAAAGGAATCAATGAACTGGAACACAACGGATTCACCTCCGCCGTTATCCAAGCCATGAAAGCCTCCAAATAAATGATTAACCACTAACTAAATCACTGATAAATAATTAACCACTAAACAATTAATCACCAAATAATATGAATGACCAAATTAAACAAATCGCAGAACGCCTCCGCGGATTGCGTGATGTACTGGAACTGACTTCTGAGGACATTGCCCGCGAAAGCGACATCTCTGCTGAAGAATACCGCCGTGCAGAGACCGGAGAATATGACATCTCCGTCAGTATGCTGCAAAAAATAGCGCGCACCTACAATGTCTCACTCGACGCCCTGATGTTCGGCGAAGAACCTAAGATGAGCAGTTATTTCGTGACCCGTGCCGGCAAAGGCGTCAGCATCGAACGTACGAAAGCCTATAAATACCAGTCACTGGCATCGGGCTTCATGAACCGCACCGCCGACCCGTTCATCGTTACCGTCGAACCGAAAGGGGACGACGAACCTATCCACTACAACCAACACACCGGACAAGAATTCAACCTGGTCATCGAAGGCAGGATGCTTATCAACATCGAAGGCAAAGAAATCATCCTCAACCAAGGCGACAGCATCTATTTCAATTCCAAACTTCCACATGGCATGAAAGCGCTCGATGGCAAGACATTACGTTTTCTGGCAGTAATTATGTAATAACATCATGGTAGAAAGATTTTTATCACAGACCTCTTTCAGCTCACAAGAGGATTTTATCAAAAACTTGAAAATAAACGTTCCGGAGAACTTCAACTTCGGCTATGACGTAGTAGACGCCTGGGCCGCCGAACAACCTGACAAGAACGCTTTGCTTTGGACAAATGACAAAGGCGAGAGCCGCCAATTCTCATTTGCCGACATGAAGCGTTATACGGATATGACCGCCTCTTACTTCCAGAGCCTGGGCATCGGTCGGGGCGACATGGTGATGCTGATTCTGAAACGCCGCTATGAGTTCTGGTTTAGCATTATCGCCCTTCACAAACTGGGGGCAACCGTTATTCCGGCTACTCACCTGCTGACCAAGAAGGATATTATCTATCGTTGCAACGCTGCCGACATCAAAATGATTGTAGCTGCCGGCGAAGGAATCATCCTGCAACATATCAAAGAGGCTCTTCCCGAATGTCCCACGGTTGAAAAGTTAGTCAGTGTCGGACCGGAAATCCCGGAAGGCTTCGAAGATTTCCATCAGGGAATCGAGAATGCCGCCCCGTTCGTACGTCCGCGCCATGCGAACACTAACGACGACATCTCTCTGATGTATTTTACCTCCGGCACCACAGGCGAACCTAAGATGGTGGCACATGACTTTACCTATCCGTTAGGTCATATCGTTACCGGTAGTTTTTGGCACAACCTGAACGAGAACAGCCTGCACCTCACCATTGCCGATACCGGCTGGGGAAAAGCTGTATGGGGAAAACTCTACGGACAGTGGATTGCCGGAGCCAATATCTTCGTCTACGACCACGAGAAGTTTAC
>CAMQVH010000014.1 GCA_947038155.1 uncultured Bacteroides sp. | reverse complement strand
TAGAGTAGCTGACTACGGATCAGCCGGTTACAGGTTTGAATCCTGTCGCGATCACCAAAGTCCTCTGCATTTTTTGTGGAGGATTTTGTTTTTTACCCCATTCCATCGAAGAAATCCGGCATCACGAGAAAAAAAATTAAGCGGTTATTTTATCTAAATCGAGCGATCATTTCACATCAAACGACCGTATGATTTGTACAATCAATAGGATGTTTTACAAAAACACTTTAATAGTTATTTTCAAACATCAAGAAGTTTACTTTCAAACATTGGAAAGTTTAAAAAGTGCATGCAACGTATGTTCAAACAATGCACTTTCATCTTCACCTTTTGCTCGAAACCACTATAAACAAGCGGATACAGGATGAAGGGAAAGCATTTCACTTTTATACTACATTAGTTTATCAAATATGCTATTAGCTTATCGGATTTTGCTATTAGCTAATCAAATTATGCTAATAGCAAAAAATAGAAAGAACTAAAAAAAATCCCCCTTCACCTTGTATCTGCCTGTTCATGGGAGGCATGACAAAAAGGTGAAGGGGGAATACCTATTTATAAAATGTATGGAGAATCGATACTTCTCAGTATCAGATCAACATTTAATATTCAGTTCGTTTAAGACTTTACGTATTGCCTCAAATGTCGTAATTCGAGTCGGAACCAACGGCAATCGAAGTTTATTTTCAATCATCCCCATTGCATTCAGCATGGATTTTACTCCTGCCGGATTTCCATCCACAAACAAAAGATCAAATAGCTCAGTAAATCGATGATGAATAGTGAGTGCATTAGCAAAATCACCTTGAAGCGCCAAACGTGTCATACGGCTGAATTCACGCGGGAAAGCATTGCCGATTACAGAGATCACTCCAACAGCTCCCAAGGTTATTAACGGAAAAGTAATACCGTCATCACCGGAAATAACATTGAAATTATCCGGTTTATTCTTGATAATGTCATCCATTTGAGTAATATTACCGGAAGCTTCTTTAATAGCGATTACATTACTAAAATTACGAGCAATGCGCAAGGTCGTCTCAGCAGTCATATTTACTCCTGTACGCCCCGGCACATTATACAACACGATAGGAAGTTCCGTAGCTTCCGATATGGCTTTATAATGCTGATAAATTCCCTCTTGCGATGGCTTATTATAATATGGCACTACAGACAATATAGCGTCAACTCCTGTAAAATCGTCATTTTTCAATGTTTCTACTATTGCGCGTGTATTGTTACCGCCTACACCCAGCAAAATAGGAATTCTTCCGTTAACGCGGTCAATCACCATCTTTTTGATGGTTTTCTTCTCTTCTTCGGTAAGAGTCGGTGTTTCGGCTGTAGTCCCCAGCACACACAAGAAATCCGCATTATTCTGCAATAGATAGTCTACCAAACGCATCAACGCATCATAATCAACGCTTTCATCCTCTTTGAAAGGAGTAATCAGTGCTACCCCCATTCCTTTCAATTTAGTCTGTATCATGAGTTTTAATTATAATCTCTAATTTTATTAGGCGCAAAAGTACGAATATTTTTCATATCTTACGATATAAGTTTCAGAAATTCGTCCTCGCTTAGTATGGTTACTCCAAGTTTTTTTGCTTTTTCCAGTTTGGCTGGCCCCATATTGTCACCGGCAAGGATAAAACTGGTCTTAGCAGAGATACTTCCCACATTCTTACCGCCATTTTTCTCAATAAGGTCTTTATATTCGTCCCGTGAATGATGCGTAAATACGCCGCTGATCACAATAGACTGACCGGCTAATTTATCCGTATATCCACTCATATCTTCTTCTGTACGATAGAGCTGTAACCCAGCCTCTTTTAACCTGCCAACTAACTCTCGGTTAGACTCATTTGAGAAATACAGAAGAATGCTTCGCGCTATTTTTTCCCCGATTTCATCGATACTTATCAGCTTTTCAAGGTCAGCCTGTTGCAGCTCGTCAATGTCTCCGAACGACTTGGCTATTTTCTTTGCTACCGTCTCGCCAACAAACCGAATTCCCAAAGCAAAGATGACACGTTCAAAAGGAACTGTCTTACTCTGCTCAATCCCCGTAATAATATTCTCAGCAGATTTTTCTCCCATACGATCCAACCCTTTAATATCATCAGCTTTCAATTCATACAAATCCGCCGTATTATGAATCAATCCCAAACGATAGAACATATCCACCGTTTCAGGACCCAATCCATCAATATTCATGGCTTTCCGACTAATAAAATGCTCTATTTTACCTTTAATCTGAGGGGGACATGCAGTTTCATTAGGACAATAATGGGCAGCTTCGCCTTCATATCTAATTAATTTGCTGCCACATTCGGGGCAATTGGTTATAAACCTGACCTTTTCACCAAGCATAAAACTACGGGCATCTTTATCCACTCCTGTAATTTTAGGAATGATCTCACCACCTTTTTCTACATAAACCATATCTCCGATATGCAGATCAAGCCCTTCAATAATATCCGCATTATGCAATGAAGCACGTTTGACAATCGTTCCAGATAGCTGAACAGCATCTAAGTTGGCTACAGGAGTTACAGCGCCTGTTCTGCCTACCTGATAAGTTACCATATTCAATCGTGTCAATGCACGTTCTGCCTGAAATTTATAGGCAATCGCCCATCTGGGAGATTTCGCCGTAAAACCGAGATTCTTTTGTTGTCTCAGACTATTTACCTTCAAGACGATTCCATCAGTAGCTACAGGCAGATTCTTTCGTTCTACATCCCAATAATTGATAAATTCAAAAACCTCTTCCAACGTCTGGCATTTACGCGTCAAATCAGAGATTTTAAATCCCCATTTTGCGGCTTCCTGAAGATTTTCATAATGTCCGTCACAAGGCAGATTATCTCCCAAAAGATAATATAAATACGCATCCAGCTTGCGAGAAGCTACAATAGAAGAATTCTGAAGCTTCAATGTCCCTGAAGCCGCATTTCTCGGATTAGCGAAAAGCGGCTCCTCACGTGCTTCTTTTTCGCGGTTCAACTCCTCAAATACTTCCCAGGGCATAAGGATTTCCCCACGAATCTCAAAAGAAGAAGGATAATTGTCACCATGGAGCACAAGTGGAATAGAACGGATTGTCTTTACGTTATCTGTCACATCATCGCCCTTTTCTCCATCTCCGCGTGTAACAGCACGAACCAATTTTCCATCTTCGTAGGTCAAAGAAATGGAAGTACCATCATATTTCATCTCACAGCAAATCTCAAAATCCTCATTCAACGCTTTTCGTACACGCTCATAAAAATCTGTAACTTCGCCTTCAGAGTACGTATTTGCCAAAGACAACATGGGGTATTTATGTGCAACCTGCGTGAAATTCTTGTTAATGTCACTGCCGACACGCATAGTGGGCGAATTTTCATCTTTATATTCCGGATGTGCCAGCTCCAGATCCTGGAGTTCACGCATCTTATCATCAAACTCCTTATCTGAAATTTCGGGAGCATTCAAAACGTAATAATTATAGTTGTGCCGATGAAGTTCAGCACGCAATTCCTCTATTTTTTCCTTTATATCCATATTTCTTCGATTGTTTAAGGCAAAAATACAGGTTTATCTTTGAATATTTGTACTTTTGCGAAAAATTATAAAGATTATGCGTATTGATATTATAACAGTTTTACCCGAGATGATTGAAGGCTTCTTCAATTGTTCCATCATGAAACGAGCTCAGGATAAGGGACTTGCAGAAATACATATCCACAATCTGCGCGATTATACCGAAGACAAATATCGTCGTGTCGATGATTATCCTTTTGGCGGATTCGCCGGCATGGTCATGAAGATAGAGCCTATCGAACGCTGCATTAACGCTCTGAAGGCTGAACGCGACTATGATGAAGTGATTTTTACGACCCCCGACGGAGAACAGTTCAATCAGCCAATGGCCAACAGCCTTTCTTTGGCCCAAAACCTGATTATCCTTTGCGGACATTTCAAAGGTATTGATTATCGTATCCGTGAACACCTGATCACCAAAGAAATCAGTATCGGAGATTATGTGCTGACAGGAGGCGAACTGGCAGCAGCAGTCATGGCGGACGCAATTGTCCGTATCATCCCCGGAGTGATTTCAGACGAACAGTCGGCACTTTCTGATTCTTTTCAGGATAATCTGTTGGCGGCACCTGTATATACTCGTCCTGCTGACTATAAAGGCTGGAAAGTACCCGATATTTTGTTATCCGGCCATGAAGCAAAAATAAAAGAATGGGAGCTACAGCAATCTTTAGAACGAACCAAAAAACTTCGCCCTGACTTACTGGAAGACTAAAAAATATATGTAAATAAAAACGACGGTGAGAAATATGAGAATTTTCACCGTCGTTTTTATTTATATTCTACAAGAAAGACAAATCTGTTATTTTACTCTTCGCACTGGGAATCTTCTTTTCATCTATCATTCCGGCCTTGATTTTACTCAGTATACTTAAAAAGTAAAATAGCATTTTTCTTTCATATTATATGCGAAGAGTTATTGTATGTTTTCAATTATACCTCAAGCGCACCAATAATTTCTTTTACTGACTTACATCCGTGTCTTTCCAAGTAATTATTTATACCATCTTCAACTTTGATTGTAACAGCCGGATCTATAAAATTTGCCGTACCAATCTGGATCGCAGAAGCACCGGCAAGCATGAACTCAACAGCATCTTTCCAGTTCATAATACCTCCCAAGCCTATGACAGGAATATTTACCGCCTTTGCAACTTGCCAAACCATACGCAAGGCAATCGGTTTCACAGCAGCACCGGACATTCCTCCTGTCACTGTTGACAGAATGGGACGTTTACGTTCCGCATCAATAGCCATTCCTAGCAATGTATTGATTAATGATACACTATCCGCACCACTTTCTTCTGCTGCACGGGCAATTTCTGTGATATCAGTAACGTTCGGAGAGAGTTTAACGATAAGTGTCTTTTTGTAAGCTGCACGTACCGCTTTTACTACTTCAGAAGCACCTTTTGCTGACACACCAAAAGCCATACCTCCTTGCTTTACATTGGGGCACGAGATATTTAGTTCTATAGCAGGAATTTTGTCAAGTTCATTAATGATCTCTGCAGTTTTCACATAATCCTCAATAGCAGACCCCGACACGTTTACAATCATATTCGTTTGAATGTCTTTTATACGAGGATATATCTGTTCCACAAAGTAGTCAACCCCCTTATTTTGCAGTCCTACAGCATTTAGCATACCGGAAGGAGTCTCTGCCATACGAGGATATGGGTTACCTTCACGTTTGTGAAGAGTAGTACCTTTTACAATAATACCGCCTATTCGCGCTATATCAATGAAATCCGAAAACTCTTCACCATATCCAAATGTACCAGATGCAGTCATCACCGGGTTCTTCATCTGCAATTCACCAATGTTTACACTTAAATCTGCCATAGTAGTTTATTTATATTAAAAACAGGACCTTCTTTACATACACACAAATGTCCTTCTGTCGTATTTTCCACACAACAGAGACATGCTCCAATTCCACAAGCCATTGTATTTTCCAAAGAAACTTCACATTCTATCTGATTACTTTTGGCATATTTTGCCACAGCCATCATCATCGGTTTAGGACCACAAGTATAAATCTGCTCAAAATGTACCTGATTTAATATAGAATGCTGGGTGACGTATCCTTTTTCTCCGTGACTTCCGTCTTCTGTAGTAGTATATACCTCTCCATATTTAGCAAATTCTTCCAGCTGCAACAAGTCTTTATTGCTACGAGCCCCTAAAAGGAAGGTAGGTTTATGACCATTTTTCGCCAATTGTTCACCTAAATATAACATAGGGGCTGTTCCGACACCTCCGCCCACAAGCAAAAGCTTATCAGAAGGCTTTTGAGGCATTGTATAGCCATTCCCCAAAGGAAGTACTACGTTGATCACATCGCCCGAATTTACTTCTGCTAAACGTCTTGTTCCGTCTCCGATCAACTGAATAAGGAACCACACTTCGTTTTGTCGCTTGTCTACAAAATTAATAGAAATAGGACGGCGTAAAAATGTAGTAGATGAACCGTCCACCCGAAGTTCGGCAAACTGCCCCGGCAACATCTCGGGCAGTAATGACTGAGAAGTCAATTTCAGCAATACATAGTTTGCATTCAATCTGATATTCTCAGTAACTGTCAGATCTAAAATAAATTTCTTCATGTATGGATATAAAAGTATAAATTCGTATTCCGGTGCAAAGATACAGGAATTTGCTCAAACCACCGATTTTACCTCTCATTTTTCAGGTCGAAAGGTTTCATAAGTATTATCATCAAAGAATATTCTTATTTCAGTGATTTTTCTGGCAGGCTTTTCTATGTACCTAATTTCCTGTTTTACAATCTCTTTAGGTGCATTTTCGGCTGTTCTTAATGCCATTTCCTTGCGATTTTCCGGATTAATCGTCTCTTTGGACGGATTTACAGGATTCTCATCAAACAAAGAAGGCTGATAATCTCCATTGGAAGAAACTGTAGAAGCATCTTCTGCAGATGTTATCATTTCGCCTTTACCATAAAGCAACCATTCAAGATTTACATAACTATAGGTCTGATGTACCTTCATTACAACCTCCAAGCTTGGTTTATTCCGATCATTCAAAATATGTGAGAGAGTAGATTGCTGAACTCCAATTGTCTCAGCAAAAACTCTTGGAGGAACTTTTTCTCTCTCCATTATCATTCTAATTCTGTCTTTTATCTCCATACAGCTTCTTTCTTGTTACAATTGTATGTATTAAACGTTGGTTTCACAAAAATACTAATAACCACTACGGATATACAAAGGTAAATATTACAAATCACAAATGCAAATTACAAATATAAAAACATCAATATCACAGATGTGTAGCGGTAATTACAATTAGACTAATACGTTTGTAAAACACAAAATAAAACATAAACCACGATGATATTTCAGATTTAATAAAATAACATATTACATTGATTTATAATAGAATACACATAAACAAGCAACAAAGAAATACGATATTCACAAAAATACGCTCCACTCAGACAGTAATTTTAGAGCGATTATTCAATATTAGAGCATATTTATATGATATACAATAATATAACATATAAAAAACAAATTGTTAACCACTCTCCTATTACATTTGTATACTGTATATTATTACTGTAAAACAATCAATATACTTTTGTGATTTGGTTAGATCGATTACATTTGTATCTTATTCACAGATATAAACTTCACAAACAAACAGGCATGATTACACAAACGTAAATATCAATAGTTGCAAAAACAATAAATCAAGGAATAAAATGCATTATTTACTTATGTATATTGAGAACTCTTCAAATCTTCTTTTACATTTTCTTCTGAAGTATCTCGCAAATCGTAAATCCTTGCTATATTTCCGCACATTCAGTCGATCAATTGTTTTTTTTCAATTCTAGAAGCTCTAAAATTGAATTAAATACCTGTATTATAATAAATTACACCTATTTTATCAATACCCAAATTAAGATCAACTAGAAAAATAACAGCAAAATATCCCAATTATCCCACAAATTATCAAAATGACATTTTATCAGTTCAGGAAAAGAAAGATGATCCTTCCCATTTATGCAAAACCATTTATGCTAATACGATTTGCCATTCTATATTTATACTCTGAATTAAATCAGATTTTTTCAATTTTGAAAATGAATATAACATAACCTCAAAAACTAGAAAAGAGAGAAATTACCAAAATTGAACTTAAAGAAGGGAAGCAAAAGATCTTCAAACTCCTTTCCATTCATAAAAGTCAGGAAAAAGAGAACAACAGATCCATTGTAAAATATTCGTCTATAAAAGAAGATTTGGTTATGAGTTTGACACAACTAATTTGCTATATATAAAGAAGGCATATACTTAATCTGTTTTACAGTAAAAGTATATGCCTTTTGTTTATTTAGAGTATTCAGTTTTACTAATGCAAAATTTTAAACACTAATTCACGAAGAATATCTCCGTCAGACATTGAACTATTTTTCACTCCTTTTGATTTTGCATCGGCATATCGTATTTCACCAACAATCTGCATTGTCTTTACTCCACTATATTTGCGCATCGCAATTGCGTAGTCCCGAGCTTGCCAAGTAGTTCTCAACCCTAGCATATTAGCAATACCCTGCTCCGATTTATCAGGCGCATAATATGCTAACATCAAGTTTGAATAAAAGCTGAACAACAAAGACAATGTCATTTGAATTGGATTCGTTTTGGGATTTTCCTCAAAATATTTTATTATTTTATTTGCTTTCAGAATGTCTTTTTCAACCAGAGCACTCCGCAATTCAAAGTTATTATAATCTTTGCTTATGCCTATGTTCTTCTCAATTTGTTCGGGAGTAACACGTTTCTGTCCCGTAGGCAAAGTGATAATCAGCTTTTCTAATTCACCTGTCAAACGACTTAAATCCGAGCCGACAAAATCAGCCAGCATAGCCGTTGCCTTAGGTTCCATATCTATTCCTTTTCTTTTCATGTAGGAAGCTATAAAGGCCGGAAGCTGGGCATCTTTTATCTTCTTGGATTCGAACAAAACACCGGTCTTTTCTACCTCAGCAGCCAGCTTTTTCCTGCGGTCCAATGTTCCATGTTTATGGCATATCACCAAAATAGTGGAATGAAGCGGTTTCTGAAGATAGTACGATAATTCTTCGATGTTCCGGACCGCTTGCGCTTCTTTGACTACCACCACTTGATGTTCGGACATCATAGGATAGCGTTTTGCAGCATTTATGATTGTCGCCACATCCACATCAGCACCGTACACTACAGTCAGGTTGAACTCTTTTTCCGTTTCGTTCAAGACATTATCAGTAATGTAATCGGCAATCAAATCGATATAATACGATTCTTCTCCCATCAAATAGTAGATGGGACGATACTGCTTTGCCCTCAGTTCTTTGAGGATGTCATCACAGGTCAGCTCTTGTTTTGCCATATATATTTTTTAGGAAGACTGGCAGTTACCAGTCGAATTTCAAGTGTTTTACAGTTTTCTTTGCATCAATAATCATACGCAGAGAAGCGATACCAATCTCAACATGCTCTTCTACATAGTTCTTGGTAACCAAATTATCGCTTTTATCAGTTTTCACTCCATCCGGAGTCATAGGCTGGTCAGATACCAATAACAATGCTCCTGTCGGAATATGATTGGCAAAGCCACAGCTGAACAAAGTGGCCGTTTCCATATCAACCGCCATCGCACGTGTCTTTTTCAGATACTCCTTGAATGCTTCGTCATGCTCCCAAATACGGCGATTGGTGGTGTAGACGGTACCTGTCCAATAATCACGGCCATAGTCACGAATGGACGAAGAAACAGCACGCTGCAACATAAATGCAGGCAAAGCGGGAACTTCAGGTGGAAAATAATCATTGGATGTTCCTTCACCACGAATAGCGGCAATGGGAAGAATTAAATCGCCAATTTGATTTTTTTTGTCGATACCACCACATTTACCTAAAAATAAGCAGGCTTTAGGATGAATAGCTCCCAATAAATCCATGATAATAGCGGCATTAGGACTCCCCATACCGAAATTGATCATTGTAATGCCTTCGGCTGTGGCGGAAATCATATTGGCATCTCTACCCAAAATAGGAACATCAAATTGATTTGCGAAAATCTCTACGTACTTGTTGAAGTTAGTCAACAGAATATACTCTCCAAAATCTTCCAGGTTACGTTTTGTGTAACGGGGCAGCCAATTAGCTACGATTTCTTCTTTCGTTTTCATAATTATCTATTAAATTTGTGGTTCCAATAATGGAAACCGTTATTTAACTTACAAAAATAATAAATGTTATCGTTAAACCTACCAGTATTCGACACTAAAATAAACGTACGAAACGGAAAAAATGTAATTTTCGACGTGATTCGCAAACGATATGTCGCACTTACCCCGGAAGAATGGGTACGGCAACACTTTGTTCACTTTCTTATTGCACACAAAGGATATCCGAACGCACTCCTTGCCAACGAAGTAATGGTAAAGCTGAACGGCACAACTAAAAGATGTGATACAGTGCTTTACCGGAGAGACCTTTCAGCACGAATGATCGTAGAATACAAAGCTCCGCACATCGAGATCACACAAGCGGTATTCGATCAGATAACCCGCTATAATATGGTATTGAAAGTTGACTATCTGATAGTAAGTAATGGAATGCAGCATTATTGTTGCCGGATGGATTACGCCCATCAGAGCTATACCTTTCTTCAGGATATTCCCGATTATAACGCCCTATAAAGATAGTGTCACTATAAGGTCAGGATACTTACACTATACCACACACATAGTGTAAGTATCCCAAGCACATAGTGACACCATCTTTTTCTTGTCTCCGAAGGCTTTGCAATCGATATTCTATTTTTACATATCCGTATTTTTTTTCACATCATCATTTTTCTTCCTGCTAAACTTCTCTTGCAGTTTCTGCATCAATTCATAGAAATTAGGAATATAGACTGTCGCTAATAAAGTATTCATCGCCATACCGAAAACAACCGCAGTACCCAACGCTATACGGCTCTGTGCACCAGCTCCGGTAGCAAACAGCAAAGGCATTACTCCCAATACAAAAGCAAAAGAAGTCATCAAAATCGGACGTAAGCGGACGTGTCCTGCTTCGTATGCAGCCTCACGAATTGAGTTTCCTTCAGCACGGAAATCACGGGCAAACTCTACAATCAGAATACCATTCTTTGCCGAAAGTGCAACAAGCAGGATAATACCAATTTGTGTATATACGCTGACCGGAGTTCCCATTATCATACATCCTATCATTGCTCCCAACAAGGCCACCGGCAAACCTATCACGGCAGCCACCGGACTGGTCCAGCTTTCATATTGCGCAGCCAAAACAAGGAATGCCACAATCAAGGCCATGACCAGAACAATGGTGGTCGTATTTCCCGCCTGCGTTTCCTGATAGGCAACTGACGTCCATTCATAGCCAAATTCATCTCCCAGCTGTTCTTTAAACAAAGTTTCCATTTCTTGAATAGCCTGTCCGGAACTGCTTCCGGGCGCTACATTACAAGTCAGGGCAGCTGTTGAATACATATTGTAACGATTGATCTGATCCTGTCCCAACTGCTCTTCCACTTTGGTGAAAGAAGAAAGGGGGACCATCTCTCCTGCCGAGTTCGCCACACTGAGTTTTAAAACATCATCAATGACCCGTTGTGCCTGATCACGCGCTTCGATCTTTACCTGATAAATATGACCGAATTCAACAAAATCATTAACGTATGCCGCCCCCATATAATAGCTTAATGTAGAAAATACATCATTCAGAGCAATGCCCATAAATTGCACCTTATCACGGTCGATATTCAGAAAATATTGCGGGACATTTGCCTGATACTGACTGGATACAGAAGCTAAGGCCGGTTTGGAATGAGAAGAAGCAAGCAATGCGTCAATAGCCTGCTGCATTTCTGTCGGTCCCAGATTTCTCCGGTCTTCCAATTGAAGTTGCAAGCCACCGGAAGCACCCAATCCGGGAATAGCCGGAGGAACCATAGCAAATGCCTGTCCCGCTTGTATCTCCATATACGCTTCGCCATTAAAACGATCGACAACAGCAGCAGCCGTATGCTCCTTCCCTTTCCTTTCGTCCCAGTTTTTCAAGACTACAAAATAGGTTGCGGAGTTACTTTGCTCACCTCCGCCCATCACGGAGAAACCAGTGATTCCAATGTAATTCTCCACTTCCGGATAAGAATCCAAAATAGCATTGATTTTATCTCCGACAGCTTGTGTACGCTCCAGGCTGGCTGCCGGAGGAAGCTGAACAACAGCAATAAAATAACCATCATCTTCATCCGGAATAAATGTCGACGGCCAACGCATAAAGAGTATTACGGCAATCACTGTCAGAATAGCAAAAGATACAAAAGAGATAAGCGGACGTTGAAGCAACCATTTTACCGTACTATCGTAGACTCCCTGCGTCTTATCATACGCTTTATTAAATCCTTTGTATATAAAGAAGTTAGACGGTTTGCTCTTTTCGAGGAATAGAGCACAAAGAGCAGGCGTCAGTGTCAGAGAGTTAAAACCGCTTAATACGGTAGAAGCAGCAATTGTCAGTGCAAACTGCTTATACAACTGTCCCGAAATACCGCTGATCATCATTGTCGGAATAAACACGGCAAGCAAAACAAGCACCACTCCGACAATCGGCCCCGTAATTTCCCCCATAGCTTTTGTGACTGCTTCACGAGTTGAATATTGTCCGGTTTCCAACAATCTCGAAGCGTTCTCAACCACCACAATAGCATCATCCACCACAATGGCAACTGCCAGAATCAATCCGAACAGAGTCAGCGTATTGATCGAAAAACCAAATGCCGCCATAACTGCCAATGTACCGATCAGCGATACAGGAATTGTGATACAAGGAATAATAACCGCTCTCCAGTTCTGCAAAAACAGGAAAATAACCAGTACTACCAGCAGCGTTGTCTCAAAAAAGGTCACCATTACTTCATCAATAGAAGCATGAATTACATCCGTTGTATCCAAAGTTACGTTATAGGCTACTCCTGTAGGAAAACTGGTCGCCAGTTCCTCCATCTTAGCCTTCACCCCCTTTGAAACGTCCAGCGAATTGGAACCCGGCTGCTGATAGATAGCAATCGCTGCGGTAGGCATCCCCTTCAATCGTGATACTACACTATAAGAAGCAGACCCCAAATCTATTCGCGCAATATCCTTCAGGCGAAGCATTGCCCCATCCTGTTCCCGACGAATGATAATATTCCCGAATTGCTCCGGAGAGGTAAGTCGTCCTTGCACATTAAGTGTATATTGAAAGGCATTTTTATTGTCCTGTCCGATCGGTTGACCGATATAGCCGGCGGACACTTCCATATTCTGAGACTGAATAGACTGATATACTTGCGCCGGAGAAATATTCCGGATACGCATGGCTTCAGGATCCAGCCAGATACGCATGGAATAATCACCTGCTCCCATGACATTAACAGCTCCTACGCCAGGCACACGTGATAACTGATCGACCAAATTCAATTTGGCATAGTTAGTCAGATAGAGACTGTTATAGACGGAGTCTTTCGAAGTCATTGTCAGGAACATGACAATGTTCGAAGACTGTTTCTGCACAGTTACCCCCTGCACCACTACCGGTTCCGGCAAGGATGATTGCGCAACACTTACCCTGTTCTGGACTTGTACGGTAGCCATATCGATATCTGTACCGACGGCAAATGTAATTGTCAGCGAATATGCTCCCGAAGAGGAAGAATTTGAAGACATATAGAGCATACCGTCCACCCCATTTACCTGCTGCTCGATGGGGAGTCCTACCGTTTGGGCTACAGTTTCGGCATTCGCACCGGGATAGACAGCCGATACCTGAACCGTCGGAGGTGTAATCTCCGGAAATTGCGCCACGGGCAATATATTGAGTGCGACCAAACCGGCTACCACAATGAGCAGGGCAAGTACGGTAGCAAAAATTGGTCGGTTAATGAAAAACTTAGAAAACATAATATATAAGTTTACGATTAATATTTATATAAGGACAAACAGTTTCCTGCATCGTCTGAAGATAACCAACAAGCCGACCGCATCAGGGTATCGGCTTTATCTTCATTCCATCTCTGACCTTCATCAGAGCTTCGGTAACGTATCGTTCCTGTGGTGAAAGTCCTCCCAACACCTGCCGTAAGGTATCATTAATCAGTTGTCCTATTTCAATATGCCGATAGTGTACTATGTCCGAATCATTGACTGCATACAGGAATTTACCGAGCTGATCGGTTCCGATGGAAGCCTCTTTCACAAGAATTGCATGATCGGCCTCTCCATAAGGTAAGGTAATGCTGACGTACAATCCACTCTTCAGTACTCCCTGCGGATTATCAAAATTGGCACGTACCATCAAAGTTCCTGTATTCAGGTCTACGTTCGGTGACAGATAATCCAGTGTTGCCGGATAGGATTCGGTACCTTCTTTCCCCAGCTGAACCATGATCTTTTTCGGAAGCTCCTTCGTTGGCTGCTGATTATTCATCGACATCTCCAGCCATTGATTATCAGCAACATTAAAATACGCATACATCTGATCGTCCTTATAAATGGTAGCCAGCGTAACCGGCTGCAAAGAACCGCCGACATAACTGCCGACATCCACTGTCGACTTGCTGATTGTCCCGTCAAAAGGGGCACGAACATAACAATATCCTAAATTTGTACGCGCTGTACTCAAAGCAGCTTCCGCATTGCTGACAGCTGCTACTCCTTCTGTCACAGACGATTCCGACTGCAACACCTGTATCTGACTCACAGCATCACTTTTCACAGCCTCCTTCATACGGCTATAATTATTACGGGCATATTCCAATTGTGCCTGAGCAGTTTTCAGTTCAGCTTCCGCTTGTGCCACCTTATCATTATATAAGGTAGGTTCTATTACAAACAGCAACTGCCCTTTTTTTACCCGTCCACCCGGTGCGTAAGAGACAGACTGTAATGTTCCGTTCACTCTGGCCACAAGATTTACAGTTTTTTCCGTTGTCAGATAGCCCGGATAATCTTTCGTCAGAGTGATGTCCTTCACTATAGGTTTCGCTACGCTAATTGCCAGAGTCGGCATTCCCTTCATTGCTCCGGCGTCTTTTCTCTCCTTGCAACCAGTCAACACCGACAACACAAGAAAAATATACATTAGTTTTTTCATATCCGTTAGGTTATATTTTATTTATAGATTCTTTTATTCTCTCCAACCGCCTCCCAGCGCTTTATAAAGACTTATCAGTTGCAGTAACGAGCTACCCTGCGCCTGTACCAGTTGATTCTCATAAGATAACAAAGACCGTTGTGCATCAAGCACATTCTGAAAAGGAGAAAGCCCTTGTTTATAAAGTTCCAGTGAAAGTTTCAGAGTTTCGACACCTTGATTACGCACTTCCCTCAAAGCTACAATCTGCTTGATTGAGTTCCGATAGGAATTCATGGCGTTATCCGTTTCCTGTACCGCAGTCAGAACTGTCTGATTAAATTGATTGATAGATTCATCCAACTGTGCCTTAGCCAGTCTTGTTGCATTCACTAATTGTCCTCCGCTAAAAATAGTCCAACTCAAAGACGGAGCAATCTCATAGGTCATACTTTTACTTTTCACCAGATCATTCAGATCACGGGCTGCATAGCCAAACGAACCTTTCAGAAAGATCTTCGGCAGCCAATCGGACTTGGAAGCGCCGAGTAATGCAGCTTGGGCATTCACACTTCTCTCCGCACTTCGCACATCCGGTCTTCTCAGTAATAAATCAACCGGCATACCTACTCCGATCGGTTCCATATAATCAGGTAATGTTCCAGTAGTTTCCAATACAGGACGTATTTCTTGCGGATACATACCCAGCAAAACAGCCAGTGTCGTAATATATTGATTGATACCTGCCTCTAATTGTGGTATAGAGGCTTTAGTACTGTATAAAACGGATTTGGCTTGTGCCACATCCAGCTTGGCAACAAGTCCGGTATTATACCGTACTTCCGTGATTTTCAAGACTTCTTCCTGAGAAGCTACATTCTTATTTACCACTTCAAGTTCCTGCTGCAATTCCCGCAGGTTAATATAAGCTGAGGCTACCTCTGATGCCAGAGAAACCATAACCGCCGCATATTCTTCTTTGCTGACGGCAAAGTTTTCTTTCTGCGCCTTTACCCGTTTGCGAATACTGCCGAAGACATCGATTTCCCAGCTCATACTGAGTGCAGCATCATAATAATGATCTGTAGACTGAGGTAAGGTACTGGTATTTCCACTGGTTTCCTGTCGGGTCCATCCGGCATTCAGTCCGATAGATGGAAAGAAATTTCCACGTTCTGCCCAAAGATTGGCACGTGCAGCAGCTATACGATTAATTGCCATCGCTACGGAATAATTGCGATCTACTGCCAAAGCAATCAAAGAGTCCAGTTTGGTGTCCTGAAAGGACTTCCACCAGTGGTCGTCCACCGGAAGAGTCTGTTGAAACACTTCTCCACTCTCTTCCCATTCTTTAGGAAGAGGGGTATTCAAATAGCGGTTCACTGTCTGTCCAACCGCAGTTACAGTTGAAAGAAACAAAAGGAGCGATACGCTCCACGCTCGTACATTCATATTCGGTTCAGGTTTTTATGAAATGAAAAGATAACAATTCAAGGTTAGGTTTGTTTAAAGGGGTAGTAAAGTTAGAAGAAATAAAAAAGCCCCGCAATAATGCGAGGCTTTCGAATACATATTCAAATATGGTATCTTATTCAGCAGTTTTTCTTCTGATTGCTCTTTTGGTAGTAGTAGCCGGAGCTTCCTCTACTTTATGCTCAATTTGTACACCAGCCAATTCCGGGTCGATCATGATACGTCCGCAATATTCGCAAACGATCACTTTCTTACGAGAACGGATGTCCAACTGTCTCTGAGGCGGAATCTTGTTAAAGCAACCACCGCACGCGTCACGTTGTACATATACAACGCCCAATCCATTGCGGGAGTTCTTACGGATACGTTTGAATGACTGCAACAAACGCGGTTCAATCTTAGTTTCCAGATCTTTGGCTTTGTCTCTTAGCTTCTCTTCTTCCTGTTTAGTTTCAGAGATAATTTCATCCAATTCGCTCTTCTTCTGTTCAAGGTCTTTCTGTCTTTCGCTGAGTATTTGTTCGTTCTTTACTACTTCAGCTTCTTTTTCTTCTCTGTCCGCACTGAATTCTTTGATTCTTTTTTCGCAAAGTTCGATTTCCAGGCTCTGGAATTCAATTTCCTTCGTCAAGAAATCATATTCACGGTTGTTGCGGACGTTGTCTTGTTGTGACTTATATTTTTCTACTGAAGCTTTTGCCGTTTCAATTTCTACTCTCTTACCTGCAATAGCAGATTTCAGTTCATCCACTTCAGCTTTGATCTTGTCGATACGGGTACTCAAACCAGCGATTTCATCTTCAAGGTCCTGCACTTCCAATGGAAGTTCACCTCTCAATGTCTTGATTTCATCAATCTTAGACAACATAGTTTGCAGCTGGAACAGTGTTTTCAACTTCTGTTCCACCGTCAACTCATTCGGATCTTTTTTTGCTTCTCTAGCCATTTTACTTACAAATATTTTATGGGATTCGTATTTATTTTACTCAATTGGAGCGCAAAATTAGGAAATAAATCCCGGATTATGGAATAAAAAATTTCTTTTGTATATTGTTCGCTTTCGTAATGACCGATTTCTGCCATCAGGATATCTCCTTCGTGACCAAAATAATCATGATACTTAATCTCACCTGTAATAAAAACATCGGCTCCCGACCGGATTGCCTGCGGAAGCAAAAATGCTCCGGCACCTCCACACAATGCCACTTTCTGTATTTCTCTCCCGGTCAACTTATTATGACGCAGACACTCTACTTCAAACGTTTTCTTTATACGTTTCAAGAATTCCATCTCCGTTTCCGGCTCTTCCAGTTCGCCAACGATTCCCGATCCTGCCTGTGCCCACTCATTTTGCAGCGGATACAAGTCGAATGCAGGTTCTTCATAAGGATGAACAGACAATAGTGCTCTGACTGCTTCCGACTTTTTGAATGCAGGAAGAATTGTTTCAATTCTCACCTCTCCTTCCCGATGGAGTTCTCCAATCGCTCCACAGAAAGGATGTGTTCCTTCTTTGGCACGGAATGTTCCTTCCCCTTCCAGATTGTAGCTACATGAGTCATAGTTACCAATATTACCGCAACCGGCAGCAAAAAGTGCGTTCCTTACAATATCCGCCTGAGCGACGGGGACAAAAGTCACCAGTTTCATCAGGCTATTTTCTTTTGGTTCAAGCACTTTCAGATGTTTCAATCCGATTTTTTCGGCTATCTTATAATTTACCCCTCCCTGTGCATTATCAAGATTAGTGTGTGCTGAATAGATCACAATATCATTTTTTATTGCTTTCAGCATACAGCGTTCCACATAATCTTTGCCGGTAATAGATTTATAACCTTTAAATATCAAAGGATGGTGCGATATGACGAGGTTATACCCCAACGCGATAGCTTCATCTAAGATAGCTTCAGTAACGTCAAGACACAACAAAGCCCCTGTTGCTTCCGCATCTGTCAATCCGATTTGCAGGCCGGCATTATCAAATCCGTCTTGCAATGGCAGAGGCGCGAATCGTTCAAGGGCGCTTACTATTTCCTTAATTTTCATTATTTAGAGAAAATTTGGTTGCAAATATAGCAAATAAAATAGGAATAAACTCCCATCTTATCGTTTTTTTAGTAAATTTGTCGCATATCCTTAAAATTAGAACACGATGAAAACAATTCTATCCTGCTGTTTAGTAATTATTCTGGCTGTTTCCTGTCAGATGAAACAGAATCAGAATTCCGATGATTCAATCGATCAAAACATGAGCGTTGATAGTACAGAAACTTGTATGGTAGATACCGTAAAAGCTACCGCTATCTTTTGGATAGACAAGGCAGAAGCCAAACATTGCAAAGATTCGGGTCTCCGTACGATTAAAGCGAAAGTCTTTATTCGCGAAAATGGAAAGGTTGACTTTCTGTCTTTTGTCAAAAAGCAATCATCAGGCGTAGAAAAGTACATACTCCATCATCTTGATAAATTCCAAGTTTCAGAACGAATGCTGGAAAGCGGGTATATACAAACGGGAGAACAATTCGTTCAGCTTCGCTGCATGAGGGAAAAACTGCAGGCTATACAATAGCGCTCACTGGAATTCTTTCCAAAGTTGAAGAAATTTTTATTTGTGAAACTTCATCTGCACCTTATTCTTTAGTGCATACCGTTCATCTACCACTTTGTCTGTAGGAAAGAAAGTGAAAATCAGACGCCACTCTCCTTCTGTATAGACAAATTTGCGTCCGTTTGCGCCATGAAGAATAGCCTGATATTTTTCCCTAACGAAGGATTCGATATGTTCCGGCATTTCATTTCCCACTACCGAGAACTCTACAGTAATGAAAAAATGCGGAACAGACAGTTCCGCCACATTTTGAAATATCCGGTCGGTAACAGTCATTTCTTCGTTTCTTTCGTTACTTCCAATAACTTCCCGTATGCATCAAATGATCTTCGGGAAGCCAGTGAAATAGTAATCATCAGTGACAGCATGGAAGCCGTGAAGGTAATAACCATAATCATCATCTGATATTTGATTGCCACATTCGGACTGCTTCCTCCCAAAATTTGTCCAATCATTGTGCCCGGCAGTGCTACTAATCCCATCACTGCAATATTCGCAATCAAAGGACTGAATGACTTGATGATAGCCTGTTTTATAAATGGTGCCTGAGCTTCCTGGCGTGTAGCTCCATTTCCTAATAAATAACGGTATAATTGTTGTTCCCGCTTCAGTCCGCTATAATAAGTATTCAATGCAATCACATTACTTGATAGCATATTCCCCATTAAAATGCCGAATATTGGAATAAAATACTGAGCACTGAAAATGTTATCTAACTGGAGGACAACACCGATAAAGTACAATCCAACCACTACTACACTGCACAAAAAACCTATAGAAATCGGTATCAGCAAAATGCTCCGTTTCAGTTGAGTACGTACCAACGCCGTTTGTCCGGCAACAAATATCATGATAATCACCCAAAGGAAATTAATCCAGGGATTATTCCACAAGAAAAGATATTTCAGATATACACCGATAAAAAATAGCTGGATAATCATTCGAAGCGTACCTATCACGGCAGGTTTCAGCAAACCCGTCTTGAACTTCCAAAGATAAAAGAACGGAATGGCAAGCAAAAGCAAACCGATAAATAAATTATAATATGAAATATCGATGGTTCCCAAAATAAAATCCCCTTTATGCTAGTATTAAATTTCGTTTATAGTTCTATTAAATAATGACAGCCCGAAGCAAAGTCTTTATCATGTGATACTGCTAACACAGCCGCCCCTTTCTCTGCCTGCCTCCGGAAGAAAGCCAGCACTTTGTCTGTTGATCCGGCATCCAACGCTGATGTCGGTTCATCAATAATGATCAAAGGTTTGTTGAGCATTGCAGCCACTGCCAGCATGATACGCTGACGTTGTCCGCCTGAAACTTCATTCACCCTTTTAGTATACAAATCATGTTCCAGTCCCAACTCATCAAAATATTCATAGAGCCTTTCTTCCGAAAAAGGGACGGAACGATTTACTTTCAGATCAAACGGAAGAGCCACCATTTCCTTTACCCATTCAAAAGGCAAGGCCAGTTCTTGTGGAATCCATGCAATTTGCCGCCGGATTATGTCGATAGTTGATTTATCCAACAAGGTATCTCCTACTTTTATGGTCCCCTCCTTCAATGGAACAAAGCCCATCACCGCATTTAGTAATGAAGTCTTTCCACAGCCGGACTGTCCTACAATACAGGCGATTTTCCCCCTCTCCAGATTCAGATTTAATCCGGAAAAAAGTACTTCTGCCCCAAAAGCGATACAAGCATTGTTGATATGTAGCATTATTTCATTTTTAGAAATTCATGCCAAAAGTATAAAAAAACAGGGTTTATTACATCGAAAATGAAAAATAAAATGCTTTTAAAATAGCTTTATCAAATACATATTCCACAAAAAAGTCCAATAATAACAACTGCAGCAATTAATATTCCAAAGCATCCAGGCTTCTTTTTACTGCTAGCTAACTGCTGCTCTAACTGCTTTGCATACACCTTGGCTTCTGATAGATCTTTTGCTGCTTGAGTATTTTCTGCATTTAGCTTATTCAACGATTTTTGCAACTCACAATTCGTTAACTGCATTTTAGATATATTCTCATTAAAATCTTTTGTCTGATTTGCATTGCTATCTTTCAACTCTTTTAATTCATTTTGCATCAAAATTAGCTGTTTCTGCAAAACATCAGTCTGATCTTTATGGCTGTTTTGGCTATTTTCAGCATTTTTAGTTAGGATGGATAATTGATCTTGTAAACTCTTATTCTGTTTCTCAGCATTTCTGATTTGTTCAGCATACATCTTTTGAGTAGTTTCATTATTTTTTGTCAGCGCTGTTATTTTTTCTTGCAGGTCTTTATTTTGTTTCTCAGCATTTCCGATTTGTTCAACATATACCTTTTGGCTAGCACTACTACTTTTTGTTAGCATTGTTATTTTATCTTGTAAATCTCTATTCTGCTTTTCTGCGTTTTTAATTTGTTCAACATACATCTTTTGGTTAGCTTCACTACTTCTTGTCAATGCCGTTATTTTCTCTTGCAGATCTCTATTTTGTTTATTGGCAGTCTCTATTTGTTCCTTAAACTGTGTTTTCACCTGCTCCACAAGAATGGCTCTAGACTTATTCTTTTTTTGAATCACATTTTCAGCCATCTCACTAAAATAGCTTCCCAATCCGTTAGGAGTTGATGCAACTTTATCTGCGAGATTCTTAATAAATAGTTTCTCATCTACATGACCAACAGCACAAATTAGAGATGTTTGCAAATTCGCAATTGTCTCAAGGACTAATAAATCGTCAAGACTTTCGATACCACCTCCACCACCACGGATAAGTGCAATTGCATCATAATGCTCCAAGTCCAATTTTTGCAAATAACTGGATAATTCCGCCGCATTACCGAAAGACACTCTATGTTCTGTAAAATCCATATATGAGGAAGCTGCATTTTTTCCAGCATTAAAATCAGACATTGTGATAGAAGTTGAAGCAAAAAGCAGAGCTATCGCTGGCTTTTTACCCGAATATAATCTATCTTCAAGTAGAGTATCCACATTTTTAAATCCTTTTAGGCTTTTTAGATTTCGAAGTTCCATCATTTTCAACTCTGTATCTGTTATTACTTGGTCTTTAACAACTTCAACACGAGTCACACCTAGAACCAACTGAATAAAACCATTTTGCTTTATCTGCCGACCAATGATACCTCCAATTACTACAAGATTGCCATCTTTCAAATTTTCTCGTTGCTTAGGTGTTATCTTAACAGTCATTTCTTCTTGCGTATCTTCATCTCTTATAACATCGTAGCAAAATGCCCATTGAGAACTATTCTTAGAACTTTTAAGATACACTCCTTTCAGAAATATAACCTTTGCACTTGTATTTTGCTTAGCCAAATAACTTTGAAACATACCAAGTATTTCAGATGGCTTGTATACATCAATATATTCCAATAACTCGGTCATCTTTACTCCTAAACATTCTAATTATTATCGTTATTTCTTCTACTAATTTTTATGATAGGAAACCATATCTCCTTTATCATTACGATACATATCAATCTCAATAAGATTTTCAGGTGCAATCGTTTTTTTGTATTTAAAAATGAAAGTACGTTTACCATCATTGGACTGACATTTTATAGAAATAGATGTTTTGGATAGTATTCGACCACACACCAAAGGATTGTAAGGAGGAATCATTAACTCGAATTTAGTATTATCCAATTTGTAATAAACATTTCTTTGAGTAAGACTATCAATCGATTTTATACTATCTTTCCACAGACAGTTTCTTGGCGAAGAAAATAAAAGAAATTCTTTTGCTGAACTAATTTTATGTGTACGTATAAAATAATTTTTAATATAAGATTCATAATTAGGAGCCATTTGAATATTCATTTTATATCCTTGTATTCCATAATGCATCTCACTTTCTCCATAAATTTCGGGATAATATCGATTCATATAATAAAAAACCCTATCCGCTACTTCATAATTCTTATCGGATATTCTATCCAATAAGCCTATAGAAAAATAATCTATTTTAAAATCAATCTTACAATCATTCTTCATATAAAGAAATGCTGCTAGATAAATTGCCTCTGCTTCTAATTCTTTTGTTTCTATTGGTATTCCTTTTTTCTTTAGGTCAGCAACACTTTCTACAACATACTGTTCTACAGGATCTGTATACTCTAATACTTTTCTAGATTCATCACTTAGAGGTTGACTTTCTTTATCAACCTCATTTGTTTTATTTCCAAATAAATAATCAAATATATTCATAATCTAAGATTTAAGTAAGGGTTAATAATCTTTATTCAAAGTATTCTCAATTTCATCAAATAGCTGTTGAGAAAAAACATATCCTACATTTTGTTTCTCGAGAGGCAGCACTATATGATTCAATCTCACGCTATCTAAAACTTCACTCATTACTATTCCTTTTTCTTGAAATAGCAACTGTTTATTATCAGAATTATAAAATAAAGTCACAAAATAAGATTTTATGAATGTTACAAATTGCATTGCATTATCAATAGTCGCTTTATCGTCATACGGATTTATGAAACCATAGCCTGGTCTAAAATTACAAATGCCGTGACTAGAATAATTCGCTATATATGTTTCGACTATTTTATCTTGCAGTGTTTCAGGAGCATATTTTAGGATTCCCCAAATATAGTATGCTGCAACTGCTCTTGATTCACCTACATTTTCTGTACAAAACTTATATAAGCAGAAAAAAGCATTTTCTGCAGCTACACTTAATAAATCCTTATCTTGAACTTTAGCCATAATTGTAAACAAAGCAAAAGCTTTCCCAACTTTAAATTTATCTTCTGTTTGCATTAATGCCAAGCTACCAGCACGCGCTGTTATATTGTATAAATCCCCCAAAGTATTCATACAATGGTATAAATCACGATTCTCATAATAATTAACTGCTTCAATAGCAGTACTTGAAATTCTATCCATATTTTTTAGATATCATAATATTATAATTATTATAAACTATCATAAAGAAACACATTATATAAATCTGTATTTACTATATACAATGAACCGTTTTGGTACTCTTCTAATAATCTATTCGATAATTTTTCATGCAATTTTAGTCCTCTTTCTATAGCCTCCATGGCTGTTAATGACGATAATGATGCTAAATACTTACCATCTTGAAGTAATTGATTCGCCTCTTGCATATCTCCAATTTTCTTATATGCTTGCTGCGCCAATGCCTTATCAGCAATTCTCATACATAAACATTCCAAATCGGAGAATCCCTGAAGAAAAGAATTATTTATGCTATGTCTTAATTCCTGAGCTTTATTTATTAAGATGGATCTAGTGCGAAACGAATCTGGAGAATCTAGGTTTCCATACAATATTATAGATTTAGACAATAAAGCATAAGCCATTGCGCTAAGCTTATTAGCAGAACTATTCAGTTTCGGAGAACAATAACAAAAGGGTTTACCTAAACATTGAGCTACAGCTTCGACATAAATACTCTCAAAGTATTTAGATGTAGTTATTGAATACTCTGATTGACAACCCTTTTCTACAAATTCGATAATGTTTTCATTATGTCCTGTATTAATACAACAATCAATCATCGCCATATTTACAAAAGGGTGAAGAGTCAATCTAGTAGTTGGTATATTCATTTTTACTAATGAAGGGATAAACATACCTTTGCTAGCAATATGGTAAATTGATTGTACCATTGCTAATAGTTCATAATCATCAATATTTCTTTCCATATTTTTCTTAATATATTTAAAGTGTTTTCAAAAATTTCTCACTACAATTAATTAAAAATTATTTTTACTCAATCTCACAGGTGATTTTTCCCTTGAACATAAATAATCTTCTCAAATCCCATTTGTTGATCTTTTATTTTAACTTGGGCATTGCCTTTTTCTAATAAAGTTGCATCTCCACTTGTAGAAATTGCCAAAACTTCACCAATAAAATCAGGTTCATTTATAATAATAGTTTACGCATTCATGTTTGAATAAAAAAAGCTAACTAGCAATAAAAAACTCATTTTCATAACTATAAGTTTTTTGTTCGACAGATTCCCGAACCGAACGGTTCATTTTTTGAAAAGTATGTATCATAAAAAAAAGCGCGGGAATCTGTACCTGTTACTCGTCCCGCTTATCAAGGCCTTCGAACTGCCCGCAGTAGTCTGAACGAGCAACGCAGAAGCCCACGCCGATATGTATAAACTAACATACCTTTCATATAAAAGGTATATCAAATAGATATAAACATATCCCGCAGACACCTACTGTTGCTTTGTTTTTGACTGCTGCTCAAAGTGTTCGAAGTTTTGATAAGCCAAAGACAAAACGTCAAGTAAACGTCTTTCTTTATATAATACTTTCCCACCCATCCGCCTAATACAAAGGCATCGGCGTGAGAAACGTTGCAAATATACAAAAAGTATGATTTAGTTTAGCACTAAATTGCATTTTTATTATTTTTCAAAAACGACTAGGCATCAAAATTTATAAATAATATCAAATTCCATTTATTATGCAGTATTTTGTCGTTAGGCTATGATGAATTCACCATTGCCTAACGGTGAATTTGTGGTTAGGCAACGGTGAATTTATACATTTCAAACAAAAAATAAAAAAAATGGAGGAACCTATGGCTCCTCCATTTTCTTAAAATACTCAAGAATTAAGATCAAACTGTTGGGTCGGGAGCTTCATCTCCCGAATCTCCACCAGGTTCTTCCTTTCCTGATTCACCTGTACCTGATACAATATCCGAAAATAATTCAATGCTAGCATTACCAAGCATCGTTTTGAATTTAGAACCAGGTGTAAATGCGATCCTTTTCCTAATAATTGTAGAAGCACTTACCTCATCCTCTTTGTCTTTACTTGCCGCATTAATTGCAGGCCGGAATGAACCGAACTCGCCTAGTTTTACTGAGAAGCCTTCCTCCAAAAAAGTCACCATGGTATCTTCGACACCTTTCACTACAACATCTACTATGGAACGATGAATACCAGTTCTTTGGTTTACTTCATTACATAATTTCTCATAACTAATACTACCAACAAGAACATTAGCAGCAACGTACTTCTCCAACTTGTTTTCTTTGTCGAAGTTCAATACGATTTTCTTCTTTTTATATCTAAGAGACATAATAATAGATATTTATATAATTAAAAATAACAGCAAGTCACTCTATTGACTTCGGAACAAAAGTAATAGAATATATTTTAATATATAGCAAAGCTTACACATATATTTTAGAACACTGATTAACAGATTATTACACTAGAAATAAAGCAGATTTTATTACAAATAAAGCATGTGATAAAATAATATTCATCAGCAATAGCAATACCATAAACACCATCATCTCTACTACCGTCATTATTTACATATACACAGACAGTAACTACTCAAACTTCAACAGTAACAGGATTAGAATCACTATATGTAGCAGCACTAAGCTTACCTTTAATAACTCAACCAGGTTCGTTACCAGTATCTCTATTTATTCTATCATTTAGTTCAGGTTTACCAATTTTAGTTTATCTTTGCCTCACTAATTAATTCGAGAAAAGTTATGATACTGAATGAAAGAGATGCCCGTCATGAGCATATATTACAGGTAGCACGCCAAATGATGACCGCCGCACGCACTGCTCCGAAAGGAAAAGGGATTGATATCATTGAAGTGGCCTTGATTACCGATGAAGATATTAAACTGTTGTCGGACAAAATGATAGCTATGGTGGAAGAACACGGAATGAAGTTTTTCCTTCGGGATGCCGACAACATCTTAAGCGCCGAATGTGTTGTATTGATAGGAACACGCGAACAGGCACAAGGCTTGAATTGCGGACATTGCGGATTTGCGACATGTGCCGGACGCACGGAAGACGTCCCCTGTGCATTGAACAGTATTGACGTTGGCATCGCCATCGGCTCCGCTTGTGCCACAGCAGCCGATATGCGTGTAGATACCCGTGTCATGTTCTCTGCCGGATTGGCAGCACAACGCCTCAATTGGCTGAAAGACTGCAAGATGGTTATGGCTATTCCAGTGAGCGCCTCTTCAAAGAATCCATTCTTTGACCGGAAGCCGAAACAGGAAACCAAAGCATAAGGTATGTGTCAAAAGACTGGTACCCGCTCATTTTATAAACTGATTTTATAACTAAATATAATATAGTCTGATGGGAATCATGGTTGGACTTCCCAGCCCCAGTGGCTCGGAAAAAGATTTGCAATTAAACTTTGGAAAGAATATGACTGTACAGGTAGAAATGAGAGCTCCTCACCTGCCTGCCGAATGGCATCTGCAAAGCGGCATACAGTTGACATGGCCGCATGCCGGTACAGATTGGGCATATATGCTGAAAGAAGTACAAGAATGTTTTGTCAACATAGCCAAAGAAATAGCCAAACGTGAGTTATTATTAATCGTGACTCCCGAGCCCGAAGAAGTAAAGAAACAGATAGTGGCTACCGTAAACATGGACAATGTCCGCTTTCTGAAATGTGAGACAAACGACACATGGGCACGCGACCACGGAGCTATCACCATGATAGATACCGGCAACCCTTCCCTGCTCGACTTCACATTCAACGGCTGGGGATTGAAGTTCGCCTCCGAACTGGATAATCTGATTACCGGACAGGCTGTAAAAGCCGGAGCGCTGAAAGGCCAGTATATAGACTGTCTTGACTTCGTTCTCGAAGGAGGTTCCATCGAAAGCGACGGTATGGGAACACTGCTTACCACCACCGAATGCCTGCTCTCCCCCCACCGGAACGGGAAACTGAATCAAGTAGAGATAGAAGAATATCTCAAATCAACTTTCCACCTGCAGAAAGTCCTCTGGCTGGATCACGGTTATCTGGCCGGCGATGATACCGACAGTCATATCGACACCTTGGCACGCTTCTGTTCCACCGACACCATTGCCTACGTGAAATGCGACAATACCGAAGACGAACATTATGAAGCACTGCATGCCATGGAGGAACAATTAAAAACATTCCGCACATTGGCAGGAGAGCCCTATCGCCTGCTGGCTTTGCCAATGGCAGACAAGATAGAAGAAGACGGTGAACGACTGCCTGCTACCTATGCCAACTTTCTGATTATGAATGATGCAATTCTTTACCCCACCTATCAACAGCCGGATAATGACCGGAAGGCGGGAGAAGTATTACAACAAGCATTCCCTAAACATCAGGTCATCGGTATTGATTGCCGGGCATTGATCAAGCAACACGGTTCTCTGCATTGCGTCACCATGCAGTATCCGTCAGGTGTTATCCAATAACGGACATTTCAGTAGTATATTAAATAATTATTCATCATGAGAAAGATAAAAGTAGGATTAATCCAACAATCCAATACCGCAGATATTCGGGTCAACCTGATGAACCTCGCTAAAAGCATTGAAGCCTGTGCTGCTCACGGAGCACAACTGATCGTGCTGCAGGAGTTGCACAATTCACTTTATTTCTGCCAGACAGAAAATACGAATCTGTTTGACCTTGCCGAGCCTATCCCCGGACCATCTACAGGTTTCTACTCCGAACTGGCAGCAGCTAATAAGGTAGTGCTTGTTGCTTCACTCTTTGAAAAACGCGCACCGGGCCTATATCATAACACAGCTGTCGTTTTCGACCGCGACGGAAGTATTGCCGGAAAATATCGGAAAATGCACATTCCCGATGATCCTGCCTATTACGAAAAGTTTTATTTCACCCCCGGAGATATAGGTTTCGAACCGATTCAGACATCCTTAGGCAAACTGGGAGTACTGGTATGCTGGGATCAATGGTATCCGGAAGCTGCCCGTCTGATGGCTCTGAAAGGCGCTGAACTTCTAATTTATCCTACCGCCATCGGCTGGGAAAGTAGCGATACGGACGACGAAAAAGCCCGTCAGCTCAATGCGTGGATAATCTCCCAACGTGCTCATGCAGTGGCAAACGGTCTTCCGGTTATCTCTGTCAACCGTGTAGGGCACGAGCCCGACCCTTCCGGTCAAACGAACGGCATACAGTTTTGGGGAAATAGCTTCGTAGCCGGACCGCAAGGAGAGTTTCTGGCACAGGCAAGCAACGATCATCCTGAAAACATGGTAGTTGAAATAGACATGGAACGTTCGGAGAACGTCCGCCGCTGGTGGCCCTTCCTCCGTGACCGTCGAATTGATGAATATGACGGACTCACCAAACGTTTTTTGGATTAACGAGCAGAATCACAATTGATCACCGATAGAAATAATACAAGAGGTCCACAAGAGTAAAAGCCTGAGTAGCAACTCTTGTGGACCTCCGTATTATATCCTTTTTTATTGGAAAGTAATCTTCTTATTAGCAATAAAGTTGGCAGCTCCGTAAATAAACAATCCAAGGAACTGGGCCAGATATTCATTGACATCCAGACCTTCTACCAACAAAATAAGGAATAAAAACTGCGCAGTGTAAGCAACCCCGAAAGCAGAACAGAAGAATAGTATCTGTTTCCAGACATTGTTCTTTCTTTTTTCTACGGGGAATATCCAATACTTGCACCAGATAAAGTTATGAATCTGGGCTATAATATACGCAGTTACATTAGCCACCATATAGTCACCTTCGAATGACATTTCTCTCATCATCAGCCACACAACAAGGGCCATGATCAAAGCATTCATCGTTCCGATTACTATAAAGCGAAATATGCGCACTGATTCTTTCATTTCACAACAAGTTCGTCGTTATTCATTCGTATCATGTACTGCTGGATGATTGCTTTCAGCTCATCTTCCATCGACTGTTGCACATCAATCTGTCCCAGAAGATTATGTTCCAGCAACTTATCCGTTTTAAACGCATACATGGCTACGGCGTTCCGGCCATCAAACTGCAATAAATAGTCACCTTTAAAGAATTGATATATTCCATTGATATAATTTACGGCATACGTATCCTCAGCAGGCGTATTCAATAAGTCACACCCAAAGGAAACAAATGGTTTGTCATACCCTAAATACCCCAATACAGTAGGCATAATATCAATTTGTTGTGCTATCACATCTTTACGGAAACCTTTCAAATCACTTCCCGGCTGATAAAACACTACAGGAACGGAGAACAATCCGCTTTCCGTCTCATACTCCGGATGTTCCGGCGAGTTGGTATGATCTGCTGTAAATACGAACAGCGTATTTTTATACCACGGTTCTTTCGAAACCTTTTCAAAGAACAACCTCAAAGCATGATCCGTGTATCCGATGCACTGACGAATAGCTTTATTCCCTTTCGGGAAAACGCCTTCGTATTCTGCCGGAACTGCAAACGGATGATGGGAAGAAAGGCTGAACAACGCAGCTGCAAAAGGCTGCTGAAAGCCGGATAAAGTATTGCCAAAGAACTGGAAGAATTTCTCATCCCAAATTCCCCAATGCCCGTCAAAATCCTTGTTACCCGGATTAGCCTGATTATATTCCGTACGACCAAAGTAATTGGTGTACCCTGCCGTACGTGCAAAAGCTTCAAATCCCATAGAGCCATTGTCCGCCCCGTGGAAGAAAGCGGTGTAATATCCTTTTTTGCCCAACTCCCCGCCTATACTGGATACTGTGTTCAAAGAAGATGGTGTCAGAAAGAACGGTTCTATAAACATCGGGATACCTGACAATACGGAAGGCATTCCGTCGATACTCTTCATACCATTAGAGAATGAGTATTTAAAAGTCAGACCTTCAGCCATCAACGAATCAAGGAAAGGCATATATCCCTTATAGGTTCCATTGTCCAATTCTTCATTCAGAAAGCCGCTATTCTCTTTGCTAAAGCTCTCCAGAATAAAAACAACCACATTCAACGGCCTGAATTGCACACTATCCGCAGGCATATGCACCGGCGTGTACAAAGCTTCCATCTTCTCTTTATCGAAATACTGAGGTATGGCAAATGAGGTCTTTCCAAACGTGCGGAAGATAGAAAAAGGGGTATTCAGTACGATCCCCGTCTCCATCGGCCGGTCTACATACTTATTGGCGTTGCTGATTGTGATTGGACGCACCATGCCGGTAAATCCGCCACGCATTCCGCCGATACACAAGTACACTCCAAGCCCCAAAGTAAGCAAATGAACCGTATAATAAACCGGCATACGCTCTACCTTTACCGGCTTCGGCTTACGATACAACTTAAATAAAGCATAACCAAAAGCAATGGCAAACAACGTCAGATACCAGTGATTCAATAATTCTGTCCCTATAATACCTCCCAGATTCCCTTCATTCTTAAATTCGCTGAATACGGACGCAGTCGTTCTTCGATGGGTATATTGGAAATAAACCGTATCCATCAAGTTCATAATAATGACAATCAGGTTGGTTGTCACAAAAATCCCCTTTGTAATTTTCTGATATATTACATTTTCTTTATAATGAAGCGGAATCAGCATCAGGAAAATATACAGAAGATTCGTATAAAGAATGGCAGAAGTATCAAAAAGGAATCCCCCCTCGAACATTCTCCAGATTCGTCCGGCTGAAAGATCGGAAAAAGCCTTCAGATTTTCTATCAGAAAGATGACACGACAGAGAATAAAGCACCCCATCACTAATAATAAATTAATTATGAGTGACAGGGTGGTATTATAAAGAGAACGATATTTGTTCATCGTTTACTTATTTTCTTTGATATCAACGATCAGGTTGAGTTCGTCAAGTTGAGTCTGATCAATTTCAGACGGTGCATCCAACATTACATCGCGTCCTGAGTTATTTTTGGGGAATGCGATACAGTCACGGATAGAATCCAGACCGGCGAAAAGAGACACCCAACGGTCAAGACCGTATGCCAAACCACCGTGAGGAGGTGCACCATACTTGAAGGCATTCATCAGGAAGCCAAACTGAGCCTGTGCCTTCTCCGGTGTGAAGCCAAGGATTTCGAACATTCTGGCTTGCAACTGGGCATCGTGAATACGGATAGATCCTCCACCGACTTCCACGCCGTTGACAACCATATCATAAGCATCGGCACGCACAGCAGCCGGGTCAGTATCCAGCAATGGAATATCTTCTTCTTTCGGATGCGTAAACGGATGGTGCATAGCCATCAGACGACCTTCTTCCTCACTCCATTCAAACATTGGGAAGTCAATCACCCAAAGGCAAACAAACTTATTCTTATCACGCAATCCCAGTTGAGAACCCATTTCCAGACGAAGTTCACAAAGTTGCTTACGTGTTTTCATCACGTCATCGCCAGAAAGAATCAGAATCAAATCACCCGGTTTAGCGCCAAATGCTTCCTTCATCTGTTGCAGCACTTCCTGTGTATAGAATTTGTCTACACTTGATTTCACCGTACCGTCTGCTTCTACACGAGCATACACCATACCTTTCGCACCAATCTGCGGTTTCTTGACGAATTCGGTCAAGGCATCGAGTTGTTTACGGGTATAAGTAGCAGCCCCTTCCGCACAGATACCACCAACGTATGCGGCATTATCGAATACAGAGAAACCGTGACCTTTCATGATGTCCATCAGTTCGACGAACTTCATGCCGAAACGCAAATCCGGTTTGTCGCTGCCATAATATTTCATGGCATCAGCCCAAGGCATACGCTGGAACGGTTCAGTCAGTTCAACACCCCGAAGAGTCTTGAACAGATGTTTGGCCATTCCTTCGAAAGTAGAAATGATGTCTTCCTGTTCTACGAAACTCATTTCACAGTCAATCTGTGTAAATTCCGGTTGACGGTCGGCACGCAAGTCTTCGTCACGGAAACATTTTGCAATCTGGAAATAACGGTCGAAACCGGAAACCATCAGTAACTGTTTCAGTGTCTGCGGAGATTGCGGAAGTGCATAGAATTGTCCCGGATTCATGCGTGAAGGTACCACGAAGTCACGTGCACCTTCCGGAGTAGAACCGATCAGCACAGGAGTTTCTACCTCTATAAAGCCCAAGCTATCAAGATACTTGCGTACTTCGATTGTCATCTTATGACGTAATTCCAGATTAGAGCGTACGGCATTACGACGCAAATCCAGATAACGGTATTTCATACGGATATCATCACCACCGTCCGTATTATCCTCAATTGTAAACGGAGGAGTCATGGCGGTGTTCAGAACGTTCAGTTCGGAAACGATAATTTCAATATCTCCGGTAGGGATGTTTGCATTCTTGCTGAAACGTTCATTCACTGTTCCTGTGATCTGAATCACGAATTCACGACCCAGTTTATTGGCACGGTCGCAAAGTTCAGCATTAATTTCTTCATTAAAAACTAACTGGGTAATACCGTAACGGTCGCGAAGGTCAATGAAAGTCATACCTCCCATTTTACGGCTGCGCTGTACCCATCCAGACAGCGTGATTTGTTTATTTACATCGGAGATTCTCAGTTCTCCACATGTGTGCGTTCTGAACATATTTTCTAATATTTATGATATTTTTCGTTAAGTAGCTTGCAAAAGTACACAATAAATCAGAAATCGGCATTTATTTCAGACTTTCTTTGTCAGCTTTTTCAATATTTTCTTGTTTTTATCTGTTATATTGTCCACAATCGCCTCGTTAATCAGTTTTATTCCGTTCACATATTCCTGTGCTCTTTGAAGAACGTTGGCCGCATCTTTTTCTTCTGTCTTCGGCACAACTACACGCAGTCCGCTTTTAATAAGTTCGATATTTACATCCGCCTCCGTCTCCATCGGGTCACCGTCAAAATGCACGACTCCCGGCACGGCCCGTCGAATACACAACTTCTTACAACGGAATGTCTTGATCCGGCTGTTCTGATCAATAGTTTTATTAAATAACTGGAAAGCAAGAGAGGGTACATCCAAAACGGTAAAAGGCTCGAGGATGGTCACATCTAGCAAACCATCCGTCAATGTGGCTTGCGGAGCTATATATGCATTGTTTCCATATTGCGACGCATTTCCGCAGGCAATTAGAAAAGCTTTATACTTGCTGACTCCGTTTTCCGTTTCCAGTTCATATGTTTCGGGCTGATATTTAAGACTTTCCTGCAGCGTCTTTTCGAGATAAGTCAATAGTCCGCGCTTTCCGGCATGAGCAAATTTCAAACTGACAAATGCATCAAACCCTACTCCACAAGTACAGAAAAAGTCCGTACCATTAATCTTACCATAATCTATGGTATCCAGGCATCCCTCATTGAGCACTTCCAGTGCCTTCTTAGGTTCCATAGGTATATGCAGATGCCGCGCCAGTCCATTCCCCGATCCGCAGGGAATAATTCCCAATGCGGTATCAGTATGTACCAGCGAACGAGCTATTTCATTAATTGTTCCGTCCCCCCCGATAGCCACAACGATGTCAGCTTTCTCTTCCGCAGCTTTGGCAGCTATCTCTACTGCATGACCGGCTCTTTCCGTATACACTACTTCCCAAGTGTATCTCGCCTTATCAATTTTTTCATCCAGCAAGTTAAGAATCAATTCTTTACTTTGTGTTCCCGAAATAGGATTGACGACGAATATTATTCTTTTCATTCTTTCGTTCATGCTAATCTTTGTCAATTGTAGACGACAAAAGTAATACAAATATATTAAATTTTGATCTATTAGAGGTTTCTAATCTCATGGGAGCAACTTTTTTCTTTTAAAAAGAACAGATAAAAGCAAATTTTGTTATCTTTGCCCCCTGTTTTAAACACTTGTTAAGATAAAAGGAAATTAGATCATCAGCGAATGATCTGAGTATGAGTATAATAAATTATAATTCATGGGATTATTACAAGAGAAGTTAGCTAAGTACGACCTGCCACAGAAATTTATGGCACAGGGCGTTTACCCATATTTCCGTGAGATTGAGGGAAAGCAGGGTACAGAAGTAGAAATGGGCGGACAACATGTGTTAATGTTCGGGTCCAATGCATACACTGGCCTTACGGGAGATGAAAGAGTGATTGAAGCAGGTATCAAAGCCATGCGCAAATACGGTTCCGGTTGTGCCGGTTCACGTTTTCTGAATGGTACGCTCGATCTTCATGTTCAACTTGAAAAAGAACTGGCTGCCTTTGTTGGCAAGGATGAAGCACTTTGCTTCTCTACCGGTTTTACGGTTAATTCCGGAGTTATCTCATGCCTGACCGACCGAAATGATTATATAATATGTGATGACCGTGACCATGCCTCTATCGTAGATGGTCGTCGTCTCTCCTTCTCACAGCAATTAAAATATAAGCACAACGATATGGCGGATCTGGAAAAGCAACTTCAGAAGTGCAATCCGGATTCAGTGAAACTGATCATAGTAGATGGTGTATTCTCTATGGAAGGTGACTTGGCAAACCTACCCGAAATCGTTCGCCTGAAACATAAATATAATGCTACTATCATGGTAGACGAAGCTCACGGTCTGGGTGTATTCGGAAAACAGGGACGTGGTGTATGCGACCATTTCGGTCTGACACACGAAGTAGACCTGATCATGGGTACTTTCAGTAAGTCACTGGCCTCTATCGGCGGTTTTATCGCTGCTGATTCTTCTATCATCAACTGGCTGCGACACAATGCACGTACTTATATTTTTAGTGCATCCAACACTCCGGCTGCAACAGCAGCTGCTTTGGAAGCGCTTCATATTATCCAGAACGAACCGGAAAGACTGAACGCTCTGTGGGAAGCAACCAACTATGCTCTGAAACGTTTCCGTGAAGCAGGCTTCGAGATCGGTGCTACCGAATCTCCTATCATTCCTCTTTATGTACGCGATACGGAGAAGACTTTCATGGTTACTAAGTTAGCTTTCGACGAAGGCGTATTCATCAATCCGGTCATTCCGCCGGCATGTGCTCCACAAGACACATTGGTACGCGTGGCATTAATGGCTACTCACACCAAAGAACAAATAGACAGTGCTGTAGAAAAGTTAGTGAAAGCTTTCAAGGCTTTAGACCTTTTGTAAGCAGCATCTCTGAAAAGCTATAAAAAAAGCTACTTTCCGAAAGACAAATCATCTGGAAAGTAGCTTTTTAAATTCTACAGCAACACAAATTACTTCTGCTTTGCGTACCGAATTTCCATTCCTTGGTTATCCAGAACCAAAGAATCAGCCGTCAGTCTCTTGATATCCATCGTATCCACAAATTCAATCGTCTGGCCATTTCCGATACTTTTTCCTGTCAGAATCAGTTTAGTTCCTTCCTGTTTCCAGCTTTCATAAACCAAGGTAGCCATATTGACAGAAGAAGCAACGCCTCCTTCTTCCATCTTAATACCTTGTACTTGTCCTTCCATACCTGGCACGGGTTCTACCCATGAGCCAACAATTGAGGCTGAGTTACCTCCACATGCAGCCAATAAACCCATTAGCAGAGTTGCTGCCAACATTTTCTTTTTCATTCTGTAGTTCTGATTAGATTATTAATTAGTCATTTGTCCGGTTCGCCTTCTTCCCTACTACAATCACTTTCTTTGCAGTTGGTATCGTATTCGATCCCGGCTCTTCCTCTTCTTCTATGTAATTCACCTGTACTGTATCTCCCAGTTCGAAGCCACCGACCTCACTTGGTTCCTGATCCATTGTACTGACGAACACCGTATCTCCTTTCGAAGTAACCAACATAAAATTATTCATTGAAGCATCTTCTACTACCCCGAAGATTGTTTTCTCATCTTCTGTAGGAGCGACAGCCAGACTATCATCCATAGCATCCTGCTCTTGTCCCGCAGTCTGTCCGCTCTTTGATTGACAAGCACTTGTCACACCAACCAAAACAGCAAACAATAAAAAAACTCTCATTTTGTTCATATGCTTTTTATTTGAGATAAAACTTAGAATATTGCAAAGGTAATTTTTAAAATTGTTTTTCCCATGAACCTGCTTAAAATTAATTGAAATAAGGCATTAACAGTTTTTCTATACTGGCATACGCTCATTACAAAATAATAATACATATATAATTATACAAAATGTAAAATAAAGATAAGACAGACAAAACAGAAATATGTTAAATACTATTTTATGCTCATTTCAATCAAACGGACAACACTTTAATAATCAAATAAATAATAGACAGGCTAAGGATATATTCAGATAAGTTCATGGAGAACTTGGTAGCAGATTTTAGAAAAATAAGCTTTCATCTTTTGAAAATTTAAGGTTTACAAATATTGAATGACTTTCTTTGCTTTGTTGGCGACAAAAATAGTTATATTTTTAAGAAGTACGCTATAAATTGATGCTTTTTTTAAAAGTTATTTCTTCGTTTACCCTATCTTTTCCTTTTATAATTCTGATAAAGTAATATTTCCGGGGGTATTTGAAATTAATATGTACTCATAATACTAATCCCACCAAGTTCTCCATGAACTTATACCGCCTTAGAATTTACTCAATTCTATATTTCATAACCTAGTTTTTAATCAAAAATCAACACACAATCAATGCCTATGGAAATATTACAGTATTATGATTTACTATCCCTATCGTTTACAAACAAAACCAGTAAACTAGTTATTATTTTAAAATCAAAATTATGAAAAACATTTTATTTACTTCAAACAAAGTGCACACAACCGCGCGAATCGGTGTTCTGTTCTTTTCTTTATGTTTTTCTCCACTCATAAATGCCGGCAATGCAGAAAAGCCGATGAATGGCATAGAGAGTTCAGAAACAACGCAACAAAATAAGATTAAAATAACAGGAGTAGTAACAGACAGCAAAGGAGAATCTATCATCGGAGCCAATGTTGTAGTAAAAGGACAATCAAACATTGGAGCAATAACCGATGTGGAAGGACGTTATCAGATTATGGTTCCTTCCGATAATGCTATTTTGCAAGTATCATACCTTGGATACGTAACCGAAGAAATAAAAATAAAAGGACGCCGCAACATCAATGTGATGCTGAACGAAGACTCCAAAGCGCTGGATGAAGTTGTAGTAGTCGGCTACGGACAGCAGAAAAAGGAAAGCGTAGTCGTTTCTATGAGTTCCATCAAACCAAAGGATATCGTTGTCCCTTCGCGAAGCCTGAATAACAGTCTTGCCGGACAAGTCGCCGGTTTGATTGCGGTACAACGTTCGGGTGAACCCGGATATGATAACGCAGAGTTTTGGATTCGAGGCGTAAGTACCTTTGCGGGTGGTACATCTCCGCTGGTACTTGTGGACGGTGTACCCAGAAGCATGAGTGACATTGAACCCGACGAAATCGAAACGTTTTCGGTTTTGAAGGATGCCGCTGCAACAGCCATTTATGGTGCCGAGGGAGCCAATGGTGTAGTACTTGTCACTACCAAACGCGGACGTGTAGAAAAGGCTAAGATTTCATTCAAGACAGAACACACCATTTCTTCCCCTACCCGTCTACCCGAATTCGTTGGTTCGGCCGACTATCTGGACCTGTTCAACGAAGCACTCCATAATGATGGGGAATTACCGCAGTTTTCGGATGACTTAATTGCACATTACCGGAACAATGACGATCCGGACCTATATCCAAATACCAACTGGATCGACAAAATGTTACGTAAAAACACATTCACACACAGATATACCTTGAATGTACGTGGAGGTACAGAAAAAGCAAAATACTTTGTTTCGGCAGCATATTACAACGAAAGTGGTATTTTCAAAGGAAGTCCTACCAAACAATATAATACAAACATCGGCATCGACCGTATCAATCTTCGTTCAAATATTGATATGAACGTATCAAGCACTACAACTGTAGGAGTTGACCTCGCACTTCAGTATCTGGTTAATAATTATCCGGGAACAGGAACTGCCAATATATTCCGTTCCATGCTGATTACTCCTCCTTATACATTTCCGGCTGTGTACAGTGATGGTACTGTTTCAACCTACTCACAGGAACGTGACGCTAACATGCGCAACCCGTACAACTTATTGATGAACTCCGGATACGCCAAAGAATACCGTACTGCCATTCAATCCAAAGTTTATGTAGACCAGAAACTGGATTTTATCACCAAAGGTTTGTCTGTACGCCTGAACGCAAGTTATGACTATGATAGTGAAATGATCGTTCGCCGTGAATATAATCCGACAAGATATCATGCTACGGGACGCGATGAAAACGGCAATCTATTATTTGCCACAGTCGTGTCCGGAAACCCTGAATTGCAGGACCCTAAGAATAGTGCGACAAGCGCAACCAAGAAGATTTACATAGATGCTGCCATCAACTATAAACGTACGTTCGACCAGCACGAAGTAGGTGCCATGCTATTGTACATGCAAAAGGAAACCCAATATCACAATGTAGCACTTCCCTATCGTAAGCAAGGTCTGGTAGGACGTTTAACTTACGGTTACGGCGGACGCTATTTCATTGAAGGCAACTTCGGATACACCGGTTCGGAAGCATTTGCTTCGGGCAACCGTTTCGGTTTCTTCCCGGCAGTAGGTCTTGCCTACTACATTTCCAATGAGTCTTTCTACCCGGAAGTGATCAAAAAGTATGTCCCCAAACTCAAATTAAGAGCCTCTATCGGACGTGCCGGTAACGACAATACAGGAGGAACGCGTTTCTTGTACCGTCCGACTTACAAAATGGATGCCGGAGGTTTTACGCAAGGTTACAATGATACCGGAGGCGGTCTGAACGGTATCGGCAACGGTATCATAGAAGGACGTTTTGCAGCTCCTTACTTAGGATGGGAAGTAGAAGACAAACAAAACTACGGTTTCGATATCGGCTTGTTTGACAACCGTCTTGAAATCATCTTTGATTACTTCGATTCTACCAGAAGCCAGATTCTGCTGCAACGTCAGACTGTTCCCCAACTTGGCGGTCTGAGAGACGATCCGTGGCAAAACTTCGGTAAGGTTCGCAACAGAGGTGTTGACATGTCTGTGAACGCTCACCAAAATATAGGCAAGGTAAAACTTAGTGCAAGGGGTACGTTTACATTTACCCGCAACAAAATTCTGGAATTTGATGAACTTCCTCCAAAGTATGATTACCAGGCTATTACAGGCAAACGTGTCAGTGATAAAGATAACCTCTATTATATCGCAGAACGACTTTATACCGAAGACGACTTTACCGTAAGCACCAATGCTAACGGTCTGAAGACTTATAAACTCCGCTCGGAAATTCCACAACCAACCTTAAGCGGACTCCTTGGCCCCGGCGATATCAAATATACGGATGTTAATGGAGACGGAATCATCGACTCTTATGACCGTGTACGAGGAATCGGCCATCCGGAAACTCCGGAAATCATCTACGGATTCGGTTTAAATGCCGAATATAAAGGAATATATGCCAGCATCTTCTTTCAGGGAGCAGGAAACACTTCTGTATTATTGGGTGGAAAGACTTCCGAAGGATGGTACCCGTTCTCATGGGGTGTAGACCAGTCCAACTATCGTACCTTTGCATTAAACCGCTGGACAGAGAATAATCCAAGTCAGGATGTAATCATTCCCCGCCTGCATAAAAACAATGCTAACAATGCCAATAACCGGGTTGCCAGCACGTGGTGGCTGCGCGACGGCTCTTTCCTCCGATTGAAAAATATTGAAATCGGCTATCAGATACCTAAGAAATTCTTAAGCAAAATCGGCTTCGAGGCTGCCCGTATCTATTTGATGGGATATAATCTGGCAGTATGGGATCATATCAAATATTTCGATCCGGAAGCCGGAAATGCGAATGCCGGACTTAACTATCCGCTGCCGCGAACCTACACAATCGGACTTGATTTTACATTCTAAAAACCATAAAAGATAAAAATATGAAAAGTAAAAGTCACATATATATGATGCTGATGGGATTATTCTTCTCCGTCAGTTCATGCGATTATCTGGCTGTTTCGGACCAAATGTCAGGAGGCTTGCAAAATACAGATCAGATATTTGAAAACGTATCCTATACCAAACGATGGTATGCCAATGTCTTTGCAGGAATCCCCGACTATTCGGGAATAAACAGCCTGAATGTAGGTGCTTTTAAAAATCCGTGGGCTGCAATCTGCGATGAACTGGTAGTAGGTTATGGAAATGCCGCGAAGGGCAACAACTCGGACAAGAATGCGGCAACCGCTGGTTTTCACCGCTATGGCGACTGCTATAAATACATCCGGCAGGCTAACATTTTTCTGGAGAAAGCTCATGTGATTACAACCAGCGGTACGCAAGGCGACAGACTGGAAAAAGATGAACTGAACGAGATGCGTGCCAACGTACGCTTCATGCGTGCGTTTTACAATTATCTTCTGTTTGAACAATACGGTCCCATCATCCTCGTAAAAGATAAAGTGTACGAGGCAACAGAGACTCAGGACGTTCCAAGAAATACTGTAGATGAAGTAATAGAGTATATCGATCAAGAACTACGTGAAGTAGCCAATGAACTACCACAGGAACCGATGCACGAGAATGAATCTTACCGTGTATGGCCCACCAAAGGTGTCGCATTAGCAGTACGTGCCAAATTGTGGCTATATGCAGCCAGTCCTCTTCTCAACGGTGGATACAGAGAAGCGCTGTCTCTGACCAACCCGGACGGTACAAGACTCTTCCCCGATCGTGATGACAACAAATGGAATACAGCATTAAGCGCTTGCAAAGACTTTATTGATTATGCAGAAGCCGGAAACCGCTACGAACTGTATAAAGAATATACAACAAGCAGCACCGGTGAGCAGATTCTAGACGTAGATGCCTCAGTTTACAATCTCTTCCAAAAATACAACAAAGAAATCATCTGGGGTACCGCCAACAACGACTGGGGAGGTCTGGATGGCGATGCATTCGACCGAAGAATCGTCCCTCGTTGCGAAAAGAACGGTTTAGGTTCGACCGGAGTAACGCAAGAGCTGGTAGATGCATTCTATATGAACGACGGACTTCCCATCAAGGAAACCGACTATCTGCCGAAATCAACACTTTATAAAGAAGATGGTTATGGAACTTACAAGGATAAGAATGACGGAAAATACTCTAAGAACTACACCAACGTTACAGTCAGCAACCGCTATCTGAATCGTGAAGCACGTTTTTACAATACTGTATTCTTTAACGGACGCCAATGGCCTGTCACCTGCAAACAAGTCCAATTCTACAATGGAGGTAATGCAGGCGTTCAGGAAGGACACGCCACTACAACCGGATATATGCTTTTCAAGCGCTTCAACCGGTCAATCAGCAAAACCAGCCCGGGGGTAACCAGTCAGAACCGTCCTTCCATAATCTTCCGTCTGGCGGATTTCTATTTGATATATGCAGAAGTTGCCAACGAAGTAAATCCGAGCGACTCACGCGTACTGACTTATCTGAACCTCGTACGCGAACGGGCAGGTTTACCGAAAATAGAAGTACTGAATCCCGGTATCGTCGGTAATAAAGAATTGCAAAGAGCAGCCATTCAGCGCGAACGCCAGATTGAACTGGCAACGGAAGGTCAACGTTATTTCGATGTACGCCGATGGATGATTGCCGACAAAGACGGTGAAGGACGCCAGAACGGATATGCACACGGTATGAATGTGCGGGGAACTATTAATGATACTGAAGAGTTCAACCGTGTAGTGGAAACTGAAAAAATTGTATTCAATAGAAAGATGTACTTACAGCCAATACCGGATCATGAAATGAGAAAGACACAAAACCTCGTCCAGAATCCGGGCTGGTAATTGTATAAGCACAATAAATCAATGAACATTATGAGAAAAATAAGTTATATACTAATATCAGGTTGCATCACTCTCTCTATTATCGGTTGTGATGAAACCTTTGATACGAGCAATACATCCGAAGGGATTCTGTCATTGTCTGAAAACGGACTGACTATTCTGCAATCGTATAATGTAGGAGAAAAATACAATGCTGACTTATGGATACAACACGGGGGGCTGGAACTGAACAACAGTACCGTCACCTTCACCGTAGACAAAGGCTTGCTCGACTCACTCAATACTGCCGACGGAACCAGTTACCAGATACTTCCGGAAGATTGTTATCAAATGACTAACACAACGGTTAACGTATCTGCCGATGACAGACTGGCAAAAGGCACTATCGTATACGACCCGACAAAGATTCATGCGTTGTGCGGCTATGACAATGTTCGATACATTCTCCCACTCAAGGCAAGCACTACAGGAGAGAAGTTGAATCCCGACCGTTCCACCCTTCTGCTGGGATTTAAAGTTTCCGAACCCATTGTAACTATCATAAACGATGGTATACAGGAGATCAACGTCGACAATGTAAAAGAGTTGCCGATTACCATTGGAGTACCTTTTAGCAATAAATGGAACATCAACTGTACATTAGTCAACAACCAGTCGGTAGTAGATACGTACAACAGTGCCAATCAGACTTATTTCAGTCTTCTGCCGGCAGAGTGTTATACCAAACCCGAATCCCCGTCATTGTCTCAGGGAGTTGATCAGACCACAGTCAGTTACAAGCTGAAAGATAACATTCTTCCGGGAAATTATATGCTTCCTGTGCAAATAGGCGAAGTTACTTCCGATGCCACTATCCGTGCGGATAAAGACACCTACACAGGATTCTGCATCATAAAAGAAGGAACGAAAATATCAAAAAGCAACTGGGAAGTTCTGTCCTTTACGACACAGGAAGCTTCGGGAGAAGGAGCCGGCAATGGATTAGCCAAATGTCTAATAGACGGAGACCCCGAAACATTCTGGCATGCCAAATGGCAAGGTGGAAGCGACCCGCTACCGTATGATATTGTAATAGATATGAAGCAAAACATACAAATAGCACAGGTGGAATTGCTTCCGCGCGGCAGAGGTTCAAACAATCCTATCAAAGTGGTCGAGTTTGCGGCTAGTGAAGATAACGTGAACTGGACTCCTATCGGCAGATTCGGATTCACGAATCAGGATGCTGCCCTGGAATATTATGTAAAATCGATCAAAGCACGCTACATCAGACTCACGATTCCCGATGACGGAGGAAACAGTACTGTCGCTGCTATCAGAGAACTAGATGTCAAGGGCACCATTATTAACTGACACATGAGCATTCGATAGGTATTTTATAGCAAGTGCACTCTATAGTGCATCTTGAAGTTAAGCTACTCTCTTCCCCCCAAAGAGAGTAGCTTTTTATTTTGTCCGATGCCACCTTTCCTGTTTTTCCAACGGTTGATTAGCTTCAAAGTCAACGGCAAAAGAAGAACGTTTTATCTTCTTAGAAACTGGATACTGAAGAACTACATATTCATAGTGATCATTCCGTTTTAATAGTCTCAGCCGGATTACTTAATGCCGTATGATATCCGTTAAGGACAACTGTGACAAACGTTACAAGCATCAATAAGACGACAGGTACTATAAATACTTCTATTCCCCAATCCGCAGGATACACAAACTGTTCCCTCCACCGTTTCATCAAGGTATATACGATGGGGACAGCGATCATGTCGGCTATCAGAATATAATAGAAGAACGGACAATTCAACAACAATAGAATTTGGCGGGAAGAGGCACCGTGTACTTTACGAATCGCAATTTCTCTTTTTCGTTGTTCTACCGCATACCATGTAATTCCAAAGATACCAAAAAGGGTCAGGAACAAACTGATTATAGCATAAGCCAGTAATAATCGGGAGAAATTCACCATATCTGTATTGTTGGATATATATTGCTGATAGGCGTCTATGTAAACAAAAGAATGTCCCAGCTCGTGTTTCTCCCACAGCAACCGGAGATTTTTTACTATCTCATTGCGTCTGCCCTCATCTATACGACAAGACAGGTAGGTTGCCTGATCGACCGGAATCTCTTGAAGAATAATCTGCATCGGAGTAATGGCAGAGTTGAAAGAAGTCAGTCTGAAATCTTTGCACACACCGATAATAGTTCCTTCACCGGCGTTGTCCTGCTCATATTTGCTTAAGGTCTGCCCCACCGGATCTTCTCCTCCCGGAACAAAGAACTGTACAAAGGCTTCATTAACAACTACCGGATGGGCTACCTTGGAAAATAAATCCTCCGTTCGTTCCGGTTCGAGAAGTTCTATGTTGAATAAGTCCAGCAGTTCATAGTTCTCGGTCAATAAAACTTTATTTATCATTACTTCCTGCCCATTCCTGTTTAGTGGAATGATGATATTAAAAGGACTCGTTATCCGCCCTTTGGATAACAGGGCAGTTTGGATACCGGGCAGTTTTTTAATGTCATTATACAAAGGGATAGTCAGGGCAGTCCCCTCATTACCTAAGATTATAACTCCTTTAAAGCGTTCACCCTGCTCTTCTATGGTTGAAAGCTGAGAGCGTATCATCATAAAGGCAGTCATCAATCCGATGGAGATAACCATTTGCACGCCTACAAGGATCGCTACCAGGCTTCTTCTTTTTCTCCCTTGAAAGAATTGCCGATATCCGCTGATAGAAATGCGGTTCAGTTTCTTCGCCATATAGGTGGCCGGTATAATAGCCAAAAGAAAAACAAACAAAAGAATAAATGGAAAGACTTTCCATGAAAGAATGAAACCGAAAGTCAGACGGGCATCAAAAAAGTAATTGAAAAGAGAAAGTATATCCCCCATTACAAGAATGGAAAGGATGAAAGCGATAAATACAGTAAGGAATGTGTCGATAAAAAGTTGTCGGCAAACATATGAATGAGAAGCTCCCATCAGTGTCTCTACATGAATCATGTTTACTTGTTTCAGCAGGCGCGAAAAGCTTAGGTTTACGTAATTGAAGCAAGCGATGAATAAGACCAGAAAGGCTGATAATAAACCGATACTCAATAAAGCGATCTGCCGGTGACTGAATGTTTTCACGGAATCAGCCAGTTTTGTGTCGAAGTAGGATTCTTGCAATGTCTGAAGTTTATAATTTCCGGGACCTGTCACTGTAGGCAGTTCTGTTGACTCAAAACGTTCGCGAAAGGCTGACACGTCAGTCCGTTCTTTGAGAAGAATCATACAGGAAGTTCCTTCTTCCTGCAGGTTCTGAGAATTACCGAGCAAATCAATACGTAGGGCTGACTGCGCATAAAACTGATATACAGCAGATACCCTTTTCATTTCAACTTTATCTCCATATACCAAAGACAGTTCCCGCCCGATACAATCGATCTTCCCGAAGTATTGCATGGCTTTTTCTTCACTCAAAGCAATACAGTCCGGCTTGGTCAAGGCTTCTTTCATATTACCGGACAATATCTGGTACGGAAAAAAACGGCAGAAAGAACTGTCGGCCTCAACAATGACCTGTTGAGGGAAGCGCTGGTTCTCAATTTCGATATGAGTTGCCTCCTTCTCGGTCAGCCGGAGATAAGATTCAATCTCCGGAAACGGAGCTATCGTTCCGGCAACCGATCCTCCGTAGACAAATGATACTTGTCCGGTGCTCTGCATGGATGGTAGTTGCTGGGTCAGACGCAGGATACGGTCTTTCTTTGGATTTTCCCCTTCTATCGTATATTCATGGATGACAAACGAAATCAGAAGATTGGTACAGGAAATACCGACCACAAGACTAACCAAAGAGATGACCGTAAAAAGTTTATTGCGCCACCAGTTTCTGAATATAAGTTTTAATAGTACGAGGTTTTCCATAGCAGTTCGTTCCATTCGTTGTAATCTTAGTCGTTTTTAATCTTATTCGTTCTTCATGATCAATGCCGGATTGATGCGGACAGCTTTGCGTACCTGCCAGAGTAATGTACCCAGTGAGATAAGCAAGCTAAGGATGAAGCCTGTCACAAAAACCCCTGCTCCTATCGGAGCTTTCACCGCAAAGTCTTTGGTATAGTCATTAATAATATAATAAACCAAAGGAATAGCGACAACAAAGGCGGCTCCCAAAATAGATAGATACTTCCTGACCAATAACAAAGTGATCTGTTTGCCCGTAGCTCCGTTCACTTTACGCAATGCAATTTCTCTATAGCGCTGACGAATGTCATACAATGACAATCCGAACAATCCGAGGCAGGAAACGCAGATAGCCAATCCGGCAAAGGTGACGTAGATGCGGGTCGTTCTCTTGTCATCATCGTACAGCTTTTCAACTTCATCTTCGACAAAGGAATAATTGAACTCCCCCTCACCCATTACTTCGTTGTGTAGTTCCTTCAAGAATTGAATGGCTTCCTTGCGTTTACCTTCGGCTATTTTAGCCATTAAAGGTTCGGTAGGGTTTTCTCCTTCATCATACAGAATAGCCAGTGGTGCATCCCCCATAGATAAGTGTCCGGTCCGGAAGTCTTCTATCACACCTACTACCTGATAAGCAGGATTTTTACTTTCATCTGTCCCCACACTCCACCATAGACGGGACTCAGTTTGCAGTGAAGCTTCATTAATATCTTTTATCCGGAAGAGCTTTCTGGCTGTTTCATTTATCATCATTTTATATTGGGCAAACTGGTCTTTATCATTCCACGTTCTTCCTTCTTTCAACTTCAGGCCAAACATATCCATATAATTATTATTAACATACATGATAGCCATTTTATGTTTCTCTCCGTTACTCTCCACATTGACGTATGGTTCCAGATTGATAGGGGCTTCACCATATCCCCATGAAATGAATAAAGGGCATGCATCCATCTTTTGTTTGATAACTTGTATTTTATGCCGCTCCAAGTCACGTTCTTTCTGCCATTCTTCATCATTTGCATATCTTCTGTTTTGTGTCTCGAATGACAGGAACTGGCATGAAATGATATTCTTTGCCTGATATCCTAAATCCGCATTCAGCATTGTGTACAACTGGCGAACAAAAAACAGTGCGACTACTATCAGACTGAACGTAATGACATATTGAATAAATAAGAATACAGCACGGGAAACAATTGAATTTCCTCCGGCATTTACAGAACGCAAAGAGGTGATCGGAGAAGAATAGTTGTAACGTAAGAAAGGAAAGACAGACGTCACCAACGGCAATACGAACAATAAAATGAGAGACAGCGACAGATCAAAAGCGATATCCGGTTTTACAGGAATTGTATATACCGAAGCGAATATCCCGGCTGAAGTTTCGATCAGCATCCAGATAATAAGCAAGGCGACTGCCACCATATATATATTCTCTGCATAAATCTGGGTAAATATCTGAAAGCCGCTTGCACCATATACTTTTTTTACACCAAACTCACGTGCCCGCTTTAGAACGATAACCGTGTAGATATTGATAAAATTAAAGACTCCTACCAACAACAGCATACAAGCCACTACAGTCAAAATCATCACATGGTTGATATTCCCTCGCAAAAAAGAAGTTCCCGAAGGTTCGACAATCTTATTGAAATACAATCCTTTCAAGGGAGTAAGCCCATACTGTATAGGGGAATGACTGTAACATATTAATGACTGTGGCTTGGAAATCTTTTCATTATACTTTTTCAGATCTGTTCCGTTTGCCAGCCGGACCATGCAGAATCCCACCCGACTCCAGTCTGCATATTTCCCCTGATTCACCGAAGCTATCAGGTCGAATTGCAAAGATGCCTTGGTACTCGGTTCATCCACAATGCCACGAATGGTAAGTACAGAACCTGATGATGAAGTTAATTGTTTCCCTATCGGATCTTCGTCACCAAAAATATGCCGGGCATATTTCCGGGTAATAATTGCATTATCCGGTTTCTGAATAGTTTTAATTCCCGAAACTATCGGATAGTCCATCAACTGCAAAAGCAAGCTATCAGTTACCAAAACATTGGCCCGGTAACGGTGATTATCGACTACAATATAATCATCGTCAAAAGAAACACTATAAGAATATGCTTCTACTTCCGGATTCTTTAAAGGGTCTATAAAATTAGGATCATTATTCCTGTCTGTATTATCTGCGATCGAAATGCTGCCATTACTCTTTTGAATAGTCAGCAAATACAATCGGTCCAGGTCCTTACAGAAATGGTCAACTGTTATCTCCTGATGGATATAGCGTACAATTATCAGCGTTGCAGCCACACTGACTGCAAGCCCGATAATATTGATCATCGTGTATGTTCTGAAACGGGATAAAGTCCTGATAGCAGATAATTGGTTCTTCATATTGCTTTTATAATAAGGATGTTATTCACTTTTGATTACTTCCGCCGGATTCTGTCGGGCAGCTTTCCATACTCTCCAGATGATGCTAAGGAATATTATAAGTAACATACCTGCAAATATGCTTCCATATATCCAAAGATTTATCGGCGTCTGCTTTACATATCCTTCGAGCCAGTGTTTCATGATAAGGTAACTTAATGGAAAGGCCATGAATGACGCTATGACAAGTAAAATCAAATACTCTTTAAAGAATAAGTTCAAAATAACTTTAACACTTGCACCGTTTACTTTCCGAATGGCAATCTCCTTTCGACGATGTTCGCATGATAAAGTCACTAAGGAGAATATACCAAATACGGCAATCACTATACAGATAAGAGAAACAACACTCAATAACTTGCTTAATGTGTTTTCTGACTTCATGTATTCATTGTAGGTATCTCCCATATTTACCAAATCTACTATCGCATTAGGATTAACCTTATTCACCTCCTCATACAATTTCTGTGATACTTTATTCCATGTGCCTTCCTTTACTTTAAAAATAATATGTCCATTTTCACGACCTTTTTGCAAAGAAAACATAGCGGGAGCCACCGGATGTATGGGAGCATTATAATATATATCTTTGATAACACCTTTTACTTTATATTCCTTATTAAACTTTTTTCCTATCGGTTCGTTCCATCCAAAAGCCTTTACAGCAGCCTCATTAATGACAACTGTTCCTTTTTCATCTTTCTCATCCGGTATGCTACCTTCTAAAATCTCGATATGGAAAAAATCGACAAAATCCTGATTTATAGTTTCATCTTCCATATTGAAACTTTGCTCCTCATCTGACTTCCCTTCCCAATCACACACTTTAAAAGTAGAATATAACATTTTTGGAATCGGGGTATAGAATCCCTCCAAATGTTCTGTGATATCAGGTATCTGATCTACTATCTGTTTTACCGCGGCACTCTCACAGCCTAAAGCATGGGCAATCACTCCTACATTATGACGTTCAAGCCCCAGTTCTCTTGAATTCTGTAGAAAGTTTAATTGCTTCATCATAACAAAAGTACAGAAAATAAAGCCAATACTAACAAAGAGTTGCAACAGAATACTGCTTTTATAAAGCCAACCAGAAAGATGAAGATTTGACTTTTGCCTGATATTTTCAAGTAAAGTCTGCTTATTGATATAGTGTATAAGCACAGCAGCAATGCCTACGGTGATTACAACTAAAGACAAGATATAAATCAGTACTTCGCTATAAAAAAACGAAGTATTCTCATTTATTTGAGATAAATATTTAAAAACAGGCAGAATCAACTCCATTAACATAGCACCTATCCCTGCAGAAAGAACAAGTATCAAGGCCAGTTCCGAAAGTAGTAACGATAGCAAATTCGCATTAGAAGCTCCATTTACTTTTCGTAATGCCAATTCACGTTTACGCATTCGGATACGAGTAACAAGCATCGTTAAATAGTTGCACAATCCACAAATAATAACCAAAGCACCCATACAGGCAAAAAGACGAACATGATTCAACTTGACATTTACATCCTTCCTTGGGTGAGTACTTCTCAATGTTGACAATAAAGCAATTGGCGTTGATCTTAACCATTTATGTGAATCTTGTTCTATCTCGTAGTTTGTCAGTCTCTGTTCCAGTACTTTTATATCACTATCAGGATAGACACGTAAAAAAGTTTGGCATTCTGATCTATTCCAATTGAGATCATCAGGTTCATAGGACAATAAAATATCAAAAGAAAGTAAAGAATGCCCTTTCCATGACTTTACAATCGCCACGATAGTTTTTTCAGAATTATTACTCTGCGGAAAGAGTAATTGTTTACCTATCGGATTTTCTTTTCCAAAAATCTGTTTTGCTATCTCCTCTGTAATGGCTATTTCATTTTTATCTAATATTAAACGACTTTTTCCATCTAACACACTAATATTGAACATAGAAATAAAAGTGGAATCAATTTCCATCTGTAACATCTTGTATTCTGTATCTTTATATTTCATCGGTTTTCTGCTCGAATCATAACGGATATGACATACCTTCTCTACTTCCGGACAATTTGTTTTTATATAATCAGCCAATAAATTAGGAGAAAAATAAGAGAATCCGTCCCCCTGCAATTCAAACTTGTTACCTGCCAAGTAGATGCGTTCCGCCCCTTCATGAAACGTATCGTATGTCATTTCATAACGTATCCATAAGGCAGACAATGCAAAACAGATGAAACCGATTGCCAAGCCGACTATACTTACAATACTCTGCGTCTTGTACTTGATCAGATTGCGAAAAGCTATTTTTAAATAATGATATATCATGATATTGTGTTTACGTTATTCACTCTTGATAATTTCTGCCGGATTCTGCCGGGCAGCTTTCCATACTCTCCAAATGATGCTAAGCAAAAGAATAATAGCTATCACAACAAAGATGCTTATATTTACCCAGCTATCTATCGATGTTTGTCTCACGTAGCTATCGATCCATCTCCTCATTACAACATATCCTGCGGGGAATGCAATAACAGCAGCTATGATCAATAACAATAAATATTCCCGGAAGAACATTTGCAGGATATGATGGATTTGCGCTCCGTTCACCTTACGTATAGCAATCTCTTTCTGACGCTGTTCACAAGACAGCGTTACCAATGAGAAAACTCCGAATACAGAAATAATGACGCAAACCAATGATACAAAACTCAATAATTTCATCAGTGCATCTTCGGAACGGAGGTACTTGTTATATTCCTCTTCTTCATTGAACAATCGCATATAAGCATTTGGAAATTCCTCTCTGTATAGTTTCTCTATAGTCGCACGACATTCATTCCAAGTGCCCTCTCTAAATTTAAACAGAATGCTGGCACGATTCAACAGATAATCTTGCGCTTTAGGATGCTGAAAAGCAATCAGTCCCGGTTCACTCGTAGGAGAACGATAGCTAAAGTTCCTGACTACTCCGACAACCTTATATAAGCTACGCTGACCATTATATTCATGATAGAAACTTTTGCCCAAAGCCCGTTTCCATCCAAATTTACGACATGTATTTTCATCTATCACTACTTCATTTTCTTGATTCTTGTCCGATATAAACTCGCCTTCCAATAAATTCAATTTATAGAATTCAAAGAATTCTTCTTTAGCAGGCATCATACCAACAGTTAAAGGTTCTTCAACCGCTTTCGGCGAATCATCCCAGTTGTTTATTTCGGCATACATCATCGGCCCTGTAGGAATAATCGGGAAATACGAAGGGGGCAAAGTCTCTGTCACCATGGGTAAAGCAGCTATCTTCCCCGACCATTGCTTGATATCTCCATTCCATAAGGCTACATTACCGACATTATGACGTTCCATTCCTAAATCCGTATTTTTCAGAAAATAGAGCTGCTTCATCATAACAATCGCACAGAAGATAAAAGCAAGACTGACAACTAACTGCATGATAATTCCTATCTTACGAAACAGATAAGGTCTGGTAGTTACCACTTTTCCTTTTATCGCTTCCTGCAATGTCCGACGGCGAAAATAAGATAACGGCATCTGTGCTAACAGAAAAGACAGAATGATTACAATCAAAAGATATGCAATGATCTCTCCATAATATGAACCTGTCTTTATCTGTGTGAAGTTCAGGAAGCCGGACATGCTCACCTCTATCATCAACAATCCGCATAGCAGGGCGATACATAGAATCAATAACAGTTCAATGGCAAACTGAACCGACAAAGATGTATTACTTGCACCATTTACTTTACGAAGCGCCATTTCACGACTACGCATACAAAGCCGGCTGATATAAAGCGTCAGGTAATTGAATAAGGAACAAATAATGACCAATCCGCCTGCTAAAGAGAAATAGAAAATATAACTGAAGGAGATGACTACATCTACTTTAGAAACATAATCCGAATAACGCAAAGCCGAAATGGGCGTGATCAGAAGCTTCACAAGTTCGCTCTCTTTGGGAATATCCAAAATATCAATGTCTTCCATCTTCTTTTGAAAAGTATCCCTATCCACTCCTGCGCGAACACGGATAAACAGTTGTTCTCCCTTACTACTCCAACGTGGATAGCGCCTTGCCGAACTCAATACACTATACGGTATATTGGAATGACGGGACCATCCGCTCACAATGGCGCCTATCTTACGGGGACGCCCGCTCAGTTCTACTTCTTTCCCCAAAGCATCCTCTTCACTGCCGAAAAGCTTTCGAGCAAACTCTTCCGTAATGGCGATTTCCGGATCATTTTCTTTCAGGAAGTTGACTGTTCCTTTCAGCAGCCGTATATTGAAAAAGTTCATGAAAACAGAATCTGCTGTAGCCATTACTACTTCCTATTCATTATCTCCCAGACGGAATTTCATATCCCGATATATGGAAGTGGAAGCAGTAGCTTCTATCTCCGGCATTTTCTCCTGCAAATAGTTCGCCAAAGGGTAAGGAGTAACATTGGATGTACTACTGGGGGAATCAGTATAATGCGCACGTACCATATAGATACGGTCGGCCCCGTTATGGAAAGTATCATAAGTCATTTCATAACGAATCCATAAGACAGACAGCGCAAAACAAGTGAAACCAACAGCTAGGCCAATGATACTGACAAGGCTCTGTGTCTTGTACTTTACCAAATTGCGAAAGGCTACTTTCAAATAGTGTTTAATCATGGTACTTTATGAATATATTACATACTGACTTCCGTTACTACCTGTCCGTCGAACAAATTAATGATACGGTCGGCATAACCGGCATCGTGCTGTGAGTGTGTTACCATCACAATAGTGGTTCCTTCCTTATTTAGTTCACTCAATAGCCCCATCACTTCTTTACCGTTCTTTGAATCCAGATTACCGGTAGGCTCATCGGCCAGGATCAGCTTAGGATTGGCAACTACTGCACGGGCAATAGCAACACGCTGCTGCTGACCTCCGGAAAGTTGTTGCGGGAAGTGTTTGCTGCGATGTGTGATAGCCATTCGTTCCATAGCAGTCTCCACCCTTTTTTTGCGTTCGGAAGCTGAGATACCCATATAGAGCAGAGGCAATTCAATGTTTTCATAGACATTCAATTCATCTATCAGATTGAAACTCTGAAAGACGAAACCGATCACTCCTTTACGAAGGCTGGTACGCTGTGACTCTGTGTACTTGGAAACTTCTGTTCCATTGAGGTAATACTCCCCTCCTGTCGGATTGTCCAATAAACCAAGAATGTTGAGCAATGTTGACTTTCCACAACCGGAAGGTCCCATAATGGCAACGAACTCTCCTTGTTTCACTTCGATACTTACGTTATTCAACGCCCAAGTTTCTACTTCTTCGGTCTTGAAAATCTTCTGCAAATTAATTGTCTTGATCATAATTGTAATATTTAAAAGTTATTGTGTTTATTCGTTTTTAATTACTTCTGCCGGATTAAGACGGGCAATCTTCAATATCCGGAAGAGAACTGTTATTGCAGTCAATAAAGTTACTCCTGCAAATATACCACTCCAATATAGGATTCCATAACTGAAAAATACCTGATACATTTCCTTCCACATCTGAAGAATAATACATATGACAGGGAATGCTAATATAGCAGTTATTATTAAAAGCAACATGTATAATCGGGCAAATAACATAATGATCTGTTTCATCCCAGCCCCATTCACTTTACGAATCGCTACCTCCTTCTGTCTGCGCTCGGTATCAAGAGTTATAGCTACATATACTCCCAGCAAGGTTATAATCAAGCTTACTACAGAGAAAAACAAGATAATATCTTTGAGCTTGGTTTCTAATGCTTGTTCCTCATTGATGTCTTCCAGGAAAGTGGATACTTCAGGATCAATACTTTCCGGCAGCACATCTCGCAAGATTTGATAAACCCATTGAGTAACTTCTTCCTCTTTTCCTGAATAGCACTTTATATAGCAATGACCAACATAATAATCAAATTCAGAGGGTAAAAACACATATCCAGGCTGTTCTGCCCCACGACTATAAACTGAAGGATTGAAAGAAGAAAGTACACCACAGACTGTATATCCATTTTGATAATTATAAAGAGACATTCCCAATATATCTTTTCCATTTTTATCTCTGAATACATCATCTACAAACATATCACTATCACTTTCCATATTCCGTCCGGCCAACAAAGGTATCTGCATGAAAGATATAAAATTAGGACTTACATTCATAACATTCGCTTCCATATATTTATCCGGATTATCTTTTTCAATTTGCATGCCTGTACCTGATACTCCTTTTAAATATCCAATATCAGCAAGCAAGATGTCTTTTATACCGGAATGCTGACGGATACGGTCAACAAGGGCTAACTTTTCCTCATTCTTCATAAAAGCATAATCGAGCTCAATACTCAGAATTTCACTTTTTTCCGTTTTAGTCAGTGTATTGAATAAGGTAGAAGTCGTTTTTTCTGTCTGAAGATAGAGCGCAACAGTCATAGATACAAAGAGCCAGCAAATAAAGAACTGTATACCTAACATAATGTTACGAAAACGGTTTTTCCCTCTTATATGATGACTGCGGATACTAGTCTGTACACTTACTTTGCGAATGTAGTAAGAAACCAAAAAACAAATACATAAAGTGACTAAAAGAAGCAATAAAATATATTCTCCGGCTTGGTTCATCAAACTATCTCTTTCGACAGACATCGTTAAATCAAAAAATGAAATCTGCATTCCGGAAGCTAAAACTTCTATAAAACCAAACATAAATATTGAAGCCAGAATGATAACAAGAAATAATTGAGTAAAAAGCATCATGGATAGTTGAATTGTGCCATTACCCAATACCTTTCGAATACTAAACTCGCGCTGTCTATTTATCATGCTCCCAATCTGAAAATGAAAAAAGTTAAGTAATGATACCAACAAAATAAGAATGCCGACAATACTAGTCGTCAAACTAAAAATCATAGCAATTTTAGAACTATCAGTCTCTTTGCCAATAGGAGAAACAAGTACATCGCAATCCTGACCAAACATCCGATGAGTAAATTTGACTTTTTTATATTGATTCTCTAAATCTTTCGCAGTTTGTCCTTTCCACAACAAGCCATAGGTATAAGTTCCTGTTTGATCATTGTTACCCTTCATTCTAAATAATCCTTCACTGTCATTCAAAACCAAAGCATCAATCTTTCGCATGAAACTCATGCTGACATTGGTAGGAATATCTTTAATCACAGCCTGTATGGTATAAGTAATCCCTCCATCCTGAGGAGTTGTTTCGGGAGAAGTATATAATCTGCTAGTTATCACCATACGTTTGCCAATTGCATCCTGAAGATAAGGAAAAACTTTACGTGCTGTACTTTCCGTCAATACTATGGCATTAAAAGTATGGGCCGCCGTTGTCCATGAACCGGCTACAATATCCGGAGTGAACAAACGATCAAAAAGTGAATCAACCTCTATGCAATCAAAAGTATAAGGTAGTTTCTTTTCATCATTTAAATATACATTAAAAGGACGGTCCCGAATATATGATACTCTTGAATAGCCCTCCACAAGCTGTCCGTGCTCTTTTATTAAGTTCTCTGTTAATACGGCGGGAGTACCTGCGTACGGTTCTCCATCACCAGACAGACGTATATCGACCAAACGATGATAATTATCAAAACATTGGTCCATACTCTGCATGTATCGGCTACAATAGAAGCAAATGCTAAAGCATAGCAATCCGACTGCCAGTCCTATAATGGATATAAAATTTTGTGTCTTATATTTCAGAAAGTTACGAAAAGCAATTTTTAAATAGTGTTTTATCATCATTACTATGCTGTTTTTGTCTAATCTCTATTTTTATTTCAATATCAACTCCTCTGCATCGCCAAAGGTATCATATCCTGTTGTAATTACCCAATCTCCCGTCTGTAAACCTTCTGTAATTTCATACTGCTGCGGATTCTGCCGCCCAATACTTAATGGCACACGGATTGCTTTTGTCTTCGAAGCATTCACTTTGTAAATCCATTGTCCTCCTGTAGACTGATAGAAATTACCCCGTGGAATAATGAGCGCCCGTTCCGGCTGACCTAATTCAATCTGTACACGGAAGCTTTTGCCGACTCTCACATTATCGGGCATATCACCGGTAAAGACAAGATCGACATCAAACATACGGTCTTTTACTTCAGGGACTACTTTCGTTATTTTCAGCGGATATTTCTTTCCCTGATAATTGACGGTAGCAGGCAGTCCGGTAGTGATCCTGTCAATGTAATATTCGCTTAGCGAAGTATGTATCTTATATTGATCGAGTACCTTTATTTCGGCAATGCTTTCGCCGGAAGAAACCTGCTGCCCCGGAGTAACCCTGACAAAGCTTAGTTGCCCTTTTATAGGAGCCGTCACCACCAGGTTATTCAATCGCTCGTGAGTACGTTCATATTTCTTGCGCTCCCGTTCACGGTCATTGCGAATCAGTTCTTTACGAATCATCGTAACGGCCGAATCATGTCGCAGACTTTCTTGTTGCAATGCCGCATTTTTTAGTTTGTAGTTATATTCATCTTCGGCTACTTGTAGTTGAGCCTTACTCTTTACTCCCATCTGAAACTCTTCCCGATCAAGGGCAATGCTCTTTTTCAGTCGTTCCAATTCGTAATTATTCGTCAGAGCCTGTTGCTTCAGATTAAGACTTTTCTGTTCCATCTCAATCTCCTGTTCCTGATAGGTAATCATTTGTTTTTCCCATTCGTCACGCTGGTCTTCGATGCTGCGGAGCAGATCCGGATTGGAAAGGACGATGATGGTATCCCCCTGCTGGAGCAGACTTCCTTCCTCACCAATGATGCTTTCAACACTTCCCGCTTCGCGGGTATTGATTTTGATAGTCAGTATAGGCTGAATCAGACCCTCCACATCTACATATTCCATAAAATTATCCTCTTTCACTTCCGCTATCTGAATATTTTCGGCATCAATACGTAATTTTCGGGGGCCTAATGACAGAACAATTACATAAATCAGAAAGGCAGCAAACAAAAGTCCGCCTATCAAATAGTATCTGTACCGAATGTACCAAGGTTTCTTTTCTAATTTTATATCCATGACTTTATCAGGTATTTTATATTTTTATTTATTACAGCTGAATGAGTAAGTTGCTATTCTATCAGAAGATTGTAATCTTCGGTCAACAGCGTGTTTCGTTCAAAATCGTAGAGTGTCATACTTCGAAGTGTGTAATATAAACTCCAGTAATTATACAAAGCCGACACGTAATTACGGCGGGCAGTATCTTTCTCGGCAATGGAAGCATTCAGATCGAGGATAGTGGATTTTCCCAGTATATAAAGTTTGCGGGCAACTTCATTTCTTCGTTGAGCCGTTTCATCTGTACGGGCAGCAATACGTACCCGTTGCGTTTGCAGATTAAATTGTTTCACCAGTTTGCGGACATTCAATTCAAAATCCGTCCGGTTTTGCTCCACTTGCGTATATACCAGATCACGATTGGAACGGGCTACCCGCACTTGTCCTTTCCCTCTTCCCCAATCTAAAATAGGTAGAGCGATACTCAGACTTACATATTGCTGGTCTAACAGATTCCGATAAGCATCCGGCAACTTTTCGGCAGTCTGCGTCAGTCCGAAACGTAGATAAATATCTGCTTTCAGTCCCGCATTGGCACGGGCTCTTGCCACAGCACTCTCGCTTTCCAGTTTTCTTCGTTTCATCGTCTGTATATCCGGACTATTTTCGTATGCCAATGCCAATGCTTCATCCAGATTGACACTGAAATCCGGCACTTGGGAGTTGATACGCACACGAAGTTCCCGATCTTCCTGAATGCCCAGATAAGAACGAAGTTCCTGCATACAATTATCCATTTCTATACGGGCATTCATACGATTTGTTTCTTCGGTCAGACGATTCAATTCTAACTGCAGCATTTCATTCTCTGTGATCGTGCCTATATTGTAGCGCCCCTGAGCGTAACGATAGAGCGTGTCGGCATTTGCATAATTGAAAGAAGCAATATCGTAATTACTTTGAGCGGTAGCCAAAGCGAAGAATTTATTAATTGCATTGGCGGAAACAAGTTCCAGTGTTTCCACATAACTTTTCTTGGCTTCCTGATAGCGTACCGGTTCTATACGTTTATCCCATTTCAGACTATTATAACCAAAAAGCGACTGGCGATATCCTATCATGACAGGAGAAGTTTGCCATGAGTATTTATGTTCGCTGAACAAGTCCATACGTTGCGCAGATGTTTCGAGAAAAAGGGAACCTCCGGTCCAGGGAATATTCTGCGACAGGTTCAAAGTCAAATCGGTATTCAACAGATTTTGCTCGACAAACTTAACGGAACCGTCCCCCATTGTAATCTTATTGATGGCACGATTCAAATTAGGATCAGATGACAAACTCAAAGATGGCAAATAGTTAGCCCGATAATATTTGTAGTTCCAGTAAGCCGAACGAAAACTATGTCGTGCAGTCTGTGCATCAGGTGATTCCAGACGGGCTATTTTCACCACCTGCTCCAACGACATCTCCATTGTTTGATTTTGAGCAGCCAGCAGTTCAGTCGACAGGATTCCGAGTGTTATATAGAGTATTTTCAGATTCATTCTTAGATTTATTTGTTATTTACTATTCAAAACCTGTGCCATTCTTATATTTCATTATAATTCAGCTATTTACATTTACCACACTATTACAAGCAGCGTGCAAATACGCACAAATTTAGTGCGCAATCGCACATACAACACATGATTATTATCCATATCTTTGCCCTTGCATTAAAACTTTAGGATAAGTAACGAATCATATACCCCATACCCTATGGATGAAGTCAACAAACTAGGAAAGATACTCATTGTAGATGATAACGAAGATGTGCTCTTTGCCCTCAATCTACTACTCGAACCTTATACGGAAAAGATAAAGGTAGCTACCACTCCCGACCGGATTGAGCATTTTATGACTACCTTTCAGCCCGATCTTATCTTGTTAGATATGAATTTCAGCCGTGATGCAATTAGCGGTCAGGAAGGTTTTGAAAGTCTGAAGCAGATTTTGCAGATTGATCCGCAAGCTATTGTCATCTTCATGACTGCATATGCGGATACAGATAAAGCTGTACGGGCTATTAAAGCCGGTGCAACAGATTTTATCCCCAAACCTTGGGAGAAGGAGAAATTGCTGGCTACTCTCACCTCCGGTATGCGTCTGCGCCAATCTCAACGGGAGGTAAACATCTTAAAAGAGCAAGTAGAAGCACTCAGCGGACAAAGTTCTCCGGAAGGGGATATTATCGGAGAATCTCCGGTCATGCAGGAAGTATTCGCAACCATAAACAAACTTAGCAGTACAGATGCCAACATTCTGATTTTGGGAGAAAACGGAACGGGAAAAGACGTGATTGCCCGACTGCTATACCGCTGCTCTCCCCGATACGGCAAACCTTTTGTCACCATCGACCTGGGAAGTATCCCCGAACAACTTTTCGAAAGTGAACTGTTCGGATTTGAAAAAGGAGCTTTCACCGATGCTAAAAAGTCAAAAGCCGGACGGATGGAAGTTGCCACCAATGGTACTTTATTCCTTGATGAAATCGGTAATCTTTCGCTTCCCATGCAATCGAAGCTGCTCACTGCGATCGAAAAACGGCAGATCAGCCGCTTAGGAAGCACACAGGCCGTGCCTATTGATGTTCGTCTGATTTGCGCAACGAATGCGGATATTCGCTGTATGGTGGATGAAGGAAGTTTCCGTCAGGACTTACTATATCGTATTAATACAATTGAAATACATATTCCCCCGCTCCGCGAACGTGGGAATGATATCATTCTGCTTGCCGAATATTTTCTGGACCGTTATGCACGCAAATATAAAAAAGAAATGCGTGGCTTGACACGGGAAGCCAAAAATAAGTTACTGAAATATACGTGGCCGGGCAATGTACGGGAGTTGCAACATACAATGGAACGTGTCGTAATATTGGGAGACGGTTCTTTGTTAAAACCCGAAAACTTCCAGTTCCACGTCACCCCCAAGCAAAAAAAGGAAGAAGAAATTGTTTTGAACCTTGAACAACTGGAACGGCAAACCATTGAAAAAGCAATGAAACTTAGTGAAGGGAATATCTCACGTGCTGCCGACTATTTAGGCATTACCCGCTTTGCCTTATATCGCAAACTTGAAAAACTAGGCTTATGAGACGATTTGCATTCAGAGTAATTTTACATATTTTACTGATAGTATTGTTTTCTATCGGCAGCTACCTGTTATTTCAAAAGCAATTATGGTTCAGTACTACTATCAGCCTTATATTACTGATAACCACGGCTATACACCTTTACCGTATGCAGTTCAAACAAATTGCCCTGTTGCGACGACTGACAGACGGCCTTCGCTATAATGACATGATGCAAACTTTCCATCCACCTTTCAAAAACAAAATAATGAATGAATGGGCGGAAGAACTTTCGGATACTTTAAAAGATTTTCGGGGAAGATTGCTGGCAGAAGAGATCAAGCACCAATACTACGAGAACTTATTGAACAAAGTTGATACAGCAGTGCTTGTTGCCGATAAAGCCGGACATATAGAATGGATGAATCAGGCGGCCGTTATCCACTTAGGACAAATATCACAATTGCCGGAAACATTGCTGAAGGCTTCTGTTGCCCATGACACCCCCGTCATCCGTATCGAACAAAATAGCACTGTGCTGGAAATGGCCATATCACGCACTACATTTGCCACTCAAGGTAGAGAACAGCAGTTAATCAGTTTAAAAAACATTCATTCTGTATTGGAACGCAATGAAATGGAAGCCTGGCAAAAGCTGATACGCGTGCTGACTCATGAAATCATGAACTCTATCACACCAATCATTTCTCTTTCGGAAACATTAAGCGAGAGAGGAATCCCCAGTCAACTGGGAGAAAAAGAATATTCTGTTATGCTGCAAGCCATGCAGACCATTCACAGAAGAAGCAAAGGATTACTGGAATTTGTAGAGAACTATCGTCGGCTCACACGAATCCCTGCTCCTATTCGTACACAAATTTCTATTGCGGAATTATTCACGGATTTAAAGAAATTATTTCCGGGAGAAGAGTTTCAGTTTGAGATTCCCTCGCCCGAACTAAAATTAAATGTGGACCGAACACAAATAGAACAGATTCTTATCAACCTGCTGAAAAATGCCCGTGAAGCATGCAGTCGGAAATCAGATAAGAAGATTCAGGTAAAAGTAAAAAGACTTTCTGCCGGAAATACTACATTAACAATATCTGATAATGGAGAAGGTATTCTGCCCGATGTATTAGATAAAATATTTGTTCCTTTCTTTACCACCAAAACATCCGGTTCAGGTATCGGATTAAGTTTATGCAAGCAAATCATGACTTTGCACGAAGGAAGTATTAATGTTAAGTCGGAAGTAGGTAAAGGAAGCAGTTTTATCCTTACTTTTCCTAAATAAGAGCCTTTGATATTTGCATCTTGATGTGCTATTCTTAAGGAACACCTCGTTGGTTTTAAACCAACGCCACCTTGCTCACTGAGGAACTTATTTTTCCTTAATGGGAAAGAGATAAAAAGGCGATTCAGTGCTTATTTTCATCTGATTTATTAGAATTATAAGCAAGCATAATGATTATCATTAAGCCATTCATCCAGCTTAATGATTAGCAACAAGGGAAAGAGCTGTTCAAGTCGATCAGTATATCAGACAATTAATAAAATTATGTACTTTCCTATTTAAAAATGCAGGCGTTTATTGATTCTTAGCTTATGACAGATGTAATTATAGCCCTTCCTGCCTGTTTAAATATTCTTTTTTTCAGAATGATCGTTTTTTCACTAAACGAATAGACTAATCTGAGTCCGGTATAGCCCGAATATTCATTAAGCCTGCTGATCGTCTACTTAAAATAGCAGAGGACTTAATCATCCTCTGCTACCCAAACTATTTGTATCAGGATTCAACTCCTTTACAGCATCTTTTACCGCTTTCTGGGTCGGTTTACGGTAAGTTTCCGCTTGTTGTACCGGAACAATCTCATTGACCATTCTTTCATATCCTTTTTGTTCTAACAAATGAACTTCCTTTTCATTCGTTTCTTTTTGTTTTTCCGTTTTCATATGGCTTTTTCATTTTTAGTTTTCTACTTTGAAAACAGAAAACAGCAAAAGATGGTTCATTCTATCTGATTTTATTTTCAGTTAATTCGTCCCAATAATCGCATAAATGCATATATTTGCCCATCTAATATGAACCTCATTGAAGTTATGAAAGAAAATAAATATGACGATGACCGCTTCTTCAGCCAATATGCTCAAATGTCACGCTCTGTAGAAGGATTGCAAGGTGCCGGAGAATGGCATATATTACAGAAAATGCTACCAGACTTTACAGACAAGAGAGTACTGGATTTAGGCTGCGGATTTGGCTGGCACTGTATCTATGCCATCGAACATGGAGCAAAGTGTGTTACAGGAATTGATATTTCCGGGAAGATGCTGGAAGAAGCTCAAAAAAGAAATTCTTCACCACTCATCGAATATAAATGTATGGCAATCGAGGATTTCGACTTTCAACCGGATACTTATGATATCGTAATCAGTTCCTTGACCTTTCATTATCTGGAATCTTTTATTAATATATGCCGTAAAGTCAACAGCTGCCTCACAGCAGGAGGTTCTTTTGTTTTTTCAGTAGAGCATCCGATATTCACAGCCTATGGTAATCAGGATTGGTATTACGACCAAGATGGAAAACGTGCTCACTGGCCTGTAGACCGCTACTTCAGTGAAGGCAAACGTACTGCTGTTTTTTTAGGAGAAGAAGTCGTGAAGTATCATAAGACTTTAACTACATATATTAATAGTCTTCTTCAGACCGGATTTGAAATTTGTGAATTGATAGAGCCCCAACCGAGTGAAAGGATGCTGGATACTATTCCGGAAATGCAAGACGAACTTCGGCGTCCAATGATGCTTCTTATTTCTGCCAAGAAAAAAAGTTGACTTGCAAACAGATGAATTTCAGTCGATTGTAATTTAATCAATAAAAAACATTCATTTAGTTATTGATAATTAAAAAATACTCCCTATCTTTGCACCGCTTTTGAAAAGAACAACCCTTTAAAAGTAGCGGGGTGTAGCGCAGTCCGGTTAGCGCACCTGCTTTGGGAGCAGGGG
>CAMQVH010000013.1 GCA_947038155.1 uncultured Bacteroides sp. | reverse complement strand
TTCTTTTAAGATTAACGTCTTATAGCTTCTATTTGTTTTAATAATCAATAGAAAAGCCTCTTCCGAATATCCGGAAGAGGCTTTTCTATTTGGGGAGTTTGTTATTCTTCCGTAGCCGGTACTACGACTTTCTTGTTCTTCATCATGTTGTATGCAATCGGAGATGCAATGAACAGTGAAGACAATGTACCGATAACCACACCGAGAATCATTGCGAATGCGAAGCTGCGGATTGAGTCACCACCGAGGATGAAGATACACAGCAATACGATTAATGTACTCAATGATGTATTAATGGTACGGGCCAGTGTAGTGTTCAGAGAGTCGTTGAACAACATACGCTTGTCACGTTTCGGGTACAAGCCGAAGAACTCGCGCACACGGTCGAAGATTACCACCTTGTCATTAATAGAGTAACCGATAGCCGTCAGGATAGCACCGATGAATGTCTGGTCGATTTCCAGTGAGAACGGCAGGATACCCCAGAACAGTGAGTAGGCACCGATAATCATAATGGTGTCACTTGTCAAGGCTACGATAGAACCGATACTGTAAGCAATGTTGCGGAAGCGGATTAAGATGTATAAGCCGATTGCAATCAATGCCAATACTACAGAGTAGATAGCGCCTGTCTTGATGTCGTCTGCGATACTCGGACCTACCTTCTGTGAACTTACGATACTACCACCTGTGTGATTGTCGCGGTCAATGAAAGTTTCCAATGTAATGTTCTGAGTCAGTACCGGTTTCAATGTCTCGTACAGATATGCTTCGATTTCCGAGTCCACATTGTTACCTGCATCTTCGATGCGGTAGTTTGTGCTGATACGTACTGTTTTCTTGTCTGTACCGATAGCGATTACACTGACGTTAGCATCACCGAACTTGCTGGAAATCAGTTCGCGTACTTGTTCCGGTTCAACCGGGTTTTCGAACTGTACCTTGAAGTTACGTCCACCGGTGAAGTCGATGCTCTGACTCAAGCCGCGGATAGCAAACGAACCGATGCAAACAATGATAATTGCGCTGACGATAATCATGGATCTCTTGTTGGTTCCCATGAAGTCGAAATGCGTATTGGCCATCAGATTCTTTGAAATCTTGGTCGTAAATGTCAGGTTCAACCACTTGTCTTTGTTCATGAAGTGTTCATAAACAATACGAGTAATGAACACTGCGGTAAAGAAGGATATCAAGATACCGATAATCAATGTCGTAGCAAAACCACGAATCGGACCAGTACCGAAGTTGAATAGGATGATACCTGTGATGATGGATGTCAAGTTAGAGTCGAAGATGGCCGAGAATGCGTTGGAATAACCGTCAGCAAGTGCTTTCTTCACTGCCTTGCCTGCACGAAGCTCTTCTTTTGTACGTTCATAGATAAGTACGTTCGCATCCACTGCCATACCCAGTGACAATACCATACCGGCTATACCGGACATTGTCAACGCAGCCTGGAAGGATGAAAGGACACCCAGTGTGAAGAAGAAGTTGAGGACTAATGCGCAGTTGGCAACCATACCCGGGATGAAGCCGTACATGGAGCACATGTAAATCATCAACAGAATCAGCGCTACAACGAATGAGAAAATACCTGCGTTGATAGATTCCTGACCCAGTGACGGACCAACGATATCTTCCTGTACGATGTGAGCCGGAGCCGGCATCTTACCTGATTTCAATACGTTTGCCAAGTCTTTGGTCTGTTCCGGAGTGAAGTTTCCGGAGATTTCAGAATGTCCGCCGGTAATTTCTGTATTTACATTCGGTGCGGAATATACATAATTATCCAATACGATAGCAATAGCGCGGCCGATGTTCTGTTTGGTCAACTGTGCCCAACGACGTGCACCGTCATTGTTCATAGCCATAGTAACTATCGGTTTGCTGTATTGGTTGAATTCGTCTTTTGCATCTGTGATAACATCACCTTCCAACGGAGCCTTGCCGTTGCGTTCTGTCACTTTGATGGCATACAGTTCGAATGTCTGTTTTTTCTTGTCAAAGTCAGCGGCAGATACACCCCATTTCAGACTAAGGTCTTTAGGCAGTTCGGCTTTCACTTCCGGCATCGCCAGGTATTTGTTGATGTCGGCAGTGTCTTTGTAGTTGGCATAACCGATAACAGGACCCTGTCCGCTGGAATTCAACTGAAGCATTGACAACAGAGGATATTGCTTTTTGATTTCTTCCATGTTGACGGCTGCTTTGTCTTCAGCGGCTGCATCACCTTTCAAGGCGGCTGCAAGGCTGTCGGCAGCGCTTACAGCTTTTTCCTCAACCGGAGTAGCTTCGGTAAGGGCTGCTTCAATAGTATCTGTATCAGCTGTTGTTCCTTCTGTTAAAATACCACGCAATTTAGCGTCTGCAGATTGCATGGCAGGAAGAATTTCTTTAGCTGTATATGTTTCCCAAAATTCCAGATTAGCCGAACCTTGGAGAAGTTTTCTCACGCGTTCCGGTTCTTTAATACCCGGCAATTCTACCATGATGCGACCCATTTTGTCTTCCAGGCTTTGGATGTTCGGCTGAACGACACCAAAACGGTCGATACGGGTACGAAGAACGTTGAATGAGTTTTCAACTGCGGCTTTTACTTCTGCTCTTAGTACTTTTTCAACTTCAGCATCTGTTGATTTCTGGTTAACTTTATCTTTCAACTGTTGTGTTGCGAAGAGTTCGGAAAGTTTTGCGTCCGGAGCAATTTTGTGGTATTCTCTGATGAATAGGGTGATAACATCATCCTGACTGTTGACAGCCTGTTTTGCAGCTGTCGCCAATGCGTTGTTGAAAGCTTCATCCGGCTTGTTGTCTGCCAATGCTTTGATAACATCAGGTATGGAAACTTCAAGGATAACGTTCATACCACCTTTCAGGTCCAAACCTAAACTAATCTCCATCTCACGACAATCTTTCAGCGTCCAGTTACCCAGCCATACTTTCTCGTTGGAGAGAGAGTCGAGGTAGTCCTGTTCCACTTTCGGGTCGCCGTTCGCAATTTCTTTCGCCTTGTTGGTATAATGGCGTGTTACGAAGGAGAAGGAGAGGTAGAACACGCATACCAGCGTGAGTAATACCGCAAAAACCTTTACAAATCCTTTGTTTTGCATTTTACTTTTAATTTATGATGATTACTTTTTTAATTTAATTTTCAGTTAAATTCTGTCGTACACAAGTGCTTTTTGCCGCATACAAGGCTGCAAATATAGTTTTTTTTTCACATTTATATGTAAGAAGCCCCCAAATATTTGATGTTTAAGGGCTTTTTTGCAGAATTATTTCATTCCTCTGTTTTTCAGTAAAGGTTCCAGGCTAGGCTCTGCTCCGCGGAAATTCTTGTAAAGCACCATCGGGTCTTCGCTGTCCCCCTTCTCCAATACGTTGTAGCGGAACAAGTCGGCAGTGTTCTTATCAAAAATTCCGTGTTCTTTAAAGGCTTCGAAAGCGTCGTTGTCCAATACATTTGCCCACAGGTAGCTATAGTATCCGGCAGCGTATCCGCCGATGATGTGATTAAAGTAAGTGGCACGGTAGCGGGGGGCTATTTCGGGGATAAGGCCGAGCTTGTCCATGGCTTCTTTTTCGAAAGAAAGCATGTCTATATTCTTTACATCTGTTACGGTGTGCAGGTGCATGTCAAGGATGGCGGCAGCCAGTAGTTCAGTAGTCATGAAACCTTGGTTGAAGGTCTTTTGTTGCAGTATTTTTTCGATGATTTCGTCGGGGATTACTTCTCCTGTCTGATAATGTTTGGCATACATTTTCAGTACTTCCGGTTCGGTAGCCCAGTGCTCGTTGATTTGTGAAGGAAGTTCTACAAAGTCGCGCACTACGTTTGTGCCGGACGTTCCTTTGTATTCGCATTTGGTCAGCAGTCCGTGCAGGCCATGTCCGAATTCGTGGAACAATGTCTCTACTTCATCCATTGTCAGCAGGGAAGGAGTGTCGCCTACCGGTTTGGTGAAGCTGCAGACGTTGCATACTAGCGGACGGGTTGCCCCCTGTTGTTCGCGGTAGTTGCTCATCCATGCACCGCCGCTTTTGCCGGCACGCGGGAAGTAGTCAACATAGAAGATACCGAGTTGTGAACCGTCTGCATCTTTTACTTCAAAGACTTCTACGTCAGGATGATAGGTTGGGATGCCTTCGAGCTTGTTCAGGGTGATGCCGTATAGCTTGTTGGCTACCGCAAATGCGCCTTCGCGTACGTTCTCCAGTTTGAAGTAGGGTTTTGTATCTTCTTCAGACAGGTTGTATTTCTCTTTCCGCAGTTTCTCGGTATAATACCACCAGTCCCATGCTTCCAGTTTTTCGCCTTTGCCTTCTTTGTCCATCAATTTTTGAAGTTCCTCCGCTTCCGCTTTCGCTTTCGGCAATGCATAGCTCCAGAGGTTGTTCAAAAGTTCCATTACGTTGGTGGCGTTCTTTGCCATTGTTTCGTCCAGGACGAAGTTGGCGTAGCAGTCGAAACCTAATAAATTGGCTTTTTCCAGACGGAGAGAAACGATTTTGCGGATATTCTCTTTATTGTCGTTTTCATTGTCGTTGTTTCCCCGGTTGATGTAGGCTTTGTACATTTGTTCGCGGAGCGGACGGCTTTCGGAATATTGCAGGAAAGGCAGACGACTGGCATTGTGCAGGGTAAACAGCCATTTGCCCGGTTGTCCGGCTGCTTTTGCTTCTTCGGCTGCGCTTTGGCGGAACCATTCGGGCAGGCCGACCAAATCTTCCTCTTTATCAACGAAGAGTTGGAAAGCATTATTCTCGTTCAATACATTGTTGCTGAAAGTGATGCCGAGTGTGGAAAGTTCCTTGTTGATTTCACGGAGACGGACTTGTTTCTCTGCGCTGAGGTTGGCTCCCGAACGGACAAATCTCTTGTAGGTTTTATCCAGCAAACGTGCCTGTTCTGTTGTCAGGTTCAATGAGTCTTTCTGCAAGTACACGTGGTTCACACGCTTGAACAGTTTCTCATTCAGGGAGATATTATCCTCATGTTCCGAAAGGACCGGAGCCATTTTCATGGAAAGTTCGGTGAGGGCGTCGGTGGTCTCCGCATCTGTCATATTGAAGAAGATAGCACTTACGCGGTCAAGGATAGGCGCGCTGTTATCCAAGGCTGCAATTGTATTCTCGAAAGTCGGGATTTCCGGGCTTTCGATGATAGTTTCTATATTTTGGTTCTGCTCCTCGATACCTTTCAGGAAGGCAGGTTCGTAGTGTTCCAGCTTAATCTTGTCGAAAGAAGGAACACCATACTGGGTTTGAAACTCTGTAAAGAAAGGATTGCTTTCTGTTTTCGTAGCACAGGAGTACATCATACAACTTACTGCTAAAATGGTTAGTGTTTTTTTTATCATCATATGTGTTTTATATTAGAGTTCACAGTTCTTATCGCTTGCTGATATAGCACCAGATAGGGTAGTGGTCGGAAGCTTTGATTGACTGGTCTACGGTGCAATTATAAGCTTTCAGGTTGGGGCTTATCAGGATATTGTCGATTCGGAAATAGAACTTGTTCTGATTATAGGAAATCCCCAGCCCCTTGCCGGAGTGGGTAAATGCGTCGTCCAGCTTTTGGGTCAGGATACGGTGTGTGTACGAGATGGAACCCTCGTTGAAGTCACCGCACGCAATAATGGTCGGATATTTGCTTTCCGCTACATAGTTGGCTACGGAGTCTGCTTGTGACGCACGGATGGCCGATGCTTCCGCGAGCTTCCTGACTAGTTGCCGAAGTCCGGTTTTCACCTTTTGCGCATTCGGGTCTTTTATCATGTCTTCGTAGATTCCTCTGTCTTCCTTGGTGAGCTTGTTGGATTCCAAGTGATTGTTTATCAACATAATCGTGTCGTTGTTTACATTCAGTACGTATCTCATGGAACCGTTATAACTGCTTTCGTACCTGATGGGACGTGCGGATAGTATGGGAAATTTGGAGAAACAGGCTAGCTGTACCTCTCCTCTTCCTTGCTGGCGGATAGACTGGTAAGGATAGGCTTTCAGCGCTTTTTTCACGTCCTGCTCCGTTAGAAATTGCTTGTTGGTGGCTGTATTATATTCCTGCAGGCAGATAATGTCGGCTTTGCTATTTGCCAGATACGACAGGATAGGGTTTTCCCCGTCTTTCTTTTCCATATGATTAAAACTCATTACGTTGTAGGATAGAAGTTTGATGCTTCCTTCAGGGATTGTTTTGGTGGTGGAATTGAAAGGGATATACGTCCGAATTTGCGGAATACAAACCAGAAAACCGATGATTGGCAATAACGCGTAGCGGTAATTGATAAATGCCCAAAAAATAAGGAACAGGAAGTTGACAGCCAGAAATATCGGGAACGCAAGTCCGAGACTGGAAGCAAGCGGGTTTGCTTTGGGACTGAGATAAGGGCTATACGCACTTAATATCAACGTTCCCACAAAGAAAGCGTTGATGGCCAGTATCAGAAATGCGACAATTTTGCCTATATGTTCCATTCTTTTATCTTTTGCTTGCGTCGAACAAGCTTTTCTTTTCTTCTGTAGTCAGACTGTCGTAACCGGACTTTTTCAGTTTTTCCAAAATGCGGTCTACTTCGTCGGACTGTGCTTTCTTGCGGGCATTGTAATCGTAATCCTTCTCACGACCGGTAGCACTGTTGCCGTAGTGTACTTTCATTTTGGGCTTTCGTTTCCATGTTTTCTTTTGGAACAGAAAAATGAAACCATCCAGAATCCGGTTAATCCAAGAAGTTAAATCAACGCCTTTACTCAAACTTGCGGCAAACCAAAGTCCGGCGAGCGCACCGCCTAAATGGGCGATATGTCCGCCTGCGTTGCTGGAGGTGATGGATAATACATCAATGCCGATAACGATTAACGCCAGGTATTTGAGTCGGATAGCGCCGAACAGGAAGAGTTGTACCCGGTAGTTTGGTTCACGGTATGCCGTTGCTGCTACGATAGCCAGTACGGATGCCGATGCACCTACTAGTGTGGAGCCCGCCACCTGCGAACTGAATAAAGGAAATGCATTGTAGGCGACCATATATAATAAACCGCCGCAGATACCGCCCAATACATACAAACCTCTCAGATGCTTTGCCGAAAAGAAGTAGAGAAACAGACTTCCGAACCAGTACAGCCATAGCATATTGAACAGGATATGTAGGATGCCTGCATGCATGAACATATAGGTGAACAGTGACCACGGCTGATGGATAAAGCCGATAAACGATGCCGGCAGGGAAAAAATACTGAATATATCAAGGATATTGAAATTGAATAGTTGCAGGAAAACATTAACCAGTGTGCCGATAATAAAAATACCGACGTTAATATAAATCAGCTGGATAAAAATGTTTCCTCTTCTGAACGTTTCTTTTAAATCAGCTATAATATGTCTCATTGTTATTGTTTTTTTTTCTCCAATATAAAATCAGAATCAGTCCGAACAACATTCCCCCCAGGTGGGCGAAGTGAGCGATATTGTCTCCGGCACTATCGGCTAGTCCCGCCCATAATTCGATTGCGGCATATCCGATAACAAAGAATTTCGCTTTGATAGGGAAGGGTAGCGGGAAGACGAACAGGCGGTTGTCGGGAAACAACATACCGAATGCCAGCAAAATGGCGTAGACCGCTCCCGAAGCACCTACGGTAGTCATCATATTCAGAAATTCTTCCATGGGGATGATTCCCGTACCTATGTTTACTTGTGCGTAATGGCTCAGTTCCGTCACATACTGGATATACTGCACTCCTTCCTGAATAAGCCCTGCACCGATGCCGCAAAGGATATAGTAAAACAGAAAACGTTTCGGTCCCCAAGTTTGTTCGAGAATCGAACCGAACATGAAAACGGCGAACATATTGAAGAAAATGTGGCTGAATCCGCCGTGCATGAACATATAAGTGATAAGTTGTGCCGGATTGAAATCGCTTGCAAGGAAAAAATGCAATCCCAGATAATTCGTTAAGTCTATACCGTATCGTTGGGCAACGAATGTACCGAAAAATACCAGTACATTGATAATTATCAGGTTTTTAGTTACAGTTGGCATCATTTTAATTTCTGAATATTTAGATAATAAACGCAAAAGTACGAATAAATTCTGTTTTAAAGCATGAAAAAGACTTCCTATTAGCTCTTTTTCAATAATTTGCTGCGTTTTTTTTATGTTTTTATTTGATATGTTGTTTTGTTCGGTTATATTTGTGAAATCAATTCCTTGAAAGATAATCTTTTGTGTAACATATATATTAATTAATCATTCACGTATTATGAATAAGTCTGAACTTATCAGCGCAATGGCTGCTGAATCTCAAATGAGCAAAGCCGATGCAAAAAAAGCACTTGATGCTTTCATCACTTCAGTTACTAATGCTATGAAAGCTGGCGAAAAAGTATCCCTCGTTGGTTTTGGTACTTTCTCTGTAAGCGAAAGGGCTGAAAGAACTGGTATTAACCCTTCTACAAAGGCAACTATTACTATTCCTGCAAAGAAAGTAGCTAAGTTTAAAGCTGGTGCTGAATTGTCTGCAGCTGTTGAATAAGACATATAGTTGAAAGAAATTGGAAAGAGGAGACGTGATGCGTCTCCTTTTTTTGTATCTTTGCGCGCAAGAAACAACTTGATTATGAAGATAGAAGATAAAATTGTAGCGTCCGTCATTAGCGGACTGAAGGCACTCTACGGTCAGGAAGTCCCTGAAAAGATGGTGCAAATCCAAAAGACCAAAAAAGAATTTGAAGGACATCTGACGCTGGTTGTGTTCCCTTTTCTGAAAATGTCGAGAAAAGGCCCGGAACAGACGGCGCAGGAAATTGGCGAATATCTGAAGGCTAACGAACCGGCAGTGGCTACCTTTAACGTGATAAAAGGGTTTCTGAACCTGACTATCGCATCAGCTACGTGGATTCAGTTGCTGAATGAGATTCAGGCTGACGAACAATATGGTCTGGTAAAAGCTACCGAAACTTCGCCGTTGGTGATGATTGAATATTCTTCTCCGAATACGAACAAGCCGCTTCACTTGGGACACGTGCGTAACAACCTTTTGGGTAACGCATTGGCTAACATTGTGGCTGCAAACGGCAACAAGGTGGTAAAGACCAATATCGTTAACGACCGTGGCATCCATATCTGTAAATCCATGTTGGCATGGAAGAAATACGGCAACGGTGAAACTCCCGAGACTTCCGGCAAGAAAGGCGACCATCTGGTAGGTGATTATTATGTATCTTTCGATAAGCATTATAAGGCGGAAGTTAAGGAACTGATGGCTGGATATACAGCACAGGGAATGAATGATGAAGAGGCGAAGGCGAAAGCGGAAGCTGCTTCCCCATTGATGCAGGAAGCCCGTGAAATGCTTGTGAAGTGGGAAGCAGGTGACCCGGAAGTACGCGGATTGTGGGAGATGATGAACAACTGGGTATATGCCGGTTTCGATGAAACCTACAAGAAGATGGGTGTCAGCTTCGACAAGATATATTATGAATCCAACACCTATCTTGAAGGAAAAGAGAAAGTGATGGAAGGACTGGAGAAAGGTTTCTTCTTCAAGAAGGAAGACGGCTCTGTGTGGGCTGACCTGACTGCTGAAGGGCTGGACCATAAGTTGCTTCTCCGTGGTGACGGCACATCTGTTTACATGACGCAGGACATCGGCACAGCTAAACTCCGTTTTGCCGATTATCCCATTGACAAGATGATTTATGTAGTGGGTAACGAACAGAACTATCATTTCCAGGTGCTTTCTATCCTGCTTGACAAACTCGGCTTCGAGTGGGGCAAGAGTCTGGTTCACTTCTCTTACGGAATGGTGGAACTGCCGGAAGGTAAGATGAAATCCCGTGAAGGTACGGTGGTGGATGCTGACGACCTGATGGAAGAGATGATTACCACTGCCAAAGAAACTTCGCAGGAACTGGGCAAACTGGACGGCTTGACACAGGAAGAAGCGGATGATATTGCCCGTATCGTCGGTTTGGGTGCTTTGAAGTATTTCATCCTGAAAGTGGACGCCCGTAAGAACATGACGTTCAACCCGAAAGAATCTATTGACTTCAACGGCAACACAGGACCGTTCATCCAATATACCTATGCCCGTATCCAGTCCGTACTTCGTAAGGCTGCCGAATCGGGAATCGTGATACCCGAGCAGATTCCTGCCGGTATTGAATTGAGTGAAAAAGAAGAAGGACTGATTCAAATGGTTGCCGATTTTGCCGCTGTTGTCAAACAGGCAGGCGAGGACTACAGCCCGTCTATCATCGCCAATTACACCTACGACCTGGTGAAAGAATACAATCAGTTCTACCACGACTTCAGTATTTTGCGCGAAGAGAATGAAGCGGTGAAAGTGTTCCGTATCGCTCTGTCGGCAAATGTAGCTAAAGTGGTTCGTTTGGGTATGGGCCTGTTGGGCATCGAAGTTCCTTCACGAATGTAAGAACAATCGGATATTTATCTGAAAAAAACAGGGTGCCGGTCTCACGTTGACCGACACCCTGATTTTTTTTATTTCTTCTTCGCAGTCCGTTTTCCTCGTTTGAAGGAAGACGTTTCCCCTTTTTCGTTCTGTATCTTGATTAGTTCCAAACAACTTTGCAGGCTCAAATCCTGTGGAACGATATCTTTAGGAATCTTATAGTTATTGCCCTTATAAGTAATATAAGGTCCGTAACGACCATTCAGAATTTCCAGCTCCGGTTCTTCTTCAAACTTCTTGATGTGGCGTTCGGCTTCCTTCTGGCGTTTTTCGAGAATCAGTTGTTCTGCCTCTTCCAAAGTGATTACCATCGGGTCCATTGTTTTCGGTAGTGATACATATACCTTATTATGCAAAACATAGGGACCGAAACGGCCGATACCTACACTGACTGTCTTTCCTTCATACTCGCCCAGTGTACGGGGAAGTTTGAATAATTCGAGAACTTCTTCCAAAGTGATGGTTTCTATGGACTGTCCTTTCTTCAATTGGGCAAACCGTGGCTTTTCTTCATCTTCTACCGTACCGATTTGTGCCATAGGACCGAAACGCCCAATCTTCACCGAAACAGGCTTGCCGCTTTCCGGGTCTTCTCCCAAGATGCGTTCGCCTACCTTGTGTTCTGTCTTGATAGCCAATGTGTTTTCTACCGACGGATGGAATTTATCATAGAAAGTCTTCATGATGGAAGTCCATTGCACGCCGCCTTCCGCAATCTCGTCGAAATCTTTTTCCACACTTGCCGTAAAGTTGTAGTCCAGAATGTCCGGGAAGTATTCGGTCAGGAAGTCGTTTACCACTATACCCGTATCCGTAGGGAACAGCTTGGACTTTTCGGCACCGGTGATTTCGGAATGGTTCTCGTCCTTAATCTGATTGTCTTTCAGGATCATCACATTAAAGTTGCGTTCTTCTCCGTCCTTGTTTCCCTTTTCTACATATTCGCGCTGTTGGATGGTCGAGATGGTAGGTGCATACGTAGACGGACGTCCGATGCCCAACTCCTCCAACTTGCGTACCAGGCTGGCTTCCGTATAGCGTGGTGGGCGCTGGCTGAAACGTTCGGTGGCGATGATAGGGCCGTGTTCCAGTTTCTGTCCCTTTTTCAAAGGGGGCAACAAGCGGCTTTCATCTTCCTGCTCACTGTCATCGTCATAAGATTCACGGTAGACGCGTAAGAAGCCGTCGAACTTGATTACTTCGCCGACAGCAGTAAACACATCGCTGCTGCCACTTATCGTGATGGTTGCGGTTGTCTTTTCCAGTTCCGCGTCCGCCATCTGTGAGGCGATGGTACGTTTCCATATCAGTTCGTACAGTTTCTTTTCCTGTGGTGAGCCTTCTATGGTCTGGTTTTCCATATACGTTGGACGGATAGCCTCATGCGCTTCCTGTGCGCCTTTGGTCTTTGTCTCAAAATGGCGCGGATGCACATAGCGGTCGCCCATCATTTTGACGATGGCGTCTTTGCTGCCTATCGTTGCAAATTCCGACAGGTTGACGGAGTCCGTACGCATATAAGTGATGAATCCCGACTCGTACAGACGTTGTGCAAGCATCATGGTCTGTGCTACGGTATATCCCAGTTTACGGGCGGCTTCCTGTTGCAATGTAGACGTAGTGAACGGTGCGGGTGGCGTTTTCTTTACCGGACGGGTGGTAATATCTTCGATAGCAAAATTAGCTCCCTGGCAAGTTTCGAGGAAAGCCTTTGCCTCTTTTTTGGTTTTGATACGGCGCACTAGTTCGGCTTTCATTTCCACCGGTTTTCCGTCAGTGTCGGGCACCAGGAAAACGGCGACCACCCGATAGGCTGCTTCCGATTTGAAAGCGTGGATTTCGCGCTCGCGCTCTACAATCAGGCGGACGGTAACCGACTGTACGCGTCCTGCCGAAAGTGCCGGTTTCACTTTTCTCCAGAGTACGGGAGACAGCTCGAAACCTACGATGCGGTCCAGGATACGTCGTGCCTGCTGTGCATTCACGAGGTTGATGTTGATATCGCGTGGTTGTTCAATAGCTTTTAGAATAGCGTTTTTCGTAATTTCATGGAATACGATCCGTTTTGTGTTTTCCGGTTTCAGTTTTAAGACCTCATACAGATGCCAGGCAATAGCCTCTCCCTCGCGGTCCTCATCGGATGCGAGCCATACGGTTTCCGCCTCTTTTGCTTCTGCTTTCAGTGTGCTGACCAAAGCCTTTTTGTCTGCCGGAATTTCGTAGTTGGGCTTAAAATTCTTCTCTACGTCGATGCTGAAGTCTTTCTTCTTCAGGTCGCGTATGTGTCCGTAACTTGAAAGGACTTTAAAATCTTTCCCAAGAAACTTTTCAATCGTTTTTGCTTTTGCCGGAGACTCGACAATGACAAGGTTTTTCTGCATAATTCTTTCTTTTATAATGGCTTGTACCACAATATTCGGGGACAAAAGTAGAAAAAAAGATTCTCCCTACCTTATAATATAAGGAGAATCTAATGTTTTTTAGTAAAATCTTGAAAAATGATTCAGAAAGAATTCGTGTGGCAGCTTGTTGGATTATCCCTTTATTTTTTTAGAACCGGAAGCTCAATCCTCCCAAGAAATTGAATCCTTCCGCAGGATAACCTATATAATATTGATATTTCTTGTTCAGCAGATTGTGTACCTGTGCATAAACAGAAACTCCTTTGAATACATTGTAGCTGGCTCCGACATATAAGTCGTTCACGTCCGACATAGGGAAAGACACCGGTTCTTGCTTGCGTCCGATATAATCGTAGCCGATGTTGACCCGGAGAGCGGAAACAGGCTGAAGACCCAGAGATACGGAAACTTCATTCTCGGGCTTTATGTTGAGCAGATATTCATTTCGGTTACTGTTCCAGTTGCGATAAGTATAGCGGGCTGCAACAGAAAGAATGTCTTTATAGTCGTAGGTAAATTCACCACCTGCATATACATTGCTGGTGTTTTCCTGTTGGAAAGTAAGTGTGTTGCCTATTGGACCCGTGCTGGAGGTGCATAGGGCTTGGCTGCTATACATTAAATCATTCTTCAGATTCTGATATCCTCCGAACAGGTGAAACCAAACCCCGGTATAGGGACTTGCCTTGAATCCGATGCTGGCGTTGACTTGTTCGTAAGTGTCGAAGGTATGACTGAGGATGGTACTCGCTTCTGATAATGCCGGTATATAAGAGTCTGCATAAGGACAGATATTCTCCAGTCTGCGGAAATCATTCAGTTGCTTGCCGCCCGTCGCTTTTGCGTAAACCACATAGCTGTCGGAAAAGATATATTGTGCAGTAATATCCGGCGAGACACGGAAGGACTTGTCGAACCCAAAAGACAGGTCTACGTTGGCGCCGACGTGCAGTTTCCAGTCGTCGTTGTCCAACTCATAATATGGATTCAGGAGAAGCGTCGTATAGTTCTTGAAATACTCGTCTCCGGTAGAGACATCCTTTGGATATCCGCTATACAAGAGATTATTCATTTCCAGAGCGATAGTCACCGATTGTTGGTCACCGATAGCTCCCGTGACATCGCCTTTGGTGCGTATGATTGTTTCTTTAATAGCTGTATTGGCATCATTCCCATTGAGCATATTATGCTGACGTTCGTACATCAGCAGATTTGTTTCGGCATTGAAACGAAGCGGTGCAGTTTCGTCGATAAAATGAATACCGGCATGAAAGTCACCGGAAGTGAATTTCTGCTTACTGTTTACACTTCCCGGTTTGAAGTTGAAGTTGCTCAAGCCGAAGTTTCCGGCAATATTCAAATCCAATTTGTTGAATTGGTGTGTGTAATCCACATTAGCACGTGTGCGATAATAGAAAGCATTCCATTTCTCACCATCTGTAAAAGGAAGAGTCAATTTTCCGTCCATTCCGTCCATCTGGAAACGTACATTCAGTTTGTCTTTATCCGAGAGGCGGAATAAATAATTGGCAAGAACATCCAGATTGCCTAAATTGCCATATCCGGCACGTACATATCCGGGAGTGCTGCCGGGCTGGACTTCTTTTCCGGTATAAGGATTCATCAGACCCGCCGGGACAGAAGTTGCCGGAAAGAAAGTCGTAGCATACTCTACCTCTTTCTTGCTTACCGTCGGTTCTTCCACTTTGGGCAGGACGTTTACTTTCGAAGCATCCATAATATCCGGGTTATATTCTTGTTCCACAACAACGGTACGATTCATGGTCGTATCCTTGGGCTGGGTAGTTTGGGCTTGAAGGTCGGACGGCATGGAAATCGCCAATGCAAGTCCGCCTATTATATAAAGAGAGTGTTTCATACTTTTCTATTTTTTAATTCTCAATTTTCACCTTTCAACTTAGCAAGTCTGCTTTCAATCATACTTTCTATATCATCGTTGCCCTGGTAATTCTGTTGCAGACTCAATAGATACTGGCGTGCGTCAAGGTCCTTACCCGTAGCAGCATATACATCGGACAAAAGGACGAAACTACGTGCCAGCCAATAGGCGTGCGGTGTGCTTTGTTCTATGTAGTTGAGCAGTTCCTTTTCCGCGGCAGCATATTCTTTCGCGTCATACAGCGACTGTGCAACCAGATATTTTGCTTCCGCTCCGTATGGATTACGGGTGTCTTTTGCCAGTTCGCGGAAGTCGTCCATTGCTTTCTTGTCCGCCTTTTGTTTGACATAAGCCTTGGCGCGATAATAAAGGGCTTCATTTCTCAGTTCAGGGCTGAGTTTAGGTTCAGCCAATAAGTCGGTAGCAGCATGGATGGTTTCAATATCATCCCTCAACAGGAAGGCGCAGCGGAGTATCCCTGTTTCAGCAAGCTGGCGACGTTCTACGTTAGTTGCTTTCTCTTTCAGCATCTTATAACTAGCCAGTGCTTCTGCTGTCTGTTGTTGGTTGAACTGCACTTCGGCACGCAGGATAAGGGCTTCTTCGGCAAACGGATTGTTCGGATATTCCAGTAATTTGCCGGAGTGGAGAAGAATCATATCATAGTTTTTCTGCTCGTTCCCAATCAGGCAAAGATAATAATGTGCATTCAAGCTGAAAGCCCCTTCCGGGAAAGTCTGCAAGTATTTGTTGAGACTTGTCTTGGCTTCTTCCATCCGTCCTCGCATATAAATCTTTTCAGCGGCGGCATAGGTCAGTGAATCCTGTTCGTTGGCGTCAAAGCGGATATGTCCCGGCATGGCATTTGCCAAAGCCGCAAATTCGTCTATACGGTTCAAGTCCACATAAATCGACTTTAAATCACGCATAGCCAGACGGGCTTCTTCACTACCCGGATATTTCTCAATGACCTGCTTGTAGGCTCCGATAGCTTGGTCGTAATCCTCTTTCTGATAATAGAGCAGTCCGATTTCCGTCGCAGCTTTCCGGCTGACCGGGCTTTCGGGGTATTTGTTCAGCAGTTCCTTGAAGGAAGTGATTGCCTGATTGTTATTGTCCATCAATACATAAGACCTCCCTTTTTCGTAAATCGCATTCACGGCATAAGGAGAAGCGGGATATTTTCCCACCAGGCGGTTCAGCAAAGTTATCTTGCCGGTATAGTCTCTCTGCAGGCCGGATACAAGAGCCAGTTGATAGAAAGAATAATCTCCGGAAGGAGTATTCATCTGTTCGGCTTGCGAATAATAATGTTTGGCTTCCTCGAAGTTGCGCACATGCAAGCGGCAGTCGCCGATACGGTTGTATGCATCGGCTAAAGCCGTTGTGTTTTCACCTTTTTCCTGTTGGACGTATTTTTGGAAGTAGTTGTTTGCTTGCGTATAGTCTTTCCGGTGGAAAGCGATATATCCCAGGTTATAATTGGCAAGCGCATACATTTCGTTATTGGGCTGGGTGGTCAGTTGCAGATAGGCGTTGAAGTCACGCGCTGCTTCCGTCATCCGGTTGAGGCGATAATAAGATTCTCCACACCAGTAGTAAGCATCTGCCTTGGTCTGACGGTTGTATTGCCCGATGGCAATGGATTGGTTCAGATATTTCAGAGCCTGTTCGAAGTCGGCGTTCGCAAAGGACTGTGTACCTAATTGGAACAGTATCTTCTGCTTGGCTTCCAGTATCTGTGCGCTTGGTTTGGCAATCCGGTCTATTGATTTCAAAGCCGCATCGTAGCTGCGGGTATTCATGTAAACTTCCACCAGATAGCTGCTGACTTTCTCTGCATAAGGAGAAGTCGGAAATTCGTTCAGGAACTTCTCGAAGGCGGTAACGGATTCACCGAAGGCGGAGAAAGAAGTCTCATGCAGGCAGAGAGCGTAGTTGTAGGCTGCCTGCTCCTTGATTTGCATATTGGCGTTGGACGCTGCCGCCTGTTCGAAAGCCATGCGGGCTTTGTTCTTTTCTGCCAGTTGCAGATAAGAGAGCCCCATATGCAGGTAGGCATTCTGTGTAAGCGCGTCATTGGTAGTTGTCACTTTACCGAGTGTCTCGGCTGCTTTTGAATAGACTTTCGTCTGATAGTAAGAAAGTCCCAGCATATAGAGGGCATCCCGGCGGGGAGCCGAATGGTCTTTATTCAAATATGCATTGAATGATTCTGCCGCTTTGTGATATTGGCCGAAGTGGTAATAAGCATCTCCGAGGATACGGTACATTTCCGCTGCATGTTCATTGTCCGGATAAGCCGACAGATAATTCTGTGCCACAATCTGTGCCTTATCATAGTTTTTGAGCTGTGCATAGATTTCAGCGATATAATAAGGTACGAGTGCTTTGTATTTCGAATCGTTTTGTAGCGGCAGGAAACCTTTCAGCGCTTCGTTATAGCGTTTCTGTGTGTAGCGGATATAAGAAACGTAGTAATCGCAATCTTTTGCATATTTGGGGCTGTTGGCGCGGAGAGTCTCAAACCAGATGGCTGCTTCTCTCAGGTTGTTCGTTTTCAGATAGCAGGTAGCCAATTGATAGGTGCGGTCGTCACGTTCTTCGCTGCTGAGCAAGTCGAGGTCGGTAGAATTGAAGAGCGCCATCGCTTCATTGTACTTTCCTTCGTAGAAATAGCAGGAAGCCAACAGTGAATAAATTCGATTGGCGTAAGGCGTATCGGGATAGCGGTCGAGATATTTGCGGAGCAATTCGATACGGTTCTTGTCATTTAACTCGTATGCCGAACTGACCAGCATATACTCCGCATCCTGAAGCAGGCTGGCTGTTGGCTTTTGTTTTATAAATGCCTTTAGTGCCGGCAGGGCGGCAGCGTAATTCTTTTCCAGGAAAAGTTCTTTTCCCTCTTTATAAAGGTTGTCAGTCGAGGTGAACTTATCACCTGTCTGGGCAAGTCCTATAATGGGTGCGCTGCAGATAGCCGCGCAAATGAGTCTGATAATTTCTTTTTTCATAATCGGGTATTTATGCAAAAGTACTACATATCTTCCAAAGACAATCCTTTGAAAGTTATTTTATAATCATTTAATTCTTTATGTAAAGTTTCGCTCTTCTTTTCCAACACGTTTCCCAACACGGAGATGCTTGTTCTTATGGGGTTTCTTTTTACCTCTCCGATTAGGGCGGTTTTGTTGAATCGGTTGAGGGCTGTCAGGGCTATCGCTATTTCTGTCTTTCGGTCATAAAATTGCATACTACAGGCTTTATTCTTAATGGCGGTTAATTTGATGGCCATTAAACTAATGACGATTACAAAGATAATGAAAGTCTTGCTATTCTTCTCATTTTGAGTGGTGTAATATAATTATTTAAGATTATGGACTGATTGTGTGCTTTGGTCTTAAATGGTCTTTTTAATAGGTTTTGGGCTAAACCCAACTTTTCATCAACTTCTCTGTTTTCAGCTTTCAGTTTCTTCTGTAATTATAGATTAGAGGCTTTGATGTGCGGGAACAAAGGTGTCAATCCATGAGAACAGAATCTCTGAACCGTGGGGAGAATTCGATATGCCGGGTGCTCGAAGAGGTATGGGCTGGGGGATAGAATATATGCATGCACGGCGCAGACATCAAGCTGTTTAGTGGGTATATATATCCATTGTGGTGGCTATATATGTACAGCACGGTGGCAATATATATACAGCACGGTGAATCTATATGTCCAATATGTGGGTTATGTAGACATATATCAGGATAGATGTATGTGTTTAATTTATTTATTGATTTTGCAGCTTTTTGAGAAGCTGAAGGCTGAAAGGGTACTTCACTTTCCCGGCTCTTGTATTATTCTACAATCCACCTCTCAATATTCCTTGTCCGACTGCCGAAGTTAATCCCTATCTTGAATAGCCTACGAGGGTCGGCTGCAAAAGGCTGCGCATAATTCTTTTCGTTTATTTGTCTGAGAGCTTCCTCGGCACTGCCTTCCAGTTTAAATTCCATTACATATATGAATTTATCTGTTTGCAACACGAGGTCAATACGACCTTGCGATGTGTGGTACTCTGCCTTTACATAGAAGCCGATAAGCTTGAAAACGATGAACAGTCATTCTGATAATGTAGTTCCAGGTCGCGTATTAACTCATAGGGTGTATCGGCAAAGAAACTTTGCAAGCGGTGGAAGAAAGATTCATAATCGCCACTGCGTACTTCACGAACGAATTTCTGAATCTGAAAAGGTGATTCAACCTTATCTGTATTTGCATAGAAAGGCAACAGAAATTTCATAAACCCTTCTTCTACCTCGCGATTGGGAAAGCCTAACTGATAAGTAGCAAATTCCTGGTCAAATTTCTTTATAGTGAGATATCCACTTTGATAAATCACAGGAATAGGATTGGTCGAAGCCGAATCGACACTGTTCAGTATGTCCGCATCGGTTTCTACATGCGCCATACAGTGCAGGTCATAGTGATGGGCTTTTAATAATTCCACCAGATAAGTAGGTGTTCCGGTTTCAAACCAGTAACTACCGAACTTCATTTTGAAGAATGTATTAAGCACGCTGAACGGATTATATATACCGACAGAATTTTCTACGAAATGATACCCATCGTAACACGTCCTTAATTCACGGCATACTTCTGTCCCTCAAAGAGTTCGCGCTTACCTTCAAAGTAGGCTTCGAGCGTAGACACCAACAAACTTTTCCCAAAGCGGCGCGGGCGGTTTAGGAAGAAGTAGCTGCCTGTCTTTACCATTTGATAGACTAAGGCAGTTTTGTCGATGTAGAAATATCCGTCTCTGCGAATCTTATCAAAGTTCTGTATTCCGATGGGGTAAATCTTGCTCATGACCAGGATAGATTTAGAATTCTAATGCTACAAAGATACACCCTTTTCCGCTTAGAACGCAATTTGCATGCCGAAAGTTTAATGAAGTCTCCGGTTAGTTATGCTGGCTCAGAAACCGTATAAGTCCCCGCCGGACGGAGTCCAACCCGAAATCTTCCGGACGTATCTCCGATAAAGGCAGGAAGAAGGAATCCGCCACATCATCCATTGCCGAGAAATGGCTCATATCTTCTACGGTGCAAAGAAAGAACATATCAAGCGTGTGTACGGGAAACCCGGAGTAGATGTAAATATTGGGAAGTGAGAATTGGTAAATGGCTTGCTTCACTTTCAATCCGGTTTCTTCCAATACTTCGCGGGCTACGCCTTCTTCTCCTGTTTCGTCCATGTCGATAAAGCCGCCGGGAAGGTCGAGCGTACCTTTGGCGGGCTCTTTGGCGCGTCGGCAGACTAGCAACTCGTTCTTTTCATTCAGAATCAGCGCCACGGTAGCGGCGGACGGGTTGAAATAATAGACAAAGCCGCAATCGGCACATTTCTTGGATTTTTCATTGTTGACCTCGAAATGTGAGGAACCACATTCGGGGCAATATTGGAATTGGTCGAGAGGATGTTTCATAATTCTTTTGCAGATACTGCATTTGGTTCTTTTCGATTACAAAAGTACCTAAAAAAGCAAAAACGACAAACTTTATGAGTGTATCGTTTTTGCCTGTTTTTCCTTTTTCCCTTAAAGAAGACGTTTCTTTGAATTATTTTACTTGGAACTTTTCTAAACTTTCTCCAACGAAAGGTGCTTTATTTGAATTAGTAACCAACATCGTACTGTGTATTTTATTATATCCGTATTGTTTGTTCCATACATCTTTGTTTGATCTTTGCAGCTTTTTGTTTTTTCACTACCTTTGAGCCGCTTAACATGAACCCCAAAAAATGAGAAACATGAAAAAGAATCTTTTATTAATTATTGCTATTCTATTTGTTTTTTCAGCACAGGCTCAGAACACGTTAAAATTGATGACCTACAATATCAAGAATGCAAACGGCATGGATGATGTCTGTAATTTCCAGCGTATAGCGAATGTGATAAACAACGCTTCTCCCGATGTGGTGGCTATACAGGAAGTGGACAGCATGACGAAGCGGAGCGGACAGAAGTATGTGTTGGGAGAAATTGCCGGGCGCACACAAATGCATGCCTACTTTGCACCTGCCATTGATTTTGATGGTGGAAAATACGGAATCGGATTACTGACCAGACAAGTTCCGGTACGCCTGCAAACTATCCCTTTACCGGGAAGAGAAGAAGAGCGTGCCCTGGTTCTCGCAGAATTTGAAGATTACATTTACTGTTGCACTCATATGTCGCTGACAGAAGAAGATCGAATGGAATCATTGAAGATTGTGAAATCGTTTACTACTCCTTATAAAAAGCCTCTTTTTCTGGCAGGAGACATGAATGCCGAACCGGAATCCGACTTTATTAAAGAACTGCAAAAGGATTTTCAGTTACTTTCCAATCCCAAACAGCATACTTATCCGGCTCCAGAGCCTAAGGAAACGATAGATTATATTGCGGCATTAAAATCCAATGCAAACGGTTTCGCTCTTATATCTGCCCGGGTATTGAATGAGCCTGTGGCTTCCGACCACCGTCCTATATTAGTAGAACTCCGAACCGCCGAAAAAGCAAATAAAATATTCCGCACGAAACCTTATTTGCAGAATCCGGTAGGCAATGGCATTACAGTGATGTGGGAAACTACCGTCCCTGCATATTGCTGGGTAGAATATGGAACGGACACTACTCAACTGAAACGTGCGCGTACAATCGTAGACGGACAGGTGGTTTGCAATAACTACTTGCACAAAATACGTATAGACGGTTTGCAACCCGGTCAGAAGTATTATTATCGTGTATGCTCACAGGAAATGCTGCTTTACCAGGCATATAAAAAGGTGTTCGGCAATACGGCACAGTCGTCTTTCAGTGAGTTCACGCTTCCGGCAACGGATACGGATTCTTTTACTGCCGTTGTTTTTAATGACCTGCATCAGCATACCAAAACTTTCCGTGCCCTGTGCAAACAAATACAGAATGTGGATTATGACTTCGTTGTTTTCAACGGTGACTGTGTAGACGATCCTGTCGATCATAATCAAGCGACTGCTTTTATCAGCGAACTGACGGAAGGTGTTCATGGCGACCGTATACCGACTTTCTTTATGCGTGGTAATCACGAAATCCGCAATGCATATTCTATTGGTTTGCGCGATCATTACGACTATGTAGGAGACAAGACTTACGGTTCTTTCAACTGGGGGGATACCCGTATTGTCATGTTGGATTGCGGGGAAGACAAACTAGACTCCCACTGGGTATATTATGGCTTGAATGATTTTACCCAACTGCGTAATGAACAAGTGGATTTTCTGAAAAAAGAACTTTCTGCCAAAGAATTCAAAAAAGCCAAGAAACGTATTCTTATTCACCATATTCCACTTTATGGCAATGATGGAGTGAATCTCTGTGCCGACTTGTGGACTAATTTATTAGAGAAGGCACCTTTCAATGTTAGCTTGAATGCACATACTCATAAATATGCTTTTCATCCGAAAGGTGAGTTAGGCAATAATTATCCGGTTGTTATCGGTGGCGGGTATAAGATGGATGGCGCTACGGTGATGATTCTGGAAAAGAAGAAAAATGACTTGAAGATTAAAGTCCTGAACGTAAAAGGAGAGATTTTGCTGGATATTACAGTCTGAAACGATTGAGAGTAAGATAAAGGCAGGCTGTCTCTTTTGCTTGAGACAGCCTGCCTTGTTGAGTAACTGTAAAATGTTACTTCTCTATATGAATAATACCTGTATATCCTCCTCCTCTACTCATATTTATGAGTAGTTTCTCATTATTCTTGATAATTTGTTCTATTATTTGTGAGTCTTTTGCTTGTTGACTGGCATTTACTCCGTCTATATGCGCTTTTATCTTCTTCAGGCCATTTCCTATGAATGATAAATCAATTTCAATATGCCGTGGAGTATTTCCGTTTATTACTCCGATGTACCATGTATTGCCATGTCGGCGTGCGAGAGCGATATATTCGCCCACTTCTCCTTCTAAAGGAACTGTTTCATCCCAGGTTGTAGGTATGCATTTGATAAATTCAAAGCTCTGGGGATTCTCGTCATATTTAGTCGGACTGTCCGAAATCATTTGCAACGGGCTTTCGTAGACTACATACATTGCTAATTGGTGGCTACGTGTGCCCTGACTCATCGGTTCATGTTGATTTTCATAGAATGTTTCCGGATGTGCGTTAAGCATAGCTCCGGGAGTATAGTCCATTGGTCCTACCCACATACGGAGATAAGGGATGATTACATCATGTGTAACCGTGGCTCTTTTGCTCCATTTGTTATACTCCAGTCCTATTACTCCTTCGCGTGTCATCAAATTCGGATATTTGCGCCTCATGCCTTCGTTGGGGTAAGAACCATGAAAGTCTACTAATAATTTGTATTGAGTGGCTTTAACCGCTACTTGTTCGTAGAAGTTAACCATTTTTGCATCATTACGGTCCATAAAATCTATTTTGACTCCCTTCACTCCCCATTTGCTGAATTGTGCAAAAGCCTCATCCATTTGTCGCATGATGTTCACCCATTTTGACCATAACTGGATACCTACTCCTTTTTCTGTTGCATATTCACAGATACGCGGAATGTCAACATCGGGATTGAGGGTTAACAGATCGTTACGTGCTGACCAGCCTTCGTCAATCAGGACATATTCGATGTGATGTTTGGCTGCATAGTCTACCAGATATAGATATGTATCGGTGTTAATGCCGCTTTTGAAATTTATATGATAGATATTACGGTCATTCCACCAGTCCCATAATACTTTACCAGGTTTAACCCATGTATAGTCGGCGGCTTGTTCTTTCTCTTCGGAGAGTAAATATATAAGCTCGCTTTGTAATATGGAAGAGGCATTGTCGAAAGTACCGATTACTCGCCATGGAAAGACCCGTTTCCCGCAGGTGGGAATAAGATAATCTTTGCGTGTGGAGGCATAGATTTTATTATCCCCTTCGTATGGCACTTCCTTATCCGGATAATTGACAAAAATGCCATGGAAGGATTCTTGGGCGGGTTGTAAGTACATTCCCGGATAATTATAGAGATTGGCTTCTGCTAATAATACTTTGTATTTGTCTACTTCAACCATTACAGGAGCTACGGAGAAACTGTCTTTGGGTAATGCATTGATCGGCTTTACCGTATAATCCTGCTCAAACCAGTTTTGTAGCTGGTCGGTTAAAAGAGTGTACGAGGTGTGATCCTGTCCGAAGCGGAAAGATACCGACTCTATCTTTACAGGCTGTTTATTGTTTGCAGTACTTACGAAACGATAGGCCACTCCGTCATTATAGATTCTGAATTCGATCTTATAGTCTTTGTAAATAAGCTCAACCTGATTATAATTATCCACTGTCTCTTTATATTTACGCGGTACAATAAATTCTACTTTTTCCGAAACGCTCTTACGAGTTATCTTTCTACATTTGTCTGTTCCCCAAGTGTCGTTTCCGACTGTAAGTGAGAGCGGGCAAGTATCAAGAATCTTTGTTCCATTCCGGGATAAGCTGTAACTGACCTGATTGTCAGTCTCGATAGTTATCACATTTTTCTTGTCCGGCGAACTGGCTTCAATTATTTTGGCGACTGTTATCGAAGGATAACAAAAGGCTGCCATCAGTAGAAAAAGAATATAGTTTATCTTCATAATTAGTTTCCTCCGGATAAAACGATGAATGATAATCCTGTGATGAACAGAATAAACATGATTCCTAAAAGCCTGTCGGTTGATTTGGAACTACCGGTGAACTCTTTCCATATAAATACCCCCCATAAGGCGGCAATCATAGGTGCTCCCTGACCGAGAGCGTAGGAGATGGCAGCTCCCGCTTTTCCTGCGGCTATATAGCTTAAAGCTGTTCCCAATCCCCATATACATCCTCCGAGGATTCCTACCAGATGTGTGGCTGCTTTTCCTGCAAAATATTCTTTATAGCTTACCGGAGTTCCTACAAACGGACGTTTCATAACAACTGTATTGAACAGGAAGTTGCTCAGGAAGATACCTATTGAGAATATAAAGAAAGCGGTGTATGGAGTAGCCATGCCCGGAGTAGGAGAGTCAAAATTGTTAAGGTCCATGGCAGCAGCTACAAAACGGTAGAAGAAGGACATAAGTATGCCGGCAATAGCCGCAAGAATAATCCCTTTCTTGCTATTATTATTCCCCTCTTTCTGTTGCCTGCCTGCCGCTATCCCATTGCAGATGATAGCGATAACAATCAGGATTACTCCTGTAAACAACCAGAACGGGTCTCCTTTAGGAGTGCTGAAATAGTTGATGAACACACCCAGGACCAAGGCAAGTCCTACACCTAACGGAAAAGCAACCGCCATTCCGGCAATGGAGACCGAAGCTGAAAGTAAGATGTTGGAAGCATTGAAAATAACTCCTCCGATCAAGGCACTGACTATGTATCTGGCATCTACTTGCCGGATATCTTCCAGAAAACCTCTTCCCGAATCTCCGAAACTTCCGAGGGTGAAAACCAGAAGTAAGGCAAATAATAAGATACCGATCGTATAATCCCAGTAATAAAGCTCATAACGCCAGTTCTTGCTGGCCAGTTTCTGGGTATTACCCCAGGAACCCCAACATATCATGGTTATGAAGCAAAAGATAATGGCTAGTGTATAACTATTGACTATAAACATGGCTTTTTCTTTATTGATTTATATTCTTTTCTTCTTTCCCTGTCACCTGGCGGACAATGGCATCTAATGTTCTTTGAATATTTTCTTTTCCTTGAATCATAAGATATTGATGTTGTCCTTTGTCTGACGCATTAAATAGACTGTGTCCTACACTGTCTATTGTAATCGTTCCCTTTGTTGACAGTTCAAAGTAGTCTTTTTCCGGTTCTATGGCTTGTAGGACAGAGGTCAAATCCCAAGTTTGCCTGTCGTATGGCATTTTGTCATATATCTGGTAAGATACACAAAGAGGATGTTTGTAACCATCCGGAAAATCATTCAGGATACTCTGATGTGGATACAATAATTTGTTGCCTAGTTCCCAACCGCTTGCAATGACCGGAGTAGGCCACTCACTGAATACGGTTTGTGCGGCATTTATATCCTGCACTAGATTCCATTCTGGGAAATCGAACTCGTTCCCATAGAGTCCTCCCATTACGGACAATAGCTTCACTTTTTGGGCAACGAGTGATTTGCCGTCCAAAGGACTATACTCGTCGGCTTCCGAGTGTAGCAGGCGTGAAAGATTCGTTTCCGGTCCTACGGCAATAAATACCACGGAATTATCTGGTTGTGAAGCCAGCAATTTCCGTAATAACTTATATCCTTCCGGCAGATTGTCTTTGATACTTCTTTGAGGATACAGTATTTTATTGCCTTCAATAATAGTATCCAAGGTCTGGCGGAGATAACCTCCGTCTTCGGGAGTAGCTCCGTTGTATGCATATCCCAATGGAATGTCTCCCCTTTCGTTGAGGCGGCAATATCCGTCAATATATTCAATTGAATAAGGATTGGACTTGCTGATTGTGATACCTAGCAGATCTATTTTCCCGGCTTTCTCATAGTTGAATAGCATTTGCATAGCCAGCACGTCGTCAATGTCATTGCCGACATCTGTGTCGAATATCACAGGAACAGGTTGTTTGAGTTGATATTTTAAAGACTTGTCACTTTGAATGTCGAAGAATAAATCCGGATTCAGACGGGTATCGGACACTGATTCATCAATACCGATATAGCCCATTGGGTGATAACCGCCTTCGAAATAATTCTCATTGGCAAATCGGAGTGAAGGATGCATGCCGGCCGGATCGAGCACCGTTAAAGCCAGGATATATTTTCCCTTGGCAATGGGGGCGTCAATAGAAATATTCTTTCGGATGTGGTAAGTTTCCGGAGCCGTTTGGTATTTATGTTCATCTAAAGACCAATTATCTCCCGGCATCCATTCGGAGATGTTTACTCCCTCCAATATTTGCCCCCACACTTTTTGATGACTTTCAGGGTCTAGTAAAGCTATTTCTACCGGCCAGTTATAATAGAATGGCGATGAGCCGGTGTTGATGACCTTGAAAGAAACAGGGAATTGTTCTCCCTCTTTTATTTCTTTCGGATAAGAGAACTCATTGATGACGAACCGGTATCCCATAGCTTTTTGCAGTGTCTCTGCATTTTTCTGAAATTCCGGGTCGTTGAAGTCTGCCCAGGTGATTCCGCCTAAATGATTACAGTGCAGGTTCCGGATCTGTTCCATGACATATTCCCGGGTATCCTTATCTGCCACCACTTCTTCAAAAGACTTGAATCGGGCAAGGTCTCCCCAGTTCCAGGTAATTTCTCCGCCTATGGGCTGGGTTTTCCAGCGGTCACCTAATTTCTTCATTTCCTCATAACCTCTTACAATCTCTTGGGGTTGAGACCATGAATCCCAGTAAATCCCGAATTCATAATCTTTAAATTCATAGGCATAACGAACCATTACTTTTTTGTTCTTGAATGCTTTGGCGAAGGCATCTCCCAGAATCTTCTCCATACCCGGAATCCATGTCCGGTTAGCTACGTGATCCGGTTCGTCGTGCGGAGCCCAGTAAGTTGAGAGATCCGGGTCATGGTGTTCTCCCCATTCGCCGATAATCCCCATTTCTACATATGCCACCCGCGGATCGTTGTCCCATGCCTGTCCGAGTTTCTCTACAAGTTTTTTTACGCGTTCAGAAAAAGAAGGGTCAAAGTACCCCCCGGTAATGGGGGTATTTTTGTCTTTTTCTTCTACATAGGCGGCTACGGAGTTTAGCCTTTGCTTATAAGGGCCTGTTTCCGGAGCTATTCCTTTGGGCCAGTGCCAACCGGTCAAGTCATCTGGATTAGTTGGGTCTTTAGGCTTTCCGCCATGCCAGGGTTCCAACCATACAAGAAAAACCCGGGGAATTACTTTGACGTTTATATCTTCTACTCCTTTCCAGCGATGATTGCTGTAAGCGATAATCTTGTCTACTCCGTCATTGGCGTCGTCTTCGATCATATTCCATTGCATATATTCTTTTGTCAGTGAACCATAAGGGTAGGGATATTCTTCCCTGACCCGGTCGATACCGGGGGCGAAGAATTCCCTAAATCCTTTCATCGGATTCCTGAATGCATTCGGGTATTCCTGATAAGAAACCGTAACAGTTTGTTCGCTGCATGCAGACATCGTGCCGAATAGCATTAGGAGTAATATGTTTTTGATGCTCGATTTCATTAAGTTTATTGGTTATTGGATTTTATATTTCAGAGTTTTATCCTGTCTCATATCATCGAAACCGTCGGTCGGAATCTCAAAATATACGGGTTCCGTATTGACACCGATATGTCCCATGGGGTGACGTCCTCCTTCAAAATAATTCTGAATGGCAAATCTTAATGAAGGAAGCATGCCGGACGGGTCTAATATGGAAATAGAGATGATATAATCTCCTGTATCCAGTTTTTTGTCTAGGGTCAGTTCTTCTTCAATATGATTCGTTTCGGCAGGTTGGGTATAGACTTTCGCCGAATTATTCCAGTTGTCTCCCGGCATCCATTGTGATATTTTAGGAGTTTTCAATGTTTTACTCCATACAACTTCCTTCGTTTGGGAGTTTAGCAAGGCTATTTCTACCGGCCAGTCATAATAAAAAGGTGACGAGCCTGTATTAACTACGTCAAATGATATTTTGAATGGTTCATCCGGCTTGATATTTGTCGGATAGTTGAAATTGGACAAAAGAAAGCGGTAACCCATTGTCTTTTGTAGTAATTCTGCATTGGGTTCGAAAGTCGGGTCATTGAAATTAGCCCAAGTGATACCTCCTAAGTGGTTGCAATGCAGATCACGTATTTGCTGAATGACGAGGTCTTGCGTTTTGGCATCTGCCACTACTTCTTCAAAAGATTTGAATTTATAAAGACTTCCCCAGTTCCAGGTGATTTCTCCGCCTATGGGCTGGGTTTTCCAGCGATCGCCTAACTTTTTCATTTCTTCGTAGCCGCGCTTTATTTCTTCATCGATAGCCCATGAATCCCAATAGATTCCGAATTCATAATCTTTAAATTCATAAGCATAGCGCACCATTACCTTTTTGTTCTTGAAAGCGGTGGTAAAGGCATCTCCCAATACTTTTTCAATACCCGGCAGCCAAGTACGGTTCTCTACATGATTGGGTTGGTCATGAGGTGCCCATACTGTGGTGATATCCGGGTCGTGATGTTCCCCGAACTCACCGATAATTCCCATTTCTACATAGGCTACCCTGGGGTCATTGTCCCATGCCTGTCCGGCTTTCTCTACCAGTTTCTTCACTCTTTCCTGAAAGGTAGGGTGGCAGTAGCCCCCGATAATAGGGACGTTAAGATTGTCTTCGTCATATGTCTCTCCCGGAATATCGCTGGGCCAGTGCCAACCGTTCAAATCGTCGGGGTTGTTGGTATAAGTATTCTTGGCATATCCACCGTGCCAGGGTTCCATCCATACGATATAAATGCGTGGGATAACCTTGACATTTATATCTTCTACTCCTTGCCACCTGTGGTTGCTGTAAGCTATAATCTTGTCGACGCCGTCGCTTTCGTTGTCTTCCAGCATATTCCATTGCATATATTCTTTAATGATAGAACCGTAAGGATATGGATATTCATCTCTTACTTTATCATATCCCGGGCCGAAGAATTCGCGTAATCCTTTCATCGGGTTTCGTATCGCATGAAGATATTCTGCCGGATTGATTGTAACTCTTCCGTCTTTAACTTCTACTGTTCCTCCTCCTTCAATGGGAGGAAGTATGCCATGGTCTTCTTCTTTGCATGAATAAAAGAAGATACTCATCAATAGTCCTGTGATAAAAATAAATTTTTTCATGTGCTAAATGATTTATGTTAATATCCTTCGTTATTTTCTGTGATAGCATCATTGGCATCAACGGCGGCCTGTGGAATCGGGTATAGAACATGATAGGGCTGAATGGTGACTCCGGCGTGGTCTTTCATGTATTCGGCCAGTTTTCCGAAGCGGATCAGGTCCCAACGACGCAGGTGTTCACAACATAATTCGTGCAATCTTTCTTCCAGTACGACTTCGGCAAACTGCTCTTTATTCAGGTTGTCGGCTGCTGTAATGGAAGTCAGTCCCGCTCTGTTTCGTACTTCATTCAAGGCATTATATTTATCATTACTTGTGTCATCTATGCTGTTCAGTGCTTCAGCTTTCATCAAAAGTACATCCGCATAACGAATCATAGTAAAATTCAGATTATCATCTTCAATCACATTACCAGTCTCGGCGTCCCAAAATTTGCCGGAAGAAGGGGGAGTTTGGGCGACACCTGCATATTCTGTGATGAAGAATGCCTTTTTACGTTTATCAGCGTTGTCATAAGAATCGTATAAATATTGTGTCGGACCAAATCCGCCCCAACCGCCGAAGTTAGTTGGACCGCCTACATTGCGAGGTCCCCAGTAAGAATGTTGGATACTGCCTTCCAACCCCCACGAGCCGGAATGCTTGAATTGTATTTCGAATATATTTTCATATTCCTGATTCTTGTTTTTGGGATCAAATATATCTTTAAGATTATCGTATAGCTTGAATTTTCCTTCGAGCATCCGGCAGTATTTTAATGCTTCGGCAGGTTTTCCCCACTGAAGGTAAATGCGTGCCAGCAAAGCTTGGGCTGCGTAAGACGTAGCTCTTCCTTTATCTTGTGCATCCGGCCAGGAACCCGGAAGTCCGAGGGCAGCTTCCATATCCTGAGTAATCAGTGTATATACTTCGTCAACCGTGGCACGGGGTCTCATGATTTCACTTCTGTCAATGGATGACTTTGTCCATAAAGGAACACCGCCATACATTCTGACCAAGTCGAAATAGTAGATCGCTCTTAAGAAACGGGCTTGCATAATCATGGAACTGTGGAGATCCGAACTTACTGCATCCGAAGGCATGTCGATTACTGCATTACAGCGTTTGATACCTTCATAGCAGAGTCGGTAGTGATTATCCAGGAATCCGTGTGAAGCGGAGAATGTATAATAATGTAACTCTGAATAAGCCGCCCATCCCATATCAAACGGAATAACTTCATCAGTTCCGAATTCAGTAAGGGTGATGGTATATTTTCCGACAAATACTTCCTGAAGTGTGCCGTAAGCAGCATAAAGAGTTTGTTGCCAGTCTTCCGGTTTCTCATAAGCATTTTCCGGAGTTAATACACTTTGAGGAGTCAAATCAAGAAAGTTGTTGCAACTGCATAATGTCAGGCAACTGAAGGCTAATATTGATAAATATTTTTTCATAATGTTTCTGTTTTTAGAAGTTAAGAGAAATACCACCGATAAAGCTACGGGCATTCGGGTAAGGATTGGTATTGTCGCTGGACTCTACGTCAAATCCTGTAAACTCTGTAGCTGTGAATAGATTCTGTACAGAGAAATAAACCCTGATATTTGAAGCTTTGATATTTCTGATGACACTTTTCGGCAAGCTATAACCAATTTCCAGATTACGGAGACGCAGGTAATCCCCTTTTTGTAGATTGGCATCCGTTCCGTCTCCATTTGCATAAGCACTGCCAACTCGTGGGGCAGGATATTTGTTATTCGGCCTGTCTTGTCTCCAATAATATTTGTAATAGTTTTCACTCATGTTTCCCCATACATTGAAAGAATTGAGGTAACGGTTCAGTGAATTATTGATTTTATGTCCTCCTGCAAAAGTGAAGAATGCGGTAAGGTCAATACCTTTGTATGAGAACGTATTGGTAAAGCTACCGTAATATTTGGGCGTGGAAACTCCGCAGAAATCACGGTCCTCTCCGTTGATGACATAGTCTTTCTTAGAATCCAGAATCTTGCGGTCACCGGGTTGGGCGTTATATTTGGCAGCTTCGGGTGCTTCGTTCGTTTGCCAGATACCTTCGGATTTCAGTAAGTAGAACTGACCGATAGGACGCCCTACAAACAATGATTTATTGACATCTTGTTTGCCGTCATAAAGTTCTTTGATTTTATTGTTATTATAAGAAATCATGAAGGCTGTTGTCCATAAGAAGTCTTTAGTACTGATATTGACTGTGTTCAGCGTAAATTCTATACCTTTATTATCAATTTTACCGATATTGGTAAGTGAAGTGCCGAAGCCGGATTCCAACGGAAGGGGTACTTCCCATAGCAAGTCAGTCGTACGCTTGTAATAAGCCTCGATTGTACCGGCTATCCGGTTGTTGAATAACCCGAAGTCAATACCTAAGTCTAATTGGTTGGCTTTTTCCCAAGTCAGTTCCGGATTCGAAATAGAAGTTTGTACGGAACCGGTTACCAGGTTATTGCCTAAAACGTAATTGGCGGAAGCACTTCCTAGGGCGATTGTCGGAGCATAGGCGAAATCTCCGATATTCTGGTTACCCAATTTTCCGGCACTGATTCTTAACTTCAGGTTGCTGATGATCGGAGCGTTTTCTTTAATGAAACTTTCTTCAGAGGCACGCCATGCAAGTGCTAGTGACGGGAAGAATCCCCACCTGTGTCCCGGTGCAAAACGGGAAGAACCGTCGCCGCGCATGGTTAATGTTGCCAGATAGCGATTGCTGAAATTATAATTGAATCGTCCGTAGAAAGACACTAGGGAAGAAGGGACTGCATACGAAGAGTTCGGTCCATGTTCTTCCGCTCCTTGCAAATTGTAGTACTTGAGAATGGATGACAACTTTTTGGAGTCGGCGGTTACTTCTTCATACTCTGTTTTGGAAGCGGAGAAACCTGCCATTGCAGAGAATTGATGCTCTTTGTTAATGTCAAATGAATAAGTGGCAGTGTTTTCAGTTTGCCAGTATCTTTTTTTATTCGATATTACATTGGCATGGCCGCCGGCCGTATAATGTTGTCCCATACGTCCGTCCTCATACGTATTTACTTTGTAAAAGACAAGTTCTCCACCGTTGTCGGAACGTAATTTCAGGTTCTTTATCGGTTCTATCTCAATGTAGGCGGAACCTACGAATCTGGACTTGAGTGTGGCTTTGTCAAGCAAGTCGACTATGGCTACCGGATTTGCTTTCGTGTTGAGGAAGCCGTCGAAATATTCACCGTCTTCGGTATAAACAGGAGCTGTTGGTTGTGAACTAATGGCACTGAACATGGTTCCGTATCCCGAATCTGCCTCTTCGTTGATATTCATTAGTTTAGACTCGATGACATTGAAACGTACACCGTATCTTAACCACTTGTTTAATTTGGCATCCATATTATATCGAACAGTCAGCTTATTAAAAGACGAGTTCTTGACCGTGCCTTTCTGATCGTACCAGTCTACTCCTAAAAAGTGTTGTATATCGTTCTTTCCTCCGGAGATCGAGAAGTTATAGTTCTGATATTGTCCGTTTTGGGTCACTGCGTCCTGCCAGTCGGTCGATTCGCCACGGCTTAGCAAACGTAGTTCTTCTGATGTCCATTTGTAGTTGGGCTGGGCAATGGATACTAATTCGTAATATTGTTGTGCGTTCATCAGATCTTGCTTGTTGAGCATTTTTTGCGTACCGAAAGAGGCATTCAGGGAGATTTTGGCCTTTCCACTTGTACCCTTCTTGGTAGTCACGAGTACTACGCCATTAGAACCTCTCGAACCATAGATAGATGCAGAAGAAGCATCTTTTAGAATTTCGATAGATTCAATATCACCGGAAGATAAATCCTGCAAACCTCCTTGTACGGGAATACCGTCGACGATATATAACGGTTCGCTGCCAGCCCGGAGTGATCCTACTCCACGAATAACGACAGAAGCGTCTCCACCGGGTTTTACGGAGCCGGTAGTCACTTGCACACCGGCGGCAAGTCCTTGTAAGGCAGTTGTCACTGTTCCTACTTTGGAGTTTGTAAGATTCTCTGATTTGATAGAGGCAACGGCCCCCGTCAAGTCGCTCTTTTTGGCAATACCATAACCGATTGCCACTACTTCATCCAAGTTAATGGCGTCTGCTGCCATTTGTATATTAATGATATTTTGCTTTCCTACGGTAACAGATTGTTTTACCATGCCCACGAAAGTAAACTCCAGAACATTTCCTCTTTGGGCTTTGATACTGTAGTTTCCGTTTGCATCACTTACAGTTCCTGTTTGAGTCCCTTTTATGGTTATAGATACACCTGGCAATGTTTCATTACTCGTGTCGGTTACGGTTCCTCTAATGTTGATTGTCTGTGCGTGTAATACACTGACAAAAAAGATAGCTATAAATAATATGATGTGTTTTTTCATGACGCTTATTTTATAGAATTGTTAGTTAATAGGCCCGGATTGGAAGAACACCAATTTTCCAACCGCTTTTTGAGCACTTCTCGGAAATCAGCTTGCTTTCTTCGTAGAAATTTACATAGAAAGCAGACCAACCCGGATCATTGCCGTCGCCTTCACTTGAAGACCAATAATTGTTGGCGGGGATATTCACTCCCTTCTCAGCCAATAAGTTCTTCACCTTGAAGATTTCAATCAATTCTTCTCGGGAAGGAAGAAACCAGTCTGTGTATGTAATCTGCCCGACTGTAACGCTATTGTCAAGACAGAGTTGGGCAGCGATTTTGACTCCTTGCCACTCCGGCCAATTGTTGGCACTTTGTAATGCATTGAACTTTTTCACTATATTCTGAGTGTTCGTGTAGCCGCTTCCCATACTTTGGCTGGTTCCGGCTGCATCTGATGCTTCTCTTTCCGGGCCGAATTGCTCCGTATTCGTACCGACATTACTCATATTTACGATATATCCGTGTGCTTTTGCTGCATCTACCCAGAATACAACACCTCCGCCCAGTTTATCTCCTACATTTGTCTCGATAGTGATTGTTCCGAGATTACTTTTTCGTTCTCCCCTGACAATCATAATGGAGTTTACTCCGTATAACCCTTCAGGAAGTGTAAATTCTACTCCTTCCTCATTAAGGGTTAATGGCAAATTATATTCGATGCCGGTCGGGTAGAAGGAAGCATATAGTACGGCAACGTCTCCTGCTTCAAATCCCTTTCCTTGAATTTCGACTTTGCTCTTGGGCTGCACATTGCCGGAAGGAAGAACAACATCAATAATTGGAACAATGAACGGTACTTTCAACGTCCCGTTTAAAACGGTTTGTTTACCGGCTCTTTCAATTGTTATGCTATACTCACCGCCTGCTTCCACCGGAATAATGAATTTTAAGTAGCTATCTGTGACTTCCGTGACTTCTACTTTTTCCTTCTGATTGGTAGCGTTACTTAAATAAACTATATCTTCTTTCGCAAAACCAAGTCCGTTGATTTGTGCAACCTGACCGGGAATGATGTCATTTTCCGAAGGTAATTTTATTTCCTTTAGAATGGGAGCTATAGGAATAGCGGTGTGTTCATCGTCGCTATCACAGCTATAAAAGTTGCATACTATCAATCCCGATAAAATAGGGATGAGTAGTTGTTTCAAATAGGTTTTCATGGCTCATTAAATTTAAAAGTTGAACGATAAGGCTAATTCTTTTTCTTGCATGAAGCATTTCACTTCATCGAGAGTAGGAATAGACGGTTGTGCACCCGAACGTGTGACTGCAATGGCTGCCGCAGTGTTGGCAAAGTTGAGCGCTTCCTGATCTATTTCTTTCTTTGCACAAACGACCGCCAATGCGCCGCAAAAAGTGTCACCTGCGGCGATCGTATCGATTGCATTTACTTTACATCCGGGAAGTTGGATGGTTGCTTTAGCATTTTTCATATATACACCTTGGCTTCCCAGTGTGATTACGACATTGCTTGTACCCGCTTTCAGCAATGTTTCGGCAATTTCTTCGAGATTGTTGTCTGTATACTCAATTCCTGAGATGAATGAAGCTTCCAGTTCATTGACGACTAGTATATCAATGGCTTTCATCAGTTCTTCATCAATCAGGCAGGCGGGTGCAGGATTGAACAATACCTTTTTACCTTTTTGCTTTGCCGATAGAGCTATTTTTTTAATTGTTTCGTAGGGTATCTCAGCCTGCATGACGATGATATCGGCTTCGTCAATTACTTCTGAGAAATGGATGATTGAACCGGGCAGTAAAGAATAGTTAGCTCCGGGAGCTACTGCAATGCAGTTCTCACCACTGTTAGCCACAAAAATCAGTGCGGTTCCTGTGGGATGATTGACATCATCAATAATGTAATCGGTGGTGATACCTTCTTTCTTAAAGTGATTTTTTAAAATATCCGCATACATGTCATTCCCCAAAGAGGTGACAAATGTCACGGAGCCGCCAAGCCTGGCTGCCGCCACAGCTTGGTTGGCTCCTTTGCCTCCGAGGGACTGCATGAAATTTGCATCTCCGACTGTTTCGCCGGGTGCCGGGAGATGGCTGACTTGCGCAACCATGTCGATGTTTGAACTTCCAATAACAACTACTTTCATTTGAATCAGATTTATGTGATTGACCTAGGCTTTTCTTTATTTTATAAGTTGACTTCCCTTTTGTATGGGATAGCACTCTGGGCACCAATACGCGTGACGGCAATAGCCGCCGCTGCATTTGCGAATTTTACGGATTCGGCCAACGAATGTCCTTGGGATAGATAAACACTGAATGCTCCGCAGAATACATCTCCTGCTCCGGTTGTGTCGATCGTTTCTACTTCTTTGGCAGGAATCATGGTATATTCGTTCTTTTCTTTCACGTAAGCTCCGTCTTTTCCCAAAGTGATAACTACATTTTCTATTCCTTTCTCTCCGATAGCTTCAGCTGCCCGGTGCGCACTTTCAACATCCATTACCTTTATTCCAGATAACATTTCTGCTTCTATACGATTAGGCAATATAGTATGTACATTATTTAAAAAAGAGTTGCTTAACGTAGAAGCAGGCGCCGGGTTGAGTATTACTTTCTTGCCGTATCGGTTGGCAATAGTAGCTGCGTACTCTACTGTATCGATTGGAACTTCAAGTTGCATGAGTATAATATCAGCTTCCTTGATTTTTTCTTCAGCTTTGTTGATTTCTTCTGTTGAAAGCGAACGGCTGGCACCCGGTGCCACAATAATACTGTTTTCACCAAACGAATCGACGGAAATAAGCGCTACTCCTGACGGACTTTTCTGATCGGTGAATATAAATTCAGTATTGATTTTCTCAGATCTGTATATTTCCAAAGCTTGCAAGCCGAATAGATCGTACCCAATTTTAGAGATAAAGGTGACTTCCGCTCCCAACCGGGCCGCTGCGATAGCTTGATTGGCTCCTTTGCCTCCGGGGTTCATATAGAAAGTTCCACCTAGAATGGTTTCTCCGGGGACAGGTAGTCTGTTGGCTTTCACAACCATATCGGTATTACAGCTTCCGATAACTACGATTTTGGGTCGATTGCTAGATATAGTTTCCATAATATTAATAATTAAGATGATGCAAATAAAAAGAATAATAACGCATCGTTTTTTACATTAATAATTCATTTATATAATTTCAAATTATATATTTAATATGGGATATTATGTTTTAAGGTTTTTCTATGGCTATGATATCGCGTGGATTTGTATAATTACAAATAGATAAATGGGAAATTAAAGAAGTGTTTTTGCGCTGTGAATTTAGATTATCAGCTTTGCCTTTTTAGATTTCTTTAGCAATCATACGCCATCCGAGAACGTCGGAAAGCTTTTCTTTTCGTATTTTCGATTCCATCCATGCTGTGAAATCGAAGATGCGTAAAAGCTGATTTTCATATTTATTATTATATAATTCCTGAACTTCCGGAGATAACTTTTTCCAAAAGGTTTCCCGGTCTTTGCGCAGGATAGGGAGGTTTCTTTTATTCAGAAACCATAGAATAATCCGTTCTGTTTTAAACGTCTGCTCTTTGGGAGAAGACAAACTGCGCGTAATGGAACGTGATTCGTGCTTTATCAGTTCAAATTCTTGTGTTTCATAGTAAGCAATGAGACGGACCAGACGAATCGTTCTCATTAGCGGCAAGTATTTGATATTATGGTCTATAATGGCGTTGCTTATATATTTCTTCGCGGTCTTGTAGTTTTGGTTGCCGATGTGTATGAGAGTAGTGTAGAGTAATAGCTCGCTTTTGCGTATAGGACTCAGCCATGCTTCTTTGTCGTATAGTAACTCCTGATAATGATTCATGAGCTCCGTGCAATTGGAAAAATCACCTTTGTCCAAATAGGGAAACAACTCATATTGGAAAAGCAGGCAGGTGGCGTTCACTTTAAACTCCAATGAAGAGTCCGCTGCGATTAGTTTTCTTAGTCTCTCCAGAAAATAGGGCATCTCATTGTAATTTCCTACCGACCGCAGACTGCCGAGCACTCCCTCGAGTACTGACAAATAGTAAATCGGTGGATTTGACCAGAATTGTTGGTTCTGTTCAAATAGAGAATTCAGTTCTTTGTATGAGTTGAGGGCAGTTCTGTAATCTCCTGCTCCCATTAGATAGTTTGCCTGAAAAAGTTTATGATTTCGTGTCAATTCAAAATTCCCTTCTGCGTCTGAAGAAGCGGCTATATAAAGCTCGTTGACCATAAGGTCGTTCATATCCTGTTTTTGCTTTGCAGTTCGTATGGCTCCGATATGAGAGAGACGGTATTTTAATAAATTATGCAGAGAAGATTGCTCCGTTATTTTTCGAATTTTCTTTAACGATTCATTTTGGATAAAATGTTTGTGAAAAAGTTCCTGCTCTGTCATGTTGGGGAAGTTCAGCCGTAGCAAATATTCCAATTCCTGTTTTTGTGCAATTGTCAGAATCTCATTGTTTTCGTAGAATTGCGCCTGCTTTATTGTGTTGGACAGTATCTCAAAACACTCTTCAAACAGGGAACGCTCATATAGCATACGGGCTTTGCATAGGTCGTTCAACAAATCATAGTAGATATCTTTCTTCTTTCTTAATGTGAGTAATGTATCTACCAGTTTCTCATATAAATATTGAATGGATACTTCAAAAGAACCTTTCGGCCTGCGCTTATAAAATTCTTTTTTCACCGCGTTTCCGTCAGGCTGTTTGCTCTTCGTGATAATGTCGTAAATCACAAGATAGTCCTTCTCTTCCTTGTCTTTGACGACCTGCAAGGAGAAGTGTTTCTTTTCTGATTTAGATAGTGAGTATACTAGGGAAATAACGGAGTCGACTCTTTTCATGAAGCCCTTTTGATTAGTATTTATGCTGCAATATTCGGGAAATTCTGTGAAATAAGCAAATCTTAGGTATGTTAAAAAATCCGGTTCGCATAATACAGAATCGGATTCTTTTAAATATTAATGAACAAGAGAATATCCGGAATTTCCATCCTATGTATTGAAAGTTCTTATCTTTTTCAGGGAAAACTCTTACTTCTATCAAAAAAAGTGATAATTTTGGCATAGATTTGTGGGTAGTCTAAGTAACAAAAGAAGAAATGTTAGATTTAAAACAACTTACAGCCGAGGTATGCCGCATTGCAACTGACGCCGGACATTTTTTGAGAGAAGAACGGAAGAACTTCCGTCGTGAACGTGTTGAAGAGAAGCATGCGCATGATTACGTGTCTTATGTAGACAAAGAATCCGAAGTGCGAGTGGTGAAGGCTCTTTCTGCCTTGCTTCCCGAAGCGGGATTTATAACTGAAGAAGGCTCTGCCAGCTATCGGGATGAACCGTATTGCTGGGTGATTGACCCGTTGGATGGAACCACGAACTATATCCACGATGAGGCTCCCTACTGTGTCTGTATTGCTTTGCGTAACCGTACCGAACTTCTTTTGGGTGTCGTTTATGAAGTTTGCCGGGATGAATGTTTTTATGCCTGGCAAGGTGGGAAAGCCTTTATGAATGGTGAAGAAATTCATGTCTCTGCTATTCAGGACGCGAAAGATGCGTTCGTTATCACGGAATTGCCTTATAATCATCTGCAATATAAACAGACAGCTCTCCATCTGATAGATAAGTTGTATGGAGTGGTGGGCGGTATCCGTATGAATGGTTCAGCCGCTGCCGCAATCTGTTATGTAGCTATCGGACGTTTTGATGCCTGGGCGGAAGCCTTTCTAGGTAAATGGGATTATTCCGCGGCAGCTTTGATTGTGCAGGAAGCGGGCGGACGCGTAACCAATTTCTATGGTGAAGAGCATTTTATTGAAGGGCACCATATTATAGCTACGAACGGACACCTGCATCCTTTATTTCAGAAACTTCTGGCGGAAGTTCCGCCAGTAGATATGTAGAAAGAATGTCTCCTTATTAATTCCTTACTGTTATTATGAAACACACACTCCTTATAAAAGACTGGCTTGGTTCATTCTTATCCTTGTTCTTTCCCCATTGCTGCATAGTTTGTGGCAGACCGTTGGCGAAAGGTGAAGAATGTCTTTGCACAATGTGCAATATCAATCTCCCACGCACAGATTATCATCTTCGAAAAGACAATCCCGTAGAAAAACAGTTTTGGGGAAAGATTCCCTTGGAACGAGCCACCTCTTTCTTCTTTTACCGGAAGGGAAGTGACTTCCGGCAAATTCTCCACCAACTCAAATACGGCGGACAAAAAGGCATCGGGGCAATCATGGGGCGTTATATGGCAGCCGAATTGCTGGCATCCGGTTTCTTTGATGGGATTGACATCATACTTCCCGTGCCGTTGCACAAAAAGAAACAGCAGATTCGTGGTTATAATCAAAGCGAATGGATAGCCCGTGGAATTGCCGCCGTAACAGGTATTTCTATTGATACGGAATCCGTAGTGCGGCAAAAGAACACGGAAACGCAAACACGCAAATCCTCTTTTGAACGTTGGGAGAATGTGGAAGGAATCTTTGAGCTGCATCATGCGCAATCTCTGACCGGAAAGCACGTTCTGATTGTAGATGATGTGTTGACTACCGGGGCCACCACCGTGGAATGTGCGTCTTGTCTGACCGGTATAGAAGGAATACGGATTAGTATATTGACGCTGGCGATGGCGGAATAAAAACTGTATTGTCAAAATAGAGATAAAAAAGTATTTTAATAGGTTTAAAAAAACAATGTATTTATGAATAAAAAGATTGGTTACAATGATGTTCCTAAGAGTTTTTTATATTGCAATCATGATAAATGTCCTCGTCGTGGCAAATGTCTTCGTTATCAGGTCGCACTCGATATTTCACAAAAACTTCCTTACTATACGACAGTCAATCCGCAACACATAGCTGGAAATGAGAATAATTGTGACTTTTTTAAATTAAATGAAACCACACGCTTTGCCGCCGGAATGAGCCATTTGCTGGATGACATTCCACACGCTACGGCCATTGCCATACATAAAGAAATATATTCATTGATGGGACGCAGCATGTATTATCGTATCCTTAATAAGGAACGGCTGTTGCATCCGGTTGAACAGGAGCAGATAGCCGCTATTTTCCGCAAGCACGGAATTAAGTCAAAGCCTGTATTTGATGATTATATAGACAAATATGATTGGTAGATTAGTGAGGGAAATACTCATAGTGATGAGAATTAATTCTCATCACTATGGGAATATTTTCTCATAGCGATGAGTATTTTTTCTCATCGTGGTGAGAAACTTTTCTCAATACTATGAGAAAAGTTTGAGAATTTTTCCAAAACATCGGGGGCGGCTCAGAAAATAAGTTGTATTGGTATTCGCCAATTTATAAACTAAAGGCATTTTATCCACATATACGTAATTGTCATTGCGCAGCAGTTCGAAATTCTATATTCCTATCGGGTATCTTCTGAAATTCATATCCATGATGTACGGCTGTTTTGTAAATGAAATATAGACAAAGATAAGCATTAAACGAGAATCTCGATATATCAGCCTATATTTTCTTTTCTTGCCTTTTTGGATTCCTTGTCATCAGTAACCCGAGCAGGGCAAAAACGACGCCTGTTGTGATGATAAGTCTCTGTCCGTTATCCGCCATGCCGCCCAATATCGCAATACCGGCTCCGGAAGCGAAAATACCATAACCGATCACCCGTTTGCTGAAATTATTTCCCGCTTTCTCTGCCGATTCATTTTCTTCGATTTCTTTTAATTTCCGGGCATTGTTTTCTTTATTCCAGACCAAGTAAGATTGATACTTTTCAGACTCCTTGTTCTTTACCTTATAATATATCTCAAAGATTGCCAGGCATACAATCGGGAAAGTAACCCCGAGAATCATCTCCTCGGCACGATTGAGGGAGAAGCCCATCAGCGGAGTGATGAATTTGAATAAACCATTGACAACCAGGCTCAATAAAGTAGTGGTGATATTCGAAGCCGAAGTCTGCCTTTTGGAAAATAGCGTCCAGATGATGGGCAGATATAAAGGAACACCTGTCAATGCCGCCAAGCTGATAACCACATTTACAACTCCCCCCATTTTAGGAATAAGCATAGCTATCAGTATACTGAGTGCTCCGAAAAGAATCGTCGAGATTCTTGCAACATACATCAGAGTACGGTCGGAACTTTTCGGTCTTAGATTTTTGAATATATCATTGGTGATGACTCCCGAAGCAATATTCAGTTTTGAGTTCAGCGCACTGGTAGTTGCGAAAATCATACCGCCGATCATTAATCCCAAAAGTCCGTTCGGAAGAACTTCCTTACACATCATCAGGTATGCCCCTTCTGCGTCAAGCAATGAGAGAGAAGGATCATATACCCTGTAAACCATTGGTGGGAGCATCCATAACACCGGGCTGATGATGTATAAAGCGCCGAACAGATAACCTACTTTCCTGGAGTCATTTTGTGTCTTGACACAGGTATAGCGCTGCACGTATGCCCAGTTGCCGCCCAGGAATATTGTGTTGTAGACACCGAAGGCTATCAGGAAGCCAAAAGTATATTCATCGTTCAGAAGATTATAGAATGTGTCGGGCACCTGCTCTATCAAGGCGGTCACTCCATTGATTTTGTCGAAAGATAAAGGAACTACGATAATAACTGCCGCTGTCAGGATGACGAACTGAAGTACGTCTGTGGAGATAACAGCCCATAATCCGCCTGCGGAGACATACAAAATACATAGTCCGCCTAATAGTAAAATGCAGGTATTTAAAGGTAGTCCGGTGGAAACTTCTAATATTTTAGCAACCGGATAGAGGAAAGAGGCCGTAAGAAACACGGAGATAGACAAGAACAAGTAAGTGTATATCTTCTGTGTCGACTTTCCTAATCTTTTGTGTATGTATTCTGCTGCCGTGAGCGTTCCCGTTTTATGCCATTTGGGGGCAATAAGCATTCCGACAATGAGACCGGCGACAGCCATTGTCCATTGGATGGTAATTGAAACCCAGCCCATGGAGTAAGCAATGGAACCCCATACGACGAATGTGCCGGCAGAGAAAAATCCCATAAACAGGGACAGTCCGCTCATATACCACGGCATGGTTCCGTTGGCGGCAAAGAAAGATTGCATGCTTTTACCTTTTCTGGAGAAAGCCAGTCCGACGAGGACAACTCCAAGGGAAAATAGTACGATAGTAATGATGTCAAGAGTAGTCATATCAAATGATTTAGTTAACAAAACAGGCTTGAAAAACCTCAAAGCCGACGGCAAATATATTTTCGATTCTACAGATAAACAAGCAATTCGGAATATAAATCATCGGGAACGTTACCGCAAACGTTACCGAAATTAAACTCTTGGAGTTTTAACATCTCAATCACGGGAATTTGATTATATTCGGGCAATTTTTAAGAAAGGGGATTAGACTATGAGTAAATTAAGAGTGACTATCAAGGATTTAGCCAAGGAGCTGAAGATTTCGACTTCTACTGTTTCCAGAGCTTTGTGTGATAAATGGGATGTCAACCCGGAAACGCGCAAAGCGGTTCTGGAGCTTGCGGAAAAGTGGAATTATAAGCCGAATCCGATTTCGTTGAGTCTGAAACAGAGCCAGTCTATGTTTATCGGAGTGATTGTACCTGAATTTGTCAATTCCTTCTTTTCCGAGGTAATTATGGGCATTCAGAGTGTGCTCAATCCTGAAGGATATCATGTGTTGATTATGCAGTCTAATGAGTCGCATGAGAATGAATTGCGGAATATGCAGGCGTTGGAAGCGCAGATGGTGGATGGCTTTCTGATTTCGGTTACCCAGGAATCAGAAAACATCAGTTACTTCTCTGATTTGATTCGGAATCATTTCCCCGTGGTTTTCTTCAATCGGATTTGTGCGGAATTGAATGCTCCCTATGTGGTTATTGATGATTATAAGTGGGCTTTTTCTGCGGTCGAGCATTTGATACGGCAAGGATGCACGCGGATCGTCCATTTGGCGGGTTCTGAAGATTTGCTCATTGCGCAGAAACGTAAGAGCGGCTATATGGATGCCTTGCGAAAGTATGGATTGCCGGTTGACGAGGCTTTGATTATCGATTGTGGAATAATGATGGAAAAAGGGATAATGGCTGCCCACCAGATTCTTGAAATGGAAAAATTGCCGGATGGAATCTTTGCAGTGAATGATCCGGTGGCGATAGGGGCGATGAAAACTCTTCAAAAAAACAGGATTAGAATCCCGGAGGATATAGCAGTAGTCGGTTTCTCCGAATCAAAGGAAGCATTTATTGTGGAACCTAACTTGACTAGTGTGGAGCAGCCGACTTTTGAAATGGGGAGGAATGCAGCACAGTTGTTATTGGAGCAAATCAAGCATAATATCAATAATGACGATAAAATGCCCTCGAAATCAATCATCCTGGATGCAAAACTGAATATCAGGGAATCGTCTCTTAGAAAGACGAGTTGAAACTTTGACCTTCTCGGAAGGTATAATTTGCGGGACATAGCCTTTTTCTATATAAAAGAGGTGTGTCCCGTTTTTCTTTTTCCTGCTTATGAAAAAAAAATAAAAGTGCACTTCCCTTTGTTTATGGGCTTTCTGGAGAATCCTGCAGGAATGATTATGCTTTTTTCTTTAAATTTATTTGGAGTTTAATAAATAATCACTATGTTTGCAAGGTCTAGCAGACCAGAGTAGACCAGTTGCTAGCGTTGAAAACTTAGATATTCCATTTAAATTGTTAACGAGAAATTAAGTATTGCACCATGAAGAACGCAGTTATTTCAAAAGCGAAGTGGTACATTAGATGCTGTAGTCTTGTGTATTTATCTATTTCCTTTTCTTCTGTAGTATATTCGGCAGAAGATGTTTCAAAAATAAACAGTGTGGAGGTTGCCCAACAGGCAAAAACGCGAACGGTAGTTGGCTCGGTGATTGATTTTGAAACAGGAGAACCAATTATCGGGGCTTCTATAGCAGTCGCCGGGAAAAGTGTGGGTACTATCAGTGACTTGGATGGGAACTTTTCTATCCGGGTGGATGGCGATAACATAAATCTGGAGGTTTCTTTTATCGGATATGAGAAGCAGACGGTGACGGTAGCGGATGGAAAGAAACTGACTGTTCGCTTGCGTGCCGTTTCTGAATTACTGGAGGAAGTGGTAATTACTGCATATGGTTCCGGACCTCGTAAGGATTTGACAGGGGCTATAGCAAAGGCGAATGTGCAAGATATGCGTAAAGCGCCGGTTTTTAACTTTGAAGAAAGTCTTGCAGGGCGTGTAGCGGGTGTACAGGTAACTTCGTCCGACGGGCAGCCGGGCAGTGATTTGCAGATTGTCATTCGCGGTAATAACTCGGTAACTCAGGATAATTCTCCCTTGTATGTAGTGGATGGCTTTCCGCTGGAAATGGCGGTGGGAAATATGCTGAATCCCGAAGAAATAGAGTCTATCGAAATCTTGAAAGATGCGTCGGCTACGGCTATCTATGGTGCAAGAGGTGCGAACGGGGTAATTCTGGTGACTACAAAGAAAGGAAAGGTTAGTTCGCCTACCGTGACATACAATGGCTGGGTAGGTGTACAGCAAATTATCAAGCAGCAGGAAATGCTTGATCCTTATGAGTTTGTACGCTATCAGTTGGAAGCGGACTACAATGTTTACAGTAAGCGTTATTTGGCTGGCGAAAGGACATTGGAAGATTATCGCAACATCGAAGGTATCAACTGGCAGGACAAGGTGTATAGGGATGCTTTGGTGCATAGCCACAATATAGCTGTCAGGGGTGGTACTGAAAAGACGAGATACTCTGTTTCAGGGTCATTGGTAGATCAGCAAGGTATTATGCTGAATAGCGGTTACAAAAAATATCAGGGGCGTTTCGTGCTCGATCAGACTATTAATAAGAAGATTAAAGTGGGAATTAATGCCAACTATACATATTCAAAGAAATATGGTACTATTGTATCTGAATCGCAGACCAGTCCTACGGCTAGCTTGATGTATGCTCTGTGGGGGTATCGCCCGGTGGCAGGTGTCAATGACGGTGACTTGCTGAATGACCTGTATGATGAATCAACTGACCCGACTACCGATCTTCGTATCAATCCCTTAATGGCTGCAGAGAATGAGTATAATCCGTTGTTCACTTACAATTTTATTGGCAACGCTTATTTGGAATATAAAATATTGAAAAATCTGACCCTGAAGATTACGGGTGGATATAACAAGATACACCAACGCAAAGAAGTCTTCTATAACTCTAATTCGCGAGGAGGCCATCGTCATACCAACAATAAGGTGAACGGTTGGATCACCAACACGGAGCGGACAAGCCTGTTGAATGAAAATACACTGACTTATAATGTTCCTTTAAAGAAGGGACACCGTCTGAAAGTTCTGGGTGGCTTTACCGTGCAGGATAATAGTACGTTTATTGATGAAATCAGAGCAATCAATGTCCCTAATGAGGCATTGGGAATTGCCGGACTGGATGAAGGCGAACTGACTTCCGCCACTATCAGCAAGACGGACAACGGTTTGGTTTCTTATTTGGGAAGAGCAGACTATAATTATAAGTCCAAATATCTGCTGACCGTTTCATTCCGTGCCGATGGTTCGTCGAAATTCCCGAAAGATAACCGTTGGGCTTATTTCCCATCTGCTTCTGCCGCGTGGGGATTTGGTGAAGAGAAATTCATAAAAAATATCAAATGGATCAGCAGCGGTAAGCTGAGAGCCGGTATCGGTACGACGGGTAATAACCGCGTGACGGATTATGCAGCATTGACAGCCTTGCAGATAACGGCAGATTCCGGATATAGCACAGGCAACACGCCGGGTAAAGGGGTAGTGCCGAAAACGCTGGGAAATCCCAAACTGAAATGGGAGACTACCGTGCAGACCAACATCGGATTGGATATGTCATTCCTGGATAGCCGGATTTCGTTCACGGCAGATTATTACTATAAGAAAACGAAAGATTTGCTGTTGAATGCTACGTTGGCACCGAGCATGGGGTTCTTGTCCGCCTATCGGAATGTAGGATCGGTTTCCAACTCAGGACTTGAGTTTACTATTGACACTAAAAACATACAGACGAAGGAATTTTCCTGGACTTCCAGCTTCAATATCTCGTTCAACCGCAACAAGGTGTTGTCACTGAATGATGACGAGCCGAGCCTGGCAAGCCGTGTGAACTGGGGTAACTTCAACAACGCTTATCCGTATATCGCCATTCCGGGACATCCGATCGCCATGTTCTACGGGCATATTTTTGACGGAGTTTACCAATATACCGATTTCGATAAGGTAGGAGAATCGTATATATTGAAAGACGGTGTCCCCAATAATGGAAATGCACGTGAGAAGATTCAGCCGGGAGATATCAAGTTCAAGGATATCAATCGCGATGGGGTGGTGAACGACTATGACCTGACTATTATCGGCAACCCGAACCCGAAACATATCGGTGGTTTCGGCAATAACTTCCAGTACAAGAACTTCGACCTGAATGTATTCTTCCAATGGAGCTACGGAGGCGATGTGCTGAATGCTAACCGCATTGAGTTTGAAGGTGGCGACCCGAATGCCCGTACTTCACTGAATATGTTTGCTTCTTTTGCCAACCGCTGGACTCCCGAGAACCAGACGAACGAACTCTACCGGATAGGTGGACAGGGACCGGCTGTTTATTCATCGCGTACCATTGAAGACGGTTCTTTCCTGCGCCTGAAAACGGTTGCTTTAGGATACAGGCTGCCGAATGCATGGCTGAAAAAGATAAATATCAAGTCGTTGAGAGTATATGCTTCTGCGCAGAACCTGATTACCTGGACCAAATATTCCGGACCGGATCCGGAGGTTTCCACCCGTCCCACGGCACTGACGCCTTCTTTCGACTGGTCTCCTTATCCAAGGCCGAGAACTATCACTTTAGGAGTTGACATTTCTTTTTAAACCTTTAAAATCAAAACGTTATATATGAAGCATACTATATTGTTATGGATGACCGTATGTCTGTTGGCAACTTCCTGCTCGAACATACTGGATAAAGAACCGGACTTCGTTTCTCCTGATTATTATTACAATACGGAAAGCGAACTGTTGCAGGCGTTGAACGGAGTGTATAATCGTCTGATTGACACAAACGGAAGAATGTACAGTAAGGGACTTTTCAGCTTCTTTGTGCTGAGCGATGAGTCTTTTTATACCAATAATTTTAACAACACTAATATCCGTGCGGGTGCAATGGATGCCGCTGATTTGGATGTCGGACGTTTTTGGGAAGTGCTGTATGAAGGAGTGAACAGAGCCAATCTTCTGCTATATAGCGTTGAGGACAAAGAACTGAGTACGGATGTGATGAAAGCTGCCAAGGGAGAGGCTCTCTTCCTGAGAGGATATTACTATTATCTGCTGACCACTTTCTTTGGTGAAGTGCCGTTGAAACTTACTCCGACAATGTCTGCCAATGATAACTATCTGGCGAAATCGCCACTGGCGGATATTTACAAACAGATTGTAAAGGATATGCAGGAAGCGGAAAAACTGGTATTGGATATTGATGCGCTTGGCCATAATGAGCGAATCTCCAAAACGGGAGTTCAAGCTATCCTGGCAAGGGTGTTCCTGAAAATGGCGGGTGAGCCGTTGAAAGATGAGGCACGCTATGAAGATGCTTTGGAGTATGCCAACAAGGTGATTGCTTCGACAAAGCATGAGCTGAATTCGGATTATGCGCAAATCTTTATCAATCATTCGCAAGATATCAATGATAACAAAGAGTGTATTTGGGAAGTGGGTATGTATGGCAATAAAATCGGTACGGTCGATTTGGCAGGTTCCGTAGGAGTGGAGAATGGCATCTTGTGCCGTGACGAATCAATTGGTTACTCCGGTGGTGCGATGAAGGCTTCTAAAAGACTCTACGACTCGTATGGGGAAGGTGACTTGCGCAGGGACTGGAATGCTGCTCCTTATTATTATAATGTAGTGGAAGAAACAAAGGTCAATGAAGAGACCCAGGAGGTAGAAGTGGTTCAGGTTACTAAAAAAGTAATGTTCTCGGCTACTCAGATATATAATCGTAATCCGGGAAAATGGAGAAGAGAGTACGAGACAGGACAGAAAGCCCGGCTCTTCAACTCCACCAACTTTCCTGTTATCCGTTACAGTGATGTCCTGCTGATGAAAGCTGAGGCGGAGAATGAGGTCAACGGCCCAACCGATGAGGCGTATGACGCAATCAATCAGGTGAGAAGAAGAGCCTATGGGAAACCGGTTCATACCGCCGATGCAACGGTGGATCTCCCGGCGGATTTGGCTAAGACGGATTTTTTGGAAGAAGTGAAGAAAGAACGGTTCAGAGAACTTTGCTTTGAAGGTATGCGCAAACTCGACCTGCTTCGTTGGGGAGAATATGTAGCTACAATGAAGGCTTTTGGAACGGAAATTTCAACGACTGCTCCGTCAGAATTTAAATATGCGAGCAGGGTAGGAGAGAATACGACAGACCGTAATGTGCTCTTCCCGATTCCGAATACAGAGATTACCGTAAACAAGCTGATGACTCAGAACGAGGGGTGGTAATTGATTTTTATCCTTTTTAAAATAATCGAACATGAAAAATATAATAAGATATTGCGGTTTGTTACTTGTGGGGCTGGTTTCCTGCGTGGAAGATGAGGCTCCAAGTGTGGAACTGAAGGTGGCGCTGGATAAACAAGTCTATCAGGTGGGCGAACCTGTGACTTTCAAACTGAACGGAAATCCGGATAATATAGTGTTCTATTCGGGAGAGGTCGGGCATAACTATGCTTATAAAGAGAGATATCACGCAGATGGTGACCTGTTGGTCAATTTCAACTCCTGGGTGCGTTACGGAGATATTTATCATAACTTGAAATTCTTGGTATCTTCTGATTTCAGTGGAGTCTATGACAAGGAGAATGTGGAAGCAGCTACATGGATTGATTTATCCGATAAGTTCCGTTTCTCGGTAGGAGATGATCAGACTCCTTCCGGAGAGGTGAATTTGAAAGAGTATGTCGGTGCGGCCGAGGATGCCAAGTTGTTTGTTGCATTCCGTTATGAGGATGAAGAAAAGGCACAACAGAATAATTGGATTATCCGTTCCATCACACTTGATTGTGTTTCTGCTGAAGGCGTGCGAAGTAACTTGGCTACGATGCCTACTATGGGTTGGAAAGTCGTTGATTTTGAGAATACGGCTGTGACATGGAATACTTCTTCTACCAGCCAAATACAGATAAATGGAGGAAATAACCAGCCGAAGAATGTGGACTGGATTATTTCGCAGGCTTTTGATGCCCGGAAAACCACTCCCGATACGGGGGTTGCATTGAAGAATATCAGTACGACGATGGATGAGTATAAGTATATATATACTAAACCGGGAATCTATGAGGTTGTATTTGAAACGACATCCGACTGGTACAATGGCAGTGATCATGGATTGACAAGACTGACTGTAGAGGTGCGAGGTACGGTGGAAGAAGAGATTCCCGCTTCGTTGAGCGTTTTGCCGGATAAGGTGGAATGTAAGGCGGGAGAGCCTGTAACGTTTAGCCTGACGGGTAATAATGCCAACAATGTAGTTTTCTATTCCGGAGAAAGCGGACATAACTTTGACTTCAGGGAGAGATTCTATGCGGATAATGATATGGTGGTGAATTTCTCGACTTGGGTGCGTTATGGTGAGATCTATCAGAATCTGCAGTTTCTGGTATCTAATGATTTTAATGGTATTTATGATGAAGAAAGTGTGGAGGCTGCCGATTGGGTTGATTTGTCTGAGAAGTTTACATTCTCGTCAGGAGTGGATCGCACTCCTTCCGGAGAAGTTAGTTTGAAAGAGTATGCAGGTGATGACCCGAACGCTCAACTTTATGTGGCTTTCCGATACAGGGATACTGAAAAGCCCAGGCAGAATAATTGGATCGTTAGAGCAATAACCCTTGATTTGATTTCTCCTGAAGGCGTAAGGAATAGTTTGGCGGCGATGTCTACAATGGGGTGGAAAGCTGTCGATTTTAAAAATCCCGCTGTAACATGGAATTTAGTTTCTTCCAGTCAGATATTGATTGACGGAGGGGCAAACCAACCGGAAAATGATGATTGGGCTATATCGAAAGCTTTTAATCTCAGAAAAGGTACTCCTGATAAGGGAGTCTCTCTAAATAGTGTCACTTCCAGAGATTACGTACATACTTACAATACTCCCGGCATTTATAAAGCTGTATTCGACTGGTATGACGGAAGTAATTACTCGCAAGTGAAATTAAATATTGAAGTAAAAGAATAACTGATAAAAATGAAAGGGATGCCAAAGAATTTCATTAACTATTTTTCTATAGGTGTAGCACTAAGCTTGTCTGTCGCTTTACCGGCCCAGGAACTGTCGGTAGTGCGATTGGCTAACGACCAACTTGAACTCAGGTGGAAAAAGGATGCCGACGGATATACTTTGGAAACGCTGAAAGTGAAGGGATCCGACGGATGGAACTCTATGGAAACTGCCAACTATCAGCATAACGTTTTATACGCTACGTCCAAACCCGGAACCACATCGCAGAAACTATATGACAATACGGGAAAAGAGATTCTTTTCCCAGCTCCACAGTATCGCTACATTATTCCTTCATGGCAGCAGAATACCAATGCTGTTGCCTTGAATAAGGCAGGGGAGAATCTGGTTTTTCACCCTTCCTCTGTAAAACGTATTTCCGATACGGAGCTCTGTTTCCGGTACGAAGATGAAACGATGCGCATTACAGAAAAGTGGTGTCTGGATCCGGTTCATCAGAATGATATTAAAGTTGATTTCATCTTGTATCCCAAGAGGGACGGCTATTATTCTTTGGCAACTCCTTCGCTGGTTTCAATAGATAAATATAATTTTCAGTGGGCTACTGTTCCTGGAATATTTCAGGGGAATGCCATAAACACGGATTTTGTGCAAGCGTATGGTTATGGGCAGGGAATCCCCGATGTACCGGTGGTGGCAAGAGAACGCACCGCTTCTACATTGTCCGCATTGATAACGGACAAAAAGGGCGTGACCGTTGCCGTCACAGCCGAACCGGGTACGGGCAGGGATCCTTGGCCGAAGGATAAAAAGTTGCATGCGGAATGGCAACTCGGATTGTCGGTCATGAACCGGGAAGGAGAGTTCTCCCCTACGCTTTATCATCCTGTGTTGGGAGAGAAGAACTCATCGGTTCATGTAGGGGACAGTCTCTCTTTCTCTTTCCGTTATACCATCCGGAAAGCGGACTGGTATGCCGTACTGAAACATGCGATTAATGATATTTATCGTTTCACTGATTTTCTAAAGTTGAAACAGACTAAGTATTCATTGACACAGAGGCTTTACGATATGCACGCATACCTTACTAATGACAGTACTTCCAAATGGCACAACCACGTATATAAGGGAGTGACGATTGGAGCACAGGATTATCTGGGTGGTGTGTATGATTCGGAAAAAGACGCCATGAAAAACTCCGATTACGGGGCTATGTGGATGCTGGCAAAGTTGACGGATGATCCTCGTCTGACACGGAAGAGACTGCCGAATGCGTTGAATTTTAAACTGATGCAACAACATGCGGAGAAAGATTTCCTATATGGCTCTTCTGCCGGACAGTATTATTTGTATAAGAGTAAACGGTTCACCGAAGAGTGGGGACCTTATACGGAACCCATTGCTACTACTTATTACATGTTGATGGACATGGGCAATATCCTGCTTTTCGAACCACAGCAAAAGGAACTGAAACAGCACGTCAGACTGGCTGCCGACCGTTTGTTGGAATGGATGAAACCTAACGGACAATGGGAAGTGGCTTATGAGAACAAAACATTGGAACCCATCTTTACCGATATTGCGGACTTGCGGCCTACGTTTTATGGACTGTTGATTGCTTACGAGATATTGAAAGATAAGAAGTATCTGCAAGCTGCCATACAAGGAGCGGACTGGTATGTGGAGAACGCTGTAAGGAAAGGACATTTCCTGGGTGTTTGCGGTGACACACGTTTCGTGCCGGATTTTGCGACAGCACAAAGTGTACAGGCTTTGTTGGAACTGTATAATGTGACAAAAGACGAGAAGTATAAAGAAGCGGCTATATCGGCGGCTAAGATTTATACGGCATCGGTTTATACGCATCCTATTCCGACAGAAACGGTGAAACAGGTAAAAGGGATAGCCCGGAAAGACTGGGAAATCAGTCAGGTGGGATTGAGTTTCGAACATGGTGGGGTGGCCGGTTCAGCCAATCACCGCGGACCGATATTATTAGCCAGCCATGCCGGAATGTTCGTACGGATGTATGGGCTGACAAAGGACTCGTTATTCCTGAATATGGCACGTGCCGCAGCCATAGGAAGAGATGCGTTTGTGGACTTGAAAACGGGAGTCGCTTCTTACTATTGGGATTCGATGAATAATGGGGCGGGACCTTATCCTCATCATGCCTGGTGGCAGGTGGGATGGATTACCGACTATTTATTGTCTGAAATATCCTTGCGCTCAAATGGCAAGATAACTTATCCGGGTGGATTCATCACTCCGAAAGTGGGGCCTCACCAGACTTATGGCTTTGCGCCCGGCATCGTATTCGGTACGAAAGCCGATTTGATAATGCGTCCGGGGTTATTCAAGCTGGATAATCCTTACGTGGAATATATGACTGCTGTGAACGGGAAGGAGAAGACCGTTTTCCTGATCTTGCTGAACAATGATGATGAAAAGCAGTCCTCTTTGATTGAAATGGATGCGGAATGTCTGTTCCCCGGAAAAAAGATCCGTGTGAAAGACGTATCTTGCCTGGATAATCAAGGCCGTTCCACACCTCTGGATGGCGTGGAAAACTGGAACGTAACGACTGATGCGTATGGCTTGACAGTTCTAAAGATTAAATATAAATAGGATATGGACATAAATTACCGGATAATAAAGAACTTTGTTTGCACCCTTCTTTTTGTGATCGTAGGACTAGACACGTATGCACAGAAAGATAAATATTTGATTGAAGCTGAGGCTTTTCAGTTCAAAGGAAAATGGTCAGCGGATAGATCGGCCGATTGTATGGGCAGTGCCATGCTTCGTTTGAACGGTGGTGGAAGTCTTGATGAACAGTTTGATGCGCTTACGGTCGTCAATATAATGGAAGAAGGGGACTATAACGTATGGGTAAGGTCGGCGGATTATGAGAAATTGCCGGGGACGCGCTTGTTCCGTTTGAGTGTGGATGAGAAACCGATGAAAGAATCGGGGAAACACGGTAAGGCCGGATTTTATTGGGAAAATGTGGGCAATGTGCAGTTGAAAAGAAAAAAAGTGCTATTGCGCTTGCATGATACGAAAAAGAACTTCGGCCGATGTGATGCGATTCTATTGGTGAAAGATCATTCTGTCAATCCCAATGAGATGGATAGGAAGGAGATTGGAAAGTGGAGAAAAAATCCCGTTAAGGTAGAAACGAAAGGAGCGGGTTTCGACAATGTGTCTACTCCGCTTTTATTGTCGCCTGATGCGGAAATGGTGGCTAATATAGAGAATCCGGATATCCGGTTGAGTTTTGTAAAAGCCGGAGTGAATAACCAGGCGATTGCTTGTCGGACGGAAATCAAGGTGAAGGGAATCTGGCGCCGTTTCCTGTCTACTATGGAAGATCATAAGGTGTTTCTTATCACTGCGGAGCAAAGTCCGGTGGATAATGATAAATTCTTTCCTTCCTGGAAGAATGCGGTATCGAAAAGGACATTTACCGTAGGGGGGAAAGAATACACGGTGCAGTCTGACGAGGATTATCTGAATCCTTATGTGGCGGGAGTTCTTAGCGAGGCCATTCCGGTGAAAGCGGTGAACAAGGATAATAAGACTATTGAAGTACAGTATATCACGAAGAACGGCTCTACCGTCACGGGTTACTGGACGCTGCCCGCCAAAGGAAATCATATCGAGGTGAGGTTGTCCTGTCGTCCGGCTACAGACGGAATGTACAGTATGGGGCTTTCAGCTTTCCAGCCTGTGCCCCAGCCGAATATGAGCAACCTGCTTCTTCCGCCGATGTTTCAGTATAAGCGTGTTTCTTCACATCCGGTGATGATGCTTTCTTCGATGATGCAACAACCGTTGGCTATTGCTGAATCTACCACGCCTTTGGGCGGAGTGATGTCGTCATTTATATGCGGAGACGATACGACTTTCCCGCAGGAATGGGGAAGTGTGGATTTCTCTCCGATGGGATTCTCCGTCAAGAATGAACAGAATGTAGTTCAGCCGGTGGCTTTTGCTCCCGTGATGGGGATGAAGGACTCCCGCGTGAAGGCAGGGCAGGTGATTGAGCGTAAGTTTGTGGTGGGCATACTTCCGACGGGCTGGAATGAGGCGGTGGAATATATTTCGGAGCAAGTATATAAGGTGAAAGATTACAGAAAACAAAAGGATGTATCACTGACTGAAGCAATGTTCAATATACTGGATTTGATGCGTAACGAAGAGTATGGCGGTTGGGATGCAGGTCTTAAAGGGTTCTATGATATTGAAGGAGATCCGGAAACGGCTCCGACGGTAGTGCACGCTGCTCCTTTGGCTATTGTCGCTGCTTCTGTCTTCTCGGAAGATGAAGAGTTTTATCTGTCACGCTCTTTGCCGACAATAGAATATACATTGTCCCGGAGCGGATACAGATGGGCTACGGACTTGGTGCCGGGCGGATATAACAAAACGCTTGAGACACTCCGGCTCAATCCTTTTCATTCGCAGTTCAACACTTCTTATTACGAAGGCTTGCATCGTCTTTTGGGAGGGTTGAACCCGTGGCTGACTTCCATCGCCTTGCCGGGTGATACCTTGAGGAAAACAAAGGGATATTCTACGCAGGTTCTCTCGTGGGTGCAGGCAATATCTGCCTATAACCTTACAGGAGATGAGAAATGGAAACGGATGGCTACTTCTACGGCCGACCGGTATATAGACTTGCAGATATACAGGAACTCATCCCAACCGGTAGGTCTGATGTCTTTTTATAATACGAATGTGTATGCTCCGTGGTGGGATCTGATTGATCTGTATGAGTTGACAAAAGAAGAGAAATATCTGAAAGCGGCACAATACGGCGCTTCTAATACGATTGCGGGTATCAGAAGTTACCCTGCGGTAAATGAAGGTTCGCAGACGATTCATCCGGGAAACCGTTTTGATGGAAATACAAACCTGTGGTGGAAAGGGAAAGAGAAATTCCGCCTGGGATTCCCCCGCGTGGCGAATGATGCACAGGAGAAGCAAGTGCCGGAATGGCTTGTTTCGCCGGTCGGACTGGGGTTTGAACAGCCTTCGACTTATTTCCTGCGGACAAAGGGGAAACAAGTGCGTCCGGTCTTTATGAGCAACTGGGCTCCTCATCTGCTTCGTCTCTTTCAATATACTCGTAAACCTATTTATGAGACTTATGCCCGGAATGGAGTCATCGGGCGATTTACAAATTATCCGGGATATTATGCCACCGGATATACGGACATTACCCTGTCGCCGGATTTTCCTTATAAGGGGCCGGATGTAAGCTCTATCTATTACCATCATATTCCGCCCCATTTGGCATTTACGTGGGATTATCTGGTGTCTGAGGCGATAGAACGTTCCAGGGGGAATATCTATTTCCAATCCTGCAAGCAGGAAGGCTTTGTCTGGTTTACAAACCGTATCTACGGAAATGAGAAAGGGAAGATATTTGGAGACAGCAAGGCGAAACTTTGGACAAAGAAAGGATTGGTTCAAGTGGATAATCCGACAGTAAATTATCTGACTGCGGTTTCCGATAAATATTTCTGGGTGATTCTGTCCGGTGAGTCCGAACAGGAAGAATCATTGACTGTCCGTTTGGACGCGGTTGCCGGATTAGTAGGTCAGGGTGATATTGTACAATATACGGAGAAGGGGAAAACGGCAAAGATAAGCAGGACTGGAAATACGGTTAAGGTTTCTGTTCCGGGAAAAGGTTTCAGGGCTTTGGCGTTTCCTTTGGCCGAACCTCGCAAAGAGCCCCGTTATCCTGTATTGAAGAATGGAATGGAGGTGGTTGATATGGGAGAACCTTTCGGTAAGGTGTTCTTATTCCGTATCCGTTCTCCGTTCGGATGGGATTCTGTGTATGGATTCGCTGAAACTGCACCGGCTAAGGATAGAGAAATGTCCGTTGCGGTGGAATGTAACGGACAGGCTTGCACGGTTGCTTCTTATCCGTTCGAATGGAGTTTTTATAAATTGAAGATGGACGAGAAGGCCGTTGTCAAAGTAACGGTGAAATCGAAAGGACAGACAGATAAAACGAAGGAAATAATACTTAATTCAAAATGAAGATGATAAAAATACGACAACTGGGAACTGTTCTTGCAGGAATGGCGCTAATGACCGTACTTCCCTGCGCTTATGGACAGAGCCGGGCTGATTTGGACAAGATTGCCGCTTCGCAGGGAGGAGCTTCGCCTTTGGTGTACACAACGGCGGATAAGGAAATTCCATTGATACAACCTGGCGGTTATTATAATGAAAAAGAATGTACAGTAAGAAAGGGACTTCCCAATTTCTATTCAAAAATAAAGAAAGGACAGGAAGTCACAGTTGCCTTTATCGGTGGAAGCATTACACAAGGAGAATATTGCTATCGTTTGCAAACCACCCGGTATATGGAAAATGCTTTTTCCAATGCCCGTTTTAAGTGGATTAATGCCGGGGTGTCCGGTACGGGGACGGATTTGGGCGCTTTCCGGATTCGTGAACAGGTGTTGCAATACAAGCCGGATCTCATTTTTATTGAATTTGCAGTAAACGGCGGTTATCCGGATGGCATGGAAGGGATGCTCCGAAAGATTATAAAAGAGAATCCTCATACGGATATTTGTTTGATTTATACGGTTTATACGAACCAGATTACTACTTATCAGAAAGGGGATATTCCGCAGGTGATTAAGGGACTGGAAGACATAGCCGCACATTATCAACTCCCTTCCATTCATTTGGGAATGGAGGCGGCAACACTCGAAAAGGCGGGTAAGCTGCTTTGGAAAGGTAATAAAGAGGTGGCTGCCGGGAAGATTCTGTTTTCTAATGACGGGATTCACCCTGTCGCTGAGGGAGGAAATTTGTATGCATCCGCCATTGCCCGCGGATTAGAGAAGATACGGAAGGGAAATGGTGCTTTGCAGGCACATAGGCTTCCGGAACCGTTAATCGGTTCGGAATGGGAAGAAGCCGAAATGTATATTCCTTCACAGATTGCTTCTTTTGACAGGTCATGGAAAGAAGTGAATACGTCAGAGAACCCTTCTTTAAAGAAATTTGCCGGATGGTTTGATACAGTGATGACCGGCAGTAAGGAAGGGGCGTCGTTTTCCTTTGGCTTTGAGGGGGATATGCTCGGATTGTTTGATATTGGCGGTCCGGAGGTAGGACAGGTGGAAGTTCTGGTTGACGGAAAATTTGTTCAGTTGAAAGAGGTGGGTACTAAAGGTTTTCATCTGTATGAAGCGAATGACCGTATCGGGAATTATACGTTGAATCGTTTTAATTCCTGGTGTAACAATCGCTATCGCGGACAATATGACGTGATTAAGTTAGATAAAGGTGTTCATCAGGTGACTGTCCGGATTTCTTCGGAGAAGGCTGACAAGAAAAAAATACTCGGCAGTAAGCAATGGGAGGATATAACGGCACATCCCGAAAAGTATGACCAGTCCGTAATCTATTTGGGCAGGATACTTTTGCGTGGCAAGCCTGTTCCGTGTGAACGCGTAAAGGGAGTGCCTAAACTGGCACAACAACTGAAGTGGGATCAGAAGATGAGGCGTTATGAGAAAGCGGATTCCGTCAATCCGCCGACAAAGGACTTGATCCTTTTTGTGGGTAGCTCGACGATGGAGAACTGGAAATCCCTGGCGGATGATTTTCCCGGGAAGCCGGTACTTAACCGGGGTGTTTCCGGCACGAAGACGATAGATTTGATTAATTATAAAGACCGCCTGATAAGCCCTTATCAACCTAAGCAGATTTTTGTTTACGAAGGGGACAATGATATTGGCTACAAATGGACTCCGGACGAAATACTGGCTCAGATCAAGAGGCTATTCTTTATTCTCCGGAAGGAAAAGCCGGAAGCGGAGCTTGTCTTTATCTCTATCAAACCGTCTGTACGGAGATTGAAGGATAAGAAAAGGATAGAGCAGACAAATGCCTTGATAAAAGAATTTGTGGAGCAACAAACGAATGCTGCCTACGCTGATATATATACCCCGATGTTTACAGCGGACGGAGAATTGTTTCCGGAGCATTATCGGGAAGATGGGCTACATCTGACTGCCGAAGGGTACGCTGTGTGGAAAAAGGTTATCTCCAAATATATTAAATAACAAATAGTAAAATAGAATGATGAAGCATTTAGTGATCGTTGGAATTTTAAGTTGTTTTTCTATGAGCGGCTTTGCTCAGATATACAAAGATAAGACAGCTTCTGTGGAGGATAGGACGAATGATTTGCTCCACCGCATGACATTGGAAGAAAAACTAGATTATATAGGAGGTTATAAAGGCTTTTATATAAGGGGAATCGAACGTCTGGGCGTTCCCGAAATAAAACTGACGGACGGGCCTGTCGGTACGCATAAAGACGGTAAGTCGACAGCTTATCCGGCAGGGGTGCTGACTGCTTCGACCTGGAACAGGGAACTGGCATATGAATTAGGAAAACAATTGGGAAGAGACTCAAGGGCGCGTGGCGTACATATATTATTAGGTCCCGGTGTGAATATTCTTCGTTCTCCTTTGTGTGGAAGAAACTTTGAGTATTTTACGGAAGACCCGTACCTGAACTCTCAGGTGGCAATAGGTTATGTCAAAGGATTGCAGGATCAGAGGGTAGTGGCTACTCTGAAACATTATGCTGCAAACAACCAGGAATGGGATCGCAACAATGTAAGTAGTGACATTGACGAGCGGGTGTTGCATGAAATTTATCTGCCCGTATATAAGGCTGCCATTCAGGAAGCGGGTGCGGGCGCCGTTATGGATAGCTATAACCCGGTGAATGGGGTTCATGCCACGCAGAATGATTATTTGAATAATCAAGTGTTGAGAAAACAATGGGGATTTGATGGAATTGTAATGAGTGACTGGTCGGCTACGTATGACGCTGTCGGTGCGGCCAATGGTGGTCTGGACTTGGAGATGCCGCGTGGAAAGTGGATGAATAAGGAGAATCTGATTCCTGCGATAAAAGCCGGGAAAGTGAAGGAAGCAACTATTGATGAGAAAGTGAAGAGAATCCTGAGAGTTATGTTCCGGTTCGGCTTTTTTGATAATGAGCAATTGGATAGTTCTATTCCATATAATAACCCGGAAGCGGCAAAAGTGGCATTGGAACTGGCTAGAGAAGGCGTTGTATTATTGAAGAATGAGAATGGGCTACTTCCGTTGAACCCTTCAAAAGTGAAGTCGGTTGCCGTGATTGGCCCCAATGCGAACTCTTATATATCGGGAGGTGGGAGTTCTTATACATTCCCGTTCCATTCTGTTTCGGTATTGGAGGGGTTGAAGAATGTCGGACAGGATCTTCAGATTTCTTATGCGCCCGGCGTGCCTACTTTGACAGAAACGGTTGCCAATGCAGTTTTTTACACAGAAGCGGGAAGCCGGACTAAAGGACTAAAGGCCGAATATTTTGATAATATCCGTTTGAAGGGTACACCGGCAAAAACTGTGATAGACACGATTGTCAATATTGGCAATGGCTGGCATATTGCTGCCGAGAATAAAGGCATTCCGTATGACCACTGTTCCATGCGTTGGAGTGGAGTTGTACGTCCGGAGAAAAGCGCTGATTATCGGTTCATAGTCAGAGGGTTCGACGGGTTCCGTTTGAAAGTCGGTACGGAAATGGTGATTAATGAGTGGAGAGACCAGGGGATAACAACTCGTGAGGTTGTATTGGCGATGGAAGCCGGTAAGGAATATCCTGTTGTTCTTGAATATTTTGCTAATGTGCATCCTGTTGATATTTCTTTCGGATGGAGAGAGGATAAGCTACTCTTTGATGAGGCTGTGGAAATTGCCGGAAAGTCCGATGTGGCTATTGTGAATATAGGATTTAATGAGAGCAGTGAACGTGAAAGTAATGACCGGCCTTTCGAGTTGCCCGAGTATCAGGATAGTTTAGTGCAGTGTATCACTGCTGCCAATCCGAATACGGTTGTGCTGCTGAATGCCGGCGGGAATGTGGATATGTCGAAATGGATAGATAAGGTTCCTTCCTTGTTGCATCTGTGGTATGCCGGTCAGGAAGGCGGGACGGCTGTTGCTGAAATCCTGTTCGGGAAAGTGAATCCCAGTGGAAAGTTACCCGTCTCTTTTGAAAAGAAATGGGAGGATAATCCGGCTTATCCATATTACTATGATGCGGATGGTGATAAACGGGTAGAGTATAAAGAGGGACTTTTCATGGGTTACAGGCATTACGATGTCAGTGATACGAAACCTCAATTTGCGTTCGGTTATGGATTGTCTTATACCACGTTCAAATACTCTGACTTGCGTGTAAACAGGGAGAAAGGCAAAGACTTGCTGGTTAAGGTCAGGTTTACTGTAAAGAATACAGGGAAATATGACGGCTCGGAAACGGCCCAGGTATATGTTCGCCCTATCCATCCGAAAGTCGAAAGACCTTATAAGGAGCTTAAAGGGTTTGCCAAGCATTTTATCAGAAAAAACACCGGGCAGGAAATGGAAATAACTTTGGACAAGGCTGCTTTCTCCTATTACAAAACGGAATTGAAAGACTTTGATTATGATGCGGGAAGTTATGAAATACTTGTTGGAAGTGCGTCCGATGACATCCGGTTACGTAAGGTAATAAAGATAGAAAAGTAGGTTTAGAGCTAAAATAGAAGTAAAATTAATTAGATACGAGAAGATGGTACTTGATAAGTTTAATAGTGTGAGAATATTTAAGACAGATACGATTCAGGCTGATTTTGTAATAGTAGGCGGAGGTATTTCAGGGGTTTGTGCTGCCATAACCGCGGCTCGGCAAGGCTTGAAAGTGGTGCTTATACAAGATCGTCCGGTACTGGGAGGAAATGGTTCCAGCGAGATAAGGCTGTGGATGCTCGGAGCAACTTCTCACATGGGAAATAATAATCGCTGGGCACGTGAAGGTGGTGTGATAGATGAGATTATGGTGGAGAATACGTTCCGCAACCCGGAAGGCAATCCGATAATCTTTGATTCTGTCATGCTTGACAAGGTGGTGAGCGAACCAAATATAACTTTATTGCTGAATACCTGCGTGTATGAGGTGAAAAAGAGTTCCAGCCATAAAATAGAAAGTGTCCGGGGATTCTGTAGCCAGAACAGCACCATGTACGAAGTGTCTGCACCTTTGTTTTGTGATGCTTCCGGTGACGGTGTTGTCGGTTTCCTTTCTGGGGCTCCTTATCGCATGGGAGCGGAGAGCAGAGAGGAGTTTGGCGAAAAGTTTGCACCGGCCGAGGATTATGGCGAGCTTTTGGGGCACAGCCTGTACTTCTATACAAAGGATACCGGTCATCCGGTGAAATATGTGGCTCCTTCTTATGCGATGGATGTGACGAAGACTGTTCCGCGGTTCCGTAGTTTCAATGCAAAGGAACATGGCTGTAAACTATGGTGGGTTGAATACGGAGGCGACTTGGACACAGTGCATGATACGGAGCAAATTAAGTGGGAATTGTGGAAAGTTATTTATGGTGCTTGGGATTATATCAAGAACTCGGGCAGATATCCGGAAGCGGAGACTATGACACTGGAGTGGGTAGGCTGTATTCCTGGAAAGCGGGAGAGCAGAAGGTTTGAAGGCGACTATATGCTGGTTCAGCAGGATGTCATAGAGCAAAGACATCATGAGGATGCGGTTTCCTATGGTGGATGGAGTATTGATTTGCATCCGGCAGCCGGTGTGTTCGGAGAAGAGTCGGCCTGTAACCAGTGGCACTCGAAAGGGGTATATCAGATTCCTTATCGTTGTCTTTACAGCAGGGGCATTGACAATCTTTTCCTTGCCGGAAGAATCATAAGTACATCACACGTCGCTTTCGGCTCGACCCGTGTGATGGCTACTTCTGCGCACAGTGCACAGGCTGTTGCGATGGCTGCGGCTATTTGTCTGAAAGAGAATATCTCTCCGAGGGAAGTCTATTCTTTGGGAAGAGTGCCTGAATTGCAGGCGAAATTATCAAGAATGGGTCAATATATCCCTGATATGGCTATAAAAGATGAGGAGAATCTGGTAGCGAAAGCCACTTTGTCTGCATCCAGTGAATATCGTTTTAAGGGTTTTCCGGCTGATGGTGGGATGCAGGTTTTGGATGAGTCTGTTGCTCAAATGATACCTTTACATAAAGGGGATGTGTTGGGAATGGTGAAAGTTGGACTTGCTGTTTCCGAAGTGACAGAGTTGGAAGTAGAGCTTCGTGTAAGCAGCAAACCGTTCAATCATACTCCGGATGTTACTTTGGAAGCGAAGACAGTCTCCTTGTGCCAAGGCAGGCAACAGTTGGAGCTGACTTTTGAAGCCGTGATACCGGAAGAACAGTATGCTTTCCTTGTTTTCAAGAAAAATCCTCTGGTGCAATTGCAATATACTCAGGAAAGGATAACTGGAGTTTTGTCTGTGTTTAACACCATTAATGAGGCTGTATCCAATTTTGGGAAGCAGACTCCTAAAGAAGATATCGGCATTGAGGAATTTGAGTTCTGGTGTCCGAAGCGCAGACCCGGAGGGCATAATATCGCTGTCCTGTTGGAAAAGGACTGCCATATTTTTTCTGTTTCAGATATTAATAATGGCATTGACCGTCCGGTTCAGTCGCCGAATGCTTGGGTTGCAGAGTTGGATGACCCTGCTCCGGCTTTGACCATCAAATGGGACTCGGCTGTACATATCGGAAAGATGTCTCTCTTTTTTGATACGGATTTTGACCAGCCGATGGAAACGGTTCAGATGACGCATCCGGAGAATAAGATGCCTTTCTGTGTGGAGAAATATAAAATATACGATGGAGAGAACCGGTTGATTTATGAGAAAACAGACAACCATCAGTCGATAAATGAGTTTGTATTTCCGGAGAAACTGGTGACCGATGAGATTAAAATTGTGTTGGAGCATCCTTCAGAAATGATTCCGGCAGCTTTGTTTGCGGTGAAGTGCTATGAATAGTTCAAGATATTTTGAATGAGATATTAATATTGCTTTATCATGGTATTTAAGTATATTTGCTAAATATTTATTTAACTCTTGGTAGTAATGCAGAACCAGAATCTTGATGTAACAGAACAGAAGAAACCCGCTTCACGGATGAAGTACCTTCAATTAGTGGATTATATTAATTCACTGATTGAAGACGGGACTCTTCAGATAGGTGACCAGATACCTTCATTGAACCAATTACAGACACAATTGCACATGAGTAAGGAGACTTTGTTGAAGGGGCTGAACTACTTATTGGAGATGGGAGTCATCGAAGCGATTTACAGGAAGGGGTATTTTGTGAAAAAAATATCTATAAATCATTCTTATCATGTGTTTTTGTTATTGGATAAGATGAACGTGATGCGTGAACAGATTTATCGCTCTATTTTCAATGCTTTGAAAGATGTAGGGGATATTGATATTTACTTTCATCATCATAACTATAAGGTTTTTGAAAAGCTTATCAAGGAGAATCTGGGTAATTATACACATTATATTATAGCTACTTTCCTGAAAGAAGATGTGACGGATGTCTTGAACCTGATTCCGGCGGAGAAGAGAATAATCATAGATTATAATCAGCAGGGATTGAGTGGTAACTATAGTTGCATCTATCAGGATTATGGCTATGATATTTATTGCAGTCTTCTGCAATTGCAGGATAGATTGAAGAATTATGAGAAACTGATTCTGATAGCACGTCCGGAAGCGATTCATGCGCAGCAGGTCATTGATGGTTTTCTGCGTTATTGCGTCAAGAGCGAACTTCCTTATTCCATAGAATCGAATGTGGAAGAGAAGAATTTCCGTAAGGGGAATGCTTATATTACGTTTAGCCGGTATGATACGGACGATGTGGCACTGATTAAGTTGGCAAAGAAGAATGGCTATGAATTGGGCAAAGAAATAGGTTTGATTTCTTATAATGATACCGCTGTGAAGGAGATATTAGAAGGGGGAATCACTGTTATCTCCACAGATTTTGAGATGATGGGGGAAACGGCTGCATCTGTAATCCTGGACAGAAACACAATCTATAAGCGTAATCCGACGAAGGTGATTATACGTAATTCTCTTTAATAAGATACTTCATAAATGATACCAAATAAAAAAGCCACCCTCTTAGGTGGCTTCTTTTTTGCTCTTCCTCTTGGACTTGAACCAAGGACCCTCTGATTAACAGTCAGATGCTCT